>CAKQRE010000025.1 GCA_934271265.1 uncultured Clostridia bacterium | reverse complement strand
GTCCGTTTTTCCTTCTTCGGGCATCATCCTTTTCCGAGAACTCCGTTTATCCCATGCGGGTTTATCATAACAATAACTTATCGTACGCCCTTAGTCCTTAAGGGACGAAGCCTTTATCGGTATTGAAGCTTTAAGATTATATTTGTTTGTGGCGTTTTCTTGTCTCTGTCAGCCCGTCGGGTGAGGCGAAAACTTGAGTTTTGTTTTTCCGTCAAGTAGAAACCTTTCTATAATTCTTCCCGGGCGTGCTTTTCTTGCCGGGGCAGAATGACAAAAACATTGTCTTCTCAAAATAAACGGAATGACGGGAAAATATATTTGCCGCCCGAATGACAAGAAAAGTTTTTCAAGCTTACAATATAAGCCTATATATCGTTAAACGGCTTATTTTATCGGTTAATACATTTTCTGCAATCTCTGCAGGAATACGATACACTCTTTCATTTCGCCCTTTCCGAAAAGGGTATCCATATAAGCGATAAGCCCTCTGATCTCGTCGCGGATAAGCGAAAGGTTCAAACTTTCAAACTTACGGAACACCTTCGTGGCAAGCACGTAATCGACGCCCTCTTTCTCCGTTCCGCCGCATGCGACGTAAACGGGGACAAATGTTTTCAGCTGTTTTAAAATACGGTTACCGAACGCAATACGGAATTTCTCGATGACGTACAGATCGAGTTTTTCGATATTGTCAAGCGTTTCCTGCGCAACGGGGAATTTTTCGATCGCCATTTTATAAAGCGATTCGATATACGAGTAAGAGATCTTTTTCGCCTCGGTCGCGGGGGCTTCGAAAGGGATCCCCTTGGTATCAAGGTTGATCACGAGCGCACGGTCGTAAACCTTGTCGGACACGGCGAAGGTAGAATCGTCGTTATTGATCGTTCCGATATACCAAACGTTCTGCGGAATGTGCAGGCACCCGTCCGGCATTTTCTGAGGATCGTTATCCCATACGGACGGAACAAGCTCGATTTTCCATTCCTTCGGATCCGGCATTTCGAGAATAGAAAGCATCTCGGCAAAATAGTATTCCACGCGGGCGATATTCATTTCGTCGAGAATAAGGATGTTCAGATCGTCGTTATAGCTCGATTCGTAAATGCGGCGCAAAACTTCGGTCTCGTTGAACTTTTTCGTGAACTCGTTGAAATAGCCGAACAATTCGTTGCGGTCTCTCCACGACGGCTGAACGGAAACGATCGTCGCATCGTTTTCGAAATATTTGCCCATTACGTACGGAAGCGAAGTTTTACCGGTACCGGAAATACCCTGCAAAATGATAAGCTTTGTAGAAGCCAGCCCCGCAAACAACAGACGGAAAGTTTTTACATCGTAAAACAGATGATTGTTATAGCACGCAAAATTTCTTAAATCGTCGCAGATCTCGGCAAGCGAGAGACGGTTGTAATATTCGGGCGCCTGATAAAAATCGTATTTTTCGTCTACCAAAGCAAGGCGTGCGAAACGTTTGCCCTGCGCGTCCTGCTCTTTTTGCTCGCCTTCCGATAACGCTTCGTCAACGGCTTTGAATTCTTCCTCGAACATGCGTTTCATCTGCTCGTAAGAAAGACCTGCCTGCGTTACCTTCAACTGCATCACGCGCTCTTTTTCCTGCGTTAAACGCAAAACGTCACGGTGAAGGTCGGAAATTTCTTCCAGAAGATCTTCGTTACCGATAAGCGTTCTGCGGAATCGCACGAATTTCCTGATCCCGAGAACGATCAGAAAAATAACGCCGCCCCACACCGCAAAGGCAAGAAGAAAAGCAAGCACGGAAAAAATCCAGTCAAGCGCGCCGAAATTTACGCTTTCTTCCGCCCACAGTTTGAAGTAATACGGAAAATCAAAAACTTTTGCAATGCCGAAAATTATGCCCTTGAAAATCATAAGAAGTCCGTCGAGCATATTTCCGAAAAATGCCTTGAACCAAGTTAAAAAGCCGTAAAGAAATTCATTCATAATTCGTATATCCTGTGCTATATGTTTATCTGAAATTTTTCTTTTTATAAGGAACCGATTTATAAGGATCCAAAAGAACTTTACGATCCGTTGCCGTCAACTAAAAACCTTCTTGTCATTTTGATCCTGCCCGCTTGCCCGACTTATGAAAAGTATCAAGACATATTTATTGCAATCAAAAAACATAATCAAACTTGCAACTATTTTCATTCTTCTCGGAAAACCGCTTTTCTTTTTTCGAAGAGGAGACAACTGCTTTCCGAGTCCGTTTTCTCCGCAAACAAAATGCATTCTTTCGGGTAACCGCTTTTCTTTTTCCGAAGAAGGAACAACTGCTTTCCGAGTCCGTTTTTCCTTCTTCGGGCATCATCCTTTTCCGAGAACTCCGTTTATCCCATGCGAATTTGTCGTAACAATTAC
>CAKQRE010000024.1 GCA_934271265.1 uncultured Clostridia bacterium | reverse complement strand
ATTGATAAGCCTTGTCGTTGTTTATTTCCGACACGAGCGCGTTTGACGTTCCGTCTCCCACGCGGACGTAAATTTTAATCTTATTTTTATCCGTCGTATCGAGATAATAACTGAGGTTGGAATAGTTCCCGTTATCGGGATTGTTACCGTATACGGTCGTACCTTCCTTGCCTATTTCGAAAGCATCTCCCCCGACTTTGACGTTGCCCTGTTCGTTCTGAACAAGCCCTACCGTTTTACCGCCGCAAGTTCCCGCAACAATGTTTGTAGAATAATACCTTTCTCCGCGTTTATAGGTTATGTCGAGATATACCGACGGATCGTAACAGTCGGTAAGTCTTAACGTTATGAAATTGCAAAGCACGGGTTCGGTCTGCATACAGTTGAACGAAATAAGATCTTTAAGATTATTTTCGTAAATATTGAACGGTTTATTGAGCGCGAAAACATCGCCTTCGGCTAAACCGACATTAAGTCCGTTCGCATATCCCATAACCTCGAATTGCTTGTTAAGCGCGCCGTATTCTATTCCGTCATTGCCCGAAATCAATTCAAAAACTTTCTTTTTTACTTTAAAAGTTTTTGCTGCGCTATAACGTTTGCCGTTTATCGTTTTTTCGTAAACGATAGAATACTCGCCGCAAACGTCAAGGGTAAGTTTTGCCGAAGAAATGCGATTGCCGTCGGGCAGAATCACATAGAATGAATCCGATTCGTAGTTTTCCCCGCCCACCGTCATAGTGGCTTTTTCGGGAACGTTTACGGTGTCTTTATATAAGTATTCGGTTCTTATCCCGTCGACGGAAACCTCAGCCGCGTATACGTTTTTGTTCTTTTCTATTCCGAACAAAAGCGCAGACGCGCACAACGCGATCATTCCGACAAGTAAAACTGATAAAATTTTCGCTTTCTTAGTTTTTAGCATTTTTCCTCCTTATTCTTTGATACCGCCGAGAGATATGCTGCCCATCAGCTTATCTTTGAATATAATGAACAATATAAGTACCGGAACGGCAAGGAACATACATGCTGCCGTTTTCATAGGCAACTCCTGAAACATTGTGTTATCCGTTGCCTCTATTACTTTATAAAATACCATATACGCAAACGTGGGATAAGACGGAAGATACAGATATAACGTCTGATAGTCATTCCAAAGGTTAACGAATTGAATGAGAAACACCGTCAGAATCATTTTTTGCGCAAGAGGAAAATATATTCTGAACGTTATCGTAAACTCCGAAGCTCCGTCTATCGAAGCCGCATCTCTGTAAACATTGGAAAGACCTTTAAAGAACGCATAATACACAAGGTAATATGTGCCGGATCCCGTCATTTTCTGTATATAATTGCCAAGCATATTGTCATACAGACCGCTATTTCTCAAAAACGTAAGTTCGGTAGGATATCTCCCCACGACAGGGATACACATTATTACGATATTTATCAGGTGTAATGCTTTACACCATACGTAATCGTATTTTGCCGTTATGTAAGCAGTGAGAGCGGGCATAAAACACATGATAGCCGCGCCGCCGACCGTATAAAGAACAGTGTTGATCAGAATATCGATAAACGTAGCGTTATTAGCCCCGTTTACCGAACCGCCGAACCACACTTTCTGATAGTGCGCAACCGCCTCCGTTCTGCCGTTCGCATAAAAAGAGGTTGTCTTTTTGTAGGTAAAGAGTTCTATTACCTGTTTGTAATTGAATAACTGAAAGAACTCTCTGCGGCTGTGATAGATGTACTCTTCGCCGGTTTCCGGATCTATCCACACGTGGCTTGCGTCGAGATCGGGAAAGCCGAGAATGTTCTTTCTCGTGTAAAAGTTAAATCCGCCGTTAATGTCTTCAAGGCTTTTGAGCGAGGTCATCACTCCCCATAAAAGAGTGATGATAACGGACAGCGAATAGATAATGAGGATCGCGAAAACGATCGCGAATATAACGGTCGTAACCGTATTTCTTTCAACTCTTTTTTTCATATCAATCCGTCCTCGGTCCGTATTTGTTTAAAAGATGCCTCGTGACGAGCGTTACGGGGATTACGACGAAAGAAAGCAAAAGCCCCATCGCCGACAACGAGCCGTAAGTGTTGTTCGTGGTACTCTGTCCTCCGCCCGAAGTTTTTCCTACTCTTGATGCTTCCATATAAAGAAAATGTCCGATATTCTCAAGCGAACCGACTTCGTTATATTTATACAGAGAAAACATTCTGAACTGATCGGTGAACAACGCCGCCAGAGCGACGGTGAAAAGCGTTACTATCGTCGGAAAAATGGTGGGTATCGTGACGTATATAAACTCCTGAGCAACGTTAGCCCCGTCGAGTTGCGCCGCCTCTGACATGGAAATATTGACGTCTTCCATAGAACTCGAATAAATAAGACTGTTTATACCGAACCACATAATTATGTTGAAAACTATCGCCGCGCCTCTTTTCATCGATTCTTCGGTGAGAAGCTGATATTTCGTCGCGTCGGCAACGTGGAACCAATTGCTCATTATTTCCGGTATTACGTTGTTCGTCATGCATCTGTAAAGCGTTGCCACAATGATTTCCGAAAGGATATACGGCATGAACAGCATAACCTTGAAAAACTTGCTCATAAAGCACTTTTTATAGATATAAAAAGAGAAAATGAGTGTGAGAGGCGTAACGAAAAACAGATTTATCGCCTCGAAAATAAGCGAATTTTTAATCATGAGCCATCCGTTTGCGCTGAACAGCTGACCGAGCGCGTTTTTGAAGTTATCCAACTTCGCGAATTTCGTCACCATTCCCACGCCGCTGATGATTTCATATTTTTTGAACGCCAATGCGAACGAACTTAAATTTATATACAGATAAAAAACCAGAAAATGCGCAATGGGAATCGCTAACATCAGAAGGGAAAAAACCGCTCTGCGCTTGTTTTCGATGATAATTCTTTTACCCGTTTTTCCGAATGTCATAGAAAAATACCTCTGTAATTGCTCCGACCGACGGCGGCTACTGTTTTAAGCTTTGCGACAAAACCACCGTCGGTCGGAATCGGCAGGGGATCGCGTTCCCACCGACAACGTTTTTATCTTGTTATTTCTTCGCGTTCTCGAGCAAAGTTTTCCAGATAGCTTCGGAGAGCGTAGAACCCGTATAAATATCCTTCGCCGTTCTTCCGTTTCTGTACGCCTGAAGATAACCTTCCATCATAACCTGCCCGTTATAAGTGTAATAGTTGAGCGCGCCGCCGAAACCGAGAATGAAACTCGAAAGGTTTTTATACTGAACGGGGTTATCGGAAGCAGTGGTTATAACGTTTGCTTCGCTTCTGAGTTTCTTGAAACTCGTGTAGTAATAATCGCCGAGTTTTTTCTCGTCGTAATCGTAATTGATAGGAATGTTCATTCCGAGGTATTCGGTGAACGCCGCAAGCTCCTCTTTCGAATAAAGGAATTTAAGGAAGTCGGTAACGGCTTTCTTCTTGCCTGCGTTTTCGGATACGCGGTTGTTTACGAACATGAAGGAGGAACCGACGTTAAGCATCGTGTTCTTTTTGCCCTCGCCTTCCGCTACCGATCCTTTTAAAGTCGTCGGCAGGCACATATAGCTGAGTTTACGCTCTTTTCCTCCGCTCGTTCTCTTCCACTGAGTGAACGCCGAACCTTTGTTGTAAAGTTTCGCTTCGTGATACCAATATGTTCCGTCGATATACATAGCCGCTCTTTCGTTGGCGTTGGTTGCGATGAAAGTCGTCTGAACCTTATCCGCGCTCGTGTCCGATTTGGTTTCGGAATGGAACCAGTCGTTATCGTTTGCGAGCTGCATAAACGCAAGCGCATAGTATCTGGACGCCATATCGTACATTTTGTAACCGTTTTCATCGTTTAAAACAACCTTTTCGGTTATCGGCATAGGAATATTTTTATCTCCGAAGAAATATTCGCCGTCTTTAAAGCCCGTTACGACCTCAACGGGAGTTTCGGAATATTCCGCCTTAACGCTTTTCATCGTCTCCGCGCCTTCGAGAGCCGCCCAGATCGCCTGAACCATATGGAAGGAATAAACCGAACCGCCCGCGCCGCCCGGAATTATGAACGGCGAACCGCCTTGAGATTTAATATAATCACAAAGTTGAGCGAATTCCTCGAGCGAAGAGGGCAAACCGTCGTCGGACGTGCCGTATGCGCCGTCGGGACCGCAGGATTTCTGCATGTCCGCAGGATCGACGAATTTAACCGTTCCGTATTTGCCTTCGTAAGTTACCGATTTGGTTGCGTCCGGTTTTGCAAAATAAAAACCTTTCTCTTCGAAGTAGTTTATGTCATAAGTTAAGCTGTTGCTCCATTCGTACTGCGGAAGTCCGTAATAATGGCGTTGTCCGTCCGCGCTTTCGTAACCGAGCATTCTCTTCTTTGCGTCCGCGTCGATCGTCAACCCCTGCTCGCCTTCGATGTAATTTACAATTTCATCAAGTTGCATCAGTTCATTCGATGCCGAATAAGTGTACATATCCGCTTTTGCTTCATCGAGATAGATATCGTTACCGTCCGAACTGAGGCTGTCGTAAGGAATAAGTTTATTGTCCTGAATCGTTATGTCTACGCCTTTCTTGCCGCTTTCGTAAGATTCGTCTTTCTTAAGTTCCGTAAATCTTGCGGCGGCGTCCTGAATCCATTTTATCGCACCGTTTCTTGTTGCCGTTCCCGTAAAAAGAAGCACGTTAATGCCGGTTTCGGCAGACGAAGATCCTCCGCCGTTTCCACCGGTCGATGTTTTGTTTCCACCGCCACATGCAATAAGAGTGGAAGACATACATAACGCCATAGCGCCGCATAATGCTTTTTTAATAAATTTGCTTTTCATTTTTTACTCCTGTAAATTATGTTTAATTACCGAAAGGTTCTTGAATTTCCTTATCGGGCGATTGTACGTTTTTGTTTTTTCGGGCGGAAAACTTTCCGCCCGCTTGTTATTGTTTTTTATGCCGGAAGCGTTACGGTAAGTCCGTCGACGTCGGCATAAGGCGATACTTTTGTATTGTCGTTTCTGTCAATACCCGCAAGACCGACAAGAGATTTCGCGGTAACCGCGCAGTTTTCAAACGTATTCGCAGTAACGCCTGTCGGATAAGCGTAGTACGCGCTCGTTCCGAAAATCGTGTCGATATCCGTATTCTGAGAATTTATCGTCACGTTTACAAATTCGGACGAATGACAATATATCGCCGTCAACAATCCGCCTGTGGAATTAACCGCCGGAAGAGCCGTCGCTCCCTTGCCTTTAACGTTTATCGTTACGTTTTCAAGCCTTGCTCCTACCATGCTGTAACCTAAAATTACTCTTTTAGATTCATAATTCTGATTGAAAGTAATATTTTTTATCACCGCGCCTTTTCCTATCGTTCCGAATAAACCGGTCGAGAAGAAAACGGTTGCGATGGTTTTATTGCCGCCGTCGAACGTTCCTCTGAAACCGAAATCGCCTTTATCGTTATTCCATTTTGCTGTATTTCCGTAATTTACCCACGCGGTTTCGCCGAGATCCGCGGAAAGCCTGTAATAACCGTATTTTACGTTGTTCTCATCGAGAGTGACTGCGTCTTTAATGTCGTCATACGTTACGAGTAATTTCGTTATTACAAGCACGTTTACCGTTACGCTGTAATACGAGCCGTCTTTTTCCACGGTAACGACCAAAGCCTGATTGCCGTGTTTCCGGGCGTCGGCTTTATATTCATCGGTTAACGTCAATTTTCCGCCTGTAAACGTTGCGTTTTCGCCCGCAAAAGTCGCGCTTAATGCGGTGGCTTCGGAGTAATCGCCCAAATCTACGGCGTATTCGCTTGCATCGGAAAGAACGATCTCTCTCGTACCGTCCAGAGCTACGGGAGTCGCAACGAGTTCAACCGTCATGGTTATTTCGAAAATAACGGTCAGACCCTGCGTGTTTTTACCTGTTACCGCAAAGTTTTTAACGCCTATCTGGAAAGCGGTGAACGCATCGGCATTGATCGTCAGCACTCCGTTTTCAAAAGAATACGCGGTAAATTCTTCGTCGTCTAAAACGATAGAAGTTATTTCGGTTAAATCGGGCAACTCGATTACAGCGGCTTGCCCTACCGTCATATTATCGGCGGCGACAGTGTCTTTCTTAAGAGTAACGTTAAGACCTTCAACGCCCGCAATAGGCACGATCGGTTCAGCCATATTCGCCTTTGTTGTAATACAAATTATACCGCCGATCGACCCTGCTTCTACCGTACAGTTCTCAAACGTGTTGTGTTTTGCCGGATTATAATTCCAATAAGAGAAACCGAACAACGTATCGAGATCGGAAGAAGATTTGATTTTTACGTTTATATATTTTGAAGAGTGGC
>CAKQRE010000023.1 GCA_934271265.1 uncultured Clostridia bacterium | reverse complement strand
AATCGTTAAGCATCGCGCCGTCGAAATAAACGTAATCGGAAAGTTTCGCATACAACTTGGTCGCTCCGGTTATCGCCGTGTTAAAATCGAATTCGCTGCCCTCGGCAAAATTTTCGGTCGTGTAATATCCGAGAACTTTTCTGCCCATAACGATATCTTTGTCCGCAGGCTGCGAAACCTTATCGTAAGTCATCACGTTGACGGTTTTCTTCACATTTCCGTTCGCATAAAAATCTACCGCGCAATCGGCTTTCTTCATGCCCTTCACGTATTTGATCGTAAGCGTTGCGGGGTCTGCGGTTTCGCCGTCCACGTCGATACGGAAACAGTTAAGCGTTGCGATATCCGTTAACGGAGCGGAGAGTTTTTTATCGATGAGTCCTCTCGGATGAGACAGATCGTATACGATATGCGTCCAGCCTTCGGAATCGGTCGTGATCTGCGCGCCGTGAGCAGCAAGACCGACGTTGCAAAGAATTTTATCCCAGGTAACCAGACCTTCTATCGGTTCGCCCGCGGCGTTTCTCGCAAGCCAGTAGATATCGACTCTCGAAGCGTCTTTCAGTTTATAAACGATTTCCACAAGCTCGTTTCCGTTAAGCGCGTAATCGAGGTCGGTCACGTAAAGGAAGTTATCCTTCTGCATATAAGCAACGTCAACGCTTTCGCCGTCTTCGGCAAGAGTAGCCGCCGCGTTATGCGTATTGAACGTGGACAAATATTTGGGAGTAAAATAAATATAGTCGGAAAGTTTTACGTATATATTCGTGTTTTCTTCGATAGCGGTTGCGAAATCGAATTCCGTTCCGAAATCGGGCGCGGTATAATAGCCGAGAACTTCATAGCCGTTGAAACGATCGTCGCATTCGACGGTCGTCAAGCCCTTCTTAACCTTCGTAACGTAAGTCGGAGTTTCCGCGTCGCCCGCAAAGAAACTTACGGTGCGCTGAGGGTCGGATTTCCACTGTGCATAAAGAGTAATGTTTTCTTCGACCTCGTCCATGTCGAAATCCCATTCGGTTTCGTAAGTATTTTCGGTAAACCAACCAGAAATCTGCCAGTTATCGTCGTTTTCGCCGTTCACGAAAACCTCGGGTTCCTCGATCGTCGAACCCTTTTCCACGACTTTCGGCAAAACAGCGGTAGTATCGAGTTCCGTACACAAATCGAAAGTCACCGTAACCTTGGAATCCGTGGATTCCGATTCGCTCGTCGGAGTGCTTTCAACGGACGTTTTGTCCGAGCCGTCGGAATCCACAGATCCCTCGACGCATCCTGCGGAAAAAACCGTAAGACTTGCGAAAAGTAAACCAAGCAAAATGATCAAAACGCTTTTTTTCATAAATTTCCTCCTTGAAATTATGTTAACGAAACACATTTTATGTTTCTGTCGATATTGTAACACGCCCGTGTTACTTTGTCTATATCAAAACTGCCTCGCCTTATGTCAAAACTTGATACGTTTTTCAAAAGGAAATATTCATTTTTGAATAATTTGATGCCTTTTTACCCGTTTTTTAAAAAAAATATTGACTTTATCGGAGAAAATCGATATAATAGAAATATCACTATTTGCTATGAGAGGTGGCTATGCAATCTCCTTATACTCTTAAAAAACAGAACCTTTTTTATCAACCGGAAGCCGACGACAGCTTTCATATTTTCCTTAAAAAAGAGCCTTACCTGCTCGAAGTTCCGCATTATCACGAAAGCCTCGAATTCGCTTATATCGAACAGGAAGAGACCGTAGCCCGCATCGGCGATAAAAAACGACTTCTTACGACGGGCGACATCTGTTTTGCGGATAAACTTCAGATTCACAGTTACGAGTATTACAAAAAAGATCTGTCTGCAATCGTCATAGTCCTCGGTAAAGAGTATACCGTAAATTTTACCAAAAAATACGAAAATATGACCTTTCCGTCGTTTATGACGGACAAAGAAAAAAATCGCCGCGCCGTAAAAGTTTTAAACGACTGGCTGAAAATAGAAGAAAAAACATACCTCATAAACTGCGCTTACGCGAATTTGTTTCTCGACGCGCTTTTAAAAAGTTATCCCCTTTCGGAAAGGGAATCGTTCGTTCCGAACGAAAAAGCCATAGATTTTATCGATTATATAAACGCAAACTACGCAGATCAGATAAGTCTGCAATCGATGGCGAAAAACTTCGGGTATTCGGAAGGAAGATGCAGCCACATGTTCAACGAATGTGTGGGAGTGTCTTTTAAAACTTATCTTAATCAGATTCGTATGCAAAGAGCCGTCGAAATGATCGCCGAGAAAAATTATCCGATCGCCGAAGTGATGGAAAAATGCGGATTCAACAGTCCCGTTACTTTTTACAGACAATATCGCAAATTCAAAGATAAAACCAGCCAATTGAAAACGACCGAATAGTTTATTGCAAAAGGAAAACGAGTTCATTTCGATAGGAACCCGTTTTTATTTACCGATTATTTTAACATAATATCTCTTATCGCAGATATTTCCGACTGCGTTAAGCCGTTATCCAGAAGAAACGCTTCCAGACCGAAATGAAAGGCGTCGTCGCCGTCGTATTTTTTCGCCGCCGCATATTTTCCGAAATAAATCCGCATTCCTTCCGTGTTAGATACCATCCTTTCAACCTGTTTGGTCTTATCGTCGTAATCGAGGCACCCCGCCTCGGAAAAACACGATAACTCGTAATCCATACAAAGGTCGCCGTAATCCACGCCGAGAAGTCCGTTCAATATAAACGCAAGCGTTCCCGTTCTGTCCCTCCCTATCTGACAATGAAAGTAAACGGGATAATTATCGGCGTTTGCAAACACCTTTAACGACTGAATCAGCGCGGGAATATACTCGGGCATTGTGAAATTTCTGTCGCCCGAGGCATAGTAAGGACCGCCTTTTTCGGGCAACTCGACGTAATTTATATCAGAAAAATTACGCTTCCGTTCCGCAGACCCTCTTAAATCGATTATCGTTTTAATTCCGAGTCCGGCGAACGTCTTTTTCCCTTCTTCGGAAATATTTTCGGGGGTTGCCCCACGGTAAACCATTCCCTGCTTCACTCTTTTCCCCGAAACGTCGTATCCGCCGACGTCACGCGTATTCGACACCCCGTCTATCTTCAAAGTCCTCGGGGCTTTTTTCGTCCCGAAAGTTTTAACCCCGCTCGTTTTACCGCTTACCG
>CAKQRE010000022.1 GCA_934271265.1 uncultured Clostridia bacterium | reverse complement strand
TGAGATTAAGAGACCAACGCATAATATTAAAGAATTGTGGGATGTATTTGTTAAAGAGAATAAAACTTATATATTTGAGGGAGAGCAATGCTTTATTAAACGCATTTCTGTATTGGTCGAGGTTTTGGATTCTTTGGATAATGACGGTTCACATTTCCGTTATTCCACCTCAAATAATAATGATCTTTATAGAGAAAAACCTTATCTTATAAATCCAAAACGATTTTCAGATGAAGTTCATAGTATGGCATTAACGCTTAACAGTATTAATGTTTCGTTATTCATTAGATAGTTTTTTATGCCGCGAAAGGTTCGTAGGCGACAGAAAGGAGTGTGTCAGGCTATCTTGCCAAAGGCAAACGAAAAGCCCCCTTGGGGCTGTCGGCTGACGGTTTATTTGCCTACCGACACGCTCCTGAGAGGCTTTGGACAAGAACACCGTGGAATAAATCGTCTGCGTATGTATCAGATACGCATTATAAGTCTGAAATCTATAAGTCCGTAATACTCTCTGTTTTGTATCACATACGGCATTTTAACGTTTTTGTCGTAAAAAAACCATGACTTTCGTCAAGGTCTATCGCCTTTGGGGTATTCCGTAAACGAAACGACTTTTATATTGTTGTTGAACGGTTGCTTTGCGTAATTGTTCGGAAACGGATATCGATAATATATATGTTCCTTATCGGGCAAACGGTAATGCCGAATGGTAATATTAATAATAATATTTGACATTATTATATGATTATTATATAATAGAGTTGCTTTTTTTGCAAGGAAAAAGAAGGACGGGATCGCTATGAAAAATTACTTTTACGATTTCATAAAAATCGATAAAAACTACAAATATAATCGCGGAGATTTTTCGGCGGCAAACGGCGAATGTCTTACGGCAGAAGAAAGAATAGAGTTTCTCAAAGTTTATTCGGATTTTCTGGACGGGAAAAACGGGACGGACATGCCGGAAAAAGCCGTTTCGGACGAAGAGGCGGAAAGACTTACGGCGGCTTTGGATTATAAAATCGCGCAAAAGGTAAGAAAAAGAATCCGTTTTGACGAAATGACGGCTGAAATTTACGACAAACCCGAAGAATTCGCCGGCTGGCAATTTTACGGGGGCGTTTCGGAAGATAACGGCGAGCTTACTTTTTCGGACGGAGTCATCCCGCCCGTGCCTTGCGCCAAATACGAATTTGAATGCGAAAAGGTCACGTCTTTTGCGTTTTCGTTTGTCGTGCCCGAGGAATATATCGACGAGGAGAAGAAAAACGGAAAAGTAATTCCGCTCACGACGGATACGGGGCGGATAATCGAATTACGCCGCGGCGTTACGGAAATATTGAAATTACAGATTTATCGCAACGGCGAAATTCACGCGAGAGTGGGTATTCCCGATCCTTATCATCACAGAAATTTCAAGCTCGGAGATTATAGGATAGGTGAGCGAAACAGCGTATTGATCGACTTATACGGCGACTTTTGCGAAGTAAAGTTTAACGGAACCTCTGCGGGAAGGGTTGAACTTACAAACAAAGCGGTACCGGACACGCTTTTCGTTTCGGGCGGAATGCACCCCGTTTGCAAGTGGAGTTTTAAACCGGAAAGCCTTACCGCGGACGGGAAAACGACGACGGATTTCTTTAAAGTCGCCGAGCCGAAAGGAGAGAAAAAACAAAATCTCGGAAGGGTTGAACTTCCTTTCAAAATCGGCGGGGCAAAAAATAAAGATAAGATCATCGGACTTTCGGGAAAATTTGCGTACGACGGCGGAAAGGCGGTTTTAAATATCGGCTCGCTCGATCCTTGCGGAAAGGTTTATATAAACGGAAAATTCGCGTTTGAAACGGACGGGTTTTTAAGAAGCGAAAAGGATATAACGGAATTTTTGAAAACGGGCGAAAACGAGCTTAAACTGCTTGTTTATCCCCGCGCGCCCGAAATAAATTATTCGTGGCATCGGAATAAAGATCCGTATATCGCATGGCTTGCGAGGGATATTTATATCGATTTTCTGCCCGGGGTCTATATCCGCGATCTGATCGTGAAAACGGTCGGAATATCGAAAAACAAAGTAAAAGCGAAAATTTCGTATAAAACCGTAAATTTCAAAAGGGGTCTGAAAACGAGAATATATCTCGCGAAATCGCCTTGCGGAGAAGAAGAAATCGTTTTCGATGGCGAAGCGGCGGAGAATTTTGATGCGCAAACCGAGTTTAAAGCGGATTTGTGGACGTGCGAAGATCCCGCATTGTACACCGTTCGTGCGGAAATTATCGAAAACGGCAACCCCGTTGACGACGAGATAACGGAAACGGGTTTCAGAATTATCGAACAGAAAAACGGAGATATTTTACTAAACGGCAAGAAGATTTTGCTGAACGGCGCGCTTTGGATGCAGTTTTTGCCGCCTTGCGAAAATATAGTTTTGTCGCATATTTGTCCCACGACCAAAGAAATCGTGTGGCAGGCGGCGATGACGAAGGCTTTCAACGGAAACGTCGCGCGGCTTCATATGTTAGGTTACGGCAACAACGATCCGAGATTTGCCGAGGTGTGCGACCGGCTTGGTTTAATGAATATCTGGACGACGCGTCTTATCGATTCCGCCGAAACGATCGACGTTAAAAACGGCTGGCGCGCGGGAACATTTTACGCCGGACAGATAAAAGAGGTGATAAACCGCCCGAGTATCATAATGTGGGAGGGGAGCAACGAATTTCATTCTTCCCGCGCCGTACTCGATAAAATGTTCGACGAATTCGTAAAAACGGTAAAAGCGGCGGACGAAACAAGGCTTATCTGCCCGTGCTCGCACCTTTATTACGGCGGAGGGCTTTACGGCAACAAGGGCTTTTATTATCAGGACGACGGAAAACGCAATCAGGACTTCGAATCTTGCGAAAGTTCGTTCGGCTGGAAGGACGAAAAGGTCGTAAGAAGTTCGCATAATTACGAAATCCTGCTCGGTTACGGTAACAGGTGGGATATTTTCAGAGAACAAGCCTGGAAATCTCAGCCCGCACTTTTCAGAAGCAAAGAGCACGCGTATATTATTTCGGAATTTGCAATCGTCGGCAGGCAGGATAACCGCACGAAGGAAGCCGAAATGTATCATAAGGACGATTCTTATGAACTTGCCGACGAAAAACGCGCGTTCGGCGAGGCTTACGAAAAGATCGACTTTAAGTTGAGCCAGGCGTATCAGGCGCTTTGCGCGTACAACGCCGTAAAATATATGCGTTATCTCGGCGCGGACGGGCTTATGTGGTGCTGTCTTTCGGGCGGCGCGAACGACGGAAGTTATATAAAACCGCCCATCGATTTTTACGGCTACAAAAAGCAGGCGTTTTACGCGCTGAAAGAGGGCTTTGCCGAGACGATTTGTTTCGACAAAAAAGTCGAAGTTGTGTATAACGGCAAGTACGTTTGCGAGCCCGCGATAACGGGTGCGGAAACGGGAAGAACCTACAACGTTAAAGTAGAGGTAAAAAATCGATCGGGCGAGATCGTTTACGAGAGTAAAACGACTGTGAAAGCGACGGCGTTCACCTTCGATCTTGAACCGTTCGAAGTCGATCTGGAGGACGGGTATTATTCCGTCGGATATATTCTGGAGACGTGATATGATTAAAGTATTGCAATTCGGCTTCGCCGAGAACTGCGGAAATTTTTCAACCGTTTGAACTCTCCGTATTCGGAATCGTTTTTTCGCTTTATACATTTTTAAAAAGACAAAACCACAAGTAATAAAAACCGAGGCTTTGCAGGATTTGCAAAACCTCGGTTTCTGATTCTTAATGGTTTCCGAAGAAGATTTTTGAATAACGAATGTAAAATTAAAAGATGGGGGCGAAAGTCGAACACAAGGTTTTATGATCGAAAATATCGACGAGTACGGCTGTGATCTTTTGTTTGTTGATATATAATAAGCGGGTATAAGCCGATTAACCGCTATTTTTTCGGTGCAACGACAAAAGTTTTTCGGAATAAGATCGCATGAGAATTAAAAATCTCCAAGGAAAAGACCGCAAATCGATCCGTAAGGACGGTTTGCGGTCTTTTCGATTGAATCGGGAAGTAAATCCCGTCGAGTCGATAAAAGGATGCTATTCAGGTGGCGTTTTTATCGCTTGCTTTATGGTTCCGTCGGATACCTTCCGCCAAAGACTAATTGTAGGTGATTCCTTTCGGTTCGGATGCGGAGCTTTCGCCTGCCGAATTTGCCGCAACAATTTTGTAATAGTATCTCGTGCCGCGAGTGCAGGCGGTGTCCGTAAACGAGTTGGTTTCGACGGTCCCGATCAGGCTGTATGCGCTGCCCCAGGAAATGCTTCTGTAAACATAGTACACGGTTGCCGACTCGGAAGCGTTCCAGCAAACAGAAATGCCGTTCGTGATTATCGTGCATCTCAAGTTTGTCGGCGCCGCAGGAGCGGTTTCGGGTTGTATCGGTTCCGGCTGCTCTGGTTCCGGGGTGGGATCCGGGTTCAGCGGAGTTTCCGCTTGTGTGTAAATAACTTTAATTTCGGAAATATTTAATATGCCGCCGAAACTGAAAGCAATACCTTTTACCGAGGTTTTATCGAACGATTGGCTGACAGTCGCTCCCCAAAGACTTGTCGCATTCATTTCGGAAAAAAGCGAAACAGGAATAATAATATTGTGAGGCGCTCCGTCCGAAATAACGGTTAATCCGTATTTAATATAAGCAAAATCTCCGTAGTTTCCCAGTTTATTGAGAAGTCTTATTTCCGGATAAAGACAATTCGACGAAAAATAAGTCAACGAAATGCAGGGGTTGTCAAGCTCGGCAAAATTTATGCTTTGATTGAAAATCAGACGATTTCCATTGTAATTCCCGGTTGCTTGCCAGACAACCGCGCCGTCAACCGAAAGGACTTCATTGCTTGTTCCGCCGGCAAAGGTACCGGAAAACTTACCGTTTGCAAATATTTCCGTCGATTCGTAATTCTCATATTCCGAATCCGGGTTTTCGGCTCCCGAGATAAATGCTTCCACGATTTCCGGGTAATACCATTCGAGAATACTGCTGTTTTTCGAACGATTTAACATTCCGAAGGCTTCATAATACGGATTATACGCATTGTTAGATGTATCTTTTATGCCGTTATCCCAAAGGAAACAAGGGATATTGTATCTTGACGCTATAGATGTGTAAGCGAATGCCCATTGAGCTCTTGCTTGCTGATTTAATTTGTTTGTAGCCCCCGTTTCCGTTATCACGATAGGCACGTTGAAACGCGATAATCTGTTATATGCGGCGGATATAATGTTTTCGAGCGCGGTATATTCTGTTTCGGTAAATTCGGTATGACCGAGATCGCCTGTAAAAGCAAATTCGTGCGGGGCGTACGCATGTACGGCGATAGCCACGTTACCCGCATTTTTCGGGAGAACAAAATATCGGCAAGCGATTTCGCCCGTTGAATTGGCGTAAGTCGGGAGCAGAAGCAGTCTGTCTGCATTCTCGAAGCCGGTGTTTCTTATAACTTCTACGGCTTTGGCATTATATTCGTTCAGAATCGAGACGGACTCATAACAACCGCTCCATATGTCGACGTCGGAATAATAGTGCGCTCTGTCGCGAGGTTCGTTAAGAATTTCAAACGATAATCTTTGGTCGTAATGTTTAAATGCCGTCGCAATCTGCGACCAATAATTCGAAATTGTCGCAAGCCCCGTTGCTTTTGCCGGCAGACTCGTATCGGTTGAAGTCTGATCGGTATATTTTTCATAGTAGGGGTGATGATAATCGAGTATGACGTTCATCCCCGCATTGAGGGCATAATCGACCACGGTTTTTACGCGTTCTGTATATGCGGCGTCGATAACGCCGGAAGAATCGGAATGGTATTCCCAGCTTGCGTTTATTCTTACGCTCTTAAATCCTTTTTGAGCGACATAGTCCATTATTTCCTGCGTCGTTTCTCTGTTTCCCCAGGCTGTTTCGGATCCGTTCACCTGAGAAACTTCAAGACTGTTGCCCAAATTCCAGCCAGCTCCGAATTCCGAAACTATCTGTTCGGCTGTTTTTTTCGGTTTCGGAGAGGAAAGGGGTACCCATTCGAGAGATATGCCGTGAATTGTGAAAGATGTCCAGGCTGAAAACGTAAGTTTGGAAAACTGTCCGAAATCGATATCCGAAACGTTGATTCTTATATCGTGTGTTTTATTGTCGGCGATAAATCGGCGGGACATTAAATCCCGACTGTTTCCGTTGTCGTCGCTGAGAGCGATCGCCGGATATTTGTCTCCCGATCCGGAATGATAAGTATAACGAATGAGCAGGTCGGGATAAACGACGGAAGACGGAACGGAGGGAATTGCAAAACTCAAAGACGACGTCCCTGTTTTTTCCGTTCCGGAAATAATATGCGACGATTTATTTCCGATCCGGTGGGAATTGTCAACCGAAGAAACGAGTTTTTTGGGCGTTACAACCTCTATGTCGTCTGACTTTTGTTTCAAATAATCTAAAACGCTTATAAAATCGGGAATACTCCATTCGCTTTTTTGATGCGTGAAGTATATCTTTTTCCCTCCCGAGGCAATCAGGTCGTCTATTTCCGCAAGCATGTAAGCCACGGAAGTGGTGGCGTAATTCCCCTGATTGTTGCCTTTATTAAGCCATTTCCTTGATATAATATCGATATTGTCGCGTGTGCTATCGGAGCATGTTCCGTAGAACTCGGAATATGTCCCGTCATTTATCAGTTCTGTGAGAAGATTTTCGTTTGTCATGGTGTAGGGTGTTACAAACCCCGAAACTTCCAATCCGTAATCAGTCAGATATTTGTGTGAATTTCTTGCTTCTCGTAAGGCTTCGGTTGAAGAATATGTCGACTTATCGTTCCACCTCTGCTCGTGAAGAACCGAGTGCGAGAGGATCTCATGTCCGTTTCCGTAGGCGTGCCGCATGACGGTTGGTGAAATGCCGTTGCCGTTTGCGGACCACTTTGTGATAACGGCAAGTCCGAGTTTGAATCCGTACGTGTCGAAAGTTTCTATGATATCTTCCGTTCCGTATGTTTCGTTGTCCGCATAGCAGTCGTCGATAATAAAAGATATTTTGGCTTTTTCTTTGTCGGCGGCAAAAACGCGAGGCGACTTACGGAAGAGAAGACCTATCGAAATCGACATCGATAGCAACAACCCCACCGATAAAACGGTTAAAATAAACTTGACTTTTGTTTTCATACAGACCTCCTATCATATAATTTTCTCAACCGCGGATCGATTTTAACGCGATTGCCCGAAATCAATGATAAACGACAAGTTAAAATAAAAATAGATAATATGATAATTTTTTTTTTAGAAATCTCATTTTTTTACCGGGAAAAGGAAAACGCAACTTTTCAATGCTTTATAAACGATAAGAAATCTAAAAAAAGCGGTATAATAATGCCTATCTTTATTTTGCGGCGTGTGTTATCGTGAAATAAAGCATGAATAGGGAGGAGATTATAAAATATGAAGAAGAAAAGGTTGTTGTTGGTTGCCGCTTTGGTTTTCGTTCAGATTTTTTTTGCGGCGTGTACGCCCGGCAGTTCTGCGCCTCGCGGAGAAGAAAGCGGAAATGCAGGAAATTCGTCAGGCGCGGAAAGCGTGAATGAAACGAGCCTTCCGGGCGAATCCGAGTCGGAAAGCAAGGAAGGGGAATCCGTGGGAACGACAGATCCTTCCACTAAGCCCGCAAACGATTATTCGGAAATGTCGTCGGTGGAATTTGTCGGACGTATGGGTTTAGGCTGGAATCTCGGTAACGCGTTTGAAAACAATCTGAGCGGTTATCCCGATTCCGAATACGGCAATTCGATCGTTAAAGAACTCGGTTTCGACAGCAGAGAGATGTTTTGCGAAGTAAGAAATCAGCAGGATATATATCGCGGAGCGGTTACGCCGTCCACTATAAAAGCCGTATACGATAAGGGATTCAGAAGTATACGCATTCCCGTAAGCTGGTCGAATCATATGGGCGAAAACGGAATAATACATAAAGTCTGGCTCGACAGGATCAGGGAAGTCGTCGATTATATTTTCGAATACGATGATATGTTTGCGATCCTTAATATTATGGATACGCCCAATATAGGAGCCTATTACCTCGACGATATTCATTATGAAAAGACCAAAAGCCTTGTAATAAACGTCTGGGAACAGCTTTCCGAGACGTTCAAGGACTATGACGAACGGCTTATCTTCGAAAACTTGAACGAACCCCTTCATTCTAAACTCGGGTGGAGCATGTCTCCGCAATCGAATCGGGCTGAATATAAGGAATGTATAAAAAATATCAACGAGTTCAATCAATTGTACGTCGATATAGTCCGCGGGCAAGGCTCGGAATGCAACGCGAGAAGATTTTTGTCGGTCGGCGGTTACGGTAATACGGGATATCTGACTTACGACGCCGCGATAAACGCTATTGCCGCATTCAGAATGCCCGAGGATAAAACCGAGGACAGACTTTTAATGAATATTCACGCCTACGTTCCGAACGGATTCTCGTTCGGAAGGGATTCTTCGTGGGACGAGGCTTCCGACGAAAGTGATCCGTCGGGAATAAAAGCGATGTTTACGGCAATAGGCAACGCGTACACAAAAAAAGGAGTAGGCGTTATCGTGAGCGAGTGGGGAAGCGTTTATAAAAATCAACGGGGATATGAGTCGTACAGAAAAAAACACGCCGCATATTTCGTAAAAAACGCTACGGAAAACGGCGTGTGCGTTATGGTCTGGGATAACAATACGAGAAGTACTTCGTGGAGTACCGAATATTTCGGGCTTTTGAACAGGCATAAGGCGAGCGGACTTTACGGCGACATGGAAAACCTTTCGGGTGTTAAGTACGACAATAATTCGCTTTGGTTTTCCGAAGGCGTGATCGACGGAATGTTTGAAGGGTTAGCCCTCGGCTTAAACAAAGAATAAAAAGAAAAGAGCGACGATTGAAACGTGGAGTTGCTGCCGTTGTGATCCATGCAAGGATCAATTGTTTCCGAAGAAAAATTTTATCGATAAAACCACCGTATAAGTCGATAAACGATGGTTTTTTAGATTTTTGTTTTTCGAAACGGATGGAAACGGGCGTTCCGTTAAGGCTTGCCGTAAGCACGGTGATGAGCGTAAAGGCGATCGTCCGCTTAGCTACAGGTGATCGTATTTGAACTCGCCCAAACGGCACTATTTTCGCGCTTTGCGGCAAATTCTCACTTGAAGTACGAAAGTACGCCTGCGTTCGCCTTTCCCCCAAATCATCGAAAATATTGCCGTTTGGGTTGCAGGCAAGTCTTACGTCGTGTTTTTAGGCTAAGACAAGGCGCGCGAGCGCGTTAATACGAAACGTATAACACGCGAGCGGAACGCAGTATTAGTCAAAAACACGGCGTAAGACCGGGTTTAAATACGATCACCTGTGGCTAAACGCGTCGGTTTTTATGTCGATTGCATCATAAGGTAATTAGCAATGACGAATGTCGAGCCTGCGGAAAAATCTTGTTAAATCGCGTTTTATTCTTGATTTTTTTAGAGATCGGGTGTATAGTTAAATAGAGATGCCGGCAGTATGCTGCGGTTTTTAATGAAAGGAAGGGAAGACAAATGATCACGCTAAGCAAACGATACGGGGAAACTTACAAGGTGCTTATATTACCTGACGTTCAGTTGGTCCTTGAAGACGTAAAAGAAAAAAACGAGGTGTATACGATCGCTTTCGGAACGATAGCCGAACTTATGTGCCGGGTCGATCCCGATTTCGTTGTTTTACTCGGAGATTTATCGAACGGTTTTTCGCTCGACGTGTATATCGCGATAGGCGATTATATCGAAGGGTTCGGAAAGGATTGGTCGCTGGTCTGGGGCAATCACGACAATCAGGGCGGTGCCGGATTTATAGAAAACGTTTCCGACGTTTATCTTTCGCGTTATAAAAAATTCAGATTTGAAAAGGGCGACAAAAAATCGGGAAACGGAAATTTCCTGATAGAAGTAACAAACGGGAATAAAGTCGTTTCCGGATTGATTTTCATGGATACGCACGATCGCGATCATGTAAACGGGGAAGAATGCTGGGGCAAACTCAATGCCGAGCAAGCCGGGTGGTACCGATCGGCGGTTGTCCGCCTGAAAGCCGACGGGTGTTTCAACTCCGCGATTTTCATGCATATTCCTTTTCTGGCATATAAAGACGCGTTCGAAGCGGCGATCAAGCCGGAGTATTCGGACAAGAAAATCGGCGTAAAAGAAAGTTATGACGAAAAGATCTGGAACGACGGGTATAAAGATTCGGCTGGCGTAAAATACGAATCGGTTTCGGCGCATCCGAAAGATGATTTTTTCGGGATCGTGGAACGCAACGGAATGAAAAATTATGTTTTTGCGGGACACGATCACGTGAATAACTATATTATAAACTACAAAAACGTGAAACTGATTTATGCTTTGAAGACGGGTATCGGGTGTTATTATTCGGCGGAGCTTTGCGGCGGAACGGTGCTTGAAATATCGGATGAAGGAATCGGTAAAGTTTATCACGAATATACGAAAGGAAAAAAAGAATAAAAACTCTTACTTAACAAGTACTTAACAAGGCGGTCGCAAACTGTAAAATCCACAGCTTGCGACCGCCTTTTTTAACAATGCGTCCGGTATGTTCGTATTGCTCTTGTCCGACAGGATAAAACTCAGTCGGTATGATATTTTGCCGCGTATTGCGAAGGGGTAAGCCCGGTCTTTTCCTTAAAAAAAGTGCAAAATCTCGGATAGGTGGCAAATCCCGTGCATTCGGCAACGAAACTGTGCTTATAAGACGTTCCGCTGAGTAATTTTTTGGCGTAAGTCAGGCGTTTTTCTTTCAGATATTCCGAAGGACTTACGCCTATTTCCTTCGTGAAAATGCTGTTCAGGTGCGAATAGGAATAGTTGGTCTTCGATATCAGTTCGCGAAGAGAAAGGGCAAGATTCTCCGGCACCGTCAGGAGTTGAAGAAAACTCTGAACGCCTGCCGGGTATTGCGGGGAATTCTTTTCTCTGCTTAAATGACCGATGAGACATTCGGCAAAAGTAAGCAGAAAAGCGTCGCTGGTCATGTTGTAATCAAAATCGGAAGAAGAAAGGAAGGCGCTTCTGATTTCTTTGATATGCCGATCCCGTCCGGCGGACAATCCGAACTCGATAACGTCCGAGGAAAGTAATTTGTTTATGATGTTGCGACTTAAAAAGTTCATAAAAACGGTAAAAAATTCAACTTCGACGCGGCAGGTGATATAAGTCGAATCCGTAACGTTCTGATGCGTGGAATGAGAATCGTCCGGGCGCAGAACGCATAGAGTCCCCTGCCTGAGGATCCGACTTTTTTTGTTGATTTTATGAGTGTATTCGCCGGACGTTACGTAAAGAAATTCCCATGCTCCGTGATGGTTGTGATAGGTCGGATAGTCTCCCGTTCTGAAATTGAAAACTACTTTTTTATAGTTGACGGTATTCGGATCTTTTTTTATTTTGCTCATAACGTTCACCCCTGACGATTTTAGCATATTGAAACCGATTTTGTCAACAGGCTTTGCGGGAAAAAGGTTTTTTGTTGTTTCAGAATCAGTAAAAAAAGAAATAATGCAAGTAAAAATCGTATTGAAAGATCAGTCGGTTTCGCTTATAATTTAAAGGAAAATGCCAATATCCGGAGATATTGGTCTTATGAGGAAGGAGGCAATCATGAATCATTCGTTTTTTAAAAAATTCGTAAGCGTCGCAATGGCGTTTCTTTCCGTTGCGGTTATGATCTCTTGCGGGAAAAAGGGTGGCGGAGCATCGAAAAAGGATGATCCCACGAAAACAAAACTTACGATTTTCACTTATAAAGCGGGGTATGGCGACGAATGGCTGGTCAGTCTTTGCGATTCGTTTGAAAAGGCTTATGCCGACTATTCGTTTGAACCCGGGAAAAAAGGCGTTATTATCGACGAACCGAAGGGCGACATGCGAACCTTTACGACGGCGCAGATGAAAGAATCTTCTTTCGATATCTTTTTTCTCGAAAACGCGCCTTATTATAACTATCTCGACGGTACGCTCGAAGATCTGACCGCGGTCGTCGAGGGGAAAGCGGACGAAAACGATTCTCTTACCGTTCTCCAAAAACTCGACGATCAGCAAACCGATTATTACGGCGTTTTAAAAGACGGGAAAAAGCATTACTACGGTCTGCCCTCCTACATAGGCAACTACGGCATCGTGTATAATATCGATCTTTTCCGGAAGAAAGGATATTATCTTGCCGCGGACAGAACGAACGGGGTTATTCTCGGTACGGGCGCGAATAAGAACGCGACGAAAACGAACGGCCCCGACGGAAAAGCAGGGACGTCGGACGACGGTCTGCCCGCGACGTATGAAGAATTCTTTCTTCTTTGCGACGAGATCGCCGGCAATAACGACACTCCCGTATGCTGGCCGGGAAAATACAGACAGCATCATCTTGAAAATCTGATGGACAGCCTTATCTCCGATTACGAAGGCGTGGATCAGATGCGGCTGAATTACACTTTCGAAGGCGTAGCCGAAGATCTTGTCGTGATGGAAAACGGTAACGTTAAAAGAAATGCGGACGGGACGCCGATAACGGAAAAGAAACAGATAAACACGTCAAACGGTTACGATGTGGCTCGTCAGGCGGGTAAACTTTATGCGATGGAGTTTATCGATAAACTCATGTCAAACAAAAAGTATTACAACGACGGCGCGTTCATAGACTCGTTTACTCATACCGACAATCAGGAATTGTTCCTTACGAACGGAACCGAACTCAGCGAAACGGATAAAACGACCGCAATGCTTATCGACGGTCCGTGGTGGATGGAAGAGTCGGCAGGCGTGTTCGAATCCATGGCGGAAGAAGACGAAAAGTATTCCGAAAAGAACCGCAATTTCGGTTGGATGCCGCTTCCCAAGGCAACGCAGGACAAAGTGGGGAAAGGAGACGTTTATTCGGATTATCTCAACGCGTTCGTATGCGTGAAGTCCGGGCTTTCGGAGGGCGTCAGAAATGCTGCGCTGGAATTCGTGAAATATTCCTGCTCGGATAAAATGCTCAGAGATTTCACGCGTACCACCGGGGCGGTGAAAGGGTATAAATACGAGATGACCGACGAAGATATGGCGGATCTTTCGGAGTTTTCGAAAACTCTGATAAATGCGGTAAAGAATTCGGGGATCGTTTATAAATTTTCGTCGAGCTCCTTCTACAACGCGAATTTAGCCTACCTTTCTTATGACGTCGTATATTCGGCAAATATAAAAGGAAGCACCTATAAAAACGCGATCGACGGCATACGAGAGGGCGGAACAACGGGCGAAGGTTATTTCAAAAGTTATGTCGAGTATTTCTCGAGATACGGATTCTGGAATGCCGGTTAAACATCCTTTCACGATCTGAAAATCTTTTACGCGTCGGCAGTTATTTGTCGGCGCGTAAAAAACTAAAATATATTCGGGGTAAAAATGCAGAAATTCAAGTCAAAGGCGTTCAGAAGCGCGAAAAGCATGTGGTTTTATATCGGTCTGATGACCTTGCCGCTGCTGCAGTTTTTTGTTTTCTATATCTGCGTGAATTTCAATTCCTTTCTTCTGGCATTCAGAAATATTGTTCTGAACAGCGAAACAAAACAATATGAGTTTTCCTGGACGATCGGGAATTTTTCGAATTGGTTTACCGATGCGAACGAAATTCAACTGCTTCGGCAAACCTTGAAAGTATCGCTGAAGGCGTATGCGATCATGCTGTTGATCGGCACGCCGCTCGGCTTGTTTTTTGCGTATTATATTTTCAAAAAACTTCCGGGAGCTATGTTTTTCAGATTTCTGCTGTTCATGCCGTCGATCATAGCAAGTATCGTTCTCGTTACGATTTTTCGTTATTATACCGACTACGTTGTTCCCGAAATACTGAAGATCGCAAAGATCTCTTTGGAATCGACGCTTTTGTCCGGCAAGGGAACGCGCTTTGCGACGGTCATGTTCTATAATCTTTTCGTAAGTTTCGGAACCTCCGTTCTCCTTTATTCGAATAAAATGGCGAATATTTCGCCGGAGATCGTCGAAGCGGCGGAGCTTGACGGAGTGAACGCGTTTCAGGAATTCTTTTTTATCGTGATCCCGCAGACGTTTTCCACTTTATCCGTTTTCCTGGTCACGGGGGTGGCGGCGATTTTTACGAACGAGATCAACAATTTTTCTTTTTTCAATTACAACTGGAAACCGGATACCGCAACGCTCGGTTTTCTGATGTATTACAGAACGCAGAAAGCAAAAGCCGATATATCTCAGTATCCGCCGCTGGCTGCGCTCGGTTTGATGATGTCTGCGATCGCCATTCCGTGTACGTTTTTCGTCCGTTGGCTTCTTAATAAGTTCGGTCCGAGCGAAGACTGAAAGGGGGTGTGCTTATGAAAAGAAAAAAAATGAAGAGCAGATTGTCCCCGATTACGACGATCATGCTGGTCGTGCTTATCCTTTACAGCGTATTGTTGTTGTCCATGCTGGTCTGGACGGTGCTTACGTCTTTAAAAAAACCGCGCGGCTTCAACAACAATATAACCGGGCTCCCCGACCCGTGGTACTTTGAGAACATTCCTTATATTCTGAAAAACGCGGAGATCATAAAGGAGCAGGGAATCGTTCCGTTCCGCGAGATCGTATGGAATTCCGTTCTTTATGCGGTGGGGTGTTCGTTTGTAAACACGGCGGTCACGTGCGTCGTTGCCTATCTTTGCGCAAGATACGAGTGCGGATTTTCAAAGTTCGTTTATTCTCTCGTTCTCGTCGTCATGGTCGTTCCGGTCGTGGGAAATCAGACGTCCGAACTGCAAATGGCGATCAATCTGCAACTGTATGACAAAATGGCGGGAATGCTCGTTATGAGAGCGACGTTTCTCGGAATTTATTTTCTTGTGTTTTACGATATGTTCAAAGCCGTACCCAAGGCTTTCAACGAGGCTGCCGAGATCGACGGCGCGGGGGATCTGCAGATTATGCTTCGGATATTCTTCCCGATCGTCTCGAACACGTTTTTAACGGTGCTGCTCATAAACTTCATAGGCTACTGGAACAACTATCAGGTTCCTATGGTTTACGTGCCGAATCACCCGACGCTTGCCGAATATATGTTCCAGATCTCTACGTTTTCCAAATATCCCTTCAGCAAAGCGCCGGTGCAGCTTTCGGCTTCGCTCATTTTGCTCGTGCCGGTTGTCGTTATCTTCTTATGTATGCACAAAAGGCTTCTCGGCAATCTTTCGATAGGCGGCGTAAAAGGGTGATACGGATCGGAAACCACTAAATAACAGGGAGAGAAGAATGAAAAATAAAAAAACACGGATCGCGTTTGTCCTGCTTGCCGTTTTCTGTATTTCGTTTTGCATGTTCGGCGCGATGAGCGTTTATGCGCAGACCGAAAAATGGAGCGAGATAGAGATCGACGCCTATTATGCGTACGGAGACGATTTTACCGTTCCGGAACGTACCGTTACGGCAGGCGACAAATCCGCAGTCGCTCTTTTCGCCGTTACCTGTCCGAACGGTAAGGTCACGAGCGAAAAAACCGTTAAACTCGGAATGGTCGGCGATTACGTCGTAAGGTATTATGCCGGGATCGGATCCAGGCAGTATGCGAAAGAGGAAAGGTTTTTCGTGAAAGGCGTCGGGTACGAAACGAAATCTGTCGTCAGCAGCGCAACATACGGGAAATACTCCGAATACGGCGCGGATTCCGACGGGTTACTGGTGAGACTTGCGAATAAAGACGAACTCACGTTCACCAAACTGATCGACGTGGAATCCCTTTCGCAGACCAATCAGATCGCAAGTTTTTTTATCACGCCGGACCGTCAGGGAACCGCGGATTTCAATAAGCTGACCTTCAGACTTACCGATTCGCTCGACGACTCGGTCTATCTTGACATAGAGATCAACCGCAGCCAGTTTTCGGGCAGCGGACTCACGATGTCGTGGGTGATGGCAGGCGGAAACGGGCAGGATATGGTCGGCGAAGAATCGGGGAAAATGATCCACGTCAACGACAATATAGGCACGTCTATGGACGGTTCTTTCGTCGCTCAGGATAACTCCGGCACGTGGAACGGTCCGGTGCATAACCATGAGCCGGATAAATACGTTATGCGTATTTATTTCGATTATAAAACGAAAACCGTTTACAACACTTCCAAGAAGGTCGCCGATCTCGACGATCCCGTTTATTATAAGGATCTCTGGAGCGGGTTCGTCAGCAGGAAAGCCCGCCTTTCGGTTCGCGCGAGCGGGTATCTTTCCACCACGGCAAATTTCTGTATTACGGAGGTTTGCGGGATCACCGAGGCGGAATTGAGGGAAAATTCTTTTGTGGACGACGGAGCGCCGACGATCACCGTTTCGGGCGAAAGCGAAAAAATGCCCGCCGCCGAAATCGGGCGCGCTTATCCCGTGCCCAAAGCCGCCGCGTACGACGATTATGCGGGCGAATGCGAAACGGACGTCAACGTATATTACGGCTGTTTTTCGGATACTCCCGTTTCGGTCGGTATCGTAGGAAACTCGTTCGTTCCCGATCGCGGCGGAGATTACGCGATCGTGTATTCGGCTTGCGACGGTTTCGGCAACAAAGCCGAGAGAACCGTTTTTGTGCGCGCGCTTGAAAAAATCGACGACGTAAAGATCGATTTTTCGCAGGAGATCGAAACCGAGGTCGTGCTGGGTAACTATTACGGATTTCCCGTTCCGCGGCTGACCGGCGGCAGCGGGACGATCCTGCTTGAAACTTCGGTCGTTTTCGAAGGGGAACGTACCGTTTATAAAGACGGATTCACCCCCGAAAACAAGGGCAGGTATACCGTAGAATATCTTGCGACCGATTATATCGGTAAAACGGCGTTTTACTCGTTCGATATCGACGCCGAGCCGGGCGACGAGCCGTTGTTCGTCGACGACGTTTCCCTGCCGCCCGTATATATTTCGGGCGGAAAGTACACGTTGCCCGTTCTGTATGCGAACGATTATTCGAGCGGCCATCCCGAGAAGATCCTTTGCGACGTAAGGGTAAAAGACGCAAGCGGGACGAAAACCTATCGTTCGGGCGAACAGTTTATTCCGTCGGCATCGAAAAACGGCGAAAAGACGGAAATAACGTATTTTACGGGAAAAAGCGAATACCGCTCGTTTTCCGTTCCCGTTATCATCGGAAAAGACGACATGTCGGTCGTTATTTCCAACTATATTTACGGCGAAAACGTAACTACGGAGGTTCGTGACGAAAACGGCGCTTTGTATCCCGAGGGGATAGCCGTATCGCCCCGGACGGAGAAAGCGGAATGGGTGTTTGCCAACGCGCAGGTCGCAGACGGCGCATCCGTTTCGTTGCAGACCATAAAGGGAAAATCGTCGTTCGATATTCTCGGCTTCACGTTTACCGATGCGGCCGACGGCGATTATTCCGTATCCGTCAGGGTGGAGGTCAGAACGAAAAAGGCAGAGATAATCCATGGTTCCGAAGTATATTCGGTAGCGAGCGCGATCGGCAACGGCGGGAAAATAACCGTCGGTCTTAGCGGCAATAAAATAACGGTCGATTGCAACGAAGGCGAGTCGGTCGTATCCGTCCCTCTGAAAACTTACGACAACGGCGAGGCTTTTGTCGGGTTTCCGTCGTCAAGGGTTTATATCGGCGTTTGCAGCGAGGGGGATCCCGCGGGAACGAAATACCTCGTTACTTCCATATGCGAAAACAATCTTTCTTACAGAAATAACGATTCCAACGCTCCGGCGTTCGGTATTCTCGGCGATTACGGCGGGAAATGGGAGATCGGCTCGGTTTATACGATAAGAAAGGGCGTCTGCGGAGACGTGTTTGCGCCTTCTTCCGCCGTTGAACTGACCGTTACCGCGCCCGACGGCTCGGTTCTGAAAGACGTCGACGGCAAAACGCTTCGATCCGTCGGGGTCGATACCGATTACAAGATCCTTCTTTCTTCTTACGGAAAGTATAAACTCAGCTATAAAATCAGAGAGATCGATTGGTTGAACAATTCGAAAACGTTCAACGTTACGGTCACCGTCGTCGACGAAGACGCGCCGGTGATAGAGTTTACGGGCGACGGAACGACGAGCGCTTCGGTCGGCGATACGATAGTTATGCCGGGCTTTAAAGTTTCCGATAACGTTACGACCGAAAACGATATTAAAGTTTCGGTGTACGTCGAAAACGCAAACGGCAGACTGATCGCGCTGAAAGACGGGGCAAATTCGATAAAATGCGCTTATAGCGGCACATACTCGTTTATCGTGTATGCGACGGACGAGGAAGGGAACACTTCGTCTCTCAAATGGTCGGTCATCGTAAAATAAGGTGGGTAAAAGGATGAAGAATAAATTTTTTGCTGTTTTAATTTCCCTGACGATCGTTTTTTCGTGTACGGCAGGCATGAACGGCTGTAAATCACCGTCGGCGGATTCTTCCGGAAAACGTCCGGTTCCCGATCCCGTCGGCACGGTCGACGACGTCCGCTCTCATGAGGTGGAAGGAACGCTGCATGAAGTCAACGTCGATAACGAAAATCCGATCGGCAGGCTTGTCGAAGGCGGGCGCGCGCAATATACCGTCGTTTCGCCGGAGAAATACTCAAAAGCGGCGGCATTCATGGCAAAGCATCTCACGGATGCGACCGGGGCGACGTTTACGTCGGTTTCGTCCGACGGTTGTGACCCGGGCTCGGGCAGGATCATCGCCTTGGGATCGCAGAATATTGCGGAGATCGTGTCCGTTCCTCCGATAAGCGAACTCGGAAATCAGGGATATTACATTAAAACGGCAGGCGACGACGTGCTGATATATTGTTCGAGCGAAAACGGCGCGCAACTCGCCGCGATCGCCTTTCTTCGCGCGGCGATAGGCTACGATATGTTTTCGGAGGATTGCGTCGTTTACGAAAAGACGGACGGGAATCTTCCGTCGATGGAGATCAAGGAAAGCCCCGATTACGAATACAGATACAACGGTAATACGATCAGCGAAACCGCGAAGTACGGAATGGGCTTTTTACTGACCGACGGGATGGCGAAAACCGAAAGCGGAAACGTGCATAACCTTTGGGATTTCTTTTCGGAAGACGACCTCAGAGATCACGGGAAATGGTTTTCGGAAGACGCCGCAATGAAGGACGGGGCGGGAAATTCCGTCCGTCTGGGACAGCCTTGTTTTACCGCGCACGGAGATAAAGAAGAATATGCCGCGCTGATAGAACATTTTTCGGATAAAGTAATATCCCTTCTGAAAGAAAAGCCGACGGTCACCAGCCTGCGTATTTCGCAGAACGATACCGTGGGCGGAAACATGACGTTGAAATGCGGTTGCACGGCTTGCACGGCAAGTTACGATTTTTACGGAACGCTGGGTGGGGCAATGTTGTCTTTCACCAACGACGTCGCCGAAAAAGTGAACGTCTATATCGACGAGAACGAGCCGGGAAGAGATTTCAATCTGGTAGTGCTTGCTTACGGCGAAGCCATTCAGGCGCCGGTGCAGCGCAGGAACGGAAGTTACGTTCTCGACGAAAAGGGGAAAGGGATCCCCGAGATCCGTTACGAATTCAATGAAAAGGGCGAGAAGAAGGCTGTTACGGACGAAGCCGGCGATCCCGTAAAACTCGTTTGCGGTCGAGGCGTCGGTTATGAATTTGCAGCGTCCGCGGCAAACTGGATCCATTCTTTCTACGAATCCGAAAACCGGGAATATGCTTCCGCGGTCGAAGCGTGGGCAGGTCTCGGCGCGTCCAACCTTTATATATGGTCTTACGAGATCAGTTACTATCAATACCTTTATCCGTACAACAATTATCATGTTCTGCTCGAAAATTTCAAATACTTCAAGGAATTCGGCGGATATTACATTTATCCCGAAGGAACCTGGGAAAACAGAAACAATCCGGGATTTGCCAAACTGCGCGATTATATCAATTCAAAAGGGATGTTCGACGTTAATTCCGATTATAACGAATTGGTTGATAAATTCTTCCGGTATTATTTCAGAGAAGCCGCGCCCGTAATGCGCGCTTATTTCGACGAGATCCGGATAAATCTGAGCGATAACGAAAAAACGACGGGCGGGGGCATTCACTCGTATGCTCTTTCGGGCAATAAGGTCTGGACGGAGGGGATGATCACGAACTGGAACAATTCCTTCGGAAAGGCGGAAGAGGCAATCGCAAAATATGCGGAAACCGACCCGGATCTCTACGAAGCGTTGAAAAAACACATTACGATCGAATCCCTTTTCCCGAGATACGTGCTCTGCACGACGTACGCAAGATCGTACAGTACGGAACAGCGCAAAGAAATGCGAAAGGCGTTTATCGAGGATTTTGAGAAACTCGGCAACACGACGCATCAGGAGCATTTTACGATCTCCGCCGTTACGTCTTCATGGGATCTGACCTGAACGGAGGGCGACTATGAGAAAAAATTTGATTAAATGGATCCTTATTGCGGTAGCGTCGGCACTGCTCGTCGGATCGGTCGTCTGCTTTATGACCTGCGGTAAAAAAAATAGAGACCACGGGTCTTCGTCCGAAAGCTCTTCGGAGGGGCAGACTGTCGGCATAACGATCTCTCCCGAAGAGATCAACGTTTTCGAGTATGAAACCGTTACGCTTACCGCAAAGGTCGACGGAACGGACGAACCGGTCGTCTGGTCGACGAGCGACGGATCGGTCGCAACGGTAAACGAAGACGGCAAGGTCTACGGCGTAAAACAGGGGATCGCCGAGATCACCGCCGAAGCGGGTAATGCAAGCGCGAAATGTACGGTAAACGTAAAAAAGACGGTAAACGTTCCCGTCGTTAAATTTACCGACGAGATAACCGTTGAAAAGGGGAGAAAATATGTCGGCGAATTAAAGGTTTTCTTTAACGAAGAGGACGTGACGGACGAATCCGAAATCGTCTGGTCTCCCGCATCGGATCTTGCCGAAGGGGTATGCGGTGTCGAAAACGACGGCGGCAAAGTCACGTTCTGCGGAAAGGAAACGGGAGAAGCCGGGTTTTTCGCGGCGGTAACCGTAAAGGGCGTTTACGTAAATAAATCGGTGAAGGTAAAGGTGGTCGAAAGGATCGTCAACGTGGTGCCCGTATGCGAAGCGATAAGCAGCGGGACCGACGGTTATACGATCAATCTTTGTACCGCCGGATCAGACGGCAAGTTCTCTTCTGCCGAGCTTTCCTTTGTCGTATACGACGGAGATAAGGCGATCGGAAATGCCGAGATCGAATGGGATACGGGATCCGGGTATTATAACCCGGAAATAGCGACGATAAGCGGCACGAACGGTAATTACACGGTAGCCAAAGTATCTGCCGGCAGAACGCGCCTTGACGGGACGTACACAAGTTCCGATAACAAGACCGTCCGCGTTTGCATAAACGTGGTGGTCGAAAAAGCGACCGTAACTCTTTCGGAACGGATCGTCATCGAGGTGGAAGACCTGAAAGAGATTGCCGTTCCGGGCGAAATCGAAGATAATATAAACGCCGTAATGCTTGGCGGAAAGGACATTCTCGCAGGCGTAAACGGCGGGAAAATGACTTTCGATCAGTCGAAACTTCCCGTAAAGGCAGACGAGCTGGGAGAAAACGAACTGATCGTCTCCACCGCCGATCGTAATTACAGATTGCCTGCCGAAATTTACTCTCTGATCGTAAGCGATCCGACCGAGTTCGATCGGATGCGGGAAAGCGCGCGTAAAAACGGAGACGTCGAAAATACAGGCGTGCTTGACGGATATTTCGTTCTCGACAGCGATATCGATTATAACGGCGTATTTACGTCGATGACCGATACCGGAGAGATATGGAGCGTAAATAACGCGCTGAAAGGCGGTTCGTGGCACAATGGCGCAAAATACGGGTTCAAAGGAATATTCGACGGGCGCGGCTACAATATCGACGGACTTTCCGTCAAGCCCATATCTTCCTCTCAAAGCGGCGGAATATTAGGGTATATGAACAACGCCGGAATTTTCAGAAACGTTTCGTTCACGAATGCGGCGGTTTCTGAAAACAGCGGATATATTTGTTCTATCGGCGGCGGACTGATCGAAAACGTGAGCATTTCGTTCGGCAGGATCGGCGCAGGCAACGAAAACAGGGAACTCGATACCGCGACGCCGCGGCGAATGGGCGCGTTCTTTTCCTATATGGGGCTGGACTCTTCGATCGTCAGGAATTGCGTTGTAAACGCGATCGGAGCAAGGATCTGTTTCGAACGGAGTCCGTTGTCCGGGATGTCCAACATAAGGCTCGGCGGCGGAGCAAAAACCGTTGAAAACCTTATCGTTTTATGCGACGGCGAGTTTGCGGCGGAGATCCTGTCCGATTCGGGCGCCTCGTATACGGCAAAAACCTACGGGGAATTTGTTTCCGACGAGGGTTGCCTCGGCGCGATCGACGAATTCGACGGTAAATACTGGACTTCGATAAACGGGATCCCCTTGCTCGTCCGTTCAGCCGGGAAAATCGACAGAACGCAGAACATAGAGTTTATCGGGCTTCCGTCCGAAATTAATACGGGGAGCGAGATCGACGTGAAAACCAACGTCGAATACTGCGACGTTGCGATAGAAGGTCTTTACGAAGGCGTTTCGTACGAAGGCGGCTTACTGATCGTTTCCGAAAACGCCGAAAACGGCGAGATAACCGTTACGGCGACGTCTCTGATAAACGGATCGACCGACAGCAGGGTGATCGCGATCAATCACTGCGAAAAAGTTTCGATCCCGCACGACAGGATCCTGATCGAACAGACAAAAACGGAGATCGATCTGTCCTTCGCTTCCGGATATATCGGAAACAAGGCGTCCGTTTATTACGGAATGAAACTTCTCGGCAGCGGGACTCCCGATAAAGGCAAACTGACCGTCGACCTGACGGGCATAACCGATACCGGCGAATCGACCTTTGTCGCATACGGCGAAAAAGACGGCGTGAATTATCTGTTTGATATCAACGTAAGGATCGTTACGCGGATCATACGAAAAGCGGAGGATCTCGCCGTTCTCAGGATCACGCAGAAAAATATCGATAACGACGTTTCCGTAAAAGGCATTTACGTGCTTGCGAACGATATCGATATGAAAGGAGCGACGATAGGCGGCGAACTGAAGTACAACAACGGCGGCAGCGTTCCCGTATACAGAGCGGACTTTGGTTTTCTCGGTACGTTCGAGGGGAACAAACACACGATCTCGAACTTTAAAGTGTCTGCCGGCGGCATATTCGGGCATATCGGGAAAGGCGCGCTCGTAACGGACGTTACCTTCGATAACGTGACCTACGAACCGGAATATCTTACCGCTTTGTTCGCCGTTACCGCAAGGGGCGCAAAATTCGCGAACGTGAAGATCAACGTTTCGGGTTACGGTTACGAACAGGATCAGGGGTATGCGCACGGTTTTATCTCTTCGAGATACATGACCGATTGCTCGCTTACCAACGTGATCATAAACGCAAAAGAATGCGACGTGTTTTCGGTCTTCGGATTCAGCATTCTGGGCGAAAACAAATGCAACAACGTTGTCGTGAAGGTAAAATCTTACAGCGTGCTCGGATATAACGGAGATTATCATGCCGAGGAATATGCAATTACCGAAATGAAGGGCGTTAAAGTAACCGCCGTTGCCTGACGGAAACGGAAGGAAAACGCCCCGAAGGGAAAGGCGTTTTCACGAAAATCAGAAACGATTTCTGATTTACTGAAAAACAACGGATTGAACGCATAACGTGCGTGATCAATAAATTTCTGGAGGAAAAATATGAGACAAACCTTAAAAGCGCTGCTGTTGATGCTTTGCGTTCTCGCAATGGCGTTTTCGGCCGCGGCATGCGGAGAGGAGCAGTCGTCCGAAAAAACGGTCGTCGCGGTTCCCGTTATCGAAGGGAAAGCGTATAACGGACAAACGCAGACCGCGACCGTTGCGGAAAGCGACGATTATGACGTAACGGTGAATCGGGGCGGAACGGACGTGGGAGAATACGACGTCGTGCTTACGCTTAAAAACACGGACAAGACAAAATGGGAAACGCCCGACGCCGACAACGAAGCTAACGTTACCCTTAAGTTCGCCGTTACGAAGGCGATCAACGAAATAACTTCGCTTACGCTCGTCGGCTGGACGGCGGGAAGCGAACCCGGCACGCCGGAAGCGACGGCGAAATTCGGAACGCCCGCGTTTACGTATGCGTCGGAAGAGAACGGAACGTATACGGAGACTGTCCCCGTAAACGCAGGCACCTATTTTGTAAAAGCCTCCGTCGCAGGTACAAACAATTACGAAGGCGCGGAAAAAACCATCGCTTTCGAGATCGGGAAAACCCCTGCGACCGTAGCGACGGCTCCCGCGGCGATTCCGGAACTTGTCGTGAACGACGATTTAAGCGGGCAGGTTCTCGTGACCGCAGGCGCGGCAAACGGCGGCGTGATGGTTTACGCTCTTGCCGAAGGAGAAGAAACGGAACCGTCTCAGGGACTTCCTGATCCCGATAAATGGTCTGCGGAACTTCCGCAAGCGGGAAAAGCCGGCAAATACACCGTTTATTACAGAGTGAAAGGGGACGAGAACCATTCCGACAGCGATTACGGCAAGGTGGTCGTCGAAATTTCGAAAAAGGCAAACGTCGTTTCGGATTTCATCGTAGCGGACATTAAATACGGCGAAACGCCTTCGCCCGCGGCTACGGTTTCGAACGGGACCCCCGTTTTCTCCTACTCTCTCACCGAAGACGGCGAATACGCGGCGTGGGCGGACGTTGCCGGGAATGCGGGCGAATATTTCGTAAAAGCGACCGTTGAAGAGACCGACGTTTATCTCGGCGTTACCGAGATCAGGTCGTTCACCGTAAATAAAGCAGACAATGCGATCCCCGACTTTATCGTCGCACAGATAAAATGCCACGAAATGCCGGAGCTTACGGCTGCGGCGACCGCCGGAACGGCAGTTACCTATAAATACGCAACGAAAGAAAACGGCGAATATACGGATCTGACGGCAGAGACCGAATTGTCCGCAGGCACGTATTGGGTGAAGGCATATACGGCGGGAGACGAAAACTACGTCGGCGCCGAAAGCAAGGCGGCGGAACTTACCGTGAATCACGAACTCGTCTGGGATACGACCGACGCGGATCGGGACGCGGAAAAATGCGTCTGCGGCCATACGGGCAGAACCTTTGACAAGACGATAACCGAAAAGAACGCGCAGCGCGTCGAACTCAACGTTACGGTCGAAGACGGCAACGTTACGGCCGATGAATACGCGTATTCCGTCCTTTCGCTCGACGGTATCTCCGGATATGCTTCGGTCGAAAGCATAAAATTCGGGGAGAAAACCATAACGGTAAACACGTTTGCCGACGAAGACGAACTTGCCGGTAACAAAATCGCCGTTAACGTGAAAGATTTCGGATTGGCATACGGCGAACGGAACGTCGTCGTTACGGTCAGGTGCGAAGAGGGCGATACTCACGAAGTGAACGTAAAAGTATTGCTCGTTACCGCAATCCTGAAAAGCAAAGCCGATCTCAATAACCTCGGAACCATGGCAAAAGCTTGTGAAGAAGAAAAAACTGCGTGGGGCGGTTATTTCGAACTCGGCGCGGATATCGATTATAACGATTATTGGAACGACTTCTTCAAGGCAAACAGCATCGACGAGCTCAAGGCGATGAAAGGCTTTATCGGCGTGTTCGACGGAAGGGGATATAACGTAAAAGGTCTTTACGTTACGAGAAAATCGGCTGTGAATAACGGTTCGTTTATCACCAAACTCGGTACGAACGGAGTGATCCGCAACGTTTCGTTCACGAACGCGCGGGTCGGTAACGACAGAAGCCTGCTCGTTTACGGCGGAAGCGGTCTGATCGAAAACGTTTTCGTCAAGTATTCCGTCTTCGGCGCAACCGATTACGACGATTATAATAAGGGGCACAATTGGGGACAGACCACCACGATGTTTGCACGAGGCGAGGAAAACGGCGCCGTTGTGAGAAACGTGATTATCGACGTAAGCGAATGCGTAGGCGTGGCAAAGCAGGTCGAAGGGGTTGCCGGATACGTTCTCGGGCAGTTCAATAATATCGAAACGTTTTCGAACGTTTACATTATCGGGGCTTCCGAAGAATATACGAGACTCGTAAGAGATATCGCGGTAAGCGCCGAAACGAAAACGGAAACCGATTTCGCGCCGGGCACCCGTCATTTCGTTTATAAATCGTTCGTCGAAATGGCAAACGATACAGAGCGCGATTATTCCGGATTCACGGCTCCGCTGTGGATAAACAAGGAGGGCGGATTGCCCTATGTAAAGGCGCAGAATATCGCGGCTCCCGTTTTCGTGACGACGGTTTCGGAAATAGCGAAAGGAAACTCCGCTCAATTTACCGTGAGCGCGAATGCGACGCTGGCTCTTGACGAAGCCGCGATCGCCGCGGGGATCACCCTTGAAAACGGAAAGATCGGCGTTCCCGCCGGAATCGCCGACGCGTCTTTCGTGCTTACCGCAACCAGCATATTCGATCCGACGCTCAGAACGGAAACGACTTTCAGCGTTATAAACGCCCGCGAATACAAAACCCTGAGCAAGCTCCACGAGATCGATCTCGACGTCTCCGGCGACGGAAGCGTCAATTCCGCGAAGACCGCGGAGATCGACCTTACCGAAGAATTTGTCGGCAACGCGACGGTATCGCTCGTTAAGGTCGGAGATGAGGTCGTAGACGGTTATAACGGCGTCGAGATCGTCGCCGGAAAGGTTGTGCTGAACGTTGCCGGATTCGGTATCGGATATTACGGAAACAAAGAACTTAAACTTGTTTTCGAGAGCGGCGGAACAGATTTCGAGTATATCGTTCCCGTTTTGTTCGTAACGAAAACGATCATGAACGGCGACGAAAACGTAAGAGCGATCAAAACCCTCGTTACCGCACTTCAGGGCGGCGGCTATTATCGCCTCGGCGAAAACATTAAAATGAAAGAAGGCTGGTTTACGACAAGCGTCGATTACAGAATCGGCGTGGATCATGCGTTTACCGGCACTCTTGACGGTCAGGGATATTCCTTAAGCGGTCTCAGATTATCGAGCTGGGATAAGGGCGGGTTTATTCAGAAACTTGCCGCAGGCGGCGTTGTGAAGAATATTGCCTTCCTCGACGTCAGGATCGGTGCTGCGGCTGCCTTGATCTACAGCGGTTCCGGTACGATCGAAAACGTATACGTAAAGATCTCCGCTATGCCGGCAAACGGCACGGGCGAATATGCCAGCGCGGGATGGCGCGGTAACGAAACGACGGTTTTCGGTTGCAGGCTCGAAAAAAATGCCTTCACCGTTAAAAACGTTTTCGTGGATTTTTCGGCTACAAGCAGCGATATTTCCGCATACAGCGATAAAGCGTACGCAAAGATTTTCGGAACGTTCGACGCTTCCGCAAAAATCGAAAACGCTGTGGCGACGGGAATCGCGAAAGCCGTTTCCGATAAGGTTACAGACTCCTCCGCCGTATACGTCGCTTATACCGACGGTACGGATAACGGCGTGACTTTTCCCGCGAACGGATGGAACGAAACTTACTGGACGGTAAGCGGGAACACCGTTACCTGGAAGACGAAATAAGAAGTTGCAGCCATTCGCTGCCAATGCGTAAAAGCGGACGCCGTTCCGATCGGCGACGGTCAAAACGGCGCCCGTAACTGTTTTTATAATTATGTTATATCCTCAGTCAAACAATTACAGAAGCACGACAAGTCTTAACGGTATATGGAATTATAAATTCGTCGAAGACGATTACGTTCCCGTCAAAAAAGCCGTGAACACTCAGCCGATGGCGGTTCCCGCAAGCATAAACGATATCGTAACCGATAAAAAAACAGCGGAATACGTCGGAAAAGTTCTGTTTGAAACAGAGTTTTCTTTGCCGCGGGAAAAAGACAAGGTCTACAGATTGAGAATCGGCTCGGCAAGCCATAAGTGCGCGATCTATCTGAACGGAGAAAAGATAGGCGAAGGCATAAACGGGTATTTTCCGATCGATCTGCCGCTTGAAAATTTAAAGGACGAAAACAGATTGTCGGTTATAATCGACAACCGTCTTGATTTTCATACTTTTCCCATGGGAATGCTGAAAGCCGGCAATTCATTCCGCGAAGCAACGGCAAGTGGCAATTTTTTCATTCGGGGCGAAGAGGGAAAATATCCGAAATACAAACAGGTCATAAATCACGATTTCTATAATTTTACGGGTATCCATCGCGACGTGATCGTTTACGGTATCAATAAACGGGCTTTCAGGGATATCACGGTAAAAACGGCAGTCGGAGGCGATTATAAAAAAATCTCGGTAAAAACCGAATTTTTTGAACATGATCTCATAGACGACGATGTAAAATTCACCGTTTACGGAAGCGGGAAAAAGGTAGCCGGAAAAACGGTCGGAACAAACGATCTGATCCGCGGGGAAGTCTGTTTTGAAATAGAAGACCCCGAACTCTGGTCAACGGGATCACCCTTCCTTTATAAACTTACGGCGGAATCTTCCGTCGATAAGTATTCGCTTTTTTTCGGGATCCGTAAGGTGTCGTTCGACGAAAAAGGGCTTTATCTGAACGACAAACCCGTATACCTGAAGGGTTTCGGCATGCACGAGGATTTCTTTATTTCCGGCAAAGGCGTAAACACTGCGGTAAACGTCAGAAATTTCGAGCTTCTTAAGTGGATCAACGCCAACTCGTTCCGGACGAGCCATTATCCTTATGCCGAGGAGGTTTACGATCTTGCCGACATGTACGGGATCCTTATCATAGACGAATTGCCCGCCGTCGGCGTAAATCACTGGCCCGACTACACCTTCGGCGAGGGCAGAGCGGATGAAAAGACCCTTGCTTTGCATAAAGAGCTGTTATCGCTTTTATGGGAAAGGGATAAAAATCATCCGAGCGTCGTCATGATAAGCGTTGCCAACGAGGCGGCGACCTGCGAGGATAAGGCGAGAGATTATTTTAAGGAAGTGGTTTCGCACGCCCGTACGCTCACGGATCTGCCGATCACCGCTCCCGAGGAGACGAAATTCAGCGAAGGGAACAAGTGCGCCGATCTGTTCGATTTTATATCGCTTAACCGTTATTACGGCTGGTACGACGAAACGGGCGATACGGGAGCCGTAGAACCGCTTTACGAGGCGGATCTCGGTCGGTATTACGATAAATTCCGTAAGCCGATCATCGTTACCGAATTCGGAGCCGACACGATAGAGGGGTTGCATTCTCTCTGTTCAACGGCGTTTTCCGAGGAATATCAGTGCGATTATCTTGCCGAGTGTTGCCGCGTTTTCGATCAGATGCCTTATGTCGTCGGCGAACACGTATGGAATTTTGCCGATTTTAAAACAAAAGAGGGCGTTTTGCGCGTCCGCGGTAACCGTAAAGGCGTTTTTACCAAAGAGCGCGAACCGAAAGCAGCCGCGTTTTTTCTGAAAAAACGTTGGGAAAAGAATATAAAGAAATAATCGGGCGTAAAGCAAGACGGCTTTCTCGGCGAAATGCCGTAAGGAACGCAATATCGTCGTTGCGGAGCGTTCGGCGGGTACGGTTTACATCCGTTTGTTTATAACGTTCCGACAGGGAGAAGAATATGTTGGATAAAAATTTTATATGGGGCGTTTCTTGTTCCGCCTATCAGATCGAGGGCGCGGAAAAAGAAGACGGCAGGGGCGAAAGCGTCTGGGACAGTAAGTTTACCGCAGGCAGGGTCGTTGGCGATATGAACGGAAAAATCGCCTGCGATCATTACCATCGATATAAAGAGGACGTTGCCCTTCTGAAAAAACTCGGCATCAAAGATTATCGTTTTTCGATCAGCTGGTCGAGAGTGATCCCGGACGGTGCGGGCGATATAAACCCGCAAGGGGCAAAATTCTATCGGGATCTGACAAACGAACTGATCGCTGCCGGTATCACGCCGTGGGTCACCCTGTTTCACTGGGATCTACCTCGTAAACTTTACGAAAAAGGCGGGTATCTCAACCCCGAAATAAGCGATCGGTTCGCGGATTTCGCGGCAAAGATCGTTGAGATACTCGGCGAAAAAGTCAGCAACTATATCATCATGAACGAGCCTCAGTGCATCGTCGAGGAAGGGCATTTTTCGGGCAATCACGCACCCTTTCTGCAACTTTCCAGAAAGGAAACTTTTACCGTTGCCCACAATCTTCTTCTGTGTATGGGAAAAGCGGAAAAGGCTATGCGAAAAACCGCGAAACACAAACTTAACATCGGCGTCGCGCCGTGTTTCACCCCTCTGATGCCGATCGGAGAGGAAGACAAAGAGCTTGCGTTAAAATACAATTTTTCTCCGAGCGGAGATTTTTGGGACGGATGCTTTTTTACCGACGCGCTTATAAAAGGCGAGTTTACCGACGAGTATAAAAAATGGTTTAAAGAATACGATTACGATCCGTCGGAAGGGGATATGAAGACGATCAGGAGCGATCTCGATTTCTTCTGCGCCAATTTTTACAGGGGGTTTTATATCGAAAAAACCGCAGACGGCATCAAAAGAAAAGCCGTTTGTCCGACGGACGATTTTACCGCAATGAACTGGGCTGTTACGCCGGAAGCGGTCGATTATCTTATCGAATATTATTATAACAGGTACAAAATGCCGATAATTCTGTCCGAAAACGGCGTTGCGCTGTCCGAGTGGAAAACGCTTGACGGAACCGTTCCCGACGACATGCGGATCGATTATATAAGACGGCATATCGAAAGAATCAAAAAAATGGCGGAAAAATATCCGGTAAAGGGCTATTTTTACTGGTCGTTTACCGATAATTTCGAGTGGTCTCTCGGATATACGAAACGATTCGGACTTGTTTACGTAGACTACGAAACTCTGGAGCGTATTCCCAAAAAAAGCGCGTACTGGTATAAAAAAGTGATCGGAACAAACGGCGAAGATCTTTCAAACGACTGATTTTCCGGCAGACAGACCTTTTTGCCTTTGCGCGACAAATAAAAAATGTAAGGATAAATATGAGAGCAGGTATTATAGGGCTCGGAGCGATCTCTCCGTTGCATCTGAGAGCGATTCTCGGTTGCGGGCATAAAATTACGGCGATCTGCGACGTCGATAGAGAAAAATGTAAAAAGGTCAACGCGGATTTCGACCTCGGCGCCGAAGAGTACGTCGACTATAACGAACTTATTTCGAGCGGTAAAGTCGACGTCGTTCACGTCTGCACGCCGCATTATCTGCACGCGGAAATAATCTGCAAGGCTCTCGCCGCGGGGATACACGTACTCAGCGAAAAACCGCTCGCCGTCGATTTCGGGCAGCTTGGCGCGATCGAAAAAGCGGTCCGGAATTCTGCGGCAACGCTCGGAGTGTGTTTTCAGAACCGCTATAATTCTTCCGTACGATACCTTAAAGAGTTTTTTAAGGATAAAGAGATCGTTGCCGCGACTGCCGATCTTGTATGGAAAAGAGACGCGGCGTATTACGCCTCGGCGACCTGGCGAGGGAAAAAGCAATACGAAGGCGGCGGCGTAATGATCAATCAGGCGATACATACGCTTGACCTTCTGCAATGGTTTTGCGGCATGCCGAAAAGCGTTATCGCGCATTGTTCCAACAATTCGCTGAAAAACGTTATCGATGTCGAGGATACCGCCTACGGTTGCTTTAAACTGAAAAACGGCGGTAATTTTATCATAAACGCGACAAATTCGGCGGCAAGTTGTTTTCCGATCGTTCTCATGTTTCAGTCAAAGACCGACATGGCGGAACTTTCGGGCGATAATCTCATAATAAACGGGAAATTCGTCACGAAATCGGACGGGGCGCCTTTATTCGGCAAAGAGGAATGGGGCGTCGGGCACGGCAAACTGATCGAAGAATTTTATGATTGCCTGCTTAGCGGCAGAAAATTTCCGATCGGTTTCAACGAAGCCTCCAGGACCGTGAAACTGATCCTTAAGATGTACGAGTCAGGCGGCAAAGAGACGAGCATATAATACCGGACGGTGAAATAACAGGCGTAAGCCTGACGATAAATACTGACTAAAAAAGGTTTCCGAATATGAAAAGAGTGGTTATTCTGGGGTGTGAAAACTCCCATGCCGATACGTTTCTCGGCTTTATCAAAAATGACGCGGATTTTTCCGACGTCGAGGTTTCCGGCGTTTACAGCGACGACAAAGCCGCAGTCGAGACTCTTGTCGAAAAATACGGCGTCAGGGCGATGAGCGCTTACGATGAGGCAGTTGGCAAAGTCGACGGCGTTATCGTTACTGCGCGGCACGGCGCAAACCATTATAAATATGCCGCGCCGTACATAAAATCGGGCGTGCCCATGTTTATCGATAAGCCGATAACCGTAAGCGAAAACGAGGCCTTGAAACTTGCGCGCGAATGTAAGGCGGCGGGCGTTAAACTTACGGGCGGTTCGTCGTGCGTTCACGACGAACGCGTTCGGACGCTGAAAGCCGAACACGCCGAAAAAAAAGACGGAAAAACTCTTTCGGGGTTTATTCGGTGTCCCGTGAATCTTAAAAACGATTACGGCGATTTCTTTTTCTATTCCGAACATCTCGTCGGTATTATGTCTACCGTTTTCGGATTTTATCCGGAGAGGGTGAAAGCGTATAAAAACGCCGAAAAAATCACCGTCGTGTTCAGATATCGGGATTACGACGTGACAGGTTTATACGTTGACAAAAACAATTTCTATTATGCAATGCGCATTGCCGAAAACGGCGTTCACGGCGAAAAATTGCCGATAAACGGATCAAATCCCTGTTTCCGCGTCGAATTTGCCGGGTTTTACGGTTTGTTGCACGGGGAAAAGCAACGCCTTTCCTACGAAGATTTCATTGCTCCGGTTTTCGTGCTGAACGCGATCCAAAGATCTCTGGACAGCGGAAAAGAAGAAAAAGTCAATAAGTTTGAGTTATAAAAATGAAAAACAAACTGATCTTATCCGCTTTTGCGGACGAATACGCCGACGATTTCAAGGCGCAGTGCAAGGCTTTAAACGATTTCGGGATAGGGTGTATCGAACTTCGCGGCGTGAACGGCAAAAACGTTTCCGTTTTGACTAAAAGCGAAGTAAAAGAAGTAAAAAAAATACTCGACGATCACGGGATCAAGGTTTCGTCGATCGGTTCGCCGCTCGGAAAAGTCGATATAAACGGCGATTTGAACGGACACTACGAAACGGCGAAAAGGGTTTACGAAACGGCGAATATTCTCGGTGCGAAGAACGTGAGGATATTCTCGTTTTATTCGAAAGAAACGCCGTTCGATAAAAGCAAAATATTCTCCGGACTTGAAAAACTCGTCGGTTTGTCCGACGGTACGGGGCTTACCTTATGCCACGAAAACGAAGCGCTGATCTATGGCGAAAGCCCCGAGAAATGCCTTGAAATAGCCGAATATTTCGGCGGCAAAATAAAATGCGTTTTCGATATGGGCAATTTCGTTTTAGACGGCTATGAACCTCTTTCTGCGTATAAACTTTTGCTTGAACATATAGAGTATTTCCATATAAAAGACTCTTTATATGCGGGCGCGATCGTTCCCGCGGGTAAGGGCGAAGCTAAGATAAAAGAAATTCTCGACGATTATAAATTAAACGGCGGAAGAGATACGTTTATTACCTTAGAGCCGCATTTGCAGACTTTTTCGGGGCTTAACGCGCTTGTCGGTAAGAGCTTCGATAACCCTTATAAATACGACGATCAAAAAGCGGCGTTTACGGATGCGGTAGAAAAATTGAAAAGCTTATTATGAAAACGTTTATAAAAGATAAATTACAGGTAGAAATTTTTGAAAACAGAACGCTTATGGGCGAAGCCGCGGCGAAAGATATTTCGGCTAAGATCAAAGAATTGCTTTCCGAAAAGCGGGAAATCAATATGATTTTTGCCGCCGCTCCCTCGCAAAACGACGTATTAAAAGCGTTGGTCGAAGATAAAACCATAGCGTGGAACAGGGTGAACGCCTATCACATGGACGAGTATATCGGTCTTGATAAAAACGCTCCGCAAGGTTTCGGAAACTTTTTGAAAGCGCATATTTTCGGGCTTGTTCCGTTCAAAAGCGTCAATTATATCGATATCACGGCGACCGATCCCGAAAAAGAAGCAGAGAGATACGGAAAACTGTTAAAAGCCAACCCTGCCGATATTGTGGTGATGGGGATCGGCGAAAACGGGCATATCGCGTTCAACGATCCGGGCGTTTCCGATTTTAACGATAAAAAGGTGGTTAAACCCGTTAAGCTCGATGAAATTTGCCGCAACCAACAGGTAAACGACGGGTGCTTTAAGACGATCGACGAAGTGCCGACCCACGCAATGACCTTGACCGTCCCCACGCTCGTTGCCGCTCCGTGGCTCTATTGTATCGTTCCTGCGGCAACAAAGGCGAAAGCGGTTTACGAAACGATAAACGGCAATATAGACGAGCATTGTCCCGCAAGTATCTTAAGAACGAGGGATAACGCGAAATTATATCTCGACGATAAGAGTTCGACACTGTTATGATCGAAATCAAAAGCAACAGAATAATAACCCCGAACGGTTTGAAATCGGGGTACGTATATATCGATAACGGGCTTATAGACGGTTTTTTTGAAAAACATAGGGCAGACGTAACGATTTGTGAACGTTATGATTGCACGGACAGATACGTTTCGCCCGGGTTTATCGATCTGCACACGCACGGCGCGGGCGGTCATCCGTTTATAAACTGTACGGAAGAAGACGTAATAAAGGCGTGCGATTTTCACTTGAAGCACGGCACGACGAGCATTATGCCTACGGTTACGGCAGGCGCGTTCGGTACGATGAGAGAAGCCGTAGCGAAAATAGCTACGGTCAAGAGAAAAAACAAAGCAAAAAACAACGTAATCGGCGCGCATTTAGAAGGACCTTATCTTTCCGCAAAACAGTGCGGCGCGCAGTGCCCGAAATTCATAACTTCGCCGCAAAAAGAAGCGTATAAGTCGATTATCGAAGAATATGGCGATTCGATCGCCCGCTGGACATATGCGCCCGAGAACGACGAGAACGGCGAATTCTGCAAATATATAACGGAACACGGCATCATTGCCTCCGCGGGGCATACCGACGCCAAATACGAAGATATGAAAATTGCGATCGAAAACGGTTGCGATCTCGTAACGCATTTGTATTCCTGTACGTCCACCGTAACGCGCGACCACGGTTTCAGAAGTTTAGGCGTAATAGAGAGTACGTTTTTAAGAGACGAACTCTGCGCCGAAATAATAGCGGACGGAAAGCATCTGCCGCCCAAGCTTATAAAAATGATCGTAAAAATCAAGGGCGCGGACAAAACCTTGCTTTGTACCGATAGCTTAGCGATAGCGGGAACGGATATAAAGGAAGGCGTAATGAGCGGGACCGAATTTATCGTGGAGGACGGCGTTTGCAAGCTGAAGGATCGTTCGGCATTTGCGGGCAGTATTGCCACGGCAGACCGGCTTGTTAAGGTAATGACGAAAGAATGCGGTTACGATATGGCAACCGCCGTTAAAATGATCACGGAAACGCCTGCGAAAATCGCGAAGATCAATGCGGGCAGGATAGAAAAGGGAAAACGAGCCGATATCGTTGTGTTCGACGACGATATCAGTGTCGAAATGACGTTGGTAAACGGACAAAAAATCGGATAACATAAATCGGGGAGACGAATTATCATGAAGAAACTGAAACTTGCGATCATCGGACAGGGCAGAAGCGGAAGGGACATTCACGGCGCATATTGCCGTTCGGAACGAAACCTTTATTTTGACGTCGGATACGTGGTCGATTTCGACGAACGCCGTCGCAGACAAGCGGAGGAAACGCTTTATCCTGGCTGTAAAACTTTTTCGGACTATCGCGACTTGTTCGACGTAAAAGACATCGATCTCGTGGTGAACACATCTTATTCTCAGATGCATTTCGATATCACGAAAGATCTTATCGAACACGGATTCAACGTTCTGACCGAAAAGCCGTTTGCGAGAAATACGTATGAATGCGAAACGTTGATAAAACTGGCAAAGGAAAAGGGCGTCGTTCTTGCCGTTTTCCATAACACCCAACCCGCACCTTTTTATTTGCACGCTCGGAAACTGATAAACGACGGTGTTCTCGGAAGCGTAAAGCAGGTGAGCATCCGTTATAATTCTTTCTCGAGAAGATGGGACTGGCAGACCCTTCAGAAATATATGGGCGGAAGCGCATACAATACGGGGCCCCATCCGATCGCCATGGGGCTCGGTTTCCTTGATTTCGATAAAAATACAAAAGTCGTTTATTCAAGAGCAGACAGGGCTTTAACAAGCGGAGATGCCGAGGACTACGTGAAAATTCTTTTGACCGCACCCGATAAGCCGCTTGTCGATATCGAAATTAATTCTACCGACGCTTTCAGTAATTATTGTCTTAAAATTCAGGGTTCGAAAGGAACGCTCAAAAGCACGCAGGGGCATTACGATCTTAAATACGTTGTCGACGGGGAAAACCCGGGGCAACCCGTTCGGGAACATTTTCTCGAGGATGAGAACGGAAACCCGCTTTATTGCTCCGAAAAACTGATCATGCATGAAGAGTCCGGCGATTACGAGGGAACGGCGTTCGATCTCGGATCGGCTGCGGTCTATGAAAACGTCTATCGCGTTCTGACGGAAAACGCAGAACTCGGTCTGTCGTTGGAAAACGCCGCGATGGTTATTAACGTAATAGAAACGCTTCATGCCGAAAACCCGTTGTCGGTCGAATTCTGACGCGATCGTCTGAAAATAAATAAAAGGAAGGCGGCTTCATGAGCGAAATTTACGGAGAATTCAGTAAGAGACCGGGCGGGTACAGGATCGTAAAGTTACCGGACGCCGGCAATTACGAGTATATTTATAAGAACGACGAAGTATTGGTTAAGGTCGATCAGTACGGCATCGTAACGGCGCAGATCGATCCCCCCGTAGGCGAGGCGGTCTTCAAGCGCGAAGAACGCGAAGTCGGATCGCCCGTTAAGGTGTATTTTTCGGACGGTGAAAAGGTGTTCAATAATTTCGACGTGCTTCGCGCAGATGAGCTGACGATCGACTTTTTACCGGAAAAATCGACCTATAGGCTCACTTTCGGAAGTACCGAGGTGACAACGGAAGTGTTTGTTGCCGAAAAGGGCAAACGGTTTGCGATGAACGTGACCGTAAGAAATACCGGGAAGGAAACCAAAGAATATTCCATTCTGAAATGTGCGTTTCCCTATCTTAACGAGTTATTGACGGCTCCGTGGGACAAGCCGGAGTGGTACACGAGAACGGAATATCTGAAAGATAAAAACGCGTTTCTGACCACGAAATACAGCGTTGCGGGCAAAAAGGAAGAAAGAAGATATCTGACGATCGTAGCAAGCGACGAGTCGGAAAGCAGAGAATTAAGCCTTGAAAGACTTATGACCGCGACCAAAAATTTCAGCGTTATTCCGGACAGGATAGGCGAAAAAACCGAAGACGTGCTTTATGCGTTCAAACAATGCGTTTCGTCTTTGGAAAAGATATCGCTCGGCGGCGGCGAAAGCCATTCGTTTACGCAGGTGTTTGCCGTAACCGATAACGACGAAAAAATCGACGAAGATATTGAAAGATCCGAAAAATACTTCGATATGCGGGCGCAAAAAACGGAAGAGGAAAAACTCCGCAAAAAATACGATAAGTTATTCTCGGTGAGAACGGTGAGAACGGGCGATACCGATTTCGATAAATTCGTAAACGGTTTTCTGCCCCTCGAAATGTACTGGGTATCCTCGCTCGATCGCGGGTGGCCGACGGGTATGCGCGGCGTACGAGACGCGGCGAACGATTTTGAAGGCATGCTTTGTTACGACGGAAAAATGTGCAAAGAGGTGATCGAAAAGATTTTCTCCGGGCAGCGCAGCGACGGCTGGTATCCTCGTCAGGTCCCGTTCGGCAACGGAACGAAGTTCGATCTGAGGGAGTTCGTCGATTCGGCGTGTTTTTTCACCGAATACGTTTACGATTATCTTGCTTATACCGACGATTATCCCGTTCTGGAAAAAGAATACGCATATTTCGACAGCGACACGCGGGAAAGCGGGCTGACGCACCTTAAAAAGGGGATCGATTACCTTTTGTCCGACGATGCCTTGGGGATTCACGGGCTTGTAAAAATGCGTGGCGGAGACTGGCTCGATTGCCTGAGCGGGGTCGGTAAAAAGGGCAGGGGCGAAAGCGTGATGGTCTCTTGCCAGCTTGTGATGTGCATCGGCTATCTGACCGAAATACTGAAAAAGATCGGGCGGACGAAAGACGTAGAAAAATACGAGAAAGCGGGCTATAAGTTGAAAAACGCAATAAACGGCTGTGCTTTCAACGGTAGGTTTTATAACGCGGTGTATACGGATAACGATACCTGGCTGTTCTCCGGAAAGGATGAGGACGGTGTGGAAAGAGTGTACGTTCCGACCAACGCTTATGCGGTGATAAGCGGAGTGGCTCGCGGCAAAGAAAACGAAATTTTCAATGAGATCGCGAAGCTTAAGACTTCCGACGGATACAAGCTTTTTTCCGAACCGCTCGGCGGGAAAACGATAGACGGGATCGGCAAAATGGGTACGGGCGATTTTCAGCCTTACTTTGCCGAGAACGGAAGCGTGTACAATCACGGCTCGCAATGCTTTTTGATAAGAGCGCTTGCAAAGGCGGGCAGATACGAAGAAATAGCGGACGTGCTCGGTTACGCATTGCCGCTTTACGCGGATAAGCATGCGCCCGATAAAACGTGCTCCGCGCCGTATGCGATCACGAACTGTTATCACCTGGTGTCGTCGTTTTACGGAAGAACGGGTTTCTCGTTTCTTACGGGCAGCGTCGCCATGATAGAGCGTGCGATCTATTCGTGGACGTTCGGTCTTAATTTCACGCCGGATCATATCGTTATAACGCCGTGCGTGCCGAAAGAATACGCAAACGCCGCAATCACCACGCCGTTTTGCGGTCACAAACTGACGATCGAATACGTCGGTTACGGCGCGAAGATCGTTTCCGCCGAAGCAAACGGCAAACCGCTTCCGATATCGGACGACGGACGGTCGGTTTCGATCGATAAAGCGTTGATCTCGGGCGATATGACCGTTATGATAAAACTCTGACATGATCCGGCGGACAGCCCCGCCGAAAGGAAACGGGAGATATCCGTTAAAGAAACTCTTCAACGAAAAAGGACGGTCACGCGACCGTCCTTTTTGATAGAAAAAACCACGCGATCATCGCATGGTTGCTGCCCGTCAGCTCTCCGATTTCAGTTCCGCAAATTTTGCAGCCATCGTCGGGTTGTTTTTCGTCAGCTTTTTGATCGTGAGATCCTCTGCCTTTTCGTTCGCGAGACGCAGGTTGTTTTCGGAACCGAGCAGGGATTCTTTGATTTTATTCAGCCGGTCGATCGTTTTATCGATCTCTTTGATCGCGTCCTGAAATTTTTCGCTTGCGATGCGGTAATTGCGGTTGAATTTTTCCTTGAAGTCGTTGATATCGTTTTCGAAATTCGTGATGTCCGCATTCTGTTCCCGCGCGATGATCAGCTCTTTGCGGTAGGCAAGAGAATTTAAAGCGGCGTTGCGCAGAATGGTGATCAGGGGAATGAAAAACTGTGGACGGATAACGTACATCTTCGGATAACGGTGAGAAACGTCTACAATGCCGCCGTTATACAGGTCGTTATCCGCTTCGAGCAGGGAGACGAGAACAGCGTATTCGCACTTTTTCTCGCGACGATCTTTATCGAGTTCTTTAAAAAAGTCTTCGTTGCGGTGTTTTTTCGCGGTATCCTCGCACTCGTTTTTCATTTCGAACATGACGGAAATAAACTCCACCTTGTCGTCCGAAAAATCGCGGTAAATAAAATCTCCTTTGCTGCCGCTCGAGGCGTCGTTATCCTTCTCGAAATAAGCGTTCGGGAACCCCGTCGCACGGAAGCGGTTAAACTCGTTTTCGCAGTGCTGTTCGAGCGATTCCCCGATCATTTTCGTGGAAAGACGGATCTTCATATCTTTATAATAATCGATCTGTTCGTCTTTTGCTTTCAGCTTTTCCTCATAGCTTTGTTTCAGACCGTTCCGATCGAGCGCATATTGCTGCTCCCTGTTTTCCAAGGAGTTTTTCAGGGTGTTAATCATCTTATCGCGGTCTGTTACGGCTTCGGTCACGGCGAGTTTCTTTTCCGTTTCCTTATTTGCGATCTCCGCCTGCTTTTCTATGAGGGAAGAGCGAAGATCGGAAATTTCTTTGTCTTTTTCTTTCGTTGCTTCGGAAACGGCGAGCTTTAATCTGCTTTCGTTTGCGGTGAGTTCGGATTGTAGCGCGGCGATCTTTTTCTCCTTATCGGCGAGCTTTTCTTTCCATTCTCCGTTCGTTTTCTCTCTCAAAAGTTCGATCTCCGTTTCGCGCGAGTCGGCAAGTTGCTTTTCCTTTTCCCGAACGGCTTTGCGGAATTCCTCGTCGCGGACCTGCTGGACGATCGAAAGATAATCGGTGTCTTCCAGCTCGAATTCTTTTTTGCAATGCGGACAAACGATTCTGTTCATGTTTTATCTCCTTTCCGACATGGTCGCCGCGTTCGCGGTTCTGCGACCGGATCAATTTATTTTTTCAGGATAACGGTAAATTCCGTGCCTTTTCCGAGAGCGGATACGGCGGAAACTTCCGCGCCCGTCACGTCTGCGATTCTTTTCACGATGGAAAGCCCGAGCCCGTTTCCGGGAACGGAACGGGATTTATCGCCGCGAAAATACTTGTCGTACATACGGCTTAGCGTTTCCTTGCTCATGCCGATGCCGTTATCGGCGATCGTTACGGTGAGTTTTTTATCGTCTTCCGCAATGCGTACGGCGATCTTTCCTCCTTCGCGGGAATATTTTACCGCATTTTCGATCAGGTTCATAAAAAGCTGAGACAGCAGCCGCTCGTTGCCGATATAAAAGAATTCTTCGAAATCCGCTTCGACGTCGATCTCTTTTCGTTCCCATTCTTCCTGCAGGAAAAGAATACATTTGCGAAGAGTTTCCGAAAGGGAAAACGAAACGTTTGCGTCGGCAAAAGCGTCGTTGTCGAGTTTGTTGATGAGGAGGGTGTCGGTCGTAAGTCCGATCAGCCGTTCCGATTCCGCAGCGATCACGTCGGCATACTCCCGTTTTTCCTCTTCCGTAAGGTTGCCTTTTGCAAGAATTTTGGCAAATCCGCGGATGGAAACGATAGGCGTTTTCAGTTCGTGCGAAAAGTCGCCGATGAAATCCGCTTTCGCTTTTTCGGCATTCTTCAGCGTTTCGGCAAGTTTTTCGATTGCTTTTCCCGCGTCTTCATAGGAAGAGGAAAGCTCGCCGAGGCGGATCTCGTAGTTTCCCGAAACGATGCTTTCGATCGCGGTAAAGAGCTTTTCTTCCTCCGCCCGAGAGCGACTTGCGCGGGCAGCGAAAACGGTCGTTCCCGCCGCGACGGAAAGAACAAAGGAAAACAGGATCGCAAGCACGGCGGTCGCATGTGAGCTTTTTACGGGAAGGATCGTCGCGGCGATCAGCGCGACTGCCGCCGAAACGGCGCAGCAAAGCGCCCCGTAGCATAGATTAAAAATACGAAACTTTTGTTTTATCGTCTTTTTCATAGATCCCCCGTACTGAAAAATTAAGGAATAATCGGCTTATAGGCATATTTATGCTTATTTCTCGGCTCTTGCGCTCCGAAAAAAGAATATTACAGGCGAACGGCTTTGTATCCGAGCCCTCTTACCGATTTGATCTCGACGCCGTTTGCCTGTTCCAGTTTCTCCCGCAGTCTCCGGATATGTACGTTCAGGGTGTGATCGTCTTTTTCGGAGGAGCCCCAGATCTCTTCCATCAGTTCGTTTCGGGTGAAGATTTTTCCGGGAAAACTGAGCAGTTTGAACAGAAGAAGAAATTCTTTCTGGGTAAGGTCGGCGTCTTTTCCGTCGATCTCCGCTTTTTTCTCCGGGTAATCGACGATGAGGTTCCCGAAAACGAGTTTCTGTTCGCATGCCGCTTTGCTTCTTCTCAGCAGAGCTTTGATGCGAAGGAGAAGTTCCTCTTCGTCTACGGGTTTCGTCATGTAATCGTCCGCCCCGACGAGAAAACCGTATCGTTTATCCGATTGTGAGCTTTTTGCCGTTACGATGATCACCGGAATGTTTGCGTCTCTTTTGCGGATCGCCTCTGTCAGGCGGAACCCGCTGGCGTCGGGCATCATCACGTCGGCAAGGATAAGGTCCGGTTTTTCTTTTTCGTATAAAGCGAGGGCTTCTTTGCAGTCTGCGGCGGCGATCGGGTCGTAGCCGCCGTTTTTCAGAACGACCGTCATAAGTTTTCGCGTGCCGAAATCGTCCTCTGCGATAAGAATACGAAACATGTAGAATAGCCCCCTTTGTAAAAATAGTCGGTGATGGCGAACGCTAAGTCTATTATATCATATTTTGCGGTAAAATTCAAATCGTTTTTTCCCTGTTGTCGAAAAAAACGAATTTGTAACGTAATTTTGTCAGAATCTGTCACGCAGGAGGCAGGAGGGGAAATAAATATTTCATACAATTTATTGAATTGCGTCAAAAAAATTGACAGACGCTTTTTTGTATTATATAATAAGTATATATTACTTTACGGAAATCACAGATGGAAAAATCGTTCGAAAAGAGGATCGCGGAGTTGTACGAGCGTTCCCGTGCGCGCGGAATTTTTGTGTATACGCCTTTTCTGTCTTTGTCGGAACAGGCGGAAACGACGGCGATATGCGGAAGCGAAAACGTATCGTTTTACGGAGGGGCGGAATTTGCCGAACGAAGGATCGCCCGTTTCGGAAACGAGGAAGAGCTCGGATATGACGAAGATCCGCCGATCGCGGTTCTGAAAATTTCCTGCCGCGCAGGGAAATTTGCTTCTTCTCTTTCGCACAGGGATTATCTCGGCGCGATCCTGAATCTCGGGATCGAGCGGGAGAAGATCGGCGATATATTCGTTAACGGGCAATTTTGTTATGTCGTGACCACAGAGATCCCTGCGGAAACGATAAAGCGGGAGCTGTGCAGGGTGGGCAGAGAGCAGGTCGTTACGGAAAGTGCGGAAGAGATCCCGGAGAGTTTTGCTCCGAAGACGGAAGAAAAGGAAATCATCGTATCGTCCTATCGGACGGACGTTTTCGTCTGCGCCGTATGGAATTTATCCCGTTCGGACGGGCAGAAACTTTTTGAAAAACAATTCGTCTCGGTCGACGGGAAAGTTCCGGGCGGCGGAGACAAGGAATTGAAACGGGGCGCGGTCGTTACGGCGCGCGGTTACGGGAAATTCAGGGTAGGAGAAACGCTCGGAAAAACGAAAAAAAACAATTTTGCGGTCAAAATCGAACGGTACGTCTGACCGGTGCCTTTTCCTGAGGCAAATTCATGCGGGCAAAATTCATAAAAGCGAAAAGGGGAGTTATGGAGAAAAAAGATCTGAGATACGGGAGAGAAAGAAAACTGCAACAAAAAATGGTGAACGATTCTTATCGTAATTATTTTCAGTTGCTTGTCGTTTCGCTCGTGATGGCGTGCGTCTCGCTGATAATGGCGATATTGAATGCCGTCGGCGGAAAAGAAATAATGTCGATCGTCTGCTTAATCTATGCGGGCTGTTCGGCGGTAAACGTTTGCTGGCTTATTGCGACGAGGTGCGTGAAAACGCGGCATAACCTTCTGTTCGGCGTTTCTACGACCGCGTTGTTTATCTATATACTTCTGACGGGCGGCGTTTCCAGCGTCTCCGCAATGTGGCTTTTATTTCTGCCGACAAGCGGCATCGCGTTGCTCGGCAGGGCAAGGGGTTCGGCAATGTGCGCCACCATGTTTGTCGTCCTCGTGTTATTATTCTGGTTCCCGTTCGGCGAAAAACTGCTGTTGTTCGATTATCCTGCCGAATTTCGCATTCGTTTTCTGATTATATACGCCGTGTTTTTCCTGATCGGGTACTGGTTTGAAGACGTGCGTTCGAAAACGCAGGCGGAGCTTGTTTCCGTGAAAAACAAAATGAAGGAAATATCGGAAACGGACGCCTTGACGGGGTTGAAAAATCGCTATTGGTTCAATCGCAAGATCGCGAGAAAATACAACGGGCGGTTGACGGACGGAGACAGCGTTATGATGCTCTGGGATATCGATTTTTTCAAAAATCTGAACGATACCTACGGGCACGCCGCGGGAGATTGCGTGCTGATCCGCCATGCGGAAGAAATGGAAAACGTTTTTCCGGAAACCGCACTGTACTGCCGGTGGGGAGGAGAGGAGTTTATTGCTTTTCTGCCCGGCTGCGGAAAGGAAGAGGGGCTCGCCGTATGCGAAACCCTGCGGACAACGCTTTCGTCGGTGCACATTCCGGGCGAAGACGAAAGCCGGATAGGAGCGACGGTCAGCGTCGGCGGGATCTTTCTGCCGAAAGGAACGGAATTCCGTTCCTCGGAACTTTTTACGGCGTGCGACCGGGCTCTTTACGAATCGAAAAACAACGGCAGGAATTGCGTGACCTTCCGCGATGCGGCAAGCTGGGAGATCCGCGCTGCGGCAGAGGGATCGTGCGAGGCGGAATAAACCTCTATAAGTCGCTGAACGGCACATTTCATCAAACAAAAAAGCAACGGGAGAAAAACGAGGCGGTTTCGGAGCCTTCGTTTTCTCTCGTTTTTTTACGCGGTACTGCGGAAACGGGAGCGTGCGCGGCGGGAATGAAAGAACAGGGGAGAGAAAAAGAAAAAATAAAATAATTCCTTAAAATTTGCGTTTCTCTATTGACAACGGGAAAGAAGTGATGTATAATAAATGATATGTAGCTATATAAATATTGAGATATCGGATTCGCCGGACAAGGGTATTACGGATTACCGGTCGGCGTTTCCCGCTACACAAAATATATCTTACCGGGAGGAAGAAAATGTCTCATTTAAGCGAAGCGGCAGTCGCTAAAATCAACGAGATCTGTGACAGATACGTTGATGAAAAAACGCCGCTGATGATGATTTTAAGCGACGTACAGAAAGAATACGGGTATATCCCGCTCGAGGTGCAGGAGATCGTATCGTCGAGAACGGGTATCTCCGTCGCGGAAATTTACGGCGTAGTTACTTTTTATTCTTTCTTCTCGCTCATGCCGAAGGGAAAATACGTGATCGGGTGCTGTCTCGGCACGGCTTGTTATGTGAAAGGCGCGCAACAGGTGATCGATAAGTTTTCGGAAATACTCGGCATCAAACCCGGCGAAACGACGGAAGACGGACTGTTTACCCTCGACGCCCTTCGTTGCATCGGTGCCTGCGGCATTGCGCCGGCGGTCTCGATCAACGGAAAGGTATATCCGAAAATGACGGTGGATTCCGTACCGAAAGTGATCGAAGAATATAAAGCTGCCGGAGGGGAGTTATGATCAAGAGTTTTGAAGAGTTGGAAAGAAGGTCGCACGACTGCGCGGCTTGTCTCGACGCCAAGTTTACCGGGAGCGACGGAAAACGCCATATCGTGCTTTGCGGCGGAACGGGTTGTTTGTCGTCCCGTTCGGACGAGATCAAAACCCGTTTCGAAGAGCTGATCGCAGAGAAGAATCTCGGCGAAAAGGTGACGGTCAATCAGGTCGGATGCTTCGGTTTCTGCTCGCAGGGACCTTTTGTGAAGATCTATCCGGAAGATACCCTTTATCGCATGGTAAAGATCGAAGACGTGGAAGAAATCGTGGAAAAGGATATCGAGGGGGGAGAGGTCGTCGACCGTCTTCTTTACGTCGATCCCGTCACGCAGGAAAAAGTTTCCAAACAGGACGATATCAACTTTTATAAAAAGCAGGTTCGTATCGCTTTGCACGGATGCGGCAGTTTAAACCCGGAGGATATCGAAGAAAACCTCGGCGCGGGTGCGTTTGCCGGACTTGCGAAGGCTCTTAAGACCGATCGTGCGGACGTGATCAGGGAAATTCTCGATTCCGGTCTGCGCGGCAGAGGGGGCGGCGGTTTCCCCACGGGCAGGAAATGGCAGTTTGCCTACAATCAGCCGGAAGGCGAAAAATACGTCGTTTGTAACGGCGACGAAGGGGATCCGGGCGCATTCATGGATCGTTCCATCCTCGAAGGGAATCCTCTCGGCGTGATCGAGGGAATGATGATCGCGGGCTATGCGATCGGCGCGCAGAACGGTTATTTTTACGTCCGCGCGGAATACCCCGTCGCGGTGAATCGTCTGAAACTTGCGATCCGTCAGGCGGAGAGCATCGGGCTTCTCGGAGATAATATTCTCGGAACGGATTTTTCCTTCCGCGTACATATCCGTCTCGGCGCGGGCGCATTCGTCTGCGGCGAAGAAACGGCGCTTCTGAACTCCATCGAAGGGCAGAGAGGTATGCCTCGTCCCCGTCCTCCGTTCCCGGCGGTCAAAGGGCTTTGGGGAAAACCGACGATCATCAACAACGTGGAAACGCTTGCGTGCGTGCCGTATATCCTGAGAAACGGCGCGGCGGAATTTGCGAAATACGGAACGGAAAAATCGAAGGGAACGAAAGTGTTCGCGCTCGGCGGCAAGATCAACAACGTCGGCTTGGTGGAGATCCCCATGGGAACGACTCTGCGCGAACTGATTTACGATATCGGCGGCGGGATCCCGAACGGAAAGGAATTCAAAGCCATTCAGACGGGCGGACCTTCCGGCGGATGTCTTACGAAGGACGATCTCGACGCGGAGATCGATTACGACAACCTGATCGCGAAAGGTTCCATGATGGGATCGGGCGGCGCGATCGTAATGGATGAAGACAACTGCATGGTAGACGTTGCGAAATTCTATATGGAATTTATTTGCGACGAAAGCTGCGGTAAGTGCACGCCCTGCCGTGTCGGAACGAAGAGAATGCTTGAAATTCTCGATAAGATCACTCGCGGCAAAGCAACCATGGAAGACCTCGATAAGCTGGAAGAGCTTGCCCGCAACGTAAAGAGCAATTCTCTCTGCGGACTCGGACAGACGGCTCCCAATCCCGTTTTATCCACGCTTTCTCATTTCAGAGACGAATACGTCGCTCATATCGTGAACAAAAAATGCCCGGCGCACGTGTGCAAAAAGCTGATGATCTACGAAATTCAGCCCGATCTGTGCAAGAAGTGCAGCCTTTGCGCGCGGCAGTGCCCGGTAAACGCCATTACGGGCGTCGTCGGCAAAGAGCCGTTCTCGATCGATCAGAGCAAATGTATCAAGTGCGGAATGTGTATCGCTTCCTGTAAATTCAAAGCGATCGTCAAGAAATAAGCGGAGGAAAAAGGGTGATGTCCAAAATCAATATAAAAATAGAAGGCGTACCTTACGAGGTGGAAGCCGGAATGACGATACTCGAAGCGGCAAAAAGTTGCGGATACGAGATCCCGTCTCTTTGTTCGTTTCATCACGGGGAATGCTCGAAAGGCTCCTGCCGCGTCTGTCTGGTAGAGGCGACCGGCGCGAGGGGGCTTGTGGCGTCCTGCGTGTATCCCGTTGCGGAAGGAATGGAGATCAGAATTTCTTCTCCCAAAGCGACCGAGGCGAGAAGAACTTCGGTGGAACTTCTTCTCTCCAATCATAACATGAACTGCCAGACGTGTGACAAAAACGGAAAATGCGAGCTTCTCCACGTGGCAAAACTGACCGGCGCGAGAGAGAATATGTACGAAGGGGCGCATACCCCCGTTACGATCGATCGCCTTACGCCGTCCGTGCAGAGGGATACGTCGAAATGCGTGCTGTGCGGCAGATGTGTGGAAAGATGCAAAAACGCGCACGGGCTCGGAATTCTCGGATTCGAGAAAAGAGGGTTCAATACCATCGTCGCTCCGGCGGAAAACAGAAGTTTCGCAAATTCTCCCTGTATTCTTTGCGGGCAGTGCGTGAGCGTTTGCCCGACGGGCGCGCTGACGGAAGTTTCCGAGATCGATAAAGTAGACCGCGCGATGGCAGAAGGCAAGTACGTCGTGGTACAGACGGCGCCTGCGGTAAGAGCCGCGCTCGGCGAGGAATTCGGCGAACCGATCGGCACGTTGGTGACGGGCAGAATGGTTGCCGCGCTCCGCAGGCTCGGATTCAAGAAAGTTTTCGATACCAACTACGCCGCGGATCTTACCATTATGGAGGAGGCGACGGAGCTTCTGGAAAGAATAAAATTCGGCGGAACTCTTCCGATGATCACTTCCTGCTCGCCGGGGTGGATCAATTATTGCGAATATAATTACGGCGACCTGATCCCCCATCTGTCCTCCTGCAAATCTCCGCACGAAATGTTCGGGGCGATCCTGAAACATTATTATGCCGAAAAAATCGGCGTGAATCCTCAGGATATGTTCGTCGTTTCGATCATGCCCTGCACGGCAAAGAAGTTCGAAAAAGAGAGAGAACAGCTTGCGGTCGACGGTATGAAGGACGTTGACGCCGTTCTGACGACGAGAGAACTCGGAAAGCTGATTCGTCGTTCCGGGATCCGTTTCGATAAACTTCCCGATGAGGAATTCGACCACGATATCGTCGGTGATTACACCGGCGCGGGCGTGATCTTCGGCGCGACGGGCGGCGTGATGGAAGCGGCGCTCAGAACGGCGGCGTATAAGATCACCGGAGAAGAGCTGAAATCGACGGAACTGACCGAAGTCCGCGGACTCGAAGGCATTAAGGAAGCAACTTATAATCTTGCCGGAACCACGGTGAAGGTCGCCGTGGCGCACGGAATGAAAAACGCAAAGGTTCTGCTCGATCAGATCCGCGAAGGGAAGAGCCCCTATCTCTTTATCGAGATCATGGGATGCCCGGGCGGATGCGTTGCGGGCGGCGGGCAACCGTACGTTCAGCCTTGTTTCCTTCCGAACGAAGACGCCGATATTCTCGACACTTATAAAGAGAAACGGGCGGCGGCTCTGTATCGCGAAGACGAGAGCAGGCCTCTTCGCGTATCTCATAAAAATCCGGAGATAATCAAGTTATACGAGGACTTCTTGGGAGAACCGTGCTCCGAAAAAGCGCATCACTTGCTGCACACTTCTTACTGTGCACGCCAGAAATACAAAAACTGAAGCCCGGATCCGTGATCCGGGGATAAAAGGAAAAGAAGAAGGCTGCGTTCCCGATCGGTGATCGAAAGGGCTACGCAGCCTTTTTGTTATATGTTTCCTGAGATTAAGGCGTGCCGGTAAAAAACTCCTGCATTATATGAATAGGCTTAGCATTTGTCACCCTGTTTAAATACAAAACAGCCGGAGACAGCGAATGCTAAGCCTATTTGATTCTTGAAATGCGTCTTTTATACCGATTGAAATTTTCAGTCTATCAGTTCGTTCAGATAGAACACGGGCATTGCCGACCAGCCGTGGCAGAGGCTTCCCGCATTGTTGAAATCTTCCGCGCCCTTTTCCGTCTCCCAGAAAGTGGTCGCGCCGCGGGCGATCATGCGGTTATATCTTGTTTTGATATCGGTAAGAATGTATTCTTTATATTGATTGCCGCTTTGCAGAAGCGCGTCGTAAACGAAGGCATTCATCGAAAGGGTGGCAGGGATCAGCGTTTTGTCGTTGATCAGTTTTTCCGCAAGCGCTTTCGACCCTACGCCCGCAAGGATGGCAAACGCGTTGCCGAGCATGCCGAAATGTTCTTCGCCCGTAGTGGAAAGTTTAAATTCCTGTTTGCCTTCCACAAAGAAATTTGCCTTGATCGCCTTTTTGATCGCCGTCGTATCGGTGGAAATACGGAAGATCTTATCGTAATAGCCCGCCGCGTAAACGTACATACAGTTGAGAATAAGATCATAATTTTTAACGACCGTACCGCCGATCTCGACTTTAGCGGGCAGATAATCGTTATGATCGCTCCATTCGTAGAAATTCCAGCAAGGTTCTTCGAAATCGGGGATCAAGCCCGTTTCGTCGATCGCGGAAGAGAAGGTGTTCATGATCGCGCGCAAAGCGTCGCCTACTTCGTTCAGGATCGACTTGTCTCCCGAATAGGTGATATATTCGTACACCTGAACGGGATAGATCAGCGAGAAGGAAGGGATCGGTTTCACAAAACCTGCAGGCGCGCAGATATTGAGAAGTCCGTTGTCGAGCAGACCTTTGGCAAGAAGAATGAGGCTTGCGCGCTGGAACTGATAACCGCGGAAAGCATAATAACCGCACAGCATCTGATTGCGGCTGTCAAGCGCGTAAAGCGCCTGTTCTCTCCACGGGCAATCTTCGTAATGCTCGTGCATGCAGCAGCGAAGGGTATAAACGGAAATGTCGTAAATCTTCTGTAACGTTTTGTCCGGGATCGACTTTTCCACGATAACGGACGGGTACATAACGGGGCGGATGCCCGCATAAACGACTTCCGCGCTTTTGGTGTGGATCTCGAGATATCTGCCCGCGATCCTGCGGAATGTGTTTACATAGGCATTCGCGCCTTTGCACGATTTATAAAAAAGAGAAAAGTCTCTGTTTTCGATGATGCGGGGAACGCGACCGTTTTCGTCGAGCCGTTCGCCGTAGCAGATCAGGATCTCCTCCTCTTCCGTTGCGTTCAGTTCGAGGTCGAGAAAGCCGACGGTTTCCTTTTTCATGTCGATCAGATAACCGTAATCCGTTTTTCTGATCTTTGCCGTGGAACGTTTCAGCATTTTGAGATTGAGAATATTGTTATATTCCGCCTCCGCTTCTCCGTATTCCGTGGAGGGAACGAAGTTCCGTTCGTCGTTTACCGAGTTGTCGTAATAAAAGCCGAAACCGAGCTGAACGGTGATCAGCTGCGCACGCCCGCTCTTAAAATTCGGGTTAGGTGCGCAAAGCACGTTTTTATCGGACGTAAGAAGGATATTTTCCCCCTGTCTCACTCGGAACATGAGATAAGCGGGCTGTTTGATATAGGTGGAAGAATCTTCGCCGAAATGCCATACGGTAAACGCGAGATCGTTGTGTTCTTTACAAAGACGGGTAATATCGAAAGTATAATACTGCAGACTGCCGATAAAATTCTGGCAGGAACCGAAGCCCGCGTTTTCTCCGTTCAGATAAACGTTGAAAACGTTGTCGCACGAGATGTCGAGAAAAATCTTTTCTCCCGCGGTGCAGGAAAATTCGCTTTTGAAATCGACGTATTCGTCGATCGTGTCCGGATTGTTTGTCCAGATCTTCGTTGCTTGCATTATCTTTTTCATGTGTTACCTCTGGGGATCTTCGTTTGATTTGTTCGCGGTGGGGGACGCCGAAAAACGTCGGAACGACGACGCTCTGTTCGGTCGGATTTTCTTTTGCTTTCGGATATCGTCGTTTCGCCGCTGCCTTGGGCCGCGGCTTCGGATAAGGCGGAAAAGTCGCCTTTTCTTCTCTTTCTATTTTATCACATTCTGCTTTTTTTTTCAAATAAAAAAGTGCCTTTCCCGAAAAGTTTTTCAAAAAATTTAAAACTTTTACCGAAAATGCTTGACATTTTTCGAAAATTGTAGTAAAGGAGCCGCGCCCGACGGGGTTCGTTTTCTTTCTGCCCGGTTTTTAGGGGCGGCGACGGAGAATCGCTGACCCCTTTCTTGCAAAAACGGGCGTATAAGACGATTATCGTGTTTTTCTTTGTCGTTCTGCCGGGGAAGAGGCAAGAAAAAAAGCCCGGGAGGAGCATGTGGCTCCTTCCGGGCGGGAAACTGCGGGATTCGGGAAAGGGATCAGCGGATCCTTTCGCTCGATACGAGTTTTCCGTAATATTTCTTTTTGCGTTCGAAGCGGAATCCTTTCTTTTTTGCGATCGCAAGAGCGGAAAGGATTATGACGACGAGCAGCACGATGACGGGAACGCCGATCAGGATCGCCGTGGGAACGTCGCCGACTTTCACGTCGCTCCACATGGCGTTGATCGCTTTCAGCTGATCTTTCGGGAGAGCGGTCATCAGCGCGCAACGATCCACCGTTTCTTTTAAGGGGTACTGCGTGGTGAGCTGTCTGCCGATGTTGTCTTCCGAAGAATAGACGATCGGGCTGACGCCGTCCTCTAAGTTATCGAAATAATAACTGTAATCGATGCGTACGGGGTGGTCTTCGTCTTCCGCGTCGGAAAGTTCGTAAGTTTCCGTCATATGTTCGAAAACCGCGTTTCCGGCGATCGGGCTGACGTAGCCGATATAGTCCATGTTCGAGATCGCCATTTCGGGCGAGGAGAGGAAATTGACGAAATCCTGAGCGAGTTCTTTGTTTGCGCCTTTGGGCATGACCCATGCGTCGAACCAGATGTTGCTGCCTTCTTCGGGAACGGAATAATAGAGTTCCGTACCGTCTTCGTCGGCAAGGTCGAGGGTATATGCGGCGTCTCCCGACCATGCGAAGTTGATCGCGATCTTGCCGGCAGCCATATCTTTTTTACCGCTGTCCACTTCGAATCCGTAAACATTTTTTTTCAGCGTTTTCAGCTCTTCGCTCGCGGCGTCCACGGTGGTTTTCCCGAGAGAGTTTTGCTTGCCGTCGAAAAGGTCGCTGACCTTTTTCAAACCTGCGGCGTTCGCGCCGTCTTTAAAAACGTCTAAGGCGGCAAACTCTTCGGAGAGACGGGTGTTCACGTTGTTGAACACTTTCACGAGAACGGCTTTGTACTCGTCGTGTGAAAGATCGCCGTTTTCCCAGTATCCGCGCAAAGTGAGAAGCTCGTTGCGGTAAACGTATCCGACGGAGAGGGAATAGGTGTCGCGCAGGCTGTCTTTGATCGTCCCGAGGTTTTTGTAGTAAAGATTCCACGGGAGATCCCAGTGTTTCGCGTCTTCTTCGTCGATGATGTCGGGATTGTAAACGAAACCCATCGTGCCCCACATGTAGCACACGGCGTATTCCGCCCACACGCCCGTTTCACCGGTAACGTGGTTGGTTTCCTTGCTGGAAGAGAAGAGGTCGGTGATAAAACCGGAAGCGTAATCGTTATAATTGTCGAGAGAGGCGTATTCTCCCGTTTCGACGTTGTAATCGAATTTTTCGAGCATGTTCTCGTTGATCATCCGCTGGATCATATAGTCGGACGGGCAAACGAGATCGTAATTGTAAACGTAACCGTCTCCGGATTTGCGTTTGGTGAGCTGAAGCTCGTTGTACATGTTTTCGAGAGTACCGAACGTGGAATATTTCACCACGACTTTTTTGCCGTATTTTTCGGTCGCCCACTTTTCGAATTCTTCGATAATGTCTACGGTTTCCCATTCTTCGTCATACTCGGAAATATATTCTTCCGCATTATAAACGTTGAGGTAAAGGACGTCTTCTTTCTTGCAGGAAGAAGCAAATCCGACCGAGGAAAGGGCAAGAGAAAGGGCAAGGATCAGATTGACGATTTTTTTCATTTGTTGCCTCCTTTCTTCTTGTTGGCGAGAATGTTCTGCACGAGAAGAACGATGAGCATGATGACGAAAATGATGGTGGAAAGAGCTCTCAGTGCGGGAACGGACGAACCCTTGCCGCCTTTGGCGTAGGCGTCGAACACGTAAGTGGAAATGGTATCGAACGTCGGCGGGCGGGTGAAGGTGGAAACGATGTAATCGTCGAGCGAAAGGGTGATCGCAAGCATGAACCCGCTGAAGATGCCGGGAAGGATCTCCGGCAGGATGACGGAGAACAGAGCCTTCGTCGGGCTTGCGCCGAGGTCGAGCGCCGCTTCGTACAGGTTGCCGTCAAGCTGTTTCAGCTTGGGAAGAACGGAAAGATATACGAACGGGAAGCAAAGAACGATATGCCCGATAAGAAGAGACGCGTAAGTTCTGCCGAATGAGAACATCGTGCAGATCAGGGCAATGGAAACAGCGGTTACGATCTCCGCATTGATAACGGGGATCTGCGTGAGCCCGTTAAGCATCTTCTGTGTTTTTTTGCTTGAATAATAAGTTCCGATCGCGCCTATCGTTCCGAGAATCGTGGAAAGGCTTGCCGCAAGAAGGGCGAGAACAGCCGTGTTTATAACCGTTTGTACGAGCGATTCGTCGGTAAACAGCTGATAATAAAGATCGAAACCCCATTCTTTCGACCAGACGCCGATCGAGGGAGAAAGGTTGAAGGAATAGATCGTGAGAAGAATGATCGGCGCATACAAAATGGCAATGACGATCAGAAGATAAGACCGTTTTAAAATCTTTTTTACCATAATCCGCCACCTCTTGTATTGATCTCTTCTCCGCTGGAGAATTTGCCCGTGATCAGCATGGTGAGGAAGATGAGCACGAGAAGGATCATGGCGATCGCGGAACCCGCGTGCCAGTCGAACATCGTGGAGAACTGGTCTTCGATCAGTTTGCCGATAATGGTAACGTTGCCGTTTCCGAGCGTGTCGGAGATCACGTAACTCGTCGTTGTGGGGAGAAGGACCATCGTGACCGCGCTTACGATACCGGGCGCGGACAGGGGAACGACGACTTTCCAGAAGGTTTGCGCCGAAGTCGCGCCGAGGTCGGCGGAGGCTTCCAGCACGTTTTTATCGAGTTTGATCAGAACGGTGTACAGGGGAAGAATGGTGAAGGGCAGATAGTCGTAAACCATGCCGATCACGGTGTTCACCATGCTGAGCTTGTTGGAACGGTACATTCCGATCGCAAAGAGAAGTTCTTTCATCGCCGCCGTGCGAAGAACGAAATTGATCCACATGGGCAGGATGAAAAGCACAAGGAAAACGTGCTTGCTTTTGCTTTGCGAGCGGGCGAGGATATACGCGACGGGATAAGCGATGATCAGACAGATCACCGTCGTGATGATCGCGAGACCGAACGAAATGTAAACGGCACGGATGTTCGCCGATTTTCCGAAGAAAGAAACGAAATTTTCAAACGAGAAGGAAAACGCGGAGATGTTGTTCGTCGCGATTTCCGCATCCTCTACCGTGAAGGCGAAAAGGATGATGAGAAGCAGAGGGAACACAACGAACAGCGCGATGAAAAGCGCGTACGGGATCCCGAGCTGTTTTCTCGAAAAAGCAAGGGCTTTCATTATTTCTTTGCCTCCTGTTTCAGGGTAAGCCTGATCTTGTCTTTCGGGATCCTGACGGAAACTCTGTCGTTTTCGTTCCAGGTGTATTCGGTATCGACAACGAAATCTTCTTCCTCTTCGTCGGTGCGGATGATGATCTGGTAGTGGTCGCCCTTGTAAACGATGGAAACGATCGTGCCGCAGGCTTCGCCGTCTTCGTCGTTGTCGATGATCTCGATATCTTTCAGTCCGACTTCGACATTCACGTCCGTATCGGTCAGGTCGATCTTTTCTCCGTTTGCCGTGATCAGATAACCTTCTTCGTCGAGGTGAGAGCCTTCGTAAAGGGAAGTGACGTCGCATTCAAACTCGCCGTCCGCGAAGTGAACGGTATTTTTCTTCGTGATATAGCCGTCGTAACGGTTCACGGTAAATTCCTTCGCCATGATATGGATATCGTCCGGGCGGATGATGACGGAACATTTTTCCCCGACCTTTCTTTCCTGCGTGTCCTGAATCAGGATCTCCGTTTTGCCGACCATCATCGTCATTTCATAGTGAACGCCTTTGAAAATGGAAGAAACGATCTCGCCGGTCACCTGTCCCTTGCCTTCGTCGACAAGATACACGTCTTCGGGGCGAACGACGACGTCCACCTTTTCGTTCAGCGGGAAATCGTCCACACATTCGAACACTTTGTTGATAAAGCGTACTTTTTTATCTCCGACCATCGTTCCCGAGAAAATATTGCTCTCGCCGATGAAGTCTGCGACGAATGCGTTTTTCGGTTCGTTGTAAATATCTTTCGGCGTGCCGATCTGCTGGATCTGCCCGTCTTTCATAACGACGATCGTGTCGCTCATGGTAAGGGCTTCTTCCTGATCGTGCGTGACGTAGATAAAGGTAATACCGAGCTTGTCGTGCATTTCTTTCAGCTCGAGCTGCATGTCCTTTCTCATTTTCAGGTCGAGCGCGCCGAGAGGTTCGTCCAAAAGAAGAATTTCAGGTTCGTTCACGATGGCGCGGGCGATCGCGATACGTTGCTGTTGTCCGCCGGAAAGGGTGGTCACGTCTCTTTTTTCGAATTCTTCGAGATCCACGAGTTTCAGCACGCGGGATACCTTCTGATCGATCTCCGCCTTGGTAAGTTTTTCTTTCTTTACTACAGTCTTTCCGTCCGCCGTCTGATAGGTGTTGCGGTAACTTTTCAGTTTCAGCCCGTAGGCGATGTTGTCGTAAACGTTCAGGTGCGGGAAAAGGGCGTAACGTTGGAAAACCGTATTGATCGGTCTTTCGTAGGGGGGAACATTCGTGATGTCCTTTCCGTTCAGAAGGATCCTGCCCGAGGTGGGAAGTTCGAAACCCGCGATCATGCGGAGAGTTGTCGATTTGCCGCACCCGGAAGGTCCGAGAAGGGTGACGAATTCGCCTTTGCGTACGTAAAGGTTCATCTTTTCGACGGCAACCGTGCCGTCGAACTGTTTTTCGACGTCGATCAGATCGATGATCTTTTCTTCTTTATCCATAAATTTATCTCCTTGGGGGTTGCCCGGGATTTTCTTGTTTTACGTTTTGCCGGAAAATTTCGTGTTTCCGTCGTTCCCGCGCTTATACGCGGGTTTATGCGCTTGTTTTCGCGGCAGCGTTTACGCTTGCCCGTCTCGTCTCAGAAGTTCGGCGGGCAGGAGACCCACAGAAATTTCGCCGTGGTGTCTCTCGGGTTCTCGATGTAATGTGTTTTTGAGGAAACGAAATAAAAACTTTCCCCTTTGTTACAGCGATATTTCTTGTTCCCGAGCCAGATCGTGATCGAGCCTGCAAGCACGTAGCCGAATTCTTCTCCCTCGTGAGGGACGTCTTTTTCGGTCGTGCGACGGGGCGAGAGCTCCACGAGGATAGGTTCCATCATGTTTTTCTGCGCATTTGTCACAAGCCAGTTCAGTTTGTATGCCCCCGTATCTTTCTCGTTGAATTCTTCTTCTTTGAAAACGATTTTTTCTTCCGGTTCTTCCGCAAAAAAGTCTTTCAGCGTGGTGCCGAGTGCCGACAGAATATCCACAAGAGTCGCGATCGACGGGCTGGTCAGGTCGTTTTCCAGCTGACTGATATAACCTTTCGTCAGTTCGCATCTGTTGGCGAGTTCTTCCTGCGTCAGATCGTACTGAAGCCTTAACGCTTTGATCTTGCTTCCGATTTCCATTTCTTCTTCCTTCTCTTTCTTCCGGCAGGTTTTCTCCGCCTGTATTTCGTCGGTTTACCGCATCGCGTATGTTTTATACGGGGCGGTTCCTTTAAACAAAAAGTTTAGAAGATTTAGGGATTGTAAACCAAAAGTTTAAAGAGTTCAGTTTCTTTAAACCAAAAGTTTACCAAAAGTAAACCAACGGCGATAATTATAATTTTTTTCATATTGTTTGTCAACTGTTTTACCCGCCGTTTTCATAAATTTTTCAGAAAATATTTTCCGTATTCCGAAAGGGGGGAAGACGCACGCTCGTTGCCTTTAAGAAAAACATGGCAATAAGTCGATTATCGGCGTTATTTAAGAGAAAAAAACCATATCCGCCCGGATGAAAGTTCTTCCTGCGGTTTTTCCGCCTCGGATCGGGAGAAAATGAAAAAATAAAAAAAGTGCGGAAAGTGGCGTAAAAAGAGTGGAAAGTTTAAAGGGGATTTGCTATAATAATAGAATGGTCGCGGAACGCATATCCGATTTTCGGGGAAGAGATCCTTCGTTCCTGCGGTTCGCGGATAGCAAAAAGAAAAAGGAGATCGGAAGTGGTAGCCTCGCAGATCGGCAGATATATAAAAGAATACCCGCAGAACGAGAGATTTCAGAGAGATAAAGAAATCACGCTTGCCGTCGTGGCGAAATGTCCGAACGATCTCGAATACGCATGCGAACAACTGAAGGACGATAAAGAGGTCGCGCTTGCGGCGATCGGCGCGGGCGGAAACTGTTTTCGTTTCGTTTCCGATCGGCTCAGGGGAGACGAAGAGGTCGCGCTTGCGGCGGTTTCCCGTTTTTACGGCAACTATTCTTACGTTCTTCCGCCTGCAAGCGATTCGGAAGGAGTCGTCATGAGGGTCGCTTCGCTCGGGAACGAAGGGTTGGCTTTGCTGCCGGAAAAGTTTTTATGCGACAAAAAGGTTGCGAAGGCAGCCGTAGCGAGAAATCCTCTTGCCGTTGCATATTTTTCGGAAGAAGTGCGCGCCGATCCCGAGATCGCACTGACCGCGATACGGGCAAACCGCAAAGCTGTGAATTTTCTCTCGGACGACGCTTTTCGCAACCGCGAAGTATTTGCCGCGGCGGTGCAGACGAAAGGAGATTCCGTCGGTCAGAACGTCCTTTACCGGGACAGCCCGTACGGATTGTTCCGCGAGATCTCGGAGAGGGGGATCCCCGTGAATCCCGGCACACAGCAGAATCTTTCGCTTGCCGATCTCGACAGGGAAAAGCTGATGCTCCTGTTGCCCGTTCTTACGGGGGTGCCGACCGGAAAGGAAGAGCTTTTCCGCATTTCGATCGATCGGGACGACAAAGAAGCCCTGTCTCTTCTTCTCGAAAAGAGGATCCTTACGCCGTCAAAAGTTTTTCCGTTTATCGCCTATGCGTCGGCAAACGGGAAAAGGCGGGTGTTGCCCCTTCTTCTTCGCTATGCGGGAAAGGAAAAACTGCTTGTGAGGAAAGAAGACGATTCGAGAAAGAAACTTCTGATCACCCTTCGGAGAAAATCGCGTAAGGCGATCGATTTTCTGTTTACGTCCGGTTCGGCTTATTACGAAGACAGAGAGATCGTTTCCGCCGCGGCGGAGGTCGACGGGAGGATTCTCGTTTTACTGAAAAACAGTTCGTTAAGGTTTGATAAAAGCATTGTTTCTACGTGTATCGAAACCTATATCGTAAAAAACAGCGACCCGCCGATCTTGTCGGAGATCCCGGACGCCGCTCTGGACGAAGCGTCCGCGGTGCGCGCCTGCCGCAGAGATTACCGCAATTATGAATTTCTTCCGCCCGATCTGAAAAATGACCCCGTTGTGATCGAGGCGGCGCAAAGGGGGAGATGATATGAACGAGAATATTCCCGCCCTTGCGGAAGAGATCCTGCAGGCGGAAAAAAACAGGATATGCGCGGATTACGGATACTTATCTTATCCGCTCGGAAAACTTGCGATGAACGTCGGCGAATATCCATATCTCGTCGCAACGGACGGAAGAACGTTGAATTTCGACGGTGAGAAACTTCTTCGGTACTATGCGGACGGCGGCGACGGGGCGGTCGTTATCCTTCACCCCCTTCTGCATTGCCTGTTTCTGCATCCTTTCCACAAAGCGGATCGTTTTCCCGACTGGTCCGTCGCGGCGGATATCTGTACTGCCTGCGTGACGGACGAAATGGGGCTTTTCTTCGGCTCTCATCGGGATAAATCGGAAAGAAAAGGCGTTTATAAGTCGATTATCGATGAATATGACGTGATGAACGCTTCTTCCTGCGAACGGTATCTGCAAGGAAAACCGCAGGAAGAAAAAGACAGACTTGCCGCCTTGTTTTCCCTTTGCGATCATTCCCTGTGGCAAACGAAGGATCGCGAAGGGAAAGAGGAGAGCGAGGTTTCCGACGACGGGCTCGAAGAGCTTTGGAGAAAGATCGCTTTGCAGACTTTTTCTTCGCCCGGAGTGGAAGAAGGCACGATGAAGGATCTGCTTTCCGTCAGTGCCGGAAAAAGATTGAGCTACCGTGCGTTTCTGCGGCGTATTTTAAAGCAAAAAGAGAAAAAAGGTCTTTCGCAGGACGAGTTCGATCTGAACTATTATACTTACGGGCTTTCGTTGTACGGGAATCTTCCTCTGATCGAAAGCACGGAAACAAAGGAAGACAGGCATGCCGAATCCCTTGCGATCGCGATCGATACCTCCGGGAGCACGAAGGGAAAGCCCGTCCGCATTTTTTTGGAAGAGACCCGTTCCGTGATCGAACAGGCGGGCGGGGAAGAATTCGGAACGGGCGTCCGGATCATTCAGTGCGACGATCGTATCCGTTCGGACGTGACGGTGAGAACGCGCAGGGAGTTCGACGCTCTGATGGATTCTTTCGAGCTGACGGGCGGCGGCGGAACGGATTTCCGACCCGTTTTCGATCTGCTGGAAAAGGAATCCCGTTCGGGGAAAAGGATCCGCGGGTTGATATATTTTACCGACGGCTTAGGTGTGTTTCCCTCGCGGGTCCCCCCGTTTCCGTCGGCGTTTGTCCTGTTCGGTAAGGATAAAGATAAAGTTGCCGTACCGAAATTCGCCTATCGTCTCACGGAATAACTGATAAAAAGGAGAGATTAACGGACTATGAATATACTCGAAGCGAAAAACGAAATCAAAAAAACCGTAACCATCTATCTCGATAAAAACGAAAACGGAGATTATCTGATCCCGCTGGAAAGGCAGCGCCCCGTTCTTCTGATCGGCGCGCCCGGCATCGGCAAAACGGCGATCATGAGTAAGATCGGCGAGGAACTCGGGATCGGGTTTTTAAGTTATACGCTCACTCATCATACCCGCCAGTCGGCGCTCGGGCTTCCGTACATTGCAAAGGAAACGTTCGGGGGCAGAGAATATTCGGTCACGGAATACACGATGAGCGAAATCGTGGCGGACGTATACGAGGCGATCGAAAAACAGGGTAAGAAAGAGGGGATCCTCTTTCTCGACGAGATCAACTGTGTTTCCGAAACGCTTGCTCCCGCCATGCTCGAACTTCTGCAACATAAAAAATTCGGCTCGCACGAGATCCCGCGCGGATGGGTGCTCGTTGCCGCGGGAAATCCGGAGGAATACAACAAATCGGCGACCGAGCTCGATATGGTCACTCTCGACCGCGTGAAGAAAATGGAAGTCAGCCCCGATTACGAAGCCTTTTCGGTGTATGCGGTCAACCACGATATCCATGAGAGCATTTTGCTTTTTCTTTCCGAAAACAGAGATAAACTCTTTTTTGCCGAACGCGGGCAGACGGAGTACGAATTCGTTACGCCGCGCGGATGGGAAGACCTTTCTTATGCTCTTCGTTCGTACGAAAAGTTCGGATACGAGGTTACGCTTTCTCTTATTTCGCAGTATGTGAGAAGCGCGGAGATCTCGTCCGCATTCTTCCGGTTTTACGGGTTGTTCGGGGGTTATCGCGAACTTCTTTCGTCGGACGACGCGGAAACGGGAAAAACGAAAAAGATCGATCTCGACGGGAAGCCTTTCGACGAGCGTTTCGCCGTGGCGGAGATCCTGCGCGGAAAGATCTGCAGGATCTCGTCTTCCGCGGTGGCGGCGTATAATAACCAGGTTTTTTTCGAGGACGAGCTGAAAAAGGCGAAAACGCAGGAAGAGAGGAAAAAAGAATCCGAACGCATTTCCTCTCTCCTTGCCGCGTGTGGCGATCCCGAAAAAAGATCTGTCTATAAGTCGATGATCGGTCTTTTAGGTGAGAAATCTCCCGAAGAATCGCTGAGTCGGAATCGGGATAAAATGCTGAAGGGCGGAGAAGAGGCGTCGTTAAAAATCGGAAATCTCCTGCGGTTTGCCGAAGAGAGTCTCGGAAAAAAACAGGAGCTTACGGCAATGCTTACCACCTCTCTCTCAAACGAAGATTTCGTTACTTTTCTCACGTTGTTCGGGTGCGACGAGTTTTATCGTTTAAACGACGAACTTCTGATCGGCGGGGAAAACGAGGCGTTGAGAAGAAAAGTTCTCAACGTGCTCGGGGAAAAGTGAGCTTTCCTTTCGATGCGGTAGGCGTTGCGGGAAAGGTTCCTTCTTTCGGGGCGCCGAAGGCAAACGCGTGGGCTTAAAACAAGGAAGATAAAACGATTGCGCGATCTGTTCGCAGAGCGGAAACGCCGTTTTCCGGCAATGCCGCCATTCCGTCGGACAGTCGCATAACGAAACATAAGGAGTACAAGTGAAAGTTCTTTTTTCTCATCTGAAGAAGTACAAGCGCGACTGTATTCTCGCACCTCTTTTCAAACTGTGCGAGGCAACGCTCGAGCTTCTTATTCCGCTTATCGTGGCGGACGTCATCGATCGCGGCGTGAAAGGCGGGCAGAAAAACGTCGTGATCGTCGATTTTATTCTGATGATCGTCTGCGGTCTTGCCGGTCTTGCATTCTCGCTTACGGGACAGTTTTTCTCGGCGCGCGCGGCGACGGGCTTTTCTTCCGACGTTCGCGAAAACCTGTTTGCCAAACTTCTGAAACTTCCTTTGGAAAAGACGGATAAGATCGGCGTTTCGCCCATGATCACCCGCATGACGAGCGATATCAACCAGCTGCAAAGCGGTACGAACCTCGTTCTGCGCCTGTTGCTCCGTTCTCCCTTCGTGGTACTCGGCGCGCTCGCGGCGGCGCTTCTGATCGATCGGAAAGTCGCGCTCGTATTTGTTGCCGTGATCCTTCTTTTGTCCGTCGTGGTCGCCCTTATCATGAAGACCACGATGCCTCGTTACGGGGAGGCGCAACGTAAGCTCGACGCGGTTTCTTCTGCGGCGAGAGATAACCTCACGGGGGTCCGCGTTATCCGTGCGTTCGGTGCGGAAGAAAACGAAACGAAAGCCTATAAGTCGAAAACCGCCGCATTTGAGAAGTTTCAGAACGGCGTCGGTCGCATTTCTTCTCTTCTTAATCCCTTGACGTTCGCGCTCGTGAACTGTGCGATCGTCGCTCTGTTATACGTCAGCGGTATCCGCGTGGGACAGGGCGATCTCACGCAGGGGCAGACGGTTGCGTTGTATGACTATATGTCTCAGATCCTCGTGGAACTCGTGAAATTCGCAAATCTGATCGTTTCCGTATCCAAGGCTCTTGCCTGCGGAAAGAGGATCGATTCCGTTTTGTGCGAGGATGAAACGCTGCCGGATCCGAAACGGGGCAAGGTGTCCGATTCGTACGTCGAATTCGATCACGTGTCCGTTCGTTACGGCGAAGGCGGCGAAAGTTTGTCGGACGTCAGCTTCCGTGTGGAACGGGGACAGACGGTCGGCGTGATCGGCGGAACGGGCAGCGGGAAATCGACGCTTGTGAATCTTTTGCCTGCGTTGTATCGACCTTCGTCGGGTACGGTCAGTATCGGCGGAAGGGACGTCGGCGCGTATACGGAAGAAGAATTGCATAAGATCGTCGGGATCGCGTTGCAGAAAGCAACCCTTTTCCACGGTTCGATCGATTCCAATCTTCGCTTCGGCAGAAAGGAAATTCCCGAAGAGACGCTTGCGAAAGCTGCGGAAACGGCACAGGGAGCGGACGTCGTTTCCTCGAAAGGGGGGCTCGGCGCCGCCGTGGAGCAGGGAGGTAAAAACTTCTCCGGCGGACAGAGACAAAGACTTTCCGTGGCGCGCGCGCTTGCAGGCAGACCGGATATTCTGATTCTGGACGATTCTTCTTCCGCTCTCGACTATGCCACCGATCTCGCGCTTCGCCGCAGCATTCATAATCTTTCTCCCAAGCCTACGGTCTTTATCGTATCGCAGAGAACGGCGTCCGTGCGCACGGCGGATTTCATCGTCGTGCTGGATGACGGAAAAGTCGTCGGGATCGGCTCGCATGACGAGCTGATGAATACTTGCGAAACCTACCGTGAGATCCACCTTTCGCAGGTGAAAGGAGACGAAAGATGAAAGGTTCTTTTTTTAAAAGACTGTTCCGCTATATCGAAGGATATAAATGGTTGCTCATTCTTTCTTTGTTTTTTTCCGCGATCTTTGTGGTTGCGTCCCTCTTTCTTCCCGTTTTGTTCGGTAAGGCGACGGACTGTATTATCGGAAAGGACAACGTCGATTTCGATCGGATGAAAACGATCGGTCTGTTTGCCCTGATCTGTGCCGGCGTCGCGGGGCTTTCGCAGTGGGGAACGGAAGTGCTTTGTAACAAGATCGCAAACGGCGTTACGAGAAAGGTGAGAAACGACGTGTTCCGGAACCTTCAGCGTTTGCCTCTGAAAAGCCTTGACCGGAAGCGCGTGGGCGACGTTCTCGGGATCGAGATCGGCGACGCCGACAGACTTTCCGACGGCTTGCTTCTCGGGTTTTCCCGTTTCTTTACGGGTATTCTGACCATTGTGGGAACGCTTGTCTGTATGGCGCTCATCAACCCCGTTATCGCGCTTGTCGTCGCGCTGATCACCCCGCTTTCCCTGTTTACCGCAAAGTTCATCACGGGTAAAACCTACCGGTTCTTTAAAAAACAATCGGAGATCGTCGGAAAGGAAACGGCGATCATCGAGGAAACGCTCGGAAATCTCCCGACGGTGAAAGCCTACGGCGCGGAAGATCATTTTAACGAAAGATTCCGCAACGTGAACGACGAACTCAGGAAAACGTCTTTCAAAGCCGTTTTCTTCTCCTCGCTTACCAATCCGACCACGCGGTTCGTCAATTCCGTCGTGTATGCATCCGTCGCGTTGACGGGCGCTTTGCTTGCCGTTTACGGCGTGAAGATCGGTTCTCTTTCCGCGATCACAGCCGGCTCTTTATTGTCTCTTTTAAGCTATGCCAACCGCTATACGAAACCTTTTAACGAAATTTCCGACGTTCTAACCGAGCTTTCGAGCGCAAAGGCGAGCGCGACGAGGCTTTTCGATCTCATCGACGAACCTTGCGAAACCGACGAAGGCGTATGCAGAGATCTTCCGTTGCCGGCGAAGGGCGACGTGAAGATCGAAAACGTTTCCTTCTCGTATGTGCCGGAAGTCCCGCTGATCCGCGGGTTCAGTCTGACGGCAAAACAGGGAAAGAAGATCGCGATCGTCGGTCCGACAGGATGTGGAAAAACTACGTTAATCAACTTATTGATGCGTTTCTATGATGTGAACGAAGGCTGTATCACCGTTGACGGGGTGCCTGTAAAAGAAGTTTCCCGTAAAGAACTACGCCGCCGTTACGGCATGGTGTTGCAGGATACGTGGATCCGCAGGGCGTCCGTTCGCGACAACGTGGCGGTCGGCAAGCCGGATGCGACCGATGAAGAAGTGATCGAAGCCTGTAAGCTGGCGCATTGTCATTCCTTTGTCGAAAAACTGCCGGAAGGTTACCACACGATCATCGGAGAGGGAAGTTTGTCTCAAGGGCAGAAACAGCTGCTTTGTATCGCAAGGGTCATGTTGTGTCTTCCGCCGATGTTGATTCTGGACGAAGCGACCTCTAATATCGATACGCGTACGGAGATTCAGATCCAGCAGGCGTTCGACCGTCTGACAAAAGGGAAAACTTCTTTCGTCGTTGCGCACCGCCTTTCTACCATCCGTGAGGCGGACGAGATCCTTGTTATGAATAAAGGTAATATCGTCGAGCAGGGCAACCACGAAGAACTTCTTGCAAGGGGCGGTTTTTACTCCGAATTATATAACAGCCAGTTTGAAAAAGAGTGATTCGTTAATTTTGAATTTTAAACAGGCACATAAAGACACAACAATGATACGATAAGATAGTGTTTGTAAAAAAGTCGGTGCGGATTTGCTTTTCTTCGACAAATGAGGTATCATATACGTGTCGATTGGATGAGGCAACGCTCTTCCGTAAGACGATTACAAAGCTCATCATTTTCCCCCTTATCATATATTTTCAAAGAGCAGTTTGCGAAGAGTTCGCAGGCTGCTCTTTGAAGTTTTCGGCATTGCTCGTACGGATAAGGGGTGCCGCGTCTTTCGTCAGCCCTTCTTCAGACGGAAAACGCAAAAGATCGCGGGCAGACAGGCGCTCTGTTTCGCCGCGAGGACCTTTTCCCTAAAACCGCCGATGAAATGCCGAAAAACGTACGAAAAAAAACTTTAATAATTTTTCTGAAAACCATAGTTTTTTAGTTGACAATTTTTTATTTTTAGTGTATTATATACGAGCATTAAACGTGATCGCGTTGTGCATTCGTCGCGGAGTAGAGCAGCTTGGTAGCTCGTCGGGCTCATAACCCGGAGGTCGCGTGGTTCGAATCCCGCCTCCGCAACCATTCATTCGTTTCGCTGCCGAGAGGTGGCGAAAAGAATGCGTATATTATGGCGACGTAGCTTAGTTGGTTATAGCGGCCGGTTCATACCCGGCAGGTCGTTGGTTCGAATCTGACCGTCGCCACCAACAGCAAATCGCCGTTTATCGGATTATATAAATTGAATACGGCCCCTTGGTCAAGCGGTTAAGACATCGCCCTTTCACGGCGGTATCATGGGTTCGAATCCCGTAGGGGTCACCAAACAAGTTAAAGGCGAACCCGTTTCCTTTAGGAGACGGATTCGCTTTTATCGTTTATCTGAAAAAAGATAGTAAAAACTAGCGACTTACTCTATTATTGATATAATTAAGTAAGCGGTTGAAAGCAATATTGATTCTGCTCGAGAAAAATATATGAAATATTTATTAGAAAAATTAAAAGAATTATACAACGACGATATAAAGAAATGCCCAAACATTAAAGACATAAAATCACCGCTTATAAACGTAGAAGATATATTACAAGCACATTATATTCTTGCGGATTATTTTTTGGATGAATCAGGCGGAGCAGTGCAAGAAAAAATGCTTGTAGGTGTAAGGGATTATAATTTATTATGTTCTGCAATTTGTAGGCAAACTGTTGCATTAGGGAATAAATTTAAGTACACTGCCCCGTTAGATATTTGTGCTACTTTATTTTTTGGCTTGGTAAAAGATCATGCTTTTCATGACGGAAATAATAGGACAGCCCTTTTAACGCTTATAAAGCAAATAACGGATTACGGTTATTATCCAACGGAAAATATAGTTGTTTTTGAAAACCTTGTTAGTTCTGTTGCAGACAATAGCTTACCCGAGAAATATAATGGTATATACAAAAAATATAAGCATCATGATGATCCTATTATACAAACAATAGCTCATATTTTGAGAAAAAACACGACAAAAAAAGACAGATCGTGCCATCTTAATATAAATATGAAAGAATTTTGTTCAATTATAGAAAACAAAAATCTAAATGTATCATATGTTTTAGACAATATGAAAATTAAATTCCAACGAGATGTCAAAGGGTTTTTCAAAACGAAAAAACTATCGTATACTGTAAAATTTTACGGCTGGACAAGACCTGTCGAAGCTGGAATGATGAGGGATACACTAGATGCTTTACAAATAACAGATGAATTTCCAAATTATCAAGAATTCGTCAATAATGGTAAATCATTATATACTTTAATAAATCAATTTGAAATTCCATTACGTAGACTTAAAGACAAGTAAAAAGAGCGGTGAGATTTTACTCTCATCGCTCTTTCTTATCGTTTTTATAGGTTTACGACAAACCTCCGCTTACACATATTATCACGGTTGCCCTTTGGATTCAACGGGCATATCTTCATTAAAAATTTTATTATTAAGTTGTTTTTGCCATTCGGCATAGGCTGCTTTCCCTTTTTCGGAATTGCAGTATGTAATTATCGATGAATACAATACTAAAAAATAAAAATCATGAAAAAATAAGATAGATTTATGGTCTATCTGAACTAAAAGAGATATGGGTAAATCCGTATCTCTTTTTTGTTGCCCCGATTTTTTCACACCCCGAAAACCCGATAATTTAAAAATCAAACCTAATATTTACCGAAAGCGACGTTTTTATTCACCATTTAATACCAAGCGAGTGATCCGATTACTACTCGTTTTGCTTTTTATCGACTTATAGACCGATATTTGGCAACTTCAGGGTTTCAACTCAAACAAACTTGAATAAAAAAATTTTAAAAACAGGTCGGTAATATTTGACTATTTCAAATTTTGGTGTTATAATAAATTCACAAAAAAGTGAACTAACCACAAGGTGTTACATATAATGATAATAAAATATGCTGATAAAAAAGTCGAAAAAATATGTGAGAGTTACAGCGAAGCACTTAAAGAACTCGGCAATAAAAACGTTGCTAAAGCTTTGGCAATGCTAATGTTGGATTTAAGAAACGTGCAGAAATTCACAGACTTTTATACGAAATCGATTTTTAAACGTTACAGAGCGCACGAATTGACAGGAGATAAAAAGGGAATAACAAGTTTATCTATAAATTACTCATACAGATTGACGAGTTTAGTGGAAATACAGGTTGAAGAAGACGAAATAACAATCTTGGAGGTGTCGAATCATTATGGCGACTAATAATTATACTTTTGATTATGCAATTCACCCAGGCGAGTTTTTAAAAAGGGCTTTGAGCGATATCGAAATGAAACAATCCGAACTTGCGGCAAAAACGGGAATATCCAAAACGATTATTAATGAGATTATTAAAGGAAAAAGAAGCATTAACACCGATTTCGCAATTGCCATTGAGCCGATTTTCGGTATGCCCGCCAGTTACTGGTTAGGTTTACAAAACGATTTTGATATCGCAACAGCAAAAGCAAAAAACACGGTTCTCGATGAAGACGCCGATATTACTATCGGTGATAATAAGGCTGTCGACGTTGCTTACTGGTTTATTGACAAGGCAATCAAGGACGCTCAGGAAGAATCGGATTATGTAACACCTTTAAAATTGCAAAAATTACTATACTTTGCTCAGGCAATTTCATTGAAAACGAACAACCGAACCATTTTCCGCGAGCCGATAAAATGCTGGAATTACGGACCAGTTGTAGAAGAGGTATGGAAACAATTCGTAAACTACCATAAAAACCCTATCAAAGAGGGTAAAGAAGTTTCATTCGACAAAACAACGGAAAAAGTTTTGGAAGAAACCTATAAAAAATACGGCATTTACACGGCGGGATATCTGGTTAATCTGACTCATAACGAAAAGGTATGGAAGGATGCCGAAAAAAATCAGGTTCTTTCCCCTATCGTTATTCGCAACACATATACGGGAATCAACGCATAATCGACAAATACAATTTAATATTGAAAACAAAGCGAGCGGTCTGATGACTGCTCGTTTTGCTTATTTATCGACTTATAGAGCGACATTTTTGGAAATTACGTTTACAGACATATATTATCATTATGAAAGAATACAAAACTTATCCTCGTATTCTTATCATAAGAAAAGGAGTTTTTATATGCCTGTAATTTCAGCCGTTGCCTATGCCCGCTATTCTTCGGACAAACAGCAAGAATCAAGTATCGTGGTTCAGCTCGCGGCAATCAAACAGTTTTGTCAAAGACATAACGTTCAGATTGTGCGGGAGTATATCGACGAGGCGCAAACGGGAACATCGGCAAACAGAATAAATTTTCAAAAAATGGTCAGCGACGTTCAACTGAAAGATTTTCAGTATATCATCGTTCACAGAATGGACAGGTGGGCAAGAAACGTTGACGACGCAAGATACTATAAAAAGTATTTCAAGAAATACGGAATAAAAATCATAAGCGCAATCGAAGAGTTCGATGATTCCCCCGAAGGCGAGTTTTTTGAACTCATCAGCCTCGGTATCGCCGAAATGTACTCTAAGAAATTAGCGCGGGAAGCAAAGGCAGGCGTTATGGCAAATGCCCGAGAAGGAAAAGCACATAGCGGAACGCCGCCTATCGGTTATGCAAAAAAAGACAAAAGATACGTTCTTGTAGAAGAAGAGGCAAAAGCCGTAAAAATTATGTTTGAAATGGCAGCCGACGGGTATGGTTACACTTCAATTGCAAACTATTTGAACTCGAATGGTTATCGCCGAGCAAACGGCAAATTATACTCTAATCACTTGCACGATATTTTACGCAATAGAGAATATACAGGCGAGTATATTTTCAACAAGGGAGCATACAGAGCAAGAAACGAGCCTTATAACAGCCATAAGGAACGATCGTCAAGCGAAATAATCCGCATCCCCCACGGTATGCCGCAAATCGTCAGTTATGATTTGTTTAATAAGGTTCAGTCAATGCTGGACGCAAGGAAAATACAGTCAGACGGTTTACGTTCACCCAAAAGGACAGCCCTTTTATCGGGGTTATGCATTTGCGGTATATGCGAAGGAACAATAACCGCAAGTTGGTCAGGAACGGAAAAGAAAAGAATTCCGATATATATTTGTAACCATAAGAAAAGTGGCTGTAACGGAAAAGCAATCAATGCCGAGTATCTGGAAGATTACATTTTATCTCTGCTCTCCGATTGCTTGCTTTTGCCAAGGAACTACGACTGCTTATGCGAACTCATAAAAACCTGTTATATTAACGCTTCGGACGAACTCGACAAAAAGTCCGACGAATTGTTATCCAGAATCCGAGAGATTGAAAGCAAAATTGAAGAATACCGAAAATCTCAGGCGGAAGGCGACAAATGTATCAACAATATCATTGAGGGAAACATTCGTCAACTCGAAGTCGAAAAAGGCGACAGGCTTTATGAAAAAGAAAATATCGACGGAAATATCGCAATGTTTCCGCCTTACAACGTCAAAACCATATCAAGGTTTTCAAAGATAATTCGGGATATGCTCGAAAGTCAGGAAGTAAAGGAAAGGCGCAACGGCATTATCAAAATGATTTACAAAATCAATATCGATAACGACTATGTAAAGTCGATAGTCAATTTTCAGGAACTGCTCAACAGCCCGTTTCCGATACTTCTTACCGTTATCGAAAGACGAGATTTTATCGCCCGCGCCGAAAACCACTATCGCCGCTCGCTTACGTTTCATTCTCTCAACGTCGCAGTCGGGAAATAAACTGAAAATTTCAGCGAAACATCTTCGACTGAGTGTTTATTGCGACATTTTCAGCGGACGCGAGTTCGATACTGTATGCCTATAAACACTCCACATTCAGCATAATAAAACAACAAAAAGTGCTTAATTTTAAAGTTTTTACAAACTAAATATACTAAATCAAGGTGAAATTCTAAGTTCACTACGAGCGGCTTAGGGGTCACCAACACGAGGCGCGTCTGTTCCTGGACTCAGGAACAGACGCGTTTTTTCTATGCTCTTTAATGCTTTATATCCGCCCTTGCCGCCTACCACCGCCAAGAGCGTTGGACCATTTGGATCAATGTCAAATGTTGGGGTGTGAGATATAAAATTGGTTCTAAAATAAATGTTGGGGTGCAGGAAAAAACCTCAGCATTTTTTAATTTAGGGCACAAAAAAGGCAAAAAGAAAAACCCAGCCAAACCTTATGGGTTCAACTGGGTCCAACTTGCGTGTGTACGACAAAATCTCGTTTTTGAGCCGATTTTCGGGAGTGTGTCGGACTATTTTAATCTTTTTACCTCTCTTCAGTCGGCAGAGTTATCGAACCGCTCTCAACTCGATATACCCTCTCTCTCCTCGAGGTTCCAACTGAATGCGGGGATTTGTTTTGTCCCACGCATATCCGATTGTCGATGGGTCGTATCGCTCCATTGCAAGCTGTAACGCTTCGATCGCTTGGCAATAGTCCTCCTCATTGAACGGTTCGCCTTGAAACATCAAGTATTTTGCCGCAGGCAAAGTGATGACGTCAAATCCATCCGGGATACTGCCGGTATAGTTCATTGTCACCTCAACACCCTGCACATATTCAGATGTGTTCGGCTTTCGATATTTCTCCGGCAGCCACATACAAACAGGCTCTCCACAAAGAGATTTCATGCTGGTGAGAATACCCCAGACATCACAGCCTACTTCTTGACAATAACTCCAATACTCTTTTGCCGTTTTTCCTCGCTTGATGATAACCTTGCGTTCCGGCTTTTCTACTACCTGAATAAAGACATTTGCTACATGTTCCATTGATTTTTGCTCCTTCCACAGTGTTTTGAATTTAACGCCGTAAGGGGTGAAAAGTGGGAGAGGCATAGGAGATTTTGCATATTCATAGGGATTGCAGCCAAACGCGTTGCGAAATGCCCGTTGATATCCATCAACGCTGTCATAACCGGAATCATAAGCAATATCGATTACTTTGCACTGTTCGTCACGCAGACGCAATGCCGACTCGGACAATCGAATCCGCCTGATGTAATCCGCCGGCGCAAGTCCTGTCAGCTCCTTAAATATTCGCGCGCAATAAAAAGGAGAGTATCCGGCAGCGCGGGAAAGGTCACATAGAGTGATCTTTTCTGAAAGATGCACTGCGATATAGTCCTGCATCTGTTGAACTGCTAAAATCTTTTCCGTCACTTTATCATCCCTCCTGACAAATCCATTATAGCAGAAGGAACGGAATTATTCTCGACTTTTCTTGCGCTTCTTCAAATTCCGATTTGTTTTTGCGTAATTATATCATATCGTTTGGGCTTTTCAATGCCTCAAACAATAAATAAAAATATCGGTCTGTAAGAAAAGACTTACAGACCGATGCGTTTGGTGCGGACAACAGGACTTGAACCTGCACGAGAAAAGCCTCATAAGATCCTTAGTCTTATGCGTCTGCCAATTCCGCCATGTCCGCATATAAGCACTTGCAATCGTTCTTTCGCTCGATTGCCTGAATATAATATCAAATTTCTTAGTTATTGTCAACGATTTTTCGGCAGTTTTCGCAAAAAATCAAAAAATATTTTTCGCACTCGAGGGTGGGCTTGGCATTCGCCGTTATCGGCTGTTTTTTTTCGGCGATCGGGATGATAAACGGTAAGTCCGGCGGTTTCCGTTTTCCCGACCCGGCGGTTTTTATTTTTCTTTTCAGTTCTTCTTTCTTGACAGAAAGGTCCGCAAGGTCTAAAATATAAAAAGAAATGCTCCGCGATAGCAATCGAGGGGTCGGATGAACGCATGACGAAACCCGGCGGACGTGCGGTTCTTTGTTTGCTCCGGAAGAAAACCGGGGATTTTGCCGGGATGGATTTTACGAAAGAAGAAGGGTTATCGACATGAAATTCGAAGCGATGCTGAAAATGTTGTTTCTTTTTTTGTCGCGAAGGCGATTGACGTCGGCGTTTCTTGCCGACCAGTGCGAGATCTCGCGCAGAACGGTGTTCCGCTATATCGAGGAATTAAGTCTCGCGGGTGTGCCGATCGTTGCCGAGCAGGGGCGGGACGGCGGCTATTATATTTCCGAGACGTACAGGCTCAGCGCGGGTTTTCTTACGAAAAGGGAATTTGAATCGGCGGTCTCTGCCTTGTCCGATTATAACGAGCAGGTCTGCAGCAACGATCTTGCCTCCGTGATCAATAAACTGAGGGCGCTGAGCAGCCTGGACTGTAACGTGGAAGACATGCACATGGGGCATTTTATTATCGACGGTTCGTCCTGGACGGGGAGCGATATCATGCACGTTACCGTTTCCTTTTTTGCGCGTTCGATAGAATCGTGCGAGAGGGTCGGGTTTGTGTATCGCGATCGGTTCGGGGGAGAGACGGAAAGGATCGTGGATCCCTATTACGTGATTTTAAAAGAGGGTACCTGGTATGTGTACGCTTACTGTCATCTGCGCGAGGATTTTCGTGTGTTCCGCATTGCAAGGATCCGTTATGCCAACCCGACGGGGGAGAAGTTCGAACGGCGCGAGATCTCCCGTTCCGACCTGAGGCTGGAACGATTTTTCGAATCTTTACCGACAGAGCTCGTGGAACTCGAATGCGATAAGGGAAACAAGAGCGAGCTTGAAGAGTGGCTCGGGATCGACCGGGTGACGGAAAAGCAGGACGGAACCGCTTGTGCTTCGGCGCGGTTTCCGATCGACGGCAATCTCGTTTCCAAGATCCTTTCCTTTGCGGGAAACGTCAGGGTGATCACGCCGAAAAAGCTGAAAGAGCAGGTCGCCGCGGCGGCGAAAGCCGTTCTTAAAAGCGTGGAGAGGTAAAGGCTGCCATTGCGCCCGGCGGCATTTCCGTTTTCTTCGGAAAATCACGAGGGCAGATTTTTCCCGAGGTGGACACCGAGCTTGAAAAAAATAAAAAATCGCCGTATAAGTCGATCAACGGCGATTTTTTTGCGTCAGGTTGTTGTGGTTTGTCAATAGCGAAAGCGCACGGCGGAAACCGGTATGACGGTTATGCGCGGAAGATAAGAGCGCCGTGCGGCACGACGGATACGTCGAAAGCGATGTTGTCGTAAAACTCTCCGTCGATCTGGATCGTCGTGGGAACGTCGAAATCGAGGCGGGTGTGATCCGTCTGATAAAAAGTCGTGAAATCCTGCTCGAGGATCTTTCCTTTCATCAGTTTGGCGAAAGCGAAGGGGATGCGGATCTTTTTGAGTTTTCCCGCCACGACGAAATCGAGCTTTCCGTCATCGATCACGGCTTTCGGACACATGCGGATACCTCCGCCGAAGCGGGTTCCGTTTCCGACGCAGGCGATGAGCGCGCGTTTTGTTTCCGTCTTGCCGTTTTCTTCGATATGAAAGGTGTAGAATTTGAATTTGATCAGGCTGACGATCAGTGAAACGAGATATTGCAGTTTCCCTTTCGGAAAACGGATCCGCCGGCAGCGTTTCAGGATCTCCACGTCGATGCCCGTACCGATGATGTTCAGTCCGCGTACGCCGTCGCAGTTCATGTAGTCCGTCGGTTTTGCCTCGCCGTGCAGGATCAGATCGAGTGCTTTTTCCGGGTCGGTCGGAATACCGGCGGTCGCGGCGAAATCGTTGCCGCTTCCGCACGGAATGAGTCCGAATTCCGTTTTTTCGGGGTCGATCCCGTTAAAAACTTCGTGCATGGTGCCGTCTCCGCCTACGGCTACGATCAGCGTTTCGCCCCGATCGCAAAGCATTTTCGCGATCTCCTTGCCTTCCCCCGGTTTTTTCGTGTAGTAAAAGGCGTGAGGGATCTCTTTTTCTTCCAGAATTTTCCGAAGCGTTCGTGCTGTTTTTCCCGCCTTGCCCCGATTGGCTTGCGGATTGACGATAAAACAATACATCTCTTTACCTGTGTGTCCTTTGTGACGGACCGTTTGTCAGCCTGCCGCAAAAGGCGCAGGTTTTCTGAGAAAAAGTCCCGTAGGATCGGCATTCGCCGTTTCGTCGTCGGTTGCATGAAGGGCGTTTTATCCGTTTTTATCCAAAAAAAACGACCGGGCGACACAAATGCCAAAATACATTATATCGCATGTCGGAACAAAAAAGCAAGGAAAACGGCGTTCATTCCCGAAGTTTCTTTTGCGTTTTATCATTTGTTCCGTGCGAATTTCTCGGACGGGATTCCCGGAAACGGCGGACGGTTTCCCGTGCGGCGCGCGAACCCCGGTTTTTCCGGAATGATTGCGGAAGGGTTCGTAAAAAAGCCCGCGGGACGCGAGCGAAGAAAAATAAACCGTAAGTAAACTTTTTAAGAGAAATTTTGCAATATTACGGAAGTGGTCTGAAAATTTACACGGCGGAACTTGACTTTACGCGCGCGTAATTATATAATACATCCTGTAATCAGTGTTACCTGTCGCACGCTCTGCGCGGTCTGCGGTTTCCGGACGAAGAGGGAAAATCTCCGGAAACGGAGAAAGCGTCGTCGGTCTGCGGCGGGAACGACCTAAAACAACAGGAGATGCAGTTTATGGGTAAGATTTTCAGAAGAATCGTCTGTTTTCTACTCGGAATGATCTTCGGGATCACGGCTTCTACCGCGTCGATCGCGGGAACGGTGTACTATCTGTACGGCAACGTTACCGTGGAAGACGTGGCGGACAACGTCGACGGGCTCGGAGATCTCAACAAGTATTCCGCGGAGGACATCGTCGGCTTTTTGCAGAAAGCCATGGAGTCTCCGGAGAACTACACGCTGAAAGATCTCGAAGACAAAATGGGGGTCGACGTCGTCAAACTCGTCAATAACATTGCCGGGAAAGACATCATCAAAAAGGGCGGAGAAAACGATAAGTACGTCGACGACTTAAAGGCGGTATCTTTTTTCACCCTGTTTACGAATCAGGGATTTTCCAAATTCATATCCGATCTGCCGGTCGGGGCTTTGCTGGCGTTTATTCCGGATAACCTTATTTCCGAACAGGAAAGGGCGAAACTGAGAAGATACACCGTCGGTCAGATGATCTCCGATGACGAATATACCGGTCAGAAAGGGGTGTTTTCCGCACTGCGCGATATTTCGCTCGGCGGGATCCTTCCCACCATGTTCGATTACGTTGACGGCGAATACGTGGTGAAAGACGAATCGAACAAGCCGCTCGAACTTCTTGCCAACGTGAAGATGGGCGCGATCATCGACAGTTTCGTTACGAAGACATCCGATATTCCGGCGGAGATCGTCGAGGGCGGGCTTTCCTCGATCGGTAATTCCACGATCGGCGAGCTTCTTTCGAAAGTCGTTTCCGACGAAAAAGTGACCGATCAGGTCAATTCGCTGTTCAACGGCATGAAAGTCCGCGAGATGTTCACGAAGAATGCCGAAGGCAAATACGTCTTCGCGATCGAGAACCTTACGGATAACGTGCGTATCGGCGGCGTGATCGGATATACGTACAATGCCGCAGACGGAAAGTGGTATGAAGACAAGGCGTTCACGAAACCCGTAAAGGGCATTCTGAAGATCCTTTCCTCTCTCGACGTTACGACCCTTTATCTTGCCGTAAAAGATAAGGAAGCCACGACCGCGCAGAAAGTTCAGAAGATCCTGAACGCGTTCGGCGAATTTTCGGTCGGCGACGTGTTCGAAACGATCGGTTTCGAAAAGAACGAAGCGGACGGCTTATGGTATAAAGGCGATACCGCGATCAAGAGTCAGCTCGTTTCCGCGCTCCTCGAGCTTTCCGTACGCGACGTCGTCGGGAAAGGGGAACTGAGCGGTAATCAGATCGTGCGGAACCTGATGTCCGCGCTGGAGGGGCATTTCGGCGACATGACGGTCGGCGAAGGGCTCGGCGAACTGTTCGGCGTGGTGAAAAACGAAAACGGAGAATACGTTTATTCCGACGCTTCCAAAGGCGAAGTGAACGCTCTTCTGAAAGCGGCGTGTTCCGTGAAAGTGGCGGATTTCTTCGAAGGTCTCGCCGACGGGGATAAATTCAGCGTCGAAAAGCTTATCACCATTCTGAAGAATGCATTCGCGGGGCTTCGCGTGGGCGACGTTGCGGGAATGAAGTATGCGGAAGGTAAGTGGTTCGATAAGAACGGCAACGAAGTAAATAAATACCTCGGCATGGTGTACGACGTGGAACTGACCGCCGTGTTCTCGATCATCGAGAATCCCGGTTCCGCCGCCGCGATCGTGAGCGGGCTTTTACCCGATCTTACGCTCGGCAATCTCGCGGTCGCTCTTCTGAACTTCGGTTCGGAAGGCACGGGCGAAAATACAAAGTATTATACGAAAGCGGATAATATCTGCGACGAAACCGCCCTTACGGACGGATTGAACAAGATCCTTAATCTTAAGATCTGGGAAATCGTCGCCGGGTTTGACAAGAAGAGCGATTTCGATCTTCTCGACGCGATCGGCGGGATCTCTCTCGGCGAAGCGCTCAACTTCCGCATGAATGAAGACGGCGTCTGGTATTTCAAGAACGCGGCGGCAGGCGGCGGGAAAGCCGTGTATTTCCCCGGCGCGGCGGCAACCGTGTTCAACTTCCGCCTCGGCGACCTTTTCGATCCCGAAAAGAAGGCGAGCGAGTTCACCGAACAACTGAAAGACATCACCGTGGGCGAGATCTTCCAGTCTCTTCTCGGAATGAAGGCGAACGAAGACGGAACGACGGAATCGATGAACGGGGTTCCCGGACAGAAGGCGTTTGACGTGATCTGCGGCTGCACGATCACCGTGCGCGATATTATATCTTCGCTGAAAGGGGACAAGAAACTGAACGTCGAAGAAGAGCTTCATAAGCTGTTCGACGGTGTTCGTCTCGGCGAATTTTTCAAGAAGCCTCTGGCGATCGAAGAAAACGAAAAGGGGATCCTTACCAGCGCGAAGACGGAAAAGCTTAACGGCGTTTTAGAGCTTGTCTACAACTTCGATTGCGGCAACCTGATAACCTATATATATAATGCCGTAAATAAAAAGTCGATCACCGTCGACGATATCCTGAACGATGTGTTCGCTTCGCCTTTCGACGCTTACGAGATCGGCGATCTGATCGCGCCCGCCGCGTCCCTGACGAAAAACGGCGAAACCTGGACGAAGGACGGCAAACAGGTCAAGAAAGCGGTGAACGCTCTTCTTTGCGTCAAGGTGAAAGAGCTGATCTCCGAACTTGCTTCGAAAGACAGTGCTTCCGATAAACTCGATTACGTGATCGGGCTTGTGGACGGCGTCGGCGTCGGAGACGTGGTCGCGCTGTTCGCCAAAGTGACGAAAGAGGGCGACGATTGGTATATCAACGAAAAGAAAGCGCTTCCGTTTGTTTCCAACGCGCTCGATATCGATGCGGTCGCCGTAAAGGGGTATGTAAAGGAACTTAAAAACAACGTGAAGGGCGGTTTGTTCCTCATTGCGAAAGACGTATTCGAAACCTACACCGTAGGCGAATGTTTCCCCTCGCTCGATTCGAAGAACCCCGCGCTTGACAAACTGCTTGGCACCGTCGTGATCGACGCGATCGGATACGAGCTCGACATCGCGGGCTACACGGATAAGACTTTCCCCGAAGTGACGGGCGTAAAGAAGATCGACTATCTCCTCAGCCTTCTCGGTAACGTTACGATCGGAGAGATCGCAAACAAAACGTCTGAAAAAGCGGCGTTGGCGGATCTGTTTGCGATCAGAACGGGCGACGTTCTTTCGGTTGTAGGAAACGTAGTGAAAGCGAAGGGAACGACGGCAAGTTTGAAACAGGCGGCGTTCGATCTTGTGAAACTTTATGCAAGCGACTACACGTTTGCAAGATACATAAAGAGCAACGGCAACGCGGCGCTCGACACCTTACTCAACACGAAGCCTCTCGACGTTGCGGGATACGAACTCGATATCGCCGGATACACGGATAAGACTTTCCCCGAAGTGACGGGCGTAAAGAAGGTCGACTATCTCCTCAGCCTTCTCGGCGAAGTTACGATCGGAGAAATTGCGAACAAAACGTCTGAAAAAGCGGCGTTGGCGGATCTGTTTGCGATCAGAACGGGCGACGTTCTTTCGGTTGTAGGAAACGTAGTGAAAGCGAAGGGAACGACGGCAAGCCTGAACCAGGCGGCGTTCGATCTCGTG
>CAKQRE010000021.1 GCA_934271265.1 uncultured Clostridia bacterium | reverse complement strand
TTATCACTAACTATTTTTACGGCGAAAAATCGGTTTATGACTGTGTTAAACGCTCGGCAATATACGGGAGAGTATAATTTTGAGCGTTTGCCTTGTCAAAACACGATTTTTCATCCGTAAAAACGCTCCGCGCCTTAAAGAGCTTATTTTTCGATGATTTTTCCCGATTTCGAAATCGATAGTACTCTCCGTACATCAATAGAGAAATCGGGGAAAAGGGCGAAAAAGAAGCCTTTAAGGTAATTAGTGATAGCGAATGCTAAGCCTGAAGAAATAATCGGCGGAGGAAGATTATGAGTAAAAAAAGTTCAAGATTCATCAGTTTTATTCTGGCGGCATTATGCGCGATCGGCTTTTGCTCCTGCGGCAGAAACGGCGGGAACGCGGGGCCGGATTATGACGATCCCACCCGCGATCCGTTCGGCAAGTACGAAACCACCGTTAAAATTACGGGCGTAATGGAATATCAGGCACACAACGACAGCCGTGTACCTCAGAGTGTAACTCCCGATAACCAGCAGTTCATCAAGCTGATGAAGGAAAAATTGAATCTGGAGTTTTCCTATTTGTGGAAAGTTCCGCCCACGCAATACAGCGAAAAATTAAGCCTTTCCATGTTGTCGAACGAACTGCCCGATATTTTTAAAGTCACGGCAAGCGATTATGCTTCGCTGAAAAAGGCGGGTATGCTGAAAAATCTTTCCACGGCATACGAATATGCGTCCGATGACGTTAAAACGTTTTTGAATCGCGATCCCGAGGTCATCAAAAGGCTTACGGATGCCGACGGCGGAATTTACGCCGTGCCTCAGTATTCCGACAATCGCCGCGGCGTTCCCGTGATGTATATCCGTCGGGATTGGCTGAATGATCTTAAACTTTCCGTTCCCGAAACTCCGGAAGAATTGTACGAAGTGTTAAAGGCGTTCAAACAGAAGAAAGGGGCGACGTGCGGGCTTGCGATGAGCAATGCGATTTCCGGTTCTTATTTTTCGATCGACAGATACATGAATATGTTCGGAGCGGGTCCTTATGCCTGGCTTTTGGGCAGCGACGGGAAATTGCATGCGGACGAGGTATCCGAAAACAGTAAGACTGCCCTGAAATGGCTGAATAAACTTTATAACGAAGGCATTTTAACGAAAGACGTTGCCGCGGCAACGGTCGACGCCGTGCAGGCGGACGTTCTCGGCGATAAATGCGGCGTTGTGATCGGACCGTGGTGGCAATTCGAATATCCTCTCGGTACGGCGATCGGAAACGACGCCGACTGGGTCGCGGCGGAAATGCCTCTTGCCGAAGGCAAAAACGTAGTGATCGATCGTCAGCAGGTGGAGTTCTACTATGTCGTGAACAAGAAGTGCAGAAATCCGGAAGCTTTGTTCAAGATGATCAATATGTATATTGCCCTCGACGGCACGCCGGAAGCGGCGCCGGAAAAAGGTTACGTATGGAGTTGGTGTCCCACGCAATTTTACGATCCGTATGATATCAACGAGCAATATGTAAATATTAACAAGCAATTGGAGAGCGACCCGAAAGCGGAGGGAGAAGCTCCCGAAACCTGGACGGCACACATGAAAAAATTGTGGAACGCTTATCCGGAATATCTTGTGTGGAAAGAAGATCATTACGCTACGAAGTATCAGGAAAACATGTTTGCGAACATTATGACCCGCGTGAATCGGGACGGGGCTTGGGCGCAGATCCTGAAGATCTACGATGACGAAAAGCGTGTGTCTTACGATGAATTCTACGGAATTTCGACGCCTGCCATGTCAAGCAAAGGCGCGTTGATGGCTCAGGAAGTTTCGGAATACTACCTGAAAGCGATCATGGGAGAGAAAAATATCGACGAGACGTGGGATTCGTTTGTTTCTTCGTGGAAAAAAATCGGCGGAGACGAAGTTACCGCGGAAGTAAACGCATGGTATGCCGAACAGGCAAAATAAATATGAAAGCAAGTATATTACAACATAATAGCTCGTCAAAACTCGTGCGTTTCGTAAAGAAACAATGGGTATGGTGGCTGATGCTGCTGCCGGGAATCGTTCTCACGTTGGTTTTCAAATACGGCTCTATGTTCGGCATCGTGATGGCGTTTCAGAAATTCGATATTTTTAAAGGAACGTTTTTCGGTCAGGAGTGGGCAAGCGATCACGGGTTCGGAAACTTTCTCTATATTTTCAAAATGGAAAAATTCTGGAACTCGGTGCGCAACACGTTGCTGATTTCCGGGATAAAAATAGCTCTCGGGATCATTGTGCCGTTGCTGTTGGCGATTTTGATCAACGAAGTCGGAAAAAAATGGTTTTCGCGGTTTGTTCAGACAATGTATTTCTTGCCGTTCTTTCTCAGCTGGATCATTTTAGGCAGTCTTTTGCTTGAAATGTTTGCTTACGGCGGCGTTGTGAACACCGTGCTCGAAAAAATATTCGGCTCGAGAATTATGTTTTTCCTCGATAACGGTTGGTTTCGGACGCTGGTCATTTTATCGGACGTATGGAAAGGTATGGGTTACAACATGGTGATCTTTCTTGCCGCCATTATGGGGGTGGACGAGACCTTGTACGAAGCGACCGAGATCGACGGCGGCGGCAGATTCCGGCAGATTATCAACGTTATGCTTCCGAGCATTGCTCCCGTTGTGGCAATGGTCATGACTTTATCGATCGGCGGAATACTGAACGGCGGGTTCGATCAGGTATTGGTACTTTATAACCCGATGGTTTACGAAGGCGGAGATATCATAGATACGTTTGTGTATCGGCTCGGCATGTTCGGCAATCGTCAGGTAGACGTGGCAAGCGCCGTAAACCTCGCAAAGGCGGTCGTAACTCTCGTGCTTATGGGCGGAACGTATTATTTTGCCTACAAAAAGTTTGATTACAGATTGTTCTGAGGTG
>CAKQRE010000020.1 GCA_934271265.1 uncultured Clostridia bacterium | reverse complement strand
GTATTTTTTAGGCAGTTGTGGTAAAGGTTTGCGCAGGCGTACTTTTCCGTACTTCAAGCAAAGATTTGCCGCAACGGGCAAAAAAGACGGCTTTAAGGCTTGATGGAGTTCAAATCTCTCTCGGCTAAGTGCGAAAAGAAAAAGGGAATCAGGCTCTGCCGCCCTTTTCCCGTTCTTTCTGCCATACGTTTTCGAGAATGGTTTTATAAACTTCGCGCGAGAAGGGCGGTTTTTCCGCTTCCCGGCGGGTCTTTTCCGATAGAAAGCCGTTCGCGCCGAATTCTTCGCCTGCAAGACCGATCCGGTTCAATTGCCGCTGCGTGCGTTGTCCGCCGTTGTCCGCCATCGTTTTGAATTGCGAAAGCAGGATCGGCGTGTAAGCGTTTTTGCCGAATACCAGGTCGAGCTGACGGAGCAACGGGTCGTAAACGACGTCCGTTTCCGTATAAGCGCATCCCGATACGATCACCAGTTTTTTCGGCGAATCGGTATAACGGAATTCGTGCGCGGGCGATCCGTCCGTCGGAACGGTTTGTCCGTGGTATGCCTTTACCATCGATAAAAGGCGATCCATCATCACCTTCATCTGTCCGGGCATTTCGAAATAGTACAGGGGAAAACTCGCGATCACGACGTCCGCGGCAAGGATCTTCTCCTTTAAAGCGGGGATATCGTCTCCGCGGATCACGCATTCTCCCTCCGTTCTTCCCCAACAGGACAGGCAACCCATACACGGTTTGATGTCAAGTGCGCATACGTGCACCGTTTCCGTTTCGAAATCGCCCGCGCGCATCATTCCTTCCGCGAAAGCGTTCGTCGCGAGAAGGGTCGTGCTCTTGTCACGATGAGGGCTTCCGTTCAATATGAGAATTTTTTTACGCGCGGTCGTCATGCGAGAACCACCTCTTTTTTCTCGTCTTTCCGCCGTTTTTGTCGGAGGGAAGGGAATATTCCGGATATCTTCCGATCTTTCTGTATTTTTCCGTGCGATCGGCAAGAAGAGTTTCCGTCGGTTTTTTGCCGAGCGCGGTCAATTTGTCGTAAAGATCGTCCGAAAGGGCGTTGAAGAAGTTTTCCCGTTTCGGGGGATTGGAGAAATCGTCCGGTTCGGAAACGATTTTTTCCACGATGCCGAATCGGTACAGATCCTGCGCGGTGAGTTTGAGATGTTCCGCCGCCTCCGGAGCCTTCGAAGGATCTTTAAAGAGAATGCTTGCGCAGGATTCGGGGGAAATGACGGAATAATAGGCGTTTTCGAGCATCCAGACTTCGTCTGCCACGGCAAGCGCGAGCGCGCCGCCGCTGCCCCCTTCGCCGATCATAACGGTGATCACGGGCACCGTGACCGCCGAAAGTTCAAGCAAGTTTCGGGCGATCGCTTCGCCTTCGCCCCGTTCTTCCGCGCCCTTGCCGCAATTTGCGCCCTGCGTGTCCACGAAAAGCACCACGGGACGGCGGAACTTTTCCGCCTGTTTGATCAGACGGAGCGATTTTCTGTATCCTTCCGGAAGAACGCAACCGAAATTGCGATAAAGCCTTTCCTGCATATCGTGACCCTTTTCGATGCCGATCACGGTGACTGGCATGTCCTTCAGCTTTGCGATCCCGCCGACCACGGCGTGATCGTCTCCGAAAGCGCGGTCGCCGTGCAGTTCGCAGAATCCTTTAAAGGAATTCAATATATAGTCGACGGCTGTCGCTCTGCCCGTTTTCCTCGTGCGACAGATTTTTTCGTATACGGTTAAATTTTCAGCCATTGCCGTCTCTCCTTAAAATCCGTGCAGGGCGAGCAGTTTCGCAAGGTGTTTGCGCTCGTCTTCCCGGGCGACGATCTCATCCAGAAAACCGTTCTGCAACTGAAATTCGGCGGTCTGGAAGGTATCCGGGAGTTTTTCTCCCGTAACCTGTTCCACCACGCGTTTTCCCGCAAAACCGATGCGCGCGCGGGGCTCGGAAAAAATAATGTCGCCGAGCATGGCGAAACTTGCGGTAACGCCGCCCATCGTCGGATCGGTGATCCCCACGATATACAAAAGCCCCGCGTCTCCGTGGCGTTTGACCGCGGCGGATACTTTCGCCATCTGCATGAGGGAAAGCATGCCCTCCTGCATGCGGGCGCCTCCCGATACGGTAAAGCCGATCACGGGAAGTTTTTTTAAGATCGCATATTCGAAAAGGGCGGTGATCTTATCTCCGACCGCCGTTCCCATCGAACCCATCATAAATTCGGGGTTCATTACGAAAATGCAGGTCTCGTGTCCTTTGATCGTCGCCGTTCCGGTGAGAACGCCTTCGTTTTCGCCGCTTTTCTTGCAAGCCGCTTCATATTTCGCCCTGTATTCGGGGAAACCGAGCGGATCGGTGAAAACGGATTTCGCGAAAAGTTCGCTAAAAGAATTTTCGTCGCACAGATAATCGATCCTCTCCCTTGCCGGCATCGGACAATACGCTTTGCATTTCGGACAGATATAACCGTTTGCCCGAAGTTCGTTTTCCGCGATCTCCTGTTTGCAGGCGGGGCAGATCTTCGTCGAAGTGTTTTCCACGTTATTCTCCTTTTACGGTTTGTACTGCGGCTTCGAAAGAGGCTACGTCGTTTACGGCACAGGCGGTAACGCCCTCTAAGGTGCGCGAAACGAATTTCGTGAGCGTGGAACCCGCGCCGACTTCGATAAATACTTCGATCCCGTCGTCTTTCATCGCTTTCAGCGTTTTCTCCCAGAGAACGGGGTGACGTACCTGTTCGGAAAGATTATCGACGATCCCTTCCTTTTCTGCCGGATAAACGCTTGCCGTGCGGTTTGCGTAGAAGGGGATCTTCGGGGCGGAAACGCCTTCTCTTTCGAGAAACTCGCGGAGAACGGGGGAGACCTCGTTCATATACGGCGTATGGAAAGCTCCGCTTACGGGAAGTTTTACCGCTCTTCCGCCCGCCGCTTTGATCGCCGCGCAGAAATCGTCGATCTGCGCGGCGTTGCCCGCGCAGGAGATCTGTCCGGGGCAGTTATAGTTGACTGCCCAGATTTCCGGAAAACGGGAACATACCTCGTTTACCGTCTCTTCGTCGAGTTTCAGAGCCGCCGCCATCGCGCCGGGATGAAGGGCGGACTGTTCCGCCATCGTTCTTCCGCGCAAAAGGACGAATCGGAAAGCTTCTTCTTCCGTCATCACGCCGGAAAACGCCGCGGCAGGGATCTCTCCGAGAGAGAAGCCGGCAACGGCGGAAGGCTCGACGCCTGCGCTTTGCAAGGTTTTCGCGATCGCGAGATCGGTCAGGAAAAGACAGGGCTGGGTGTTCTCCGTTTTCGTCAGCGTGTCGCCGTCTCCCTCGAAGCAAATTTTTTTCGCTTCCGGAAACACGGGCGAAGCGCTGTCGAATACGGCTTTCGCAACGGGAAAGGTTTCGTAAAGATCCTTTCCCATTCCGACTGTCTGCGCACCTTGCCCCGCAAATAAAAAGGCAATTTTTTTCATAAGATCAATCGTTGTTTTCTCCGTCGAGACCCGCGCGGTCGATCGCCGTGAAGGAAAGATTTCCCTTGCTGCGGATCTGACCGTCTACGGTAACGGTCGCCTCGAAGGTGACGAGAGGACCGGCGCCGCTTTTCTTCGCGACGGAAACGACCATAACGTCTCCGGGAAGAACGGGTTTCAGAAATTTAAAGTTGTCCAGTTTCAAAAGGACGTTGAGTTTGTCTTCCGCCGTGCCGTCGCCCTCGGAAACGATCGAGCAGAGCTGCGCGCACGTTTCGGCGATGAGTACGCCGGGAAGCATCGGTGCGTCGGGGAAATGCCCGACGAACCAGGGATCGTTGATCGACACCGTCTTGACGCCCGTCGCCGACTGTCCGGGAACGAGTTCCGTCACCTTTTCGATCATCTGAAAGGGCGGGCGCTGTTTCAGGCGTTTGTTCACGCCGTAGATGTTTATCATAACGAAATGCCTCCGTCTAAGGTCAGGATCTGACCGGTCATGTAGGCGCAGGTGTCGGATGCGAGCATGGAAACGATCCCCGCAACTTCCTCCGCCTTTCCGAGACGATGCATGGGAATGGCGTCGAGATATTCTTTTTTCTTTTCCTCGGGAAGGGCGTCGAGCATTTCCGTTTCGATAAATCCGGGGGCGACCGCGTTCACGCGGATGCCGTAGGGGGCAAGCTCTTTCGCCATCGTCTGCGTCATGGAGTTCACGGCTCCTTTCGTTGCGCTGTAAACGCTCTGCCCCGCAAGGGCGAGAATCCCGCTGACCGAAGACATATTGATGATCGCGCCGCTCTTTTTACGGAACATTTTCAGAACCGCCTGCTGCGCGCAATAGAAATAACCTTTCACGTTAAGGTCGAAACAGCGGTCGAGGGTATCCGGATTCAGCATGAGAAGGTATTCGTCTCTCACGATGCCCGCGTTGTTTACGAGAACGTCGATCTGACCGTACGTTTTCCCGACTTCGCGCATCATGGCTTTCACCTGATCGAGGTCGGAAACGTCGGCGCGGATCGTCATGCCGCTGCCGCCGTTTTTCTCGATCTCTTCGAGAACCTTTTTCGCCTCGTCTTCGCTGTGAGAATAGTTGATAACCGTGGTGAAGCCGTCCTTCGCGAGGCGGAGAGCGCATGCTTTTCCGATCCCGCGGGACGCGCCCGTTACGATTGCTACTTTCATTTGTTTTACCTCTTCTTATTTTTCGAGCACGATCGCCGTGTAAGATCCGCCCGTCGCATAGGACAGAACGAGGATCTTATTCAGGGCGGAAGCTTTCACGCCTACTTTTTTCATTCCGTTGCCGGAAGAAACGTAAGCGTCGGCGTCTTCCGTGATGTCCCCGTGGAGCATCATCGCGCCGTGTGCGAGCGCGAGAGCCGCCGAAGCCGCTCTGCCTTCGCCCGTGCGTTCTTTTACGGTGATGACGGGAAGTTTCTTTCCGTCGAAATACCGGCTTAAAACGTCCGTTTCGATCTCGTCAACGTCCTTTTGCCCGTTGGCGAATCCGATCACCGCGGAAATGTCTCCGGCGGTAAGGTCTGCGTCCGCAAGGGCGCTTCCGATCGCGTTGTAAAGTCCCGCGGCGGAACCTTTCACCGTTCCGTAGGGAACGCTCGCGTGGGACATGCCGTACCCCGTGATCCTGCAGTAAATTTCCGCGCCGCGCTTCTTCGCCGATTCTGCCGTTTCCGTCAGGATCGAAACGCTGCCGTCGGAAAGGGAATAGTTTTCTTTTCCGTCATAGGGGCGGACTTTTTCGTCCGCGGCGGCGCCGATCAGGTGGGTCACTTCGGAAATGATCTCGCTGTTCTCGTCCGTTCCGGTGGCGATCATGGCGTCTTCCCATCCGTTGCGGATGACCTGAAGGGCATATGCCGTCGAGGAAAGCCCCGACTGCGCGCCGTTCGTCACGGTGACGTTATATCCTTTGATGCCCGAGCAGATGGACAAATATCCGCCCGCGGCGTTGTAAACGGTGTTGGGGAAATTGAAGGCGCTTCCGCCCGCGTTTCCTCTTTCCGTAATGTGTTTCTGGAAATCGAGGCTCGGACCCATCGCCCCTTCGGACGTTCCCACGATCATGCCGATCCTGCCCGAATTTTCGTCCGTTACGGTCAGCTTGCCGTCGCGGAGAGCGTCCATGCCGGAAACCGCCTGCAACTGGCTTAAATGATCGAGTTTGCGGTAAAACGCCATTTTCAAACCCTGCGCGTCATAATCCGCCACGCCGATCTTCGACGCCGTTTCGCTCTCTTCGAGGCGCTTATCTTCCGCGATCGCGGAAACGTAAGCGTCTTTGCCGTTGCCGAGGGGGGTCACGAGTCCGATCCCCGTGATCGCAACGTCTCTGCGGTCGGCGTCCGCGGGGATGTCCGTCGGTTTTTTGCCGAACACGATGCTCGCGTTGTTGCCGCCGAAAGCAAAGGAATTGTTCATTACGGCGTTCAGTTCTTTTTTTACGGGAACGTTAGGCGTAAAGTCGATCTTACCCGCTTTTTCTTTCAGCACGGCAAGGTCTTCTTCCGAGAAACCGAGCGTCGGGGGAACGACGTTTTCCTGCAATGCTTTTACCGCGAAAACGGCTTCGATCGCGCCCGCCGCGCCGAGGCAATGCCCCGTCATCGCTTTGGTGGAACTTACGGACAGACCGTCGTTCTTGCCGTCGAAAATGGTGTGAAGAGAAAGAAATTCCGCCTCGTCGTTCTTTGCGGTGCCCGTGCCGTGCGCGTTCACGTAGTCGATATCCTTTTCGGTCAGTCCGGAATGAGCGATCGCCTGGCGGATCGCGCTCATCTGTCCTTCGCCGTCCGGGCGGGGTGCGGTGATATGGTGCGCGTCGCTCGAAATGCCGGCGCCCAATACTTCGCAGTAAATATGCGCGCCGCGTGCGACCGCGTGTTCGTACGATTCCACAACGAGCGCGCCGGCGCCTTCGCCGAGCGTGATCCCGTGGGAGTGATTGAAGGGAGAGCAGGAGTTTTCGTCCAGCGCGTGCAGAGACAAAAAGCCTGCGTAGGGTACGGAAGAAAACGCGTCCGCGCCCCCTGCGATCACGACGTCCGCCTTACCCGCGCGGATGAGGTCGGAAGCGTAAGCGACGGAGATCGTGCCGGCGGCGCACGCGTTGGCAACGTTCGTCACCACGCCGCCCGCGTTTACCTTTTCCGCAACGTGATTTGCAACGGAGGAAATGGGCATTTTTAGAACGTCCTCTTTCTTTCTGCCGTTGCGGTAATAGCTTTCAAGGCTTCTTCCGCCGCCGACGCAGCTGCCCATGATAACGCCCGTGCGCGGATCTCCGTTAAAATCGCCGAGCGAGGCGTCTTTCATCGCTTCGTCGGTTGCCTGCAGACAAAGCGCGGCGCAACGGTCGAGAGACGGATCGTTTACCGTCGGTTCCTTTACTTCCGCGGCATAGTCCGCATAGCAGTTTTCGGTATCGAGCGAATGGGTGTGGTCGATCCCGCTTTTCGAAGCGAGAATGTTCGCCCAGCATTCTTTTACATTGTTGCCGATCGCGCTCACGACGCCTAGCCCCGTGATCACGCATCTGATTGTCTTTTTTTCCATAATGAAATATCGTTTCCTGTCGGTGAGAGCAAAAAACCGGGTTGCCCCGGCTTTTGGAATGTTTGTGCCTTTGTGCTACGCCGTGTGATTATTCGGCGTGAGCGAGAACGTAAGCGGCAAGCGCGTTGATGTCCCGGAAATGTTCTTTGCCTACGCCCGTCATGGATACGCCGTATTCTTCGTCGATCGCGGAGATGATTTCGAGGGAATCGATGGAATCAAGCCCGATCCCGTCGTTGAAGAGGGGGGTGTCGTATTCGAGAGCGTCGGCTTCGATGCCGAGACGGTCGCAGAGCATATCCTTGATTTTTGCTTTGATTTCGAGTTCGTTCATAATTTCTTACCTCTGTAATTCGTATTTTTTCGCTTTTGTTTTTCTGCGGCGGAAACCGATCGCCCGGTTTGCCCGTGCGTTTCCGCCCAAGAAAGACTGCATGATAGTCAATGTAAAGCGTACTCCTTTATTATAATAATTTCCCGAAAAAAGGCAATCAAACGGGTTGGTTAATTTTTTTGTTTTGTCATAAATTATGACATATCGGGTAAAATTGTCATAAAATAAAGGGCGTTGTCTGACGGATTTTTTGGAGAGAAATCGGTTTGTTTGTCCTGTTGCCAAAGACGGATCGCGGGGTGTTAGGCGTCGTACGGAGTCTCTGCAATGCTTTTCCCGGGTGAGAAAAAGGCGGAAAGGAAGCCTTTAAGGCGATATAGAACGACGAATGCTAAGTCTGAAACAAAAATATGCGTTAATCGACCTATACAGGCATTTTTCATGTTTAAAAGAATAAAAAGAGCGACGGCGGAAAAATGTCGCCGCCGACAAAATCGGCAAACTCAACCAACGGTTGAGTCTTTTTTTTGAAAAAGATTGAAAAATCGATTCGCCCATGATACAATATAAGCGAGAAAACTTGCTTGCGCAATGGTTTCCGAGCACAAAATTTCAATGGGAATCCGGTTGGCGAAACCCGTTGTCATTTGTCGGCTAAGATAAGCCTTGTCGTTCTGATCCAGCCACTTGCCTTTGTCCGTGAAGAATCTGTTTTTTGTCATTGAAGGTCGAAACCCCCAACGGGAGTTGGGGAGAATAGAGTAAGCAGTGGCGATGTAATATGGAAAAAAGATTCCTCCGATGTTATAATAAAGCAGGTATCGCAAACCGCAAAAAAAAAC
>CAKQRE010000019.1 GCA_934271265.1 uncultured Clostridia bacterium | reverse complement strand
AAGGAACAACTGCTTTCCGAGTCCGTTTTTCCTTCTTCGGGCATCATCCTTTTCCGAGAACTCCGTTTATCCCATGCGGGTTTATCATAACAATAACTTATCGTACGCCCTTAGTCCTTAAGGGACGGAGCCTTTATCGGTGTTGAAACTTTCAGATTATATTTGTTTGTGGCGTTTTCTTGTCTCTGTCAGCCCGTCAGGTGGGGCGAAAACTTGGAAGTATTTTTAACGGGAAACCCTCCTCGATATTCTGATCCGTCAGACAAGTTGATAGTTTAGTGTTTCTGCGAATTCAGGAAAAATAGCAAAAAAATCGGTTTTCAATGGTCGGATGCCGGGCAAGCTTCGTATTACTCTTGCCCGCCATAAAAGCAGTTATCGACAGATTTCACGCGAAAAAAAATTTTCGGAAAGAGTATGAAAATCGCTTGCTTTTTCGGAAAAGATATGGTATGATAAATACAGTTAGCAGTAGCTAACCATAAACAAACCGATTCTTTGCAGATAGGAAAGAAACAACGGGAAAGAAAAAGATCGTGTGCGGAAAAAAGCCGCATATATTTTTCATCGGTGGTTAGCACTCGCTAACCAAAGGAGGGCTATGAGCGAAACGGAATATTCTTTGGGCAGAAATTGCGGAATGACCTTTGCCGGTATCAAAGCGGCAAGCATGGTGAGTATCCGTTCGGCGGAGTACGAAGTCTTTGAGAAAGTGACTTCTTGTTTTGAAAAAAAAGGATTCCGCCGATTTTTTCTTCGGGAAAACGGAGACAGGGCGGTCGTTCTGATCTATCGGGAAGAATCGCTCGCAAAAATATTGTTCGAAAGTGAAATTTCAGCCTTTCTCGCGGGGTACGGATATCGGTATAAAAGTGTGGAAGGCGCGCTCGCGATCCTTCGCTCCCGCATGACGAAAAACGAATTTCCGCACGAGATAGGCGTTTTTCTCGGATATCCTCTTGCGGACGTGATGGGATTTATCGAAAACCCGCACGGCGGTTTTAAACTGTGCGGCTATTGGAAGGTTTACGAAAACGAAGGCAAGGCGGCGGAAACGTTCGCGAGATTCCGCAGGTGTTCCGAATGTATCCTGAAGCGCATGGATCGCGGCGAACGGCTGGAAGAGATCTTCCGTGTGGCATAAACGCGGATACGATATAATAAAAAAAAAGAGGTAATAACATGAAAAAAGTTTCTGTAATTTATTGGTCCGGTACGGGCAATACGGAGGCGATGGCGACTGCCGTTGCCGAAGGGGTGAAAGAGGGCGGCGGCGAAGTCTCTCTTCTTTCCGTAAATATGGCGGATCTATCCTCGCTCGACGCGGACGCGCTTGTTTTCGGTTGCCCCGCGATGGGAGCGGAAGAGCTGGAAGAAAGCGAATTCGAACCTTTCTTTTCCGCAGCGGAAGGAAAACTTTCGGGCAAGAAAGTGGGGCTGTTCGGTTCCTACGGTTGGGGTGACGGCGAATGGATGAGAAAGTGGCAGGACCGCGTGACGGAAAACGGCGGTATTTTGCTTGGCGATGGGGTAATAGCGAATAATACGCCCGATGACGACGCACTTGTTTTATGCCGCGCGCTCGGGAAAGCCGCCGCGCAGGACTGAGCCCCGGATCGTTTTCGGGGAAAATTCGGTAACGGCAAGCGCCGGACCGATGCGATATTTATATTTTGTTTACACAATATCCGTATAATAAATAAGAAAAATCCCGGAATTTGCTGCCGCAGTTCCGGGAATTTTCTTACTCTCAGCCGCGGTCATCTTTTTTTGCGAATACCGAAAGGTATTTCACGATGATCGGGTTTGCGCGGTGCAGTTGCTTTTTACGGCAATTCGCTTTCAGTTCGTTTCCGTCCGCGATCAGTTTTTTTAAGGAGGAAACGAGGGTTCGTTCATTCAGATTTTCTTCGTAAAGCACGTCTATAAGTCGATTATCGCCGAAATATTTCGCGTTTTCGATTTGGTCTCCGCGAGATTGGGTTTTCGGTAAAGGTACTGCCAGCGTCGGAACGGATTTTGCGCAAAGTTCGAACAGCGTGTTTGCGCCCGCCCGCGAAAGGGCATAATCGGTAACGGAAAGCAATTCCTCGATGTGATCGGCAAAGGGAAAAGGATGGTAGCCTTTTTCTTCCCGCGCGCAGGATTTTCCCTTTCCGTAGAGATGCACGACTTCGAAAATTTTAAGAATTTCCTTCAGACTTTTTTCGACGGTGCGGTTCAGCGTTTCGCTTCCGCTGCTTCCGCCCGTTACGAGAAGAAGGGGAAGTTTGCCTTCCAGCCCGTATTTTTCGAGCACCTTTTTCCGGTCGAACGGAAGGAAGAGTTCCTGCCGAAGGGGAGTTCCCGTATAGCGGGCGTTCGGAATATTTTTCGCCGTGTCTTCGAAAGACGTTAAAACGATATCCGAAAAGCGGGCGGCGATTTTATTGGCAAGCCCGAGGGAATAATCCGATTCGTGCGTGATCACGGGGATGCCGAGATCTTTTGCGGCGATCGCCACGGGAAGGGACACATATCCCCCTTTCGAAAAAACGACGGAAGGGGAAAGCTTCTTCAGTATCTTTTTTGCCTGGGAAACGGCGCGGAAAAGCTTCCACGGTATCGCTAAGTTTTTCCAGGTGAATTTCCGGATCAGCTTGACCGTTCCGATCGGATAATAGGGGATCCCGCGGCTTTCCGCGAGTCCTCTTTCCACGCCGTTTTCGCTTCCGATATAATATACTTCGTCGAAGATCCCTTTCAGATAGGGAACGAGCGCAAGGTTGGGCGTGCAGTGCCCGGCGGTGCCCCCGCCCGTAAATACAATGTCTGCCATATTTTATATTATGTGTCGTCTTGAGAAAATTTGACGAAATCCTCTTCGTTTGGCTTGAAAATTTTCCGGAAATGTTATACAATAGGTTTAGCATAGACTGTATCGGGGCAATCGGTTTCGCATTGCCTTACGGATCGGAAGGGAGAAAGAAAAGTGACGGAAAACAACGGGAAATACATTGTCGCCGTGGACGAAGGAACGACCTCTACCAGGGCATGTTTATATGACGTTTCCGCAAAGCGTTTCGTGCTGACGCGTTCGTCTCCGATCGCGCAGATCTATCCCGAACCGTCATTTGTGGAAGAGAACGCAAACGAGATTTATGCGAATACCATGTCCGTTCTGATCGAAATGCTGGAGAGCGCGCCCGATCTTTCTTCGGTAGCGGGGATCGGGATCACCAATCAGAGAGAAACGGTCGTGGTGTGGGACAGGAAAAGCGGAAAACCCCTCTATAACGCGATTATCTGGCAATGTCGCCGTACAATGGAAGAGATGAAAGAGCTGGAGAAAACGTGCGGCGCCGAGATCAGACGAAAAACGGGTCTCGTGACGGACGCTTACTTTTCGGCAAGCAAGATCCGTTGGCTGATCCGGAACGTGCCGGAGATCGGAGAAAAGCTCTCCCGCGGAGAGGTCTGCTTCGGCACGGTAGACAGTTTTCTGATCTACAAACTGACGGAGGGAAGGTCGTTTGTGACGGACGTAACGAACGCTTCCCGCACCATGCTTTTCAATCTGAATACTTTGGATTACGACGACGGGCTTCTTGCCCTGTTCGGCATCCCGCGGGAAAGCCTTCCCCGCATTATTTCATCGGACGAGCGAGCGGGCGAGTTTGTGTACCGCGGAAAACGCATTCCCGTGTGCGGCGTTGCGGGGGATCAGCAAGCCGCACTGATCGGGCAGGCGTGTCTTAGGGAAGGTATGAGCAAGATCACGTACGGAACGGGGCTTTTCATGTTGTGTAACACGGGCTATAAGCCGTTTTTCTCGCAAAAAGGGCTGATCACGACGGTTGCTGCGCGAATCGGCGGCAAGACGACTTATGCCTTCGAAGGCAGCGTGTTCAATGCGGGCAGCACCGTGCAGTGGCTGCGCGATTCCCTCGGGTTTTTCCGTTCTTCCTCGGAAAGCGAGGATCTTGCGACAAGCGTTCCCGACAACGGCGGGGTATATCTCGTGCCTGCTTTCACGGGGCTTGGCGCGCCCTATTGGAAAGGAAACGCGAAAGGACTGATCACGGGGCTTACGCGGGCAAGCACCAAAGCGCACGTCACGCGGGCAGCGCTCGAGGCGATGGCTTATTCCGCCAGGGATCTGACCGACACCGCCGCGGAAGAGAGCGGCGTTTCGATCGGCGAGATCCGCACGGACGGGGGAGCATCCGCGAACAATTTTCTCATGGAGTTCCAGGCGAATCTTCTCGGAATCCCGGTCGATCGCCCGGCAGAACAGGAAAGCACCGCGCTCGGCGCCGCGTTTTTATGCGGGATCGGGCTCGGAATGATCGATCCCGAAAGACTTGACGAATACCGCCGCCGCGAAAAAGTGTTTTATCCCGATCTTTCGCGGGAGAGCGTGCAACATTACAGCCGCATGTATTCCGGATGGAAGGATGCGATAAGGAGATGCGTATATGACGGAACAGACCTTTAAAAGTTTTGACGGAAAAGAGATTTTTTATCGCGAATGGGAATGCGAAAACCCGATCGGCGTATTGCAGATCGTTCACGGTATGGCGGAGAGTTCCGACCGTTACGACGGTTTCGCCCGCGAAATGAACAAGCGGGGGATCGTCGTTTTCTGCGACGATCACCGCGGACACGGCATTACGGACGATCGGTCGGGTTACAGCGAAGGGGATATGTTCTTCGATACCCTGCGCGACGTGGCGTTTCTAACCGATCTCGCAAAGAAAAAATACGACGGGTTTCCGTATGCCGTTTTCGGGCACAGCTACGGTTCTTTTTTAACGCAGAGTTATCTTGAAAACTACGGGGATAAGATCGATTGCGCCGTTGTCGGCGGGAGCGCGTATTTTAGAAACCTGCAAGTGCCTGCGGGGGAATTCGTGGCTTCGCTCGGATGTTTGTTCGGTAAGGGGAAAAAGCCAGCGAAAGTCATCGCGGAGGCATCCTTCGGGGCATATAACAAAAAATTCGCGTCCGGTACTTTTATTTCATCCCTGGAAGAAGAATGCAGGAAATACGACGAGCATCCGGATTGCAATTTTACTCTTTCCTATCACTTTTACAAGTCCTTTTTCAACGGCGTGGCGACCCTTTACCGCAAGAAGAATGCGGATAAAATCCCGACCGATCTGCCCCTTCTGCTCGTCGCGGGGCAGGACGATCCCGTGGGCGGTATGGGAAAACTCGTCGAGCGGCTTTACAGGTTCTATAAAGAAGAAGTCGGCGTGAAGAACGTGACCCTTCGTTTGTTTCCCGGGGTAAGGCACGAATATCTGAACGATACCTCGCGGGAAGAGGCAACGAAAACGATCGGCGATTTCGTTGAAAAAGCGTTCGCGGCGAAAAGCGGGCGGGCATGAGCGGTTTCGTTCGCTTTTCGGATAAGACGCTTTTCCCGCGCGGGAAAAACACGCCTTCCGAAGAGATCCGCATTCCCCTCGATCGCGGGGCGGAAGAGGTGATCTCCCGACTGAACGAAAAGGGGTTCGAGGCTTACGCCGTGGGAGGTTGCGTGCGGGATCGTCTGCTCGGAAAAACGCCGGGAGACTACGATATCGCCTCTTCCGCCACGCCGGACGAAGTGCGCTCCGTCTTTTCCGGGCGCTTTGCGATCCCCACGGGGCTGAAACACGGAACCGTTACCGTTTGCGCGCGCGGCGGTCAATACGAAGTGACCGCTTTCCGCACCGAAGGAGAATATCTGGACGGCAGAAGACCTTCTTCCGTGGCGTTTGTGCGGGATCTGAAGGAAGATCTCGCCCGTCGGGATTTCACATTCAATGCCTTAGCCTGGCATCCGGATAGGGGATTGATCGACTTATACGGCGGTTTATCCGATCTGGATCGCGGTATCGTGCGGACGGTGGGAGATCCCGTAAAACGGTTTTCGGAAGACGCCCTCAGGATCCTCCGCGCGGTGCGGTTCGCTTCCGTTCTCGGGTTTACCGTGGAAGAAGAAACGGCGCGCGCCGCTTTGCGGGAAAGAGAAAGGCTTGCCCTTGTTTCCGCCGAACGCAAGGCGGAAGAGCTGAAGAAATTGCTATCCGGAGATAACGTGCTGTATGCGCTTATTTCCTTTTCCGCCGTGATAACGGAAGTCGTGCCGGAATTGTATCCCTTAGTCGGGTTTGCGCAGAATACCCCCTGGCATCGGTACGACGTTTACGAGCACACGGCGCGAAGCGTTTCGGCAAGTCCGAATGACCTTTGCGTGCGCCTTGCCATGCTTCTGCACGATATCGGAAAACCGGAAAGTTATACGGAAAAAGACGGGATCGGACATTTTTACGGACACGAGATCCTGTCCGCGGAGAAAGCGAAAATCGCTCTGGACAGATTGAAGTTCGACAATAAGACGAAAGCGACCGTATTGAAACTGATCGCAAATCATTCCCGGGGATTTCCGGAAAGCGATTATAAATTCAAGAAAATGTTCGGCGAGACGGGCAGAGAAGACTTTTTCCGCCTGATCGCCGTGAAGTATGCCGATAACGCGGCTTTGGGTACCGACGCTGCGATCGCCGAAAAGCAGAAGATCGCCGAGGCGGAAGCGCGCGCCGAAAAACTTTGCGCGAGCGGAGAGCTTTATTGCGAAGAAATGCTGAACGTTTCGGGCGCGGATCTTTTAAAAACGGGGTTAAGCGGGAAAGAGATCGGCGAGGCATTGCGGGAGTTGACGGACGCCGCGATGCGGGGAGAAGTGAAAAACGAAAAGGAAAGTCTTCTCGCGTTCGCGGAGAAACGGAAGAGGAAGAAGGATCGCGGGATCCGGGCGAAAGAGGGGATCCCGCGGAAGGACGGGTGACGGACGTTGAACGATTCGCTTGAAAAAAAACTATCGATGCTGCCGGAGGATCCGGGCGTATACGTCATGCTGGACAAAGAGGGCACGATCATTTACGTGGGCAAGGCAAAGGTGCTGAAAAACCGCGTAAGGCAATATTTCTATTCCAACGAAAAACCGGAAAAGGTGGCGGCGATGGTTTCCAATATTGCCGATTTCTATTATATCATCACCCGTTCCGAGATCGACGCCCTTTCTCTCGAAAACAACCTGATCAAGAAGCACAAACCACGCTATAACATTCTTCTGAAGGACGATAAAACCTATCCTTACATCAAAGTTAACGTGAAGGAAAAATTCCCGTCGTTCGTCGTTACCCGTAAGGTCGGGAAGGACGGCTGCCGTTATTTCGGTCCGTTTATGGGCGGGGTCAACGCGAAGGATACCCTCGAGATCGTGAACTGCGCCTTTCTCGTCCGCCCCTGTTCGATCCCGATCGGAGACAAGCCGAAAAAGGAATGTCTGAATTATCATTTGAAAAAATGCCTTGCCCCCTGCGCCGGACTCTGCGACGAAGGGGAATACCGCAGGCGTGCGGACGAGGCGATCGACTTTCTTGCCGGAAACGACGAGGGGGTGGAGGAGATCCTGAAAAGCCGAATGGAGAAGTTTGCGGCATTGGAAGAATTCGAGCTTGCGCTCTCTTATCGCGATAAGCTGAGAATGCTTGAAAAAATCAAGCTGAAACGGATAACGGCGCTCAATAAGTTCGTTAACGCAGATATTTTAGCTACGGCATCCGACGGGGTTTACAGTGTGGTGAACGTTCTCGTTACGAGAAGCGGGCGTATGCAGGGCGGAAAGAATTACGCTTTCGACGATCTTTCGGAAACAGACGGCGAAAGGCTGAAACACTTTGCGATGCAGTATTACGTCCGCGGCGAAGAACTGCCGGACGAAATGATCGTTTCCGGCGAGATTTCGGACGCCGCGGCGATGGAGGAATATTTCAGACGGGAATTCGGGAAGAGCGTTTCCGTGATCGTTCCCGAGCGCGGCGTAAAAAAACAGCTTGCGGACATGGCGAAAAAGAACGCGGAGGATTATCTTGCCAAAGAGGTGGAAAGGATCCGCCACAAGGACGACATGACCCGTCTTGCCTGCAAAAAGCTGAAAGAAGAGCTCGGCTTGAAACGATATCCGAAACGCATGGAATGTTACGATATTTCCCATATCAGCGGCGTGGATAAGGTCGGCTCGATGGTCGTGTTTTACGACGGCGAACCGGATAAAGACAGTTATCGCCGTTTCCGTATCAGAACGGTGGAGGGCTCGGACGATTTCGCCTGTCTGAAAGAGGTTCTGACAAGAAGGCTTTCCAAACTCGGCACGGAGGAAGAGGATAAATTTCCTCGTCCCGATCTCGTGATCATCGACGGCGGCAAAGGACAGCTTTCCGCGGTGAAAGAGGTATTCGGCGAAAAATACGGGGATATCGATCTCATTTCTCTCGCCAAACGGGAAGAGGAGATCTTTACCGAACGTTCGGACTATCCCGTCGTGCTTCCCCGCCGCGATTTTACGCTGAGAATGCTTCAGCGCATCCGTGACGAGGCGCACCGTTTCGCGATCACCTATCATCGGGCAACCCATGAAAAGAGGAATCTCGCATCCGCGCTCGACGGGGCGGAAGGAATCGGAAAGGCGAGAAAAAAAGCGTTACTCGCGAAATTCGGCAGTGTGGAGAACATTCGCCGCGCCACGGCGGAAGAACTCATGCAGGTGGAAGGGATCGGAAAAGCCAACGCGGAAAAACTGCTTCGGCATTTAAATTCCCCGGATACGGAGAAAACAGATTCCCCGGATACGGAGAAAACGGAATAAAAGCGGCGTATAAGCCGATAAACAGGCGATCATGCCTTATGACAGACGGTTTTTATACTTCTAAACAAAAGGAGAACTTTATGAAGAAAGCGGAAATTACGACGGCGGGCGAAACGATCACCGTCGCGGAGTTTGCAAAAGCCCTCGAACTCGAAGTCGTGTACGAGGGGAGAGGTTCCATTACGCTGAGCTCGATCAGCGTTTCCCGCCCGGGGCTTCAGCTTACGGGATATTTTAAACATTTCGATCATTCGAGAGTACAGGTCATCGGCAAAGCCGAACACGAATTTTTATCCTCTCCCGGGAAGGCGGCGAAACTTGCCAACGTGGAAGAACTTTTTTCGCGGGATATTCCCTGTCTGATCTTCTCCCGCGAGCTTTCGATCTCGGACGACGTTCTGAATCTTGCCGGGAAATATAAATGTCCGGTTCTGCGCTCGGATAAGATCACGACCGTTCTCGTGAACGAGATCACGCTGTATCAGAGCGAACTGCTCGCGCCGACGGAAGTGATGCACGGCGTTCTGGTGGACGTTTTCGGTATCGGTATCCTGATCATCGGAAAATCGGGTGTCGGAAAGAGCGAGATCGCCCTGGAGCTCGTCAGCCGCGGACACCGGTTGGTGGCGGACGATTCCGTCGTGATCAAAAACATCAACGATCAGCTGGTCGGAAAAGCACCGGAAAGGATACGTTATTATATGGAGATCCGAGGGATCGGGATCATCAACGTGCAGCAGATGTTCGGCCCCGGATCGATCCGCCCGGAAAAGGGGATCGACATCATTGCCGAGCTTTCCCCGTGGGAAGAGGGCAAGCATTACGACCGTATCGGCAACGAGGAGGTTTACGAAGAGGTGCTCGGGATCCCGAAACTGAAGGTCACGATCCCCGTTTCTCCCGGGCGTAACATTCCTATCGTTCTCGAAACCGCGGCAAGACAATACCGCCTGAAACAGGCGGGATACGACGCTTCCAAAGACCTGATGGATCAGATCTTCGGCTCTGCGGAATAAAGGCAGGTGAAAAAAATGGGTTATCTGGAAACTGCATTGATCGCGATAACGATCGTCATGCTTGCCGTCGGGCTTCTGTACGGCTTTATGCGGGGGGCGGCTCGTTCCGTGCTTCGCGCCGTCATCGTTGCGGCGGCGGTTGTCGTCGCGCTGTGTTTAAGGGAAAAAGTCGCCACGTCCGTTCTCTCGTGGAACGTGGGCGGGGTTACCGTTCAGGATCGGATCGTGTCCGCGATCCCGGAAAATTATGCCTCTTTCGTTTCGGTCGTTCTGCCCGTCGTTCAGATCGTGGCGGCGATCGTTTGCTTCGTCGTCTCTCTTGCTTTGTTGCAGTGGGTATCGATGATCGTATTCGCAATCCTGAAGATCGTTGTGCGCCCCCGGATCTTCGGGCATAGGTTCCGTCTGATCGGCGCGATCGTCGGGCTTGCGCAGGGCGCGGCGCTTGCGTTTTTCTTCTGCGTGCCGATCGTCGGCGTGCTTACGGACGTGAACGCTCTTACGAAAGCGGAGTACGAAGGGAAAACGATCGTTCCCGTTTCGGAACAATACGATTTCGATAAACTGGAATCTTCGGATATCTACAAAATTTATCGCGGGATCGGCGGGGATTTTTATGCCTTCGTTTCCAAGGGAAAGGACGGAGACGGAGAGGAGAGAAACCTTTCCTCGCAGGTAAACGGGGTGGTTTCGGCGGTTCGTATTGCCGATATCGTTTCGAAAATGCGCGGCGGATTATCGGACGGTTTCGATGCGACAAGCGCGGAGGCGATCCGCGGTTATCTTGCCGATCTCGGTTCTCTGAAAAACGATCTGCAGGAAAACGATCCCGCCGCGCTCGAGGTTCTCGACGAAGTGATCGTCGCGGCGACGAAAAGCCTGGGGCTTCCCGTCGATATGTCCGAATTTTCTTTGAAGGAGATCGATTTCGATAAAGAAGGCGCGTTTCTCGGAGATCTCGTCGCCTACGAAGAAAAGGGGGAAATGCCGGAGATCGGCGAATTGGTGGGCAAACTTGCCGAAAGCACCGTCGTTCTGCCCGTTTTAAACGGCGCGGAAGTGAAGATCCTTCTTTCCGACGGGGAAAAAGCCGAGGCGGAACAGGCGTTGGCGGCTCTGGAAGACAAGGAACAGGCGCAAAAGATCCGCGTACTTTTCGGGCTTGCGTCTTCATAAAACAGGTGACAGAAAATGGAATGTTTTACCATCGTTTTTGTTTTATTTTCTGTAGGCTTAGCATTCGTTATCACTAACTATTTTTACGGTGAAAAATTCAGGAAAATCGAGGTAAACGAGCGAAGTCATACTTAGCTGTATTACAAGCGAGTTTAACAAAGATTTTACGAATTTTGCGCCGTTAAAACTTAACGATGTTCAAATTTCGCCCGACTAGCCACAGGTGATTGTATTTGAACCCGGTCTTATGTCGTGTTTTTAGGCTAAGACAAGGCGGGAGTGTATTAATACCTATAATAAAATCAATACGGAAACAGGAAAGTCTGATTGTAATGTTGGATATAAACTTACAGATTGTTAAATTGCTGGACGATGACGATTATCAAAGAAAAGCTTCAGAGGCTTTTCGACAAGGGGAATTTTTTGATATTTTCGATAATAATCGATATCGGGAGAATTATCCTTATATCGTTTCGGAGGAAAATCTCCTGAAAGTGATAGAAAAGTCTTGCGATTCTGAGAAGTTCAAAGATATTTTTAAAAACATTGAACCTTTTATTCTGAACAATCATAATATTACTGATTTTCTGTTTGAAAGATTATTGATGTTTGCAAAAGACAAAAATGAATGGGTTTATTTAGGTTTGTGTCATGCAAACTTATCGGAAGAAAAGAATAAGAAGTTGAAGGCTCTTGGCTTGGACGAGTGCTTATGGTATTGATTTCCGGATCAAGGAATGGAAAACAAGGCGCAAGAGCAGAAAAGAAATGCTTTTTTTACGAAAGGATATGAAAAGGCAGGGCTGCGGTTATGAAAATCATCGGAACCGGTAAAAGGGGCAAAGCCGTAAATCTAAAGCGTGTTGATATTCAGTTGAAAATCAGTGAAATTGACAATCTGATCGATTTTTTGAAGACTTGCAAAGAGGAATTTATTTTACGACAACAAGACTGCAGTGTTAAAAAGCTGGTGATGAAAGGAGATGACATCAACTATGAGGAATTTACGACATATAAAGCCGTGAAAGCTGTCGGCGGCGGATTGATCGACTGTGAGTTGCACTATGCGGATTGGCAAACCGATAAAAGAAATTCGGAAGCAAGCAAAGATATAGTTGTTCATACGCCGTTGAAAGCGGAAGAAAAAGGCGACGGAACTTTTATATGGGTGAATACGGATTGACGACAGGTGTTTCCGTCCCTCATATCAACGGAAAAGAACGGGATTTATGCTTTGATCGGACTTCGGTATCCGCCGAAAAATAGCTTAGGGCGGCGAATGCCGGGTATACAAAAAACGCTTTTGCGGGAAGATATCTTCCCGCAAAAGCGTTTTATTTTGGTTTTACGGAGACCGTTTCGGTCAGGGATCGGATCGGGCTTGTCTTTTTTCGTTTACGCCGCGAAAGTATCCGTAATGTGCGAGCGATATTTCTCCGCGACTTTTCTCACGACGGAAGGTTCGAGCGGGCTTTCGAGCCCCACGGCGGATACCACGTCTCCGAGTTTGTGATACGCCCCGTAAGAAACCGTTTCGAGGTATTTGTCCTTCGCATTGTCAAGAGCCCAGATCTCGGACGCAAAAACGAGGGAAACGCTGTAGCTTACGCAATAGGCGGGAGACTGGAAGAAGTGCGGGATCTCGTAATAAGAATAGTCCGTCGCGCCCCAGTAAGAGGAGATCGCCGTGCCGAAGGTTTGGTTGAAATAACTTTCGGTAAGATTTTCGGGGGCGGCGCGGTAAACTTCGTATTCGAACTGTTCGAATGCCGAATTGGACAGCAGAGACCACAGACTTTCGAAAATAACGTAATAATCGTAGTAATCGTAATAAGAAGAAAGCTGCTCGGATGCGAGTACCTTTTTTACCGCCGGCAGACAAAGCAGCGAGAACGCCTGCGAATGGGTTTCGGCGAGATCGATGCTTTCCGCCTCGTTTCCTTCCTTGTCGGCGTCCGTTGCGAACAGGGCGTTATAGTGCCCGAATTCGTGCATGACGGTTCCGAGGTCGGACAGATTGCCCGCGGCGTTAACAAACATGAAACCGTCTCCGTAAGCGGCGAAAGGGGTAACGAAACTTGTGTCCATTTTGGTGTCGCTCACCGAGAAATCGTATAAATCGCGATCGATCATGTAGGTCCAGCTCGAAAGGGTTTCCGGCGCCGTTTCGCGGATCACCCGCTTGGATATTTCTTTCAGCGATTTTTCGGATAAGGAGAAAAATCCCGCGCGGCGGTCGCCCGTAAAGTAAGAGGAACCTATCGTTTTCATCTCGTCCGCAAGCGGTTTGATCTCGGAAAGGACGGAGGCGCGGAAATCTTTTGCCTCTTCCGGCGTGTAATCGCGGGCGTACAGCTTTGCGTAGGCGTAATCATGGTAATTGGCGTACGGCTTGCCGTTTTCGTCGGCGTATTCCGCGGCTATCTTGTTTCTCGTGACGATCAGCTCTTTATAAATTCCGGCGATCGTTGCGCCGTCTGCCGTTTTATAGGCGGCGGCGTATTCGTTTTCGAGTTCCGATTCCTTCTGTTCGAGCTTGAGCACGGCGTCGCTTTTCGTTTCGCTGGTTTCGAGGGAAGCGGCGTATTCTTCGCTCGTCGCTTCGATCAGTACGCTTCGATAGGCGGACGAAAAAAGTTTCTTTTCCGTTTCGAGCACGCGGTTTAAAAGAACGTTGGAATAATCGTCGATATATGTGGCGCGGTTTTTCAACGTTTCGTCGGCGGTATTTTTATAATACTCGATATCCGCGACCGTGCGGGAAGTCAGAACCTCGTAAAAAACGGTGAGAAGCTCCTCTCTCTTTTTTAAAAGCTCTCTTTGGTTTCCTTCCGTTCCGGAAAGTTTTTCCGTCTCCGCGATCAGTTTGTCGATCGCGTTTTCGTCCGGCGCGATATAAGCGCGTTCGGAATAAGAGGGGGTGAACATCGGATATTTTCCGTCCAGGATGCGGCAACCGAAACATGCCGTGCAGATAAGGCTTACGAGAGTGACCGCAAGGAAGATTTTTCTGAAAACTTTCATGATTCCTCCGTTATTTTCTGTAGGCTTAGCATTCGCTGTCACTAATTACCTTAAAGGTTTTTTCTTCGCCCTTTTCCCCGATTTCTCGCCGTAAAAATAGTTAGTGATAACGAATGCTAAGCCGAAACGTCACTTAGATTATAAACAAAAGAAAGAGAAATGTCAACGGCATCGGAAAGAATTTTTGCTTCCCGTCGAGAAAAACGGTATGCGGGGAAGGGTTTGTTCATATATTATGATAGCCGCCCGTAAAGACCGCGGGGCTCCGGTGCGGGCTTTTCGGATCCCCGGGCGGGCTTTCGGTTCGGGGCGGAGGTGAGTGTATGAACAGAACGGGCAAAGCGATCCTTTGTTTTTTATCCGTTTTCGTGCTTGCGTTCGTTCCCGTCCGCACGCTCGGAAAAAAGGGAAAAGAAAACGATTTTCCGATAAAAACACAGAACTACGAAACGGTGCTTACCGTGTGGAATATCGATACGTTCGAAGGAGGAAAGGGTTCGCGTACGGCGTTTCTTTCTTCCGCCGGGAAACGCTTCGGAAAGGGTGTGATCGTTCTCGTGCGGTCGCAAACGCTTTTCGGCGCGAAGGAAAGTCTGGCGGGCGGGGATATTCCCGATATGATCTCATTCGGCGGCGGGTGTGAGTTTTTAGCCGGTCTTTGCGTGCCGCTTACCAAGAAGGAAAAGGCTTACGGCGGATCGGTCGGGAAAACGACGCTTGCCGCGCCCTGGTGTGCCGGCGGATATTTCCTTTTTACAAAATCAGGCGATAATCGGCTTATAGATAAGGTTATCGTATCTTCCGGCGAACATAATTTCCCGTTGGCGGCAAAATGTTTAAGCGAGGTTAAGGGAAGTGCGGAACTCGTTCGTTCCGAAGACGGGTGCGGCGCTTTTCTTGCCGCGGGAGAAAACGCGGCCTTGATCGGCACGCAGAGAGACGTGATCCGTCTGGAGAGAAAAGGGGTCGCGTTTACGGCAAAGCCCCTCGGTATCTATTCCGACTTGTTTCAGTATCTCGCGATCTGTACGGAAAACGAGGAGAGATTCCGCCTGTGCGAAGAGTTTCTTCTTTACGTGCTTACCGAAAAGGTGCAGAGCGGGATCTCCTCGATCGGAATGTTTCCCGTAACCGGGGAGAACCCTTACCGCGAGAGCGCTCTTTCGTTATTCGACCTTTCGGAAGTGCTTTATACCGCGAGTCCTTTTTTATCGGAAGACAACGCGGCGAAATACCGCGATCCGACTTTTTTCGGGGAAACGTGGAGTAATGCGGATGCCGATAGAATAAAAAGCGGATTGAAACGCTTGTAATTTCGGGCGATATGTTGTAAAATAGGAGGGAACGATGGAAAACGCGGGAGCATACGCGGAGATCGGGCGCAGGGCGGGCGTATATTATGAAGAAAACGCCTCGCTTGCGCCGCATTGCACTTTCGGAACGGGCGGAAATGCCGACGTGTTGTTTTTCCCCGAAACGAAAGAAGGGGCGGCGGAACTGATCGCCCGTCTCGACGAAGAAGGTCTTTGTTACGTTCTGCTCGGGAACGGGTCGAACGTGCTGATTTCCGACGACGGGATACGCGGCGGCGCGATCTGTCTGAAAAAACTGAAAGGGGTCACCGTAAAGGGGAAGATCCTGACGGCGCTTGCCGGAGAAAGTCTGGCGGACGTGATCGAAACCGCGCTTTTAAACAGCCTCGGAGGGATGGAGTTTTTAAGCGGGATCCCCGCTTCGGTCGGCGGCGCGGTCGCGATGAACGCCGGTTGTTTCAATAAAACGATCGGGGAATACGTTTCGTTCGTCGAATATGCGGACGGGATCGTCGGCGGGAAAAACTGCCGTTTTTCCTATCGCAACAGCCTTTTCAAAGAAGAGAAAAAGTGCGTTCTCTCCGTTTCCTTCCATCTGGAAAACGTGGAATACGAACAGTCGGAAAGCAAGATCGGCTATTTCCTTTCGCTCAGGCGCAATCGGCAGCCGAAAGGGCGGACGTGTGGCAGCACGTTCAAAAACGACGGATATTTTGCGGGCAGAGTGATCGAAAGCTGCGGATTGAAAGGCTTTCGCGTCGGCGGCGCGCGGGTGTCCGAAAAACACGCGAATTTTATCGTCGCGGAAAAGTGCGCGACGAGCGGAGATATTTATTCGCTGATCCTGCATATCAAGGAAACGGTTTTGAAAAGGTGCGGGATCAGGCTTCGGGAAGAAGTGGAGTACATAGGAAAATTCAAAGATGAAAATCAATTATGACCTTCATACGCATACGATCTACAGCCACGGAAAAGGCACGATAGAAGAAAACGCGCAGGCTGCGAAGGAAAAAGGGCTGGAGGGGATCGCGATCACCGATCACGGCTTCTCTCACCCCGCGTTCGGCATGAAACGAAAAAAGCTTGCCGAAATGAAAGAACACTGCGGACGTGCGGAAGAGCTCACGGGCGTAAAGGTTCTGCTCGGGATCGAATCGAATATCCGCGGCGCAAGCGGAAAAATAGACGTAGAACCGCGCGATTACGCCGCGATCGACGTGATTCTCGCCGGCGTGCATCGCTTTATTTATTACGACAAGTTTTCCGATTACCTCAGGCTTCTTTTTGCCAATCAGCTTGATAGTTTGTTAAAAAAAGAAGCGAGCGAGGCGCAGAAACGGTATAACACCCGTTGTTACGTGCAGGCGATCAGAAACAATCCGATCGACGCGGTGACTCATCCGGGGTATCTTTGCCCTTGTTTTGCAGACGAGGTGGCGCGCTGTGCGAGCGACTACGGTACCTATTTCGAGATCAATACCAAAAAGGTGCATTTATCGGACGACGAATGGCGGAAAGTGATCGATACGGGGGTTCGCTTCGTTGTTGACAGCGACGCGCATTCCGTCGATCGCGTGGGAGATACCGCCCTGGCGGAAGATCTTTTTTCCCGCGTGGATTTCCCCTTCGATCGTATCGACAACGTTGACGGCAAAACGCCTTCTTTCCGATTTGCCGAATGGAAAAAACGGAACGGTTGATTTTACGCGCGGAGGAAAAAAGGAATATGAATTTTTCCGAAGAAGTCAAAGCGGAGATCCTGCAGATCGATTACGAATCCGATTGTTGCCGGCACGCTCTTTTATCCGCATACCTCAGAACGGCGGGATCCGTAAGCATCATCGGCGGCAAGATCGGGTTCGAAGTGACGACGGATAACCGCGAATGCGCCGATTATATCGTTTCCGTCGTGAAGGGTCTTTACGGGATCGATCCCGTTTTCTTAGACGGAAAGGACAAGCCCAGACGAAAGGGCAGGATCGCTTTCCGCTGCGTGGGAGAAGGCAGCCTTGCCGTGCTCGTCGATCTCGGGCTCGCTTCCGTGGACGAGCAGGGGGTTGCGGTGAAGCTGAATATCGACGAATACCTCACCGAAAACGACTGTTGCAAAGTCGCCTATATCCGCGGGGTGTTTCTGGGAAGCGGCAGCGTCACGCTGCCGAGTATGGATTCCGGTTCCTCTACGGGGTATCATCTGGAATTTGTATTCACGAATTATCAGACGGCTACCGATTTTTGCGAAATATTAAGCGAAGTGTATTTTCTGCCCAAACTGATCGAAAGAAAGGGCGGGTATATCGTATATCTGAAAACAAGGGACGAAATTTCCGATTTTCTCGCGCTGATCGGCGCGACGAAAAGCGTGCTGAAACTCGCCGAGCTTACGGTGGAAAAGGACATGAAGAACGACGCGAACCGCGTGATCAACTGCGAAATGTCCAACATGACCAAACAGATAGACGCTTCGGTAAAGCAGATCCGCGCGATCATGAAGATCGAAGAGACGGTCGGGCTCGACTCTCTTCCGTCTGCCCTTCGCGTGGTGTGCGAGAAGAGAAAAGAACATAAGGGCAGCACCCTTTCCGAGCTTGCGGAGATCCTCGGCGTTTCCAAAAGCTGTCTTAACCATCGGCTGAGAAAAATTACCGAAATCGCGGAGAATCTTTAAGCGCGCATGTTTCGCGCGGGAGAACGGTTTTTAACTGCGATCACACAGGAGGACAAAAGAGTATGAAAAAAATTATCCTTACGGGAGACAGACCGACCGGAAGATTGCACGTGGGACATTACGTCGGGTCGCTCAGAAGAAGAGTGGAAATGCAGAATGCGGGCGGATACGACGCGATGTACGTGATGATCGCGGACGCGCAAGCCCTCACCGACAATGCCGAAAATCCCGAAAAGGTCAGGCAGAATATCATAGAGGTCGCGCTCGATTATCTTTCCTGCGGGCTCGATCCCGAGAAGGCGACGATCTTCATTCAGTCGCAGATCCCGGAACTTTGCGAGCTTTCGTTTTATTATATGAACCTTGTCACCGTCTCCCGTCTGCAGAGAAACCCGACGGTGAAAAACGAGATCCAGATGCGTAATTTCGAAGCGAGCATTCCCGTGGGATTCTTTACCTATCCGATCAGTCAGGCGGCGGATATCACGGCGTTTCACGCAAACGTCGTGCCCGTCGGAGAAGATCAGCTTCCCATGCTCGAACAGGCGAAGGAGATCGTGAGAAAATTCAATTCGGTATACGGAGAGACTCTTACGGAACCGGAAGCCTTCCTTCCGACAAACAAAGCGTGCCTGCGCCTTCCCGGAACGGACGGAAAGGCGAAAATGAGCAAATCGCTCGGTAACTGCATTTATCTTGCGGACAGCCCGGACGTTGTGAAAACGAAAATCATGAGCATGTTTACCGATCCCGATCACATTAAAGTGAGCGATCCGGGAAAACTCGAGGGCAACACGGTCTTTACCTATCTCGACGCCTTTGCCGAAGATCGTCATTTCGAAGAATTTCTTCCCGAATATAAAAATCTGGACGAGCTGAAAGAACACTATACCCGCGGGGGACTCGGGGACATGAAGGTGAAAAAGTTCCTGAACGCCGTAGTTCAAAGCACGCTCGAACCGATCCGTGCCCGCCGTGCGGAATACGAAAAGGACATCCCCGCCGTGTACGAAATACTGAAAAAGGGAAGCGAGACGGCGGAAAAGGCCGCGGCGAAAACCCTTTCGGAAGTGAAAGCCGCCATGAAAATCGATTATTTCGACGATTTCGATCTCATTCGTTCGCAAAACGAAAAATACGCAAAGAAAGACTGATCGTATTTTCCTTTTCGCATTGCGGACATGTTGGAACCGCAAGGCGAAAATGTGATGTAAATTGTTTATTAATGATCTTATAGACTGGTTTTTCGATGGATGCCGGGCAAGAATAATACGACCCTTGTCCGGCATAGCAACCGAAAAACCGAGTCGGACAGAAGAAAGCCGCCCGTTTTGCCGAAAACGGGCGGCTTTCTTTGTGTAAATAGGAATGTAAGACGTTTTTCTGCGGATCGGAGAATCGAAATATGCGCATTTGCACACGTAAACGGGCGTTTTTTACAAAGCAATCACAAAGTTAAGCCCGGTTATTTCTTTCCGTAAAAAGCGGAGCGCGCCGTTTTCAGACAGTCCCTTTCTCCCTGCGTGAGGGGGATCTCTCTCTTTCGGTAGTCATGGTGATCGCAAAAGGCGAGAAGATCGGCTTCCACTTCGTCTAAAAAGCGCGATTCGACGGCGTATAAGTCGTTTAAATAGCTTTTTTGTTCCTGTTTTGCATAGTCGGAATAACGGTTTAACAGGGAAAAATGAGAAAGACAGAACCCTTTTTCTTCCGCAAGTCGTTTGCGGAAAGAGGGTTTCGAGGCGTAGACTTCCGCAACGGTTTTATAATAACGGATCATGTGATCTTCGAGATATTTGCACACTACGCATCCGCAGGTTTCCTTGTCGAGCTTGTCCGCAAGTTTTTTCGCCTGCTTTCCTTTTTCCGGCTTTTCTATTTCTTTTCTGACGGTTTTCAGCCTTGTGGATATCTGTAACGCGAGCCCGAGTTTGGATTGGAAGGAAAAGAGCATGTCGTAATGGCGGGCGCAAAACCCGAGGGCGTTCACCTCTTTGCGGGTGTCGTCTTCCATGACCCCCTCGCCGAGGTATTGTTCGGCAAGCCGCGTTTCGACTTTGGCACGGATCTTGCACAGCGGGCATTCGCCGTCCGCGTTGAAATTTTCGTCGATCAGCATTGTTCCGATGTGGTAATTCATAAGACGTCTCCTTTTGATACGGATTTCCGGATCGCGGCGGATTTGGAAAAAGTTGGGGTCAGTCTGCACGCCCGGTCAGATGTCCTTCCGGATTTAACCCGGCAAAGTCCGTCTGCCGAAGGGCTTCGTACAGCGTGATCGCCACCGAGTTGGAAAGGTTCAGACTTCTCAGATCCCGCCACATGGGGATGCGCAGGGTCTCGTTGTAATGTTCTTTCAGCAGCGGCTCGGGAAGTCCGTGGGACTCTTTTCCGAAAACGAGAAAATCGCCGTCGCGGAAGGTCGCGTCGACGTATCTCTTTGCTCCTTTGGTGGACATGAAATAAAAATTGTGCCCGTTGTAATATTTTTCGAGAACTTCCGCAAAGGAATCGTAATAACTGACGGAAAGATACTGCCAGTAATCGAGCCCTGCCCGTTTTAAAGTGCGGTCGGAAATTTCGAATCCGAGCGGGCGGACGAGGTGAAGGGCGGTGTGCGTTGCCGCGCACGTACGGGAGATATTGCCCGTGTTCTGTGGGATCTCCGGTTCTACGAGAACGATATGAAACATGATTTCCTCTTTTGTGCGGCACCCGGTTCCGGACGGCGCGCCGACGTTATTGTTTTGTGATTGCGCCTAGGCTTAACATTCGTCATCACTAATTACCTTAAAGGCTTCTTTTCCGCCCTTTTTCCCGATTTCTCTATTGATGTACGGAAAGTACTATCGATTTCGAAATCGGGTAAAATCATCGGAAAATAAGCTCTTTAAGGCGCAAGGCGTTTTTACGGATGAAAAATCGCGTTTTGACAAGGCAAACGCTCAAAATAATACTCTTCCGTATATTGCCGAGCGTTTAACACAGTCATAAACCGATTTTTCGCCGTAAAAATAGTTAGTGATGGCGAATGTTAAGCCTATGGATCGCGCAGGCGTACTTTGGTGATTTTTAAGGAGTATTCCGCCGGGGTCGGAATTTCGGCGAAACATTCGTCTTCTTCGGAAGAAGCTACGATCTTGCCGCGCGGATCGGTTGCGATCATTCCGTCCTCCGCGAGATACAGAAAGGGAACGCCGAGCAGATAAGAATACGCCCGCACGACGATTTTCGTGTTTTCCGTCCGCTTGCGGTCGGACAGAAGAAAAATCGTTTCCGCGCCGCAGACGACGAGCGACTTCATCAGGTCGAACGAAAAAGCGTCGTCTCCGACGGCAACGGCGAGCCTGCCCGCTCCCGTATCGAAAACGCGATTGCCGCATCCCGGCATGTAGCCGTTTTGCTCCAGACAGACGGACATATCGGTTATGCCGAGCAGTCTGCCTTTCTCGAAAATTCCGCAGGAATGACGGATCACTCCGTAGTTATCGGTGTCGAACGCGGCGAGAATAACGCCGTCTGTCTTTTCGGATAAAGCGGCAAGCTCTTTCAAAACGGAAGTTTCCCCGTTCAGTTCCTTTCGGTATTTCACGATTTTCGTACATCCGAAACCGAAAACGACCGTTTCCGGGTTCGGCGCGACGGGGCGATAGTCGCCGTAAGCACGGCGGATCAGCGTGGCGATTTTCAAAGAACGACCCTCCCGAAGTATCATATTGCGGGAAGGGAAATTGTGTGAATGTTACTGCCTTGGCGGATCGATGTTTTCGTTTCGGGCGGAAAAGAAAGCGTCGATCTCGCTTTTTAACGAATCGGTGTCCGTCAGGCGGAAGATCTTTTCTTTCAGACGGGTCACGCCCGGTTCTCCCTTTAAGTAATAACAGAGTTGCTTGCGGAAGTTTACGGCTACGATCCTATCCTCATATTTTGTTTTAAGTAGGTCTATATGTCGATAAATCAGCGATTTTTTATCCGTTAAACAAGGAATTCCGAGGATCTCGGAAAAAATCTGCGGTCTTTCGAGCGCTCCGCGGGCGATCATCACGCCGTCCGCGCCCGTTTCGTTTATCATCTTGTCGGCGTCTTCTTTGCGGAAGATCCCGCCGTTGGCGATCACGGGGATCGAAACGGCGCGTTTTGCCTTTGCGATCTCCTTATAATTCGGCTCTCCCGCGTAAATTCTGTCTCTCACGCGCCCGTGCACGGTGATAAGCGACGCGCCCGCGCCTTCGCAGGCTTTCGCAAAATCTTCCGTAACGTAATCTCCTTCGCGAAGACCGATCCGAAATTTGCAGGTGATCGTTTTTCCGCTTTTCGCGCAGGAGGAGACGATCTTCTCTGCCAGCGGAATATCGGCGAGAAGAGCGCTGCCTTCTCCGTTGTTATAGATCTTCGGCATGGGGCAACCGAAATTGACGTCTGCGATCGGAAAGGGCGCAAGCGCCTCGCTTTCCAGCGCCCGCCGCATGATCTCGGGATCGTTTCCGAAGATCTGTACCGCCGGCATCGTTTCGTGCGGGGCGAGGGTCAGGAGGGTTTCCGTGTTTTCGTTGCCGTAAAGAAGCCCTTTGCAACTCACCATTTCCGTGAAGCAAAGCCCCGCGCCGTAAGAAAGACAGATCTCGCGCATCGCAAAGTCCGAAAAACCGGCAAGCGGCGCGAAAAAAACATTATTTTTCGTTGTTAATCGACCTATACGGATACTTTTACATTGCATGGGTCAGTCGGATCCTTCGCTGAGTTTCTTTTTTGCCGCCCGATAGTATTCGTCCCATTCCTTCGGGGAAAGGTCGGTCGGATCCTTGCCGTCTTTTCGGATCAGTTCCTCCGCGGCGGTGAAGCGATTTACGAGTTTTTCCGTGGAGAGGCTTAATGCTTCCTCGCATTCCACCCCGAGATATCGGGCGAGGTTGGCAGTCGCGCAGATCAGATCGCCGCATTCTCTTTTCAGTTTTTCGCTGTCGCCCGATCGTATTTCGCGGCGCACCTCCTCCGTTTCCTCGGCGATCTTGCCGAAGATCTGTTCCGCGTTTTCGAATTCGAAGCCGAATTTTTTCGCGCGGTTCATGCATTTTTCGGCGCGCATCAGGGCGGGCAGGTTTTTCGGTACGGCGTTTACGTATTCCGCGGCGGTTTCATACCCCTTTTCCTTCATTTTATTCTTGTTCCAGATATCGAGCGCGGTCGATTCGTTTTCGGCGCGGTCGATCCCGAAAATATGCGTGTGGCGGGTGATCAGTTTTTCGCATACGCCGGAGAGTACGTCGTTGCGGTCGAAAGAATTGCGCTCTTCGGCAAAAACAGTCTGAAAAACGGCTTGCAGAAGAAGATCTCCGATTTCTTCGCACATGCCGTCTTCGTCGTTTTGCGTAACGGCGTCCACCAGTTCGTAAGCCTCTTCGATCGTGTTGACGCGTATCGATTCTTTCGTTTGCGCTCTGTCCCAGGGGCATCCGTTTTCGGCGCGCAGTCTTTCCACGATACGGAACAGGTCGTTAAAACCGAATCTTCTTTTTTCGGTGAGGGAAAGCTCGCCGATCACGATACAGCAGGAATAATCGAAGTTGTTTCCGTAGTCGCATTCGTAGAGCATGCTTTTCTCATATTTGCCGTTAAAGAACTTATAGCATGGTATTTCGTCGCCGAAACGATCGGATAGAACAAGTTTTATATGCCCTGCGAGATAGGCGGAATCGACGTCGAACACGACGAGGGGAAGGGAGATGTCGGAATCTTCCGAAAGATCGTAAGCGGAGACAGCCGTGTATTTTCCGCCGATGCCGAGAGCCGAGAGACAGGCAGCCGCTTTGGAAACTCCGGGGATGACTTCGGTATCCTTCCTTTTCTGCATGATCATACGGCAGGAAACGTCGTCGGCGGGGTTGCCGTCAACGTAATAAACGACGGGGTTTTCGCGGGCGTATTTCAGCACTTCGGCGGCAAGGTTTTTGTTTAAGGTGTCGAAATTGCGCGACCGGCGGTAAACGTCGTCTAAAGTGATCGCGTCCGGAAATCTTTTCGTCAGGGCGATCCCGTTTTCGGAAAGAGCGGTTTTTACGATGACGGTCGCGCCGTCCGCCGCTTCGATCGCGCGAAGGGATACGTCTCCGGGCGTAACGCCCGTGCCCGCAAGAGTTATCTTCATTTGTCGGTTCCTTTTCGCCGCGAGGTCTGCGGATCGCCCGACAGGATCGGGAACGGTTCCGGATCTTGCCCTGCTACGTCTGCGCAGAACGCGGCGAAGATTTATTGATATATCTAATATATACCAAATCGCAAAAAACTGCAATTAAATAACAGGCGATATCGGAAATCGGTATCGCAAAAATGCCGATTTTTTTCCGGAAGAGCAAGACGATCTCCAAAGGAATTTTCACGATCACCCCGATCAGAAGGAAAAGAGGCGGAGCAAAAAGCCTGCCGTTGGCTACGAGAAGAGAGTTTGCCGTCTGCATGACGGCAAGAAGAACAACCGTTGCGGAAGCCGCTTTCAGAAGTTTTGTCATCAGGATCTTTTCTCCCCCGGGCAGGGCGGCATATAATGACCCGACGATGAGATCGGCGCCGAAATACAAAGCCGCGGCGCACGCGAGAGAAACTGCGCACGTGAATAGCAGTGCATACGTTGCTTTCTTCTTCGCCTTTTCCGTTTTTCCCTCTTTTAAAAGCCCGGCGACCGTCGGTACGGATGCCGCCGCCGCGCCGTAGCATACGGCTACGGGTACCCCCGCGATCGATTCCACGCCGCCCGTATAAATTCCGTAAAGGGAAGTGGCGTCCGGGAAATTTCTTTTCAGAATATTGATCGCCGCAAAGCTGTCCGCCATGCGGGACAGGGGAACAAGGATCGCCGCCGCGGCGATCGGAAGGACGGTGAACAATAACTTTTTGACGGGATAATCGGCATATAGGCTAACTTTTTCTTTACATTTTTTTCGGTGGCGAACAAAGAGATAAGCGCACGCCGCCCCTTCGCTTACCGTTACCGCCAGACAGGCGAGCGCTCCCGACAGTGCGGGATCGCCGCGGAAGAAAAAACACAGGGAAAGCCCTGCGGTCAGCTTAACGGCTTGTTCGATCGTCTGCGAAAGCGCGGTGGGAAACATGTTGTTTTTCCCCTGAAAGTATCCGCGGAAGCAGGAGATGAAAGAAACGAGGAAAACGGAAGGGGAAAGGGTCCGATAGGCAAGCGCGGCGCGTTCGTCTCCCTGAAGAAGAGCGAGAGGGCGGGCAAGGAGGAGCATGGCGAGACTGCCGACCGCTCCGATCGTGCCGAATACGGCGAGCGATTTTCCGAGCACGCCTTTTTCGTTTTCGCCCGAAGCGACGAGTTTCGCGATCGCAGACGGTACCCCCGTGGAAGAGAAAGTGAGCAGAATACAGTATAACGGGAAGACCATCTGATAGATACCGATCCCCTGCGAGCCGAGCAGATTCGTCAGCGGAACGCGATAAAACGCGCCGATCGCTTTGGCGAAAAAATTTCCCGCCGCAAGGATAACGCTGCCTTTCAGAAAACCGTTTTCCCGTCCGCCCGGCGCGATGTTTGAGCCGATCCCGTCTTCCATGCTGTTTTTCTTCGGTTTCTTCCACATGATTTTCCGGATCGTTCCTTCCACCTAAACGATGTGGGCGGACAACATATCCGCCGCGAGTTTCGCAAGACGGATGTCTGCCGAGGCGATGCCGCTGTTTTCCCGTTTGTCCGCCACGATCAGAAGTCCGCGCGCGTCCCCTTCGCGCAGAACGGGCAGAAAGATCTCGTTTGCGAAACCGAAGTCGTCCCCTTTGACGATCTCGACGGGGGCTGCGCCGTCCGCGGCGTTGCAAAGGAGTGTGTTTTTCGCCGAAAGGATCTTTTCGAGAGCGGGAGAGATCGCCTTGCCGGCGGCGTCTTTCGTTCCGGGGCCGAAGGCGAAAAGGACGGAATCGTTATCCGTCACGAGAACGGTGTGGTCGGTTTCCGCCGCCAGACATTTGCCTATCGTTTCCGCAAATCCGTCCGTGTTTAAAAGGGGTGAATATTTTTTTACGATCAGTTCGTCCCGTTCGGTAAACAGTTCGAGAGGGTCGCCCTCTCTGATCCTCAGCGTTTTGCGGATCTCTTTCGGAATGACGACCCTGCCGAGTTCGTCGATCCTTCTTACGATTCCCGTTGCTTTCATAGTTTTCTCGATCTCCTTTCGTCCGTCGGCGTACGGAAACGCGCCCGGTTTTTTGCGGCCGCGTCCTGCCGATCGGACATTCCGGTCGTAGTGTCGGCAACATTTTCCGTTATATGCAAAATTGCTATCTTTTTTATTACTTTTGTCTCGTATGTATTGTGATCCTACACATCGAATATGCTTATGCTTAGAAAAAAAATTGACATACCGATTGCCTTATGGTATAATAAAACAGAGAATAACTATAGGTACAAATCAGCTTCGGACGATGAATTGTGACCGCAAATGCAGGATATTTTCGTCTTTTGTCCACGCGGGCGGAATATCAAAGACGGCTTTATAATGACAAGGCAAATTTATCGAAATCAAAAAGCGTATCAAGGAATATGTCCTGCAGAGATGTGAGGTTTGCGGAGGGTGATATGAATTTCAAACCTTTTGAAAAAAAAGTCTGGCTTGCGACGCCGACAATGCATGGCGAAGAGTTGAAATATATGACCGAGGCGTATGAAACGAATTGGATGTCCACGGTCGGCGCAAACATCAACGAAGTTGAGCGGATTGCCGCCGAAAAAGCCGAAATGAAATATGCAGTGGGGCTTTCGTGCTGTACGGCAGCACTTCATCTTTGTGTGAAATCCGCAGGAGAAAAGCTGTACGGCAAGCCCGCCATCAGCCATGGCACACTGGAGGGCAAGCGTGTGTTTTGCTCGGATATGACCTTTGACGCAACACTCAATCCCGTTGTTTACGAGGGCGGGATTCCGGTATTTATCGATACCGAAGCCGAATCGTGGAATATGGATCCTGTGGCGCTTGAGAAGGCATTTGAGATGTACCCGGATGTCAAACTTGTTGTTTGTGCCGAACTGTACGGCTTTCCCGGACGTATTGATTTAATCAAGCAGATCTGCGAAAAGCACGGCGCACTTCTGATTGAAGACGCCGCCGAGGCAATGGGCGCAACGCTGAACGGCAAACAGTGTGGTTCGTTTGGCGATTACTCCGCTATCAGTTATAATGGAAATAAGATCATTACGGGTTCTGCCGGTGGTTGTTTACTTACCAACGATATTGAGGTGGCAAATAAGGCACGGAAGTGGTCGACACAGGCGCGTGAGAATGCCCCTTGGTATCAGCATGAGGAAGTCGGCTATAACTATCGCATGAGCAATGTGGTTGCCGGCGTTATACGCGGACAGTATCCGCATTTGGAAGAACATATTGCACAGAAAAAGGCGATTTACGAGAGATACCGTGACGGACTGAAAGGTCTGCCTGTCCGCATGAACCCGATTATCGACGGTGCCGAGCCGAATTATTGGCTTTCGGCATTGATAATTGATAAAGACTATATGTGTAAACAGGTCAGAGATGACTCAAAGGCGATTTACATAAAAGAAAAAGGCAAGACGTGTCCGTCGGAAATACTGGAGACGCTTGCAAGTCTTAACGCCGAAGGCAGACCGATATGGAAGCCTATGCATATGCAGCCGATGTACCGCATGCATGAAGCGGTTGGGAGAGAAGGAACGCTCCGTTGTCGCACGAATGCTTATATTGCAGGCGGTGTGATGGATGTAGGAGCGGATATTTTTGAACGCGGTTGTTGCCTGCCGAGTGATAACAAGATGACTGAGGAGCAGCAAGACATAATCATTGAGGTTATCCGCGCTTGCTTTACATGATTTATAGGAGTACATAATGTACGCAAAGTTTTGGAAAAGACTTTTTGATTTCACGCTGTCTTTGTTTGCATTGATTGTGCTGTCACCTGTCCTTTTGGTCTTAATCATTGTCGGCGCGATTGCTATGAGAGGAAATCCGTTCTTTGTGCAACCCCGCCCCGGAAAGAAAGGTAAGGATGGCAAAGAGAAGATATTTCGTCTTATAAAGTTCAGAACGATGAGCAATAAGCGAGACAAGGACGGAAATTTGCTTTCCGATGCTGAGAGGCTTAACGGATACGGAAGATTTCTCCGGAAAACTTCGCTTGACGAACTCGGTGAACTTGTCAATATCGTAAAAGGCGATATGGCAATTGTCGGACCAAGACCTCAGCTTGTCCGCGATATGGTATTCATGACCGATGAACAGCGCCGCCGTCATGATGTGCGCCCCGGTCTTACAGGGCTTGCGCAGGTGAACGGAAGAAATAACATTACATGGGAGCAAAAATTCGAATACGACTTGCTGTACATCGACAGAGGTATTACCTTCCTTGGTGATTTGAAAATTATCTTGCAGACGGTAGGCAAAGTCCTGAAAAGAAGCAATACGGTTCGCGAAGGCACGGTGTCGGATATGGATTACGGCGACTGGCTTATGCTGGAAGGCAAAGTTGATCAGGCTGCATATGATGAAAAGCAAAAAGAAGCAAAAGAATTGGTCTTAGCAAAACATTGATAAGCGGAGGTTTTGATGAGCGGGTTAGTATCTGTTATAATGCCGTCATACAACACGGCTGAATACATATCAGAGTCAGTTGCTTCTGTTCGGAAGCAGACATATACCGACTGGGAACTGATTATTGTAGATGACTGCTCAACGGATAATACCGACGAAATTGTCAAGCCGTTTTTGTCGGACAAAAGAATCAAGTATATAAAAAACGAAACCAACAGCGGTGCAGCGGTTTCAAGAAACCGGGCATTGCGCGAAGCAAAAGGAAAATGGATTGCTTTTCTTGACAGTGATGATTTGTGGTTTCCGGAAAAGCTCGAAAAGCAGATTCGGTTCATGGAAAAGAACGGGTATCATTTTTCCTATACAAACTATACAGAAATAGATAAAGACGGAATGCCCAACGGAAAATATATTACGGGTCCACGAAAAATTACGCGACGCAAAATGTATGATTATTGTTGGATGGGATGCCTGACGGTGATGTATGACGCGGAAACCGTTGGGTTGATTCAGATTGCGGACATCAAAAAGAACAACGACTACGCCATGTGGTTGAAGGTTTGTAGAAAAGCGGATTGCTATCTTCTTGATGAAACGCTCGCAGAATACCGTAAGGGGCGTACTGGATCAATTAGCTCGCATAATTATTTTATTATGATAAAGTGGCACTACTTCCTCTTTCGACAAGTTGAAAACGAGTCATTTGGTTTTGCGGCTTATCATACCGTTCGCAATCTTTTTTGGGGAATATTTAAAAAAATAAAATATATTAAGGAAGGTTTATACTGTAATGTCAATTATTAAGAAAATTTTCAATAGGTGCTCTCTGCTTGTAGCCAACCTTTCATACAAAAACAAGCGAAAATACTTAATAAAAAGAGGAGCAAACATTGGGAGCGGTACTCGTATGAACTGCAATGTCGACGCTTTTGGTACAGAACCGTACTTAATTACAGTAGGGGAAAATTGCCTGTTTGCGGCTAACATTAATTTGATTACGCATGATGGTGGAATCAAAGTATTAAACGCTCTTGGATATTTTGACGGTAAAAGAATGGACAATATAGCGCCAATCGTAATCGGAAACAATGTTTACATAGGCATGGGCGCTTACATTATGCCCGGAGTTCATATCGGTGATAATGTCATAGTTGGTGCAGGAGCTATTGTAACAAAAGATATACCCAGCAATTCAGTTTGTGTCGGCATTCCGGCACGCGTAATCAAAACAATAGATGAGTATTATCAAGGATTGAAAAGCAGTGACAGACTGTTTCCTACGCCGGCAATGAGTTCATCAAAAAAGAGAGCATACTTGTTATGCCATATTGCGGATAAGGAACGGTAAAAATGAAAATCAGAAATTTGATTTATTCAATAAGACGTCGCTTTCAAATTGTTTCATATAACATATTCGGGTCGATAATCATGTCAAAAGTATACTTTAGACTTGTGATGCACGAAAAACTTAATCTAAGCTCGCCAAAAACATTTAATGCAAAAATCCAATTATATAAATTGAAATATTGTCCAAACAATGAACTTGTAATCGAATGCACAGATAAATACAGAATCAGAGATTATTTGCAAAAAAAAAGACTGTCTAAATATGCGGTACCATGCCTCGGCTTTTGGGAAAATGCCGATGATATTGAGTGGGACGCTTTACCCAATCGATTTGCTATTAAATGTAATCATGGGTGCGCATACAACATCATATGCAAAGATAAAGACCTGCTTGATATAAAAAAGGCTACTAAGCGTCTGAAAACATGGTTGAAAGAAGATTTCGGAAAATATAATGCGGAACCTCATTATAGCAAAATAAAAAGAGGCATAGTATGTGAAGAATATTTAGGAGACGGTAAAAGCGAGTTTCTTGTTGACTATAAAGTACATTGCTTCAATGGAAAAGTCAAGTTCGTATTAATATGTTCCGGAAGAGCACAGCATAGCGCAGACTATATTTATTATGATTTAAATTGGAACAAATTGGATTTTTCGAAAACAGCATCACCAGAATTCCCTATGCCAAAGAGTTTTCGGAAAATGATTGAAATCAGCGAACATATTGCGTTAGATTTTCCATTTGTTCGCGTTGATTTTTATGAAATTGACGAGAAACCGCTAATAGGCGAACTTACATTTGTCCCTGCTGGCGGGCTTGATAATACAATTACCGCCAGTGCCGATTTGGCTATGGGAGACATGCTGAAAATGCCAAGCTTTAATGATTGATTTGAAAATGTAATATGGGAATATTGTTTTTGGGTGATTTTTTTTACAGCTACGATTATATTGCGCAAGATATTTTGGAGTTATCTTCATATATAAGGCGAAATAATTACTCGGTCATACTGAATTTGGAAGGGCCGATTGCGCAGGACTTATCATTGACAATAAATAAGCGAGGAGAACATCTTTCTCAAAGCATAACTGTTACTGATGTCCTAAATTATTTGAATGTGAAAGGCGTAATATTGAGCAATAATCATTCATTTGATTTTTCTGCCGACGGAATCATAAATACCATGCGGTTGTTGGATGAACATGGTATTCAGTACACGGGACTTGTTAACGCGGATGGGGTATCGCAGCAACCAATTACATTGCTTGATAATAATATAATTTACCACATATATTCTGCTACTGATCCTTTTGAAGAATCGTTTTGTAGTTCTTCGGAAATGAGTTGTCTTGAGATAAAAGATTTGCCGATAACAAATACAGCCCAATGCAATAAAGACATCAGACTAGCATTTCTTCATACCGGCTTTGAATACAACACACTGCCCACTATAAGGACAATAAAGGAATGTAGAAAGTTGATAGACTGTGGATTTGACGGCGTGATATGTAGCCATCCACATATAATTCAGCCATATGAAAAATATAATGACAAATATATATTCTATTCACTTGGCAATTTTTATTTTTCTGAATACAGACAGGAATTTTCGCAAAAAAGAATAGCCGGCAAAGCACCGCATTATTGCGATATCGGTCACGGAGTAATATACGAAAACGGAAAATATGCAGATGGTATCGAAATCAGATATATTCCATCAGAAAATAAATCTTGTATTACCGATAACTTTCAAGCAGCCAAGTTGCCTGCTTCATGCTTCTCGTGGAAATATAAACACATGTACTACACTAATCGCAACAATCATAATTTCTTATTAACCGGGAACAAATTGACTGATGATCTCAAAATGCGGATATTAAATAATTTATATCGTTTCTACAGAACTTTGAAAGGCATAATAAAAAGATGAAAAAGCGAAAAGTCGGTATAATAGGCTGTATCTCAGAGAGCCTTGACGGACAAACAATAAAAACAAAAACATTATATGAGGAATTGTCGTTGACAACTGACTGGAAATTTTATTTTGCAAATACAAAATATAAATCAAAACATCCTTTAAAGTTATTACTTCAAACTATACGAATGCTCTTTTCGTGCAAAGATATTTTTATCCTTGTTTCACAGAATGGCGCAAAATTCTATTTTCCAATTCTTTTTTACGCCACAAAGTTGCTGAAAACGCGCGTATATCACGATGTAATTGGCGGAAATCCTCAAGAATATGTTTTAAATAATATCCGCAATAAAAATTATCTGAATTCTTTCGAGGTAAATTGGGTTGAAACTTTACAAATGTGCGGCGAATTGGCAAAAGTGGGAGTGAATAATGCGGAAGAACTGCCGAATTTCAAAAAACTTACGCCCATCACAGAAGATACTCTCGTTAAAAAGTTTGAATACCCTCTTCCATTATGTACTTTTTCAAGAGTAATGAAGGAAAAAGGTATTGAAGCGGCGATTGATGCAGTCGAACAAATAAATCGTGAATACGGCTTTGATGTGTACTCTCTTGATATTTATGGATCGATTGACGAAAATTATAAAAAAGATTTTTATTCAAAGTTGAGTCGTTCTTCACCCATCATAAAATATTGTGGCGTTGTTCCATATTCGAAAAGCGTTTCAACCGTTAAAAACTATTATGCGCTACTGTTTCCGACATATTGGTTTGGAGAGGGGTTTCCCGGTACTATTGTAGATGCATTTGCATCTGGAGTTCCGGTAATTGCTTCCGACTGGAATTCGAACAAGGAAATTGTTGAAAACTTTGTTTCTGGTATAGTTTATCCCAATGATAAGATTAAAAGCTTAGTAGATTGTTTGAAGTGGGCGGAACAAAATAGTATGGAAATGATAAAATTTCGCTACAACTGTTTAATTGCATTTCAAAAATATATTCCGGAAAAATACATCCGCAAAATAGTTGAAAGGGTTGAGATGTATGAATAGGTTGCTTTGTATTGTTGACTCATTAAATACCGGCGGTGCGGAAACATTCATGATGAAGCTGTATTGTGCATTAGACAAATCAAAATATCAAATCGATTTTATTGCCAGTGATATAGGCTATTATGATAAAGAAATACTCAGTTCAGGCGGAAAAATATATTATGTTCCTCTTCGAACCAAGCACCCTATTGCATCGTTCCTCAAAATCAAAAAGGTAGTCAAAGAAGAGCAATATACATCGGTACTCAAGCTTGGATCTACTCCAATTTCGGCAATAGATCTTTTGGCAGCAAAATTAGGTGGTGCAAAAATTTTAGGGGTTCGATCATGCAATTCATATGCCGATGAAAGTCTTATTTACAAATTCGCAAATTTCCTATGCCGCCCCATTTTCAATTTAATTGTAAATTTGAAAATTGCTCCATCAGATTTGGCAGCAGAATTTACTTTCGGAAAAAAAGCTGTTCAGAAAGGTGAAGTATATATTCTGCACAATGCGATTGATTTTGAAAAATACAGATTCAATCAAGAAAAAAGAGACAGATTTAGAGAAAATTTCGAAATTCAAAGCAATACCGTATATTGCCACATCGGTAGATTCTCAAAGCAGAAAAATCATTTGTTTTTGCTTGAAATATTTAAACACATATATGAATTTGATGCCAATTCGATTCTTGTTTTAATAGGCACAGGAGAATTAGAAAACGCAATTAGGAAGAAAGCGATTGAACTTAACCTACAATCAAAGATTTTGTTTTTAGGTGTCAGAGATGATATCCAACAGATTTTATCCGGAGCTGATTTATTTATATTTCCATCTTTGTATGAAGGAATGCCAAATACCATCATTGAAGCCCAGGCTGCAGGCTTAGCCTGTATTATTTCAGACACTATAACACGGCAAGCAAATATTACTAACCGTTTAATTTATTTACCCCTGTCTTACGGTGCAGATAGCTGGGCAAAAGAATGCATTATATGCGATAAAGAGCATTATGACTCTAAAGTACGATTCGCTGAAGCTGGCTATGATATAAAAGATATTGCAAAATCATTTGTTTCATTAGTTTTTAGAGGCTGATATTATGGTAAGTATATCAAAATTGAATAAATGGATTATAAATCTATGCACGGTATTTCTGTTTTCTTCATTTTACCTGTTTGAATCGTATTCTTGGGGAAGGTATGTGCTAGTGACCATATCAGCCGTCGTCTTTTTACTGCTCATTATTGAAAATAAAGGCAAAATTTTTATACCAATCGGAAAATGGCACATGTATCTTTTAGCGTTATGTCTATATAGTTTAGTTTCCGCAATATGGTCTATAAATTATCAAGATGCCGTAAATAAAGCAATATTTTACATAGAGGTCAGCATTTGCTTCACACCATTCATTATATACTATTCAAATGGCGATAAAATTTCGGAAGCATTAGCAACCATAAAATGGGCAGGCTATTTGGTTTCTATTTATTCTTTTTTATTTTACGGTGTCGACTTCATAAGGCAGTCATTGCTCTCTTCTACCAGACTTGAAAATGGGTATAGTAATGTAAACTCAATAGGGCAAATAGCCGCTATCGCGATAATTATTCAAATATATGAAATTCTTAACAAAAAGAGACTTTCTCTTGAATTTCTTTTTGTTGCTCCATCATTGTTTTTAATATTAGCCACTCAGAGTCGCAAAGCATTCGTTGCGCTTATACTCGGTCTCATCATGGTATATTGGCTGACCATTCTAAAGAATAAGATTGCAATTGAAAAAACGTTGAGAATTATACTTTTTCCATTGTTCATAGTAGTTGCATTTTATTTTTTGGCGAAGCTACCAATATTCGATGGAATAAATGTTCGAATGAAAGATCTTTTTGATTCATTATCCGGAGAAGAAAGCGGCCGTTCGACAAGCATCAGAAAAAATATGCTTTTAATAGGTTGGCGGACATTTTTGAGCAGTCCTATTTTCGGCATCGGCTTTGGGTCACCGCATATTATTTCCAGAAATTTTATTGGTGAAGATGCATATTTGCATAATAATTATATAGAACTGCTTTGCGGCGGCGGAATTTTGGCTTTTATCTTATATTACTCTATATATGTGTTCTTTTTCAAGCATCTTATTATCAATAAAGAATCTTCACATTATGGAAAAGATATTTGCATTATATTGCTGATTTTATTCTTAATTCTGGATTGGGGAAAAGTAAGTTGCTATTCCAAAGAAACATTCTTTTACTTTTTTATTTTCATTTTAGAAATAAAACAATTGGAATCAAAAAGGTCGACATATGAAGTTAACGTGTAAACGCCATAACTTTCGGCAATTATTCATCAAAATATGCGATTGGGCAGGACTATACCGACATATGTCGGATGATACGTATTTGCGCAAAATGTTCTATTGTTGTTTCGGCAAAGATTTTAATTTAAAGCATCCTAAAACTTTTAACGAAAAATTGCAATGGCTGAAATTGTATGACAGAAATCCAGAGTATACATATCTTGTTGATAAATATGAAGTGAAATCTATAATATCAAGTCGACTTGGCTCTCAGTATTCGGTACCTTGCATTGGTTTGTGGGATGATTTCAGTTCAATTGATTTTGACAATATGCCAAATCAATTTGTGCTCAAGACAACACATGATAGCGGCAGTGTCATTATTTGTAATAGTAAAGATGACTTCGACTATAAATTGTCAAGACACAAATTGCAAAAGTCCTTGCGTAGAAATTATTATTATTATAGACGAGAGTGGCCGTATAAGAATGTCAAGCCGCGCATAATTGCAGAGCCTTTGCTGATTAATAACGGGAAACCGGTAGATGATATTAAAATTCATTGCTTTAACGGCATACCAAAATTGATTTTGGTATGTAGCGATAGATACACATCACATGGATTAACAGAAGATTTTTATGATATTGACTGGAATCATCTTAATATAATGAGACCCGGCGTCCCGAATGCGCTGTTTTTTCACGGCAAGCCGCCAAAATTAAATGAAATGATAGAATTAGCTAGGAAAATATCATCAGGAATTCCATTCCTGAGGGTGGATTTCTTTATAGCTGATAATCAAATTTATATTGGTGAGCTGACATTCTTCCCTGCATCGGGCTTTGAAAGATTTGTTCCCGATGAGTGGGATGATATCCTCGGCTCATGGCTCGAGCTTCCGCCTTTTCCGGCGAGCAAATAAAGCATATACTCGCCGACAGGCGATATATAAATATTAAATAAGGAGAAAAAACATGAAAAAAGGCAAAATTTCAACCCTGGTTTTGGTGTTCGTGATTTGCGTAATGATGTTTGTGGGTATTGTGCCTATGGCAACGTTTGCAAAATCCGAAAAGGGTAAATTTTCCAACTCACAGCTCTCGCTTGTGCAGGACAAACAGTCCACACTCGCAAGCGGAGTTACGCAGAACATCTATACTGTTTACGATAAAAACGGCAAGCAGGTAAAGATGTTCGCCGCGACGATTGATATGTCGGTCGATACGGTCAAACTTTTCACCTCTTATCAGAATATGGACAATACCGCATACGGCATGTCCAAGCTTACCGAACAGGTAGCGGCTTTTGATAAGAAAGCAACGGCGGGTGACCCGTATTACCACGGCACCGTAGTGGCAGGTATCAATGCATCCTACTACAACATGACGACAGGTAAGCCATCCGGTGTATTTGTCATGAACGGTAACGACGTTACAGGTGGTGAGAAATCCGCATATTTTGCGGTGCTTAAAGACGGCACCGTTAAGATAGGCAATGCCGGTGAATATGAATCCGATAAGGGCAATATTCAGGAAGCACTCGGAATCTACAAAATGCTTGTATATAACAACGAGATTGTGCTTTCCGATGCAGATAAAACCAACACACAGAAATATCCCCGTCAGACAATCGGTATCACCGAGGATAATAAGGTTATTCTTCTCTCCGCAGACGGAAACCAGGAGCCCGAATCCGCAGGTCTGACACTTATGGAGCAGGCTCAAGTCATGCTCGACCTCGGCTGCAAATGGGCAGGTCACCTTGACGGCGGCGGCTCCATGACATACGGTAGCAAGCCCGAGGGCGAAGATTCATTTAAGATTGTAAACAAACCCTCCGACGGTTCGGAACGCAGTATATCTAACGGTCTTATCGTTGTTTCCACGGCAGTAGCTTCCAAGACCTTTGACCATGTTTCCTATGACGTCGAAACCGAGTATGCAACTCCGGGAACTCCCGTTGAAGTAAGTGTTTCGGGCGTTAGTTCCACAGGTCATGCTGCGGAAATTCCCGCGGATATTACTTACAATGTCGTAAACGGTACATATGAAAACGGTGTTTTGACAGCTACAGCTGTCGGCGACGTTGTTCTGACAGCTACGTATAACGGCAAAGAGGTCGGCTCTGTTACGATTCATGCCGTTGTTCCCGAAAAACTGGAGTTTAACAGTAATGTTATGACAGTTCCTTTCGGTAAAACCGTTACTCTGGCACTGACAGCCACATACGGACTCAACGAAGTCAAAATCAAGGCAAATGATATTCAGTTCACCCTTGATAACAATGGTATCGGTACAATCGACGGTTTTGAATTCACCGCCGGAAACGGCAGCGTTACCGCAAGTTCGATTACTGCAACGTTTTTGGGTACAACCGATGTGGTCGCAACATCAAATATCAAACTCGGAAAAGGCTCAGAGGTCATCTTCGATTTTGAAGACGGCAATACAAGTGACTTTACTTTGGAATATGCTAATTTTAACTATGTATATCCCGAAGGCAAGGTATATCCCGTAACAGCGGAAACCGGCAAGGTCCACAGCGGCAATGGTGCCATGGCGCTCGATATCAACTACGGCAACTCTCTTGAATCCGGTTATATGATGACAGCAATCCGTTATTGGGGAGACGAAATGGAATTCCGAGATGCAACGCGTCTTGGTATGTGGATATACATTTCAGATGAAGATGTATCCACATGGATTCGCTACACTGTATTTCCTCTCACGTCAATAAATGCAGATGGTACTTATTCAAAGGGTACAAGTTTAATAACAAATACTCTGATGGACGATAAAAATTCCGGAACAGGTGTTGTAAGTACTTTTGAGGAACCCGGTTGGCACTATCTTTCCATTGACCTCAGCGAATATAAGGGACTGTATCTCCATCAGGGATACATCGTTCAGTTCTACATTTCCGACCGTGACGGTGCAGAATTTAATTATTATTACAACGAGCACAAGTCTTATAACGGCAGATACGTAATGTATGTTGACGATATCACCGTTGACTATTCCGATGCTGTTGACGACCGCGAGGCACCCGTGTTCGGTGATGTGACCTATGCAACAGGTAGCATGTCTGATGCAACGGTTCTGAACGGTCAGACCGTTTCCAAAAATGTTCTCAGCTTCGGTGTCAAGGTTGCCGACAATACTAAGAAGAACAATTTCACAGGTCTGAATATCGCTACTGCAAAGGCATATATCGACGGCGTTGAAACCGCCTGCACATATAAGGACGGTGTTATGTCACTTTCCGATGTAACTCTTGCAGACGGCATGCACCATGTTAAATTCTCAATCTGCGATAATCAGGGCAACTATGCTTCTGTGATCCGCACGATCAATGTTCAGGCAAAATCGGGCAAATCTACAGTCAAGGTTGTAGCGCATGATCCTACGCTTGATAAGATCCTTCTCGGCTCTGTATGGTATGCCGATATCGTTGCTACGGATATCGAAAAGGTTCAGTCTGTTACTGTTGATATCGACCTCAACAATATGAGCAAGTGGGAACTTGACCATATGGAAGTTGCCGCAGGATTCACGGCTGAATACAGCATTCAGGACGATGAAAACATCGCAACGATCACAATCACGCGCACCGGTGAAAATACACAGACCGGCGAAGCTGTACTTGCTTCTCTGCCTATCCGCACATGGGAACTCAAAATGGGTTATACCTATACAAACGGGAAAAAGAAAGGGCAATCTGCATATACCTATGCTCAGTTCAAGAGCATGAAGGAATTCTGGCCCATCGACATCAGCATGGAAATCGACCGCGGTATCGTTTCATTTATCGACGGTACGACCGATACATTCTCCGGTGAAGGTCCTCAGGTCGACACCGAGATGTACAAGATGGCGAAGGATATGATCTCCACAGACGAAGGAAAGGCATATTATAACTCTTGGAATGGCGGACATATTCACACCGCAGAAGCACTTGCCGACAAGGCAGCGACCTGCACGGAAGCAGGCTACACGGGCAGAACGTTCTGCAAAGTCTGCAACTCCGTTGTTGACTGGGGCACGACCGTTCCCGCAACAGGACATAGCTATGAGGTTGTTGACGGCGTGCTTAAGTGCACCGGCTGTGACGCTCTGTTCAACGGTATATGGACTGACGGGAAGACCTATGTTGACGGTGTTGTAATAGCTGACGGCTGGAACGGCGATTACTACTATGTAGACGGCAAGAAAGTGACCGGTATCTATGCAGTCGACGGTGTTTACTACAACTTCGGCGACGACGGCAAGAATCAGGGCAAATATACAGGTCTTGTTCAGATAGAAGGAAAATGGTGTTATTCGAAACTTGGTTCTCTCACCGGCGGCTGGGTGCAGATAGAAGAGCAATGGCACTACTTTAAAGGTTATACAAAAGTTGCGGCAACCGGAGAATATGTTGTAGGCGGAGTAACTTTTGAATTTGATGAGACGGGTATGACTAACGGCGCATGGCATACGACATCAAATGGAAAAAGATATTACTATGGACCTTCCTATTATGCAGCAACTAATCCAGGTTATATAAAGCTGGTGGAAATCAACGGTATCACATATAATTTTGCCGCTGATGGTTATGTTACCACAGGAATTCATGTATTACAAGATGCTGCTTCCTACAACAAATATGCATTTAAATTTGGCAGTGACGGTAGCCTCATTGAAAAGTTAACGCAAGAGGGACTTGTAACTGACTGTAATGAAGATACATACTACATCAACTCTGACGGCGTAATCATAAAAGATAAAGGCTTAATAAAATTTAACGACGGATATTACTATGCCGTATTCAGCGGAAAATTACTTAAAAATATCACCTATACGATTTCCACGAACAAAACCAACGGATTATTGCCTGCCGGCACTTATTACTTTGGCGAAGATTGCAAGATGGTCATTTCTGAAAAAGACCATACTACAGGTATTGTATGGGATGAAGCAAACAATCGCTTTGTATACAAAGTAGACGGAAAGATTCAGCAGGATGTCGGTCTTATTAAAATTGACGATGCCTACTATTATGTATGCTACAGCGGCAAGTTGAAGCAGAGCGGGTATCAGACAATTACGGAAGAATACGCAAACGGTTTGAACTTTGTAGGCATTTACTACTTCGACGAAAATTGTAAAATGGTTGTTCCCGCTGAAAAAGACCATACTACAGGTATCGTATGGGATGAAGCAAACAATCGCTACGTATACAAAGTAGACGGAAAGATTCAGCAGGATGTCGGTCTTATTAAAATTGACGATGCCTACTATTATGTATGCTACAGTGGCAAGCTGAAACAGAGCGGATATCAGACAATTACGGAAGAATATGCAAACGGTTTGCTCCCAGCAGGCACTTACTACTTCGGTGAAGATGGTAAGATGGTTACAAACAACTAAATGCAAAGCCCACCCGAATGGGCGGGTTACCGCACACGATCAAAGCCTCCACGTGGCGTGCGGTGGGCAACGAATTTACCTCCGGCTAAGTTTGATTGAATTATGCATATTCGAAAGTGGCACAAAGATTCACGAAGACACATGTTTTTACTGGAGAATGATAGTGACGCGTAAAACAAAACTGATGATGAATTCGACATCATCGTTGATATATCAGGTTATTACGATTATCTGTGGCTTTATAGTTCCACGCTTTTTTCTGTCTTTTTACGGATCGGCAGTTAATGGTTTGGTGTCGTCCATAACTCAGTTTTTGGGGTTCATTTCTCTTGCGGAATGCGGTGTCGGAGCCGTAGTGCAATCGGCACTGTATAAGCCTTTGGCTAGCAACGATATGCAGGAAGTAAGTAAGATAGTCGTATCTGCAGATCGGTTTTTTAAGAAAATTGCGTATATTCTGTTGGGTTACACCGCAATTCTTATGGTGTTTTATCCGCTGATTACGCTGAGTTCATTCGATTATCTGTCCACGCTGATCCTTATATTTGTCATATCTATCAGTAGCTTTGCTCAGTACTATCTGGGCATGACATATCGTCTGCTTCTTAATGCGGATCAGCTTGGGTTTATTCAGTACAGCATTCATTCTGTAGCATTGATTCTGAATACTACAAGTTGCATTTTGCTAATGAATGCCGGGGCGTCAATTCAGGTCGTCAAACTGGTCACTTCACTTATCTTCCTTGCACAGCCGGTGCTTCTTTCTGTTATCGCAAAAAGAAAGTATAAGATCGATCACAAAATCCGGTTTACGGGCGAACCGATAAAACAAAAATGGAACGGGCTTGCTCAACACATTGCAGCTGTTGTGCTCGGCAATACGGATACAGTCGTTCTGACGTTTTTGTCCACACTTGAAAATGTATCTGTATATGCGGTGTATCACCTTGTTGTTAATGGTGTGAAGCAAATTGTTGTATCAATGACAAACGGGATGCAGGCGATGTTGGGTAACATGCTTGCGAAAAACGAAACTGACAAATTGAACCGCTCTTTCTCTCATATTGAGTGGTTTTTACATACCTTAGTTACATTAGTCTTTTCGGCCACTGCGGTTTTGATTGTTCCGTTTGTGCGCGTTTATACAGCCGATATTTCGGATGCAAACTACATTGTTCCATCTTTTGCGTACCTGATAACGATTGCGCAAGCCGCATATTGTCTGCGTCTTCCGTATAATATCATGATTCTTGCTGCCGGTCACTATAAGCAGACGCAGTGGAGTGCAATAATTGAAGCGGTTATCAATATTGTTGTTTCCGTGGTACTCGTATTTAACTTTGGTCTGATCGGTGTAGCGATAGGTACGCTTGCGGCAATGGCGTACCGGACAATATATTTGTCATGGTATTTGTCGCGAAATATTATCTGTCGTCCCATTAGGCATTTTGTAAAGCACATTTTCACGGATGCTGTTTGCGTAGCCCTTCTGTTCGGAGCAGTAAATCTGTTTTCAACATTTTTTGCCATGAGATCGGTCAACTATCTTTCATGGGTCGTTTTGGCTGTGAAAGTCGGGTGTGCGGCATTGATTTCTACTGTTGCGGTCAATGCGGTTCTGTACATTAAAGAAGTTTTGGAGGCTGTAAAGAAAGTTCAACGGCGGATATCAAAAAAGTAGACCGAACCGTAACAGCATCGATCAAGCAACGGAAACGCCGATCTGTTGTTGTGTTGTCGGAATCTTTGAAAATTATGAGAACGCAAAAAAAAGTATATAAGGGGATAACGAAATGCTGACGCCGAATATAAAACTTGAAAACAAAACAATTCTTGTCACAGGGGCAGCCGGATTTATCGGTGCGAACCTTGTGACGGAGCTTCTGAATACCGTAAGCGGTGTGAATCTCATCGGGCTTGACAACATGAACGACTACTACGACGTTTCCATCAAGGAATACCGTCTTGCCGAGATTGAAAAGCTTGCCGAGACCAAGCAGGGAAGCAAATGGACATTCATAAAAGGGAATCTCGCGGATAAGCCGCTCATTGAGAAAATCTTTACGGGATCCAACCCCGAAATCGTCGTGAATCTTGCGGCGCAGGCGGGCGTGCGTTATTCGATAACAAATCCGGATGTGTATATTGAGAGCAATCTCATCGGTTTTTACAACATTCTTGAAGCCTGCCGTAATTACCCGGTGGAGCATCTCGTTTACGCTTCCTCTTCTTCGGTTTACGGTTCGAATAAAAAGGTGCCGTACTCGACAGACGACAAGGTAGACAACCCGGTTTCGCTTTACGCGGCAACCAAAAAGTCGAATGAACTTCTTGCGCACGCTTATTCCAAGCTGTATAACATTCCGTCCACGGGTCTTCGCTTCTTTACGGTCTACGGACCTGCCGGTCGGCCCGATATGGCATACTTCGGCTTTACAAACAAACTTCTTAAAGGTGAGACAATTCAGATATTCAACTATGGTAACTGCAAGCGTGATTTTACCTATGTGGACGATATTGTTGAAGGCATTAAGCGCGTTATGGAGCGCGCGCCCGAGAAAAAGAACGGCGATGACGGACTTCCGCTTCCGCCCTACCGCATATATAACATCGGCAACAGCAATCCCGAAAATCTGCTTGACTTCGTGACGATTTTACAGGAAGAGCTGATCCGCGCGGAGGTGCTTCCTGCTGATTATGACTTTGAAGCGCATAAAAAGCTCGTGCCCATGCAAGCGGGCGATGTGCCGGTCACTTATGCCGATACCTCGGCACTTGAAGCCGACACGGGCTTTAAGCCGAACACGCCGCTTCGCACAGGTCTTCGCCGCTTTGCCGAGTGGTATAAGAAATTCTATCAGGTTTGATTACCTTTCGCTTTTATGCAAGTTGCCATGGAGAAACACTCGTAGGGACAGCAAGAAAGCATATTCCATTTTCAAAATTAAGACAGGAGAAAAACGAATATGAAAATAGCAGTAGCGGGAACCGGCTATGTCGGTCTTTCCATGGCGATTCTTTTGGCACAGCATAATACGGTAAAGGCGGTCGATATCATCCCCGAGAAAGTGGAGATGATCAACAATAAGAAGTCACCGATCGTCGATAAGGAAATTGAAGAATACCTGGCAAATAAAGACCTTGACCTTGAAGCGACCATCGACGGCGACAGCGCTTTCCGAGACGCAGAGCTTGTCATCATCTCAACTCCAACCAACTTTGACCCGTCAAAGAACTATTTTGACACAAGCTCGGTCGAAAGCGTAATAAAGCAGGTCATTGCGGTCAATCCGGATGCGGTAATGATAGTCAAGTCTACCGTTCCCGTAGGATTTACCGATGGCGCAAAAGAAGAGTATTGCTGCGACAACATTCTGTTCAGCCCGGAATTCCTTCGCGAAGGACATGCGCTGTACGATAACCTTTACCCGAGCCGCATCATTGTCGGTGTCCCGGTCAAAAATGCAAGACTTCATAAGGCTGCCGAAACTTTTGCCAACCTTCTCAAAGAGGGGGCGATCAAGGAAGATATCGAGGTCCGCTTCATGAACCCGACCGAAGCGGAGGCAGTGAAGCTGTTTGCGAATACATACCTTGCGCTCCGCGTATCGTATTTCAACGAACTTGATACATACGCACAGGTCAGAGGACTTGATACAAAGTCGATCATCGAGGGCGTCTGCCTTGATCCCAGAATCGGAAATCACTATAATAACCCGTCCTTCGGCTACGGCGGATATTGCCTTCCCAAGGATACAAAGCAGCTGCTTGCAAACTATAATGATGTGCCGCAGAATATTATTTCGGCAATCGTTGCGGCGAACGCCACGCGAAAGGATTTCATCGCGGATCAGATCATTGCAAAGAATCCGAAGATTGTCGGTGTATATCGCCTTACCATGAAAGCGGGAAGCGATAACTTCCGCCAATCCTCAATCCAGGGCGTTATGAAGCGTATCAAGGCGAAGGGGATTGAGGTCGTAATTTACGAGCCGACCATGAAAGAGGATAGCTTTTTCAACAGTCGCGTCATTCGGAATCTTGACGAATTCAAGCAGATTAGCGACGTTATTCTCGCCAACAGGTATAACGATGATATTGCAGACGTGCTTGATAAGGTCTATACGAGGGATCTGTATTTCAGGGATTAAATCAAAAAGGAGTACTGTCATGAAAGAGCTTATCCGCGCGATGATGGATCTGATAGCATATGAAGTTTGCGGCAAAAACATTGATAAATCGCAGTATAAGCTCATAGATGAAGAATTTGTAAAGCTGTACAAACTCTCAAAATCCCATGACCTTGCCCATCTTGTCGGTGATGCTCTGATCAAAAACAACCTCATCGAAGACGGTGAGATCAAGGCAAAATTTCAAAAGCAGATAATGCTTGCCGTTTACAGATACGAGAAGATAAACTACGAGCTCGGGCGGCTGCGCAAAGTCCTGAATGAAGAGAAGATCCCGTTTATACCGCTTAAGGGTTCTGTTCTGCGCCGATATTACCCCGAACCGTGGATGAGGACAAGCTGTGATATTGATGTGCTTGTGCATGAAAGCGACCTTGAGCGTGCTGTTTCGGCACTTACCTCTGCTGCGGGATACAAAGCCGATTCAAAAGGCTCGCACGATGTCGGCATGTTTTCTGACAGCGGTGTTCATCTGGAGCTGCATTACAGTCTGATTGAAGACAAAATAGTCGGCTCTGCGGCAGATATTCTGAGGAGTGCATGGGAAAATGCATCTCCCGTTTCCGATACTTCGGAATATATTTTCGGAGATGATCTGTTTTTCTTCTATCACACTGCACATATGGCAAAGCATTTTGTAAACGGGGGATGCGGAATCCGTCCGTTTATTGATATTTGGGTTCTGAATCACTGTGTTTCTTTCGACAGAGAAGAGCGTGATGCACTTCTTGCTAAAGGTGGTTTGCTTGTATTTGCCAAACAAGCGGAGGCTCTGTCTGAGGCGTGGTTCGGGAATGGCGAACATACTGACATAACTCGCCGAATGCAAGACTATCTCCTGAAAGGCGGTGTATATGGTACGACAGCGAATCGTGTTTCCGTACAGCAAATTCGAAAAGGCGGAAAGATCAGATATGCCTTCTCTCGTATTTGGTTACCATATGACGTCCTGAAATTCCATTATCCGTCACTGGAAGGAAAACGATGGCTTCTTCCTGTTTTCGAAGTGCGCAGATGGTTCAAATTGATTTTTTGCGGTGGATTTAAGAGAAGTGTAAGCGAACTGAAACTCAATTCTTCCACGACAAGTGAAGTGCAGACCAAAACCAAAGAAATGTTGCACCAACTTCGTATTGGGTATTGATAGTATCGGTTGCTTGCATACAGTGAGGCTTGCTTTTTTGAAAGTCTCGCTTAATTATTTAATCGTGTCGTCCTTCTTGTTATTTCTGTCTATAATACTCATACAACCAACACGGTTTACGGAGGTTTATATTGATGCTTGCTTCCGGCATTTGTCGCGGAGTCAAAGAAAAACGAGCCTTTCGGTGAAAGGCTCGTTTTTTTATCCGGCTCCCGGAGGGGAGAATTATGATTCGTGTTCGCGGTCGATATGATAGGTCGGAACGAGGGCGGCGACGAATTCTTTCATTTTATCCGTCTCGGCATACGCTTCTTCGTACAATTTTTTCAGACTTTCCCAAAGGAAGATTTCGTCCAGAGGAATGGGTTTTGCTACGGAAATAAGTCCGTTCGGGGTTTTCTGCATCCCTTCTTCGTCCATGAGCCTTTCTTCGTAAAGTTTTTCGCCGGGACGAAGACCGGTACATACGATATCCATATTCACGCCCGGTTCATACCCGGAAAGTTTGATCAGGTTGACGGCAAGGTCGTAGATCCTGACGGGTTCGCCCATATCGAGAACGAAGATCTGCCCTTCCTTTGCGTAACATCCCGCCTGCAGAACGAGGGAAACGGCTTCGGGAATGGTCATGAAATAACGGATGATGTCTTTATGGGTCACGGTAACGGGCCCCCCTTCCTCGATTTGTTTTTTGAACAGGGGGATCACGGAACCGTTGGAACCGAGTACGTTGCCGAATCTTACGGCGACGAATTTCGTGTGTTCGCTGTGTTTGCCGATGGTCTGAACGATCATCTCGCAGATCCTTTTCGTCGCCCCCATGATGTTCGTCGGGTTAACGGCTTTGTCGGTGGAGATCTGAACGAAGGTTTGTACCTGATATATGTCGGCGTAGTGGGCGACGTGCAACGTGCCGAACACGTTGTTTTTCACCGCTTCGCACGGGCTGGTTTCCATTAAAGGCACGTGTTTGTGCGCCGCCGCATGGAAAACGATCTGCGGGCGGTAGGTGCGGAACACGTCGTCGATCTTGCCGGCGTCTCTCACGCTGGCGATCAGGACAAGAAGATTGAGATCGGGGTGGTTGCGGAGAAGTTCCTGCTGAATGTCGTACGCGTTGTTTTCGTAAATATCGAGAATGATAAGCTGTTTCGGTCTGTGGGTGGCGATCTGCCGGCAAAGTTCGCTGCCGATCGATCCGCCGCCGCCCGTCACGAGAACGACTTTGTTTTCGATGTAGCCCATGATCTCGTCGAGATTGACGGAAACCTGTTCTCTGCCGAGAAGGTCGCTGACATCGACTTTTCTGAGATTTTCCACCGAAAACTGACCGTTTGCGATCTGATAGATCCCCGGAAGGATTTTGACCGGTTTGCCTGCGTCTTTACAGCGGGCGACGATCTTGCTCAGCCTTTTTTTGTCTACGGAAGGCATGGTAATGAAGATCTCGTCCACCCGATAAAGCTCGGCGTATTTTTTAATGTCGTAAGTCGTTCCGGCAACCTTCACGTTACAGATCGTTTTTCCGAGTTTTTCGTAGTTGTCGTCCATCACGCATACGGGTTTATAGGCAACTTTATCGGAAGTCTGCAACTCTCTGATAATGGCAAGCCCCGCTTCGCCGCCGCCTACGATCATAACGCGTTTCTTGTTTTTGTCGTTCCGACGACCGGGATTCAGGAAAATTCTTACGATCCGTTTGGAAAAGCGGGAAATGCCCGTCAGGTAAAAGAGAAAAGCGCTGTATACGAGAGCCGTTCCGATGCCGTAATAGCGTCCGTTCGTGACCGCGGCGAAAATGATATTCACGAGACCGAGTGCGATGACGGAAAAGCTGAGTTTTACCGCGTCGACAACGCCGACGGACGAAAAGATGATCGAGTAAAGCCCGATAGCGGCGAAGCAGGCGACGGTGACGAGAACGTTTCCCCCCGTTACCGCGACGAGTTCGGCAGAGAAAGCCGTGTCGTCCGCCGTGGTGAAATACGCGAGCAGCATGGATATGACGACGGAAAGCGAGTCCGCAACGATGAGGAACGCCAATCGCCATATTTTATTACTTTTTCTTTTCATGATTTTTTCCCCCTGAGGGCGCGATGAGACGGAATTTGTTTTTTTCTGTCTCTTCCTCCGGTTTTTGATAAATAAGTGATATTCGATGAATCAATAACAGTCTGCAACGACCTATAGACTTAACCATTATAATAAGCGGGCGCGGAATTGTCAAGTGTTGTCGGCGGTTTTCGCCCTTTTCGTCTTGTTTTGACCGATTTCGGATCCGAAAAAGAAAAAAGAGGGGAAGAGGGAGGGAAAATCGGTCGGAAATCGTCACGACGGAGAAAAACGCCGCGATCGGGGCGTAAAATCTTCCGGCAACGGGTCTTGATCCCCGGAAAAGACGAAAACGGGGCGAAAACGGAAGATTTCTCCAAATTTTTACGATAAAAAATTGACAATTCGCCGAGGAAAGTATACAATAGAACCGAAAAGATAAATGTTTTTTGACGGGAAAAGCGGGGCGGAACATCCGCCGGCATTTCTCCGGGAATATTTTTCCGGAGAAAAGGAAATAATTTCCCTGAAAGAGTTTTCCCGCGAAAAATCAAAGGAGATTATCGAATGAATAAGAAGACTATCAGAGACGTGGACGTATCCGGCAAGAGATGCCTCGTCAGATGCGACTTCAACGTGCCCATGAAAGACGGCGTCATTACGGACGAAAACCGTATCCGCGGCGCATTGCCGACGATCGAATATCTGATGAATCACGGCGCAAAGGTTATTCTTTGCTCGCACATGGGTAAGCCGCACAATATTTTCACGGAAGGATTCGGTCTCAATAAAAAAGAGAAAAAAGCGGTGGAGGCTCTGCCCGAAGAAGAGAGAGCCGCCGCAAAACAGGCTTATCTCGACAAGGCGAAGACGGGCGATCTGAAGAAATTCACGCTTGCTCCCGTTGCGAAGAGACTGAACGAACTTCTCGGCGGTAAGGTCGCGTTTGCGACGGATATCGTCGGAAAAGACGCTCAGGCGAAAGTCGCGGCGCTGAAAGACGGCGAGTGCGTACTTCTCGAGAACCTTCGTTTCGACGCCGGCGAAGAGGGAAGAGACGAGAAATTCTGCAAAGAGCTCGCGAGCTTCTGCGATATCTACGTGAACGACGCTTTCGGAACGGCTCACCGTTCGCACGCTTCCACGGCGGCGATCGTCGAATACGGTTTCGTGAAGACCGCCGTATGCGGTTTCCTGATCGAAAAAGAACTTACGGTAATGGCGGACGCTCTCGAACATCCCGTCAGACCGTTCGTCGCCATTCTCGGCGGCGCGAAGGTTGCGGACAAGCTGAACGTTATTTCCAACCTTCTCGATAAATGCGACACGCTGATCATCGGCGGCGGCATGGCTTACACTTTCCTGAAAGCGCAGGGATACGAAGTCGGTCTCTCTCTTGTGGACGACACGAAGATCGATTATTGCAAGGAAATGATGGAAAAGGCGAAGAAAGCGGGCAAGAAGCTCCTTCTTCCCGTGGACGGCGTTCAGATCAAAACCTTCCCCGATCCGATCGACGCGCCCGTAGAGACCTTCATCCGTGACGTGGGCGATTTTGCACCCGACATGGAATCGGTCGATATCGGACCGAAGACGAGAGCTCTTTATGCCGACGCTCTGAAAGGCGTGAAGACCATCATCTGGAACGGACCCATGGGCGTGTTCGAAAACCCGACGCTTGCGGCGGGCACGATGGCGATCGCGAAGGCGATGGCAGACTGCGAAGGCGCGACCACGATCATCGGCGGCGGCGATTCCGCGGCGGCGGTCGCACAGCTCGGCTATGCGGATAAGATGACCCATATTTCCACGGGCGGCGGCGCGTCTCTCGAACTTTTCGAAGGAAAGAAGCTTCCCGGCATCGAATGCCTTAACGATAAAGACTGATCCCGGAAAGAAAAAACGGTCGTCCGGCGGACGGTCGCTTGCGTGCCGTCAGACGCGAAAAGCGGCAGGCATATCCCCAAAAAGAAAAATTCAAAGGAAAAGGACAAAATTATGAGAAAACCACTGATTGCAGGGAACTGGAAAATGAACAAGACCATGGCGGAGACCAAAGAACTGATCTCCGCGATGGCTCCCAAGGTGCAGGACGCGAATTGCGACGTTGTCGTATGCGTTCCTTACACCGATCTCCAGACGGCGAAGAGAGCCGCTAAGGGAACGAACATTAAAATCGGCGCGGAAAACGTGCACTGGGCGCAGAGCGGCGCTTTCACCGGAGAAATTTCGGCAGATATGCTGAAAGAGCTTAAGGTGGAATACGTTATCATCGGCCACAGCGAAAGAAGACAGTATTTCGGCGAGACGGACGAAACGGTGAACAAGAGAGTGCAGGCTGCGCTCGACGCGAAGTTCAAACCCATCGTCTGCGTGGGCGAAACGGAAGAAGAGAGAGAAAGCGGCATGACCGAAAAGGTTCTTCTTCGTCAGGTAACGGAAGGGCTGAAAGGCTTTAAGAGCAAGGATTTCGACAAGATCGTTATTGCTTACGAACCCGTCTGGGCGATCGGTACGGGCAAAACGGCTACGGCTACGGACGCGAACAACACCATCGGTTATATCCGTCACATCCTCGCGAAGAAATTCCACAGATCCATTGCGGAAAAGGCAAGGATCCTTTACGGCGGTTCGATGAACGTGAAGAACTGCAAAGAGCTTATGGCGGAAGAGGAGATCGACGGCGGTCTGATCGGCGGCGCATCCTTAAAGGCGGACGATTTCGCGTTTATCGTGAACTACGACAAATAATTCATTCGGCAAAAACCCGCGGAAATCGTTTTTCGCGGGTTCTTTTTCGGCAAAATTCGGAAAAGAGATCAAAAACGCTTTGATATTTTCCCTTTTCAATGGTATAATGATAGGGAAAAAAGGAGTTCGGACAATATGAAAAAAATGAAAACGAGACCGGTTTGTCTGTTTATTATGGACGGTTACGGGTTGAATCCCGAGCATAAGGGAAACGCCGTATACGAAGCGCACGCGGGCGTGATCGAAAAACTTTCCGCGGAATATCCTTCGGCAACGCTCGGCGCGAGCGGGCTTTCCGTCGGTCTTCCCGACGGACAGATGGGTAACAGCGAAGTCGGACACCTCAACATGGGTGCCGGCAGGATCGTGTATCAGGATCTTACCCGTATCACGAAAGCCATCGAAGACGGCGACTTCTTCGAAAACGAAGAACTGATCCGCGCAATGGATCGGGCGAAGAACAACGGAAAGAAGCTTCATCTTTACGGGCTTGCATCCTCCGGCGGCGTGCACAGCCACATCACCCATCTCTATGCTCTTCTCGAAATGGCAAAAAGAAGGGGGCTTACCGAGGTTTACGTGCATTGCTTTACCGACGGAAGAGACGTTCCCCCTACGAGCGGGATCGAATTTATTGCCGAACTCGAGGAGAAAATGAAAGAGATCGGCGTCGGCAAGATCGCGTCCGTCTGCGGCAGATATTATGCGATGGACAGGGATAACCGTTGGGAAAGAGTGGTGAAAGCGTATGAGATGCTCACCCTCGGCAACGGCGTTCAGGCTTCTTCCGCAAAAGAGGCGATCGAAAACAGTTATAAAAACGACGTGACGGACGAATTTATCCTTCCCGCAAACGTCACGGAAAACGGAAAACCCGTCGCTTTGATCGAAAAGGGAGATTCCGTGATCTTCTTCAACTTCCGTCCGGACAGAGCAAGGGAGATCTCCCGCGCGTTCACCGAAGAATCGTTCGACGGTTTCGAGAGAAAAACGGGATATCTCGACCTTTGCTACGTCGGTTTTACCAAGTACGACGAAACTTTCCGTCACGTGGCGATCGCGTTCAAAAAACAGGAACTTCACAACACGCTCGGCAAATACCTTTCGGATAACGGATACACTCAGCTTCGTATCGCGGAAACGGAAAAATACGCCCACGTTACCTTCTTCTTCAACGGCGGCGTGGAAGCGCCGGAAAAGAACGAATTCCGCGATCTGATCCCTTCGCCTAAAGTGGCTACTTACGACCTGAAACCGGAAATGAGCGCCCCCGAAGTGACCGAAAAGGTTCTTGAAGAGATCGCTTCCGATAAATTCGACGTGATCGTTTTAAACTACGCCAACTGCGACATGGTCGGTCATACCGGAGTGGAAAAGGCGGCGATCGAAGCGGTGCGCACGGTGGAAAACTGCATCGGCAAAATCACGTCCGCCGTTCTCGCCAAGGGCGGCAGCTGCATCGTGACGGCAGACCACGGCAATGCGGATAAAATGATCGCGGACGACGGTGAACCGTTTACCGCGCATACGACGAACCGCGTGCCCGTGATCCTTGTGAGCGATCTGTATAAAAACGTTACTCTCCGCAAAGACGGCATTTTAGCCGACCTTGCGCCGACCCTTCTCGAAATGATGGGCGAAGACGTCCCCTCCGAAATGACGGGCAGATCGCTGATCGAGAAGAAGTAAGGAGTTCTTCTTTCGGAAAAACACGGCGAAAAAACGGGATCTTGTCCGGCATAGAGATGAATTTTTCGAAAAATCACGAAAAAGGCGGACGAATCTCTGTACAAACCGGAAATCTTGTGTTATAATAAAAACGATCAGGAGAACTGTCGGTATCGTCCGGACAGAAGGGATCCCATCGGATCTCCGTCTTTCGTCCGACAGCCAAACGGGGTTTGAACCTTAAATTTTGCAAATTTCGGGCGGCAGGTGGTTTGACGTTGATACTTTAAAACGGAGGTAATCACGAAATGGCTTACAAAATTACGGACGCTTGCATTTCTTGCGGAGCTTGTGCTGAAAACTGCCCGGTGGCTGCTATTTCGCAGGGAGAAACGCAGTACGTTATCGATGCCGATACGTGCATCGGTTGCGGTTCCTGTGCGGAAACTTGCCCTGTCGGAGCGCCTGTAGACGCTGAATAACAAGGAGATCGTATAGTGAATATACGGTTTGCTTTAAAGTGTCTCTGACCGAGCCTTCCCCCGATTGATGCGGAGGAAGGCTTTTCTTTTGAATATCATCGCGTGAATGATAGCGCGTGAATAATATCGTGCCCGGAAAGGTTCGGATCGTCTGCGAGACAGGCGGTCGGATCCTCCGGCGATCGGGGTGAGGTATGATCGAACTCGGCGAAAACGAAATAGCGGAAGATCTGATGATCGGCGGGTATAAGGTGATACAGAGCAAAACCTTGTATCGCTTTTCGAGCGACGCGATCCTCCTGTCCCGGTTTGCGGAAGGGCGGCGGGGCGAAACGGTAGCCGATCTTTGTGCGGGCAGCGGGATCGTCGGGTTTCATTTTTTTGCGTTGAACGAGGAAAAAACGAAGACCGTCGACTTTTTCGAATTGCAGGAAAGCCTTGCCGATTTGTGTGAAAAGTCGATCGTGTATAACGATCTCGGCGGGCGAGCGTTCTGCCACTGCGGAAAACTGCAGGAGATCGATCCGTCGTTCAACGGGAAGTTTTCTCTCGTCCTCTGCAATCCCCCGTATAAAAAAGGGGATACGGGGATCGTGAATCCGGAAGATCATATCGCCCTGTGCCGACATGAGATCGCCGTGACGCTGGACGAGATCGTTGCCTGCGCCGCACGGCTCTTAAAGTTCGGCGGTCGCTTCTGCCTGTGTCAGAGGACGGAACGCCTTGCCGACGCGATCTGCTCTCTCCGCGCACACGGGCTCGAACCGTCCCGCCTTCGGTTCGTAACGGCGGGCAAACGGGAAGAACCCTATCTTTTTCTCGTCGAAGCAGGCAAGGGGAAAAGTCCTTCGTTCCGCGTGCTTCCGCCCCTGAAAAACAACGTTCCCGTATAAAAACCGGTCTATAAGCCGATTATTTGTTAATTATTAAGTATCTGAGGTGCTTTTGTGCTGTATTTTGTTTCTACCCCGGTAGGGAATTTAAAAGACATTTCTCTCCGTGCGATCGAAGTGCTCGGCTCTGTGGACGTGATCGCGTGCGAAGACACGCGTACGTCTCTGAAACTGTTGTCTCGCTACGAGATCAGAAAACCGCTCGTTGCGTATCATAAGTTCAACGAGCGGACGGAAGCGGAAAAACTGACCGACCTTCTCACGCAGGGAAAAAACGTTGCCGTGATCACCGACGCCGGCACGCCGTGCGTCTCCGATCCCGGGAACGTTCTCACCGCCCTGCTTAAGGAAAAGGGGTTGGAATACACGGTAATTCCCGGCGCCACGGCGTTTGTGCCCGCGTTGCTTCTTTCGGGGATGGATTGCTCCCGTTTTGCTTTTATCGGATTTTTGCCGGAAAAGACCGCAGAAAAAGACGAGCTCTTCCGCAAATACAAGGGGCTTGATATGACCCTTATATTTTATTGCGCCCCTCACGATCTGCACAAAACGATTTCTTCTTTATATAAAGGTTTAGGCGATCGCCGCTGCTGTGCCGTAAAGGAGATCACGAAACTTCACGAAAAAACGGAAACCTTTCTTCTTTCGGAGGGCAGCAAAGAAGAGAATCCGAGGGGAGAATACGTTCTGATCGTCGAAGGGGGCAAGAGCGAGAACGATTTCGGCGGGCTTACGACAGAGGAGGAACTGAAGCTTCTCGTTTCCCGCGGAATGAGAAAAACGGAAGCGGTGAAACAGGTCGCGAAAGAGCGCGGGATCGTAAAATCGGAAGTTTACCGCCTTGCCGAACGGATCTTTCCGAAAGAAAACGACGCGTGAGCCGCTTTGTTTCCCCCGTAAACCGACACGATCTGCGAAAAAACGCCCCTTGCGGGACGCTGAAATGCATAAACTAATTTAAATTGCATAAACAATGCATAAAAACAAGAAAAAATGAAAAATTTTTAATTTTTATGCATAAATCGTTTGACAACGGAAGAAGAAAGTGGTAGAATAACGCCATAATCAAATTTGAAAGAGGTAACAAACAATGAAAAAACTTCTCACATTTCTTCTTGCGGCTGTCATGACGTTCGGCATGTCGCTCGGCTTCACTTCCTGCAACGAAACGACTACCGAAAACACGCTTGTCGTTTATACCGAAGCGGGCTTCGCTCCTTGGGAGTTTACCGAAAAAGGCTCGACGGAAATCATCGGCGTAGACGTTGAAATCGCGAAGTACATCGCGAACAAATACAACTACAAGCTTACGATCGTCGACGGGTCCTTCGACGCGATCGTCGCCGGTATCGATGAAGACAACGCCCTCGGGATCGCCGGTATTTCCTGGACTTCCGATCGTGCGAAAGTTCTCGAATATTCCGACTTTTACTACGGCGGTGCCGTTCAGACGGTTGTATATCTCAAAACGAGCCAGCCCGCTATGACGGAAACCGGAGAATTTGCGAAATCCAATTTCGAAGGAAAGAAGATCGTTTATCAGACCGGTTCCACGAGCAATCTTCTCGCCAACGAGAAAAAGACCGAATGGAAAGTGAGCGACAGCGCGGATTACGATACAGTCCTTTCCGCTCTGGAAGAAGTGAAAGGCGGTAACGGCGGTATTTATCTCGTTGTCGATTCTCAGGTCGCCGCTCAGCTTGTTGCCAAAAACAACGACGTGGAATGCGCCACGATCGAAGGCGTAGATGCAGAATCCTACGGTGTCGTTGCCAAGAAAGGCAACACCGAATTGATCGGGAAGGTTAACGAAGCGCTGAAAGAGCTTCTCGTAAAAGACGCCGAGGGCAAGTCTCAGATCGATAAATGGCTTGCACAGTTCGAAGCGATCGCTCCCGAAGACTGATTTTTCAATAGGGTTTTCTTTTCCGAAAAGAAAACCGTCACCGAAGAGCCGGCGAAATAACGCCGACTCTTTCGCCTTACTCCGGAACAACGCCGTTTTTACGGCTCGGTAAATTAAAATATGGGTAAATTTTTTCAGACGCTCAAAAGCGATTTCTATGATTGCTTTATCGATGCGCAAAGTTATAAAATGTATCTCGAAGGGCTGCGTAACACGCTGATCATTGCTCTTCTTTCCTGTCTGATCGGGCTTCTGATCGGCATCGTAGTGACTGCGATCAGGATCGCGCCGAAAAAGAAAAATCCTTTTGTCGCATTTCTGAACGGACTTGCGAATCTGTACGTTACGGTAATTCGCGGGACCCCCGTCGTGTTGCAACTCTTTATCGGATATTTCGTCATTTTCAAGTTTGCGAAAACGGCTACCGTATTCGGCTTGAAGAATACGGCGGGTATTCCCGTCGCGTCGCTCGTGTTCGGAATCAACAGCGGCGCTTATATGGCGGAGATCCTGCGCGGCGGCATCAATGCCGTCGATTACGGACAGATGGAAGCGGGCAGAAGTCTCGGTCTTTCGTGGTTCAAAACTTTCTGTAAGATCATTTTGCCGCAGGCGATCAAAAATGCCTTGCCAACCATGTTCAACGAGTTTATCACCCTTGTGAAGGAAACGTCTGTTTCCGGGTATGTCGGCATCGTCGACCTGATGAAGATCCAGAAATATATCACGACGCAGAATGCGAAGCTTTATATGCCGCTTTTTATCATTGCGGCGATCTATCTCGTCATCGTGATCGCTTTGCAGCAGATCCAGAAAGGAATCGAAAGGAGATTGGGTAAAAGTGAACGAGCCAAATTATAAGCCGTTATATGACGGCGGGACCGTCGCGTTTTCGGACGACGAGCCGATGATTCGCATACAAAACGTGTATAAAAATTTCGGCAGCGTAAAGGTGCTGAAAGGGGTCTCCTGCGATATCAAAAAGGGAGAAAAGGTTGTCATCCTCGGACCTTCCGGTTCGGGGAAATCGACTTTGCTCCGTTGTATGAACCTTCTCGAAGAACCTACCTTCGGCGAAGTATGGATCGAAAACAAGCTGATCACTCCCGTGGATCCTTATCTTCATTTTGACATTATCGAAAAGAGCAACACCTTCCGCAGGCTTGCCGAAGAACGGAAACTCGATCTTTCGGACGAAAAGGCAAAAACGGAGTTGATTTACGAGATCAAAAAGAACGATCTTTTGCACGAAAAGCACGAGGGCAGGGATTACGCCGCGGCTATGAAAGCGACGTATAAGGCAAATGCGATCGACGTGAACGTTGCCCGTGCCAGGATGGGCATGGTGTTTCAGCATTTTAACCTGTTCAATAATCTTTCCGTTATGAAGAATCTGACGCTCGCGCCCGTTCAGCTGAAACTGATGACGAAGGAAGAAGCGGAAGCAAAGGCGATCTCCTTGCTGAAAAGAATCGGGCTTGAAGAGAAAAAGGACAGTTATCCTTCTCTTCTTTCGGGCGGACAGAAACAGAGGATCGCGATCGTAAGGTCGCTGATGATGAATCCGCAGGTCATGCTTTTCGACGAGCCGACTTCCGCTCTCGATCCCGAAATGGTGGGAGAAGTTCTCGCTCTGATCCGTGAACTTGCAGACGAGGGAATGACAATGGTGATCGTAACGCACGAAATGGGTTTTGCAAGGGAGGTCTCTTCCCGCGTGATTTTTATCGACGACGGCGTGATCGGCGAAGAGAATACGCCCGAAGAATTTTTCGATCGCCCGAAGAACCCGAGACTGCGCGAATTTTTGTCTAAAGTGCTTTGATCCCCCTTTCATTTTTTCTTAAAATACGAAAAAATCGGAAAAAGTATTGACAAATCACACGGAATCCTCTATACTATAATATGAGGAGTCGGAGTTTTTCCCGCAAGAGATCGCGGCTTCGCAATACTTCCGGCGGGAGGGGCTTTATCTTTTTTCGGAGAGCGGTGCAGATCGCAAATTTGCTCCGGATCGGCTTCTCGCGGAGCGCGGCGCAGACCGCACATTCGCTCCGGATCGGCTTCTCGCGGGATTATCAGAGCGATTCCATAGGTTTTCTTTCTTCGCTTTTCGGCGGAGGGAAACCGGACGAAACGGAAATACAGGGGTGCAGAACAATGAAAAGAAAATGGATTGCGACTATCGTAGCCGTTGCTTGCATGTCCGTTGCCGCGTTGACTTCGTGCGACGTGGGGCTTCGGCATAAAGATTATGAGGACACCGTAACTTCGTCCGAATATTTTGAATTTACGCTTGTCGGCGAAGAATACGAGATTTCCGCCAAGGCGGATATGGTCCTTCCCGAAACGGTAAATCTTCCCACCGTGTACGAAGGGAAGCCCGTTACCGCGATCGGCGACGAAGGGTTCTCTGCCGTAACGGTTTTGAAAAACCTCACGGTGCCCGGCAGCTATAAGAAAATCGGCACGGCTGCTTTCAAGGGAGCGACCGACCTGAAAAAGGTGGAAGTTTTAGGCTCGTCTTTGCAGGAAGTTGGCGCGTTTGCCTTCCAGAACTGCGAAAAGCTGAGCGATTACACTTTTAATGCGGGGCTTACCTCGATCGGTCAGTTTGCCTTTGCGAAAACGGCGGTTTATAAGTTTACCCCCGCGAATGTGGAAACGATCGGGAAATATGCTTTTTACGGTTGCTCTTCCTTAAAAACGGTGAAAATCCCCGCGTCCTTGACCGTTCTCGGAGAAAGTGCGTTTACCGGTTGTACGTTTACTTCCGTATCCGTCGATGCGGGCAACACGCATTTTACGGTCGTCGATAATCAGATCGTCGCAAAATAAAAGGCGATACGTTTCCGGAAATTGCAGCCCGCGATAGGATCGCGGGCTTTTTTATGAGGTTGTGTAATGGATTATGATTTTTACGCCTATATGGGCAGAATGAAATATATCCGCAGATGGGCGCTGATGCATTCCACGGTAGACGAGAACATCATGGAACACAGCTGGGAAGTCGCGGAGATCGCGCACGCGCTCGCGCTGATCGAAAACGCGGAATTCGGCGGTGAGGTCGACCCTTATAAAACCCTTTGTTATGCGCTTTATCATGAGGCAAGCGAGGTGGTGACGGGCGATCTGCCTACGCCGATCAAATATTTTAACGAACATATCCGTTCGGCGTATAAAGATTTAGAAAAACTTTCCTGCAAAAAACTTGTGGAAAAAGTTCCGGAAAAGCTCAAAGAAACGTATGCGGGATTTGTTTTTCCCGACGAATCGAGCATAGAATATAAACTGATGAAGTGCGCCGACCGTTTTTCCGCTTATATCAAGTGCGTGGAAGAGGTAAAGAGCGGCAATCGGGAGTTTGTGAAAGCGAAAGAGTCGATCCGGGCGGATATCGACGGTATGAAGGAGAAGTCCTGCGTGTTTTTCCGCGAGAACATTCTGCCGTCTTTCGAAAAAACGCTTGACGAACTCGATCGTAAGTAAAAACGGAGTTAAGGAGATGTTTCTGAAAATTTATCGGTGGGTCATGCTGATCGGGGCGGTTTTCTCGATGGCGTTCGTATTTTACAATTCCGGACAGAATGCGGAAAAATCTTCCGGCAGGTCGGAAAACGTTTCGAAGATCGTGGCGGAAACGGTGGTACCCGGTTTTAAGGAGCTTCCGCCCGAAGAGCAGAAAACAGAGGTAAAAAAGATCGAAGCTCCTCTTCGGGAGATCGCGCACGGGTGCGAGTTTGCGATGCTTGCGTTCTTCGTGTTCGGTTTCGGAGTGACTTTCTGTCGCACGGGGAAGGAAGGGCGGCTGATCGCGTGCGCGGCGTCGCTTCTGTTTTGTTTTCTGTACGCGCTGTCGGACGAATGGCATCAGACGTTCGTAGACGGCAGGGCGGCGGAATGGTTCGATATCGGCATGGATACGATCGGAAGCGTCGCGGGGATCCTTTGTTCCGCTTTTTTGTATTTCGTGATCGGCAGGATCCGCGCCGCCTCGTTCAGGAAAAAGGGAAGAAACGTTTCGCCGAAAGCGGCGGCATAAAATTTACGGCAGGCAAGCCGGCAGCGCTTTGTTTTCCGCGTTCCGGCAAGGTTCGTATTACTCTTGTCCGGCATCGCAAAGCGGGCGAAAACAAGAAGATCGTATCGAAATCGATCGGAATAACGGAATAAAAATCATGAACGGCATTTACGAAATGGCAGATCTTGCGATCGATATCGAATATCGTGCGGAAAGCACGCGGGCGTTTTTGTCGGATTATATAGCGAAAAAACAAGGATCTTACCGCCGATTTTGCAGTTCGCGTTACGGAAAACGACAGAATCGGCGAACGCGCCGTAGCCGGGAACGTTTCCTTCGGGCAAATAGAAAGGGCGTGCATCCTGCGAAAGATCGCCGCAAATTTGTGTTCGTCGTACGAAGGTTTTCTTCTTCATGCTTCGTGCGTCGGTTATCGGGGCGGGGCATACGCTTTCGCCGCAAAGAGCGGAACGGGTAAATCGACGCACGCAAGACTTCTGAAGGAATTGCTCGGAGACGAACTTGTTTACGTCAACGACGATAAGCCCTTTGTCCGCTTGCGGAGACCGGAAGATCTTTTTTATGTTTACGGTTCTCCGTGGAAGGGGAAATCGGGGCTCGGAGAAAACGTCTCGATGCCTTTGCGCGCCGTCTGTTTTTTGCGGAGAGGAAAAGAAAACAGGATCGTGAAGATCGCGGATCCTTCGGAGGCGATCCCGTTGCTTGCGGAAAACGTGCCTGCGCCGGAAAACAGCGTTCAGACCGAGAATTTGTTTTTGTTGTTCGACTTGTTGCGGAAGAAAACTTCTTTTTATCTTCTGGAGTGTAACGCGAACGTTTCCGCGGCGGAAACGTCTTTCGGGGGAATGATAAAAAATGGATCGTAAGGAAGACAGGCTTGCTAAATGTATTTCGGCATACGGGAGAAAGATCGGATTTCTCGTGTTTTTGTCGCTGTGCGTTTCTGGTCTGTCTCTTTGTTTTGTTTACGGCGTTCGTTATGCGGTAGACGCGGCGGGAGCGGGATACGTTCGCAGAACGACTTTCTGCATCCTGCTGACGGTGATCCTTCTTGTCGTCAGGATCGTCGCGGGGACGGTATATCGCTATTCCGCCGATAAGACGAAAGCCGCGCTTGCGAGAGATCTGAGAAAAACGGCGTTCTCGGAATTGTTTTCTTTAAATACCTCTTCCTTCCGCGAAAAACGGGGCGGAGATATCATGGAAAAGCTATCGAAGGACGTCGACATGGTCGCTTCCGATACCGTGCGGTTGCTGCCGGCTGTTGCGGGATCTGTCTTTCGCCTGGTCGGAACGATCGTTCTTCTTTTTCTGCTTGACGCGAGATTTGCCGGCGTATTTCTGATCGGTTCGGCTTTTACCGTTCTTTCCGTCTGTCTTCTCCGCAACCGCTTGAAAAGCTACGCTCGTATCGTTCGGGAAAAAGACGGCGCGAGTTACGGTTTTATGCTCGATTCCTTTCGGGCATTCCGTACGGTCAAAGCCTATCGGGCGGAAGAGCTCGTGAAGGAGAGGTCGTCTTGTCTTCTCGAAGAATGTTACCGTGCGCAAGTGAAGAAATCTGCACGTCTTGCGGCGATGCGTGCGCTCTGGTTTGTTTGCGGTAACCTCGGCTTTCTGTTTGCGATCCTGTATTTCGTGGCGGCTGTCGCCGTCGGAAAAGAGATAGGGACGGTCGTTTCCGTTATCCTTCTGCTTGCGGGCGTGAGAGATCCCGTCGGATCGGTCGCGGGGCTGATCGCGGCGAAAAAAGTCCGCGCGGTCGGCACGGAACGCCTGAGAGAGCTTTGCGCCGGAGAACGCTCTTCCTGCTGCCCGATCCGTATGAACGATTTCGACGAGATCGTTTTTGACGGGGTTGGGTTTTCTTACGGGAAGAAAGAGATTTTAAAGAGTGTTTCCTTTCGGATCAGGCGGGGCGAAAAGGTCTGCTTTACGGGCAGAAGCGGCGAAGGGAAAAGTACGCTTTTCGATCTTCTGATCGGGATTGCCGATCCGGGAAAGGGGGAAGTGAGAATTTCCGAGGGCGGGAATTTTTACCTGCCGAAGGAAACGGACGGGCTGTTTGCCCTCGTCCCGCAGACTGTGCGGCTTCCGGCGGGAACGATCCGCGCTAACGTGACCTGTTTCGGGCGCGACGTTACGGATGAAGAGATCGCGGAGGCGATCGGGATCTGTTCGGCGGAATTTATTTTCGATCTGCCCCGCGGGATCGATTCGGAAATCGGAGAGGGCGGAGCGAATCTTTCGGAAGGGCAGTGCCAGAGGCTTGCGCTGATGCGCGCCCTATTGTCCCGTCGACCCGTTCTGATGCTCGACGAGGCAACGTCTGCGCTCGATCCCGAAACGGAAGAGAAAGTGTTGCGCGCCGTCACGTCTCTTCCGGGGAAAACGTGTATCATGATCAGCCATCGGGAAACCGCCTTGCGGTATTCCGACAGAGAATACCGTCTGAAGGACGGAACTATAACGGAAATCGCAAAGGAGAGTATATGAGGATCAATCGTGATTTTATCGTGCGTGAAATTGTTTCGGAAAACGGAGAGAAAACATATTATGCGGTAGCCACGGGAAAAGCCGCAAAGGACTTTCACGGGATGCTGAAGCTCAATCGTACCGCCGCGTTCATCTGGGAAGGGTTGAACGAAGGACTTTCCCCCGAACTTGTGGCGAAAAAACTTTCCGTCGTTTACGACGTGTCGGAAGAGGAAGCCGCCGACGACGTGAAAAAAACGATTGGAGAAATGTCTTCGGTCGGCGCTGTCCTTCCCCAATAAAATTATGAGTTTATCGACCTGCAGACGGGTTTTCTGCGGAGACGGCGGAACGGAAATTTCTTCCGGGGACACGGAAAACGCGTTGCGAAAAGAAGGTTTCGTGCTTTCTGCGACGCACGGGACCAGTATGCGCCCGTTGCTCAGAACGGGAAGAGACGTCGTTCTCGTAAGGGTGAAGAAAGAACGACTGAAAGAAAACGACGTCGCGCTGTATCGCCGTGGCGATCGGCTTGTGCTTCATCGCGTCGTGAAGGTGACGGAAGAAGGATATGAAACGCTCGGTGACAATACCTTCGTCCCCGAATTTGTTTCCGAGGAAAACGTGATCGGTGTGATGACGGAGATCCTGCGGAAGAGAAAAACCATGCTCGTGACCGATAAGCGGTATCTCCGCTATGTGTCGCGCATACGGAAAACGTTTCGCTTTCGCCGCTTTCTTGCCCGCGTCCGTTCCTTTTTTGCCGCGGTCGGAAAACGTATTTTTCTAAAGGAAAAACGGAAATAAGTTAAAAATAAAAACGGCTTGAGCCGGGCAAGGAAATGGAAGTGCCCGTATAAGCCGTTTTTTTTGTTCTTTTCAGTTGCTTTGCCCGTTGGCGCGGCGGGGGGTGAAGTTGAAGCGAAGTTTCTTTTCTTCGTCAAGGTCGAGTCGGGCGGAAAAAGGCTTTCCCGATTTTCCGATGAAATTCATCTCGTCCGATTTTTCTCCGCTTAAGACCTTTCCGATCTCTTTTTTCGGGATCGTGGTGCCGAGGATCCGCAGATTGATCTTAAACTCGCAACCTTCTTTGAAGCCGGAGCAGCCGTAGTAGTATCTCCCGCGGACGACGGGTTTCCCGCAGAAAGGGCAGACGCCGACTTCGTCTCCGTAAAACCCCGAACCCTCGTCCGGGTCGAAACGAAAAATTTCGGCGATCTCCCGTTTCGCCATTTCCACGCTTTTTTCCACGGTGATCTCCCCGCGATACACGCTTTTCAGGGCTTGCCCCATCTGGCTCGTCTTGTATTTGTCCATGGAAATATTCATGTCCGAGATCTGCTCGATCAGGAATTTTCCGTTGCGTTCGATTTTGTAAACGTCCTTGTTAAGGGAGATATAGCCGCTTTTTTTCGCGTTGTCGATGATCCCGGTGCGCGTGGCTTCCGTGCCGAGCTCGAGCCCTTTGAAAATGGCTTTGTATTCCTCTTCGTCGCTTCCGTCGTCGGGGGCTTTTTCGTCCTTGAAAGGGTTTTTCAGATAGTTGTTCAGCGTTTCGATCGTGTAATGCCGCGGCGGGGTCGTCTGTTTTTCCTCGGGGTGAAAGTCCACGTTCACCTTGTCTCCCTTTTTCAGGTTCGGCAGGGTCTTGTCCTTCCGTTCGTATCCGTCGTACTTCGTCCACCCGGGCGAGATCACGACCGTTCCCTTTAAGGAATAGTCTTCTTTGCCCCCCAAATTCACCGTCATTTCCGTTTTTTCCGTCAGACAGTCTTCCGAGCAGAACACGGCGACGAAACGGCGCAGAACGGATTGATACACGGTCAGTTCGTCCGCCGATAAGTCGTTCTTCTGCGGAATTTTATAGGTCGGCGTCAGGGCGGAGTGCGATTCGATCTTGGAATCGTCGAAGATATTTTTCTTGTCCTTGAACACGACGGGGTATCCGAGCTTTGAAACGAGGGAAAGGATCTTTTTCACCTTGTCCTTTTCATTGGTCGCAAGGTATTCGGAATTGGTTCTCGGGTAAGAAAGATAGCCGTTTTCGTACAGCTTCTGGCATACGGCGAGGCTTCTCTCCATCGGCATTTTGTATTTCTTACCGAGAAAACTCTGCAATTTGGAAAGGGAATACAGTTTTCCTGCGGAAAGGATCTCTTTTTTCGTCTTCTTGTCCGTCACGATCGCTTCCAGTTTGTTCATGCGCTCGCAACAGATTTCCGCCTTGCGTTTTTCCTCTTTCGGGAAACGGTACGAAGAGACGAGCTCTACGACTTCTCCGTTCGTTTCCGCGCGCGAAACCATAGTATAGTAAACGTCCGGTTTGAAATTCTCGATTTCGGCGTCGCGGTCGTAAATGGCTTTCACGATGGGAACGATCACCCTTCCCACTCTCAGCAAAGTCCCCGAGCGTAACGTGGCGTAGCGGGTGAGGTTCACCCCGTAAAGCCAGTCGATATACGTGCGGGAAAAGCCTTCGTCGGCGAGGTTTTCGTATGCCGATTCCGGTTTCATTTCCGCAAGCGCCTTGCGGATGGTCTGCGGGGTCTGATCGGGAAGCCACAGACGGTAAAAGGGTTTTTCGGTGCGAAGGGCGTTCTGTACGCAAAGGCGTATGATGATCTCCCCCTCGCGGTCGGAGTCCCCCGCGTTCACGATCTCCGTCACGTCGTCCCGGTTCAGAAGGCGACAGATCAGATCGAACTGTTTGCGGACGCCTTCGTCCGTTCCGCCGTCTTCCTTTTCTTTCAGCTTAAAGCGGAATTTGTCCGGGAAACAGGGGAGATTGTCCATCGTCCAGCGTACTTTCTCCTTTTTCCCCTCCCTTTCCCGGGCGGGCGCGCCCTCGGGAACAAAATAGTCCTCGACGTCGCAAAGGGAGAACAGATGCCCGAATGCCCATGTGACGATATATTCCCCGTTTTCGAAATATCCGTTTTTTTTCTGCATTTCCCCGATCCCCGCGACGATGTTTCTCGCAAGGCTCGGTTTTTCGGCGATAACGGCTATCATAATCCCTCCCGCATGATCCGATTCCGCATTATTGTAGCAGAAAGCGGCGGGAAAGTCAACTTTTCCCCGAGAGGAAACGGACGGCGAACGTGAAAAAATAAAAACTTTCCGAAACGAATGAAAAACGTTTGACAAAAAAGTGTGAAGAAGTTATACTTGAATCACAATTGAATCAGAACTCTTTGCCGATATAGATTTGAACATGTGGCTCAAATGTTTCTACCGCACGCCGAAAAAGTTGCGACTATTGGAAGTAAGATAAGATGATTTCGCTTGCGGGATATTTTTTCGTTCCGCCGCGAAGAACGTCTTTATTGGCAAACAGGTATATAGCGCCTGTTTTTTTCATTTTCAAAAGAGCGCGGATTTTGTCGGAAAAAGGATTCCGACAGGCGGAAAGGAAGTATTTTTCGCCGGCGCGGGAGAGGACGCATGAAATTACTGGAAGACAAGATCAGAAAAGAAGGCAAAATTTTCCCCGGCAATATCGTGAAAGTGAGCGGTTTTTTGAATCACATGCTCGATATTCCCCTTCTCGAAGAAATGGGCAAAGAGATCGCCCGGCTTTATGAGGGCAGCGGCGTCAATAAGATCCTTACGGTGGAATCTTCCGGTATCGCGATCGCCGTTTTTGCGGGACAGCAGATGAAAGTTCCCGTTCTGTTCGCGAAAAAAGGAGAAAGCTCCAATCTGCAAAGCGAATTGTATCAGACGCCGATCGAAAGTTTTACCCACCACAGAACGTATAACGTTACGGTGAGCAAAGATTTCCTCGGAAAAGAAGATAAAGTTCTGATCGTGGACGATTTCCTTGCGAACGGCAAGGCGCTGGAGGGGCTTATCGATATCGTGGGACAAGCCGGCGGCGAAGTGATCGGTTGCGCGATCGCCATCGAAAAGGGCTTTCAGGGCGCGGGAGACAGACTGCGCGCGAAAGGCGTCCGCGTGGAATCGCTTGCGATCATCGACGAGATGACGGATTCTTCCGTCACGTTCCGCGGAGACAAAAATTAAGCGGAGACGAAAATTAAAACGAAAGGTCGCGGAGTCGCCGCGTAAAATCGTTTTTCATTACGGATGTAAAGTTTTTTACATATAATAAAAAATCGCGAAAGCGAAAAAGGAGAAAGTAAATGAAAAAAATCTTAACTCTTTTCATTTCGTTCGTTCTTGCCTGCGGTACGCTTGCCGTACTTCCTTCCTGTAATAACGCAACGTCGTCGGATCCCGTCATCGCGTTGATCACCCTTCACGGTGAATCTTCCACGTATGACAAAAACTTTATCGACGCGTTCAAAGCCGCCTGCAAAGCGAAAGGACTGAAAGAAGGTCAGTACAAGATCCAGTCCAACGTTCCCGAAGAAGGCGAAGAGTGCTACGAAGCAGCCGTCGGTTTTGTGGAAGAAGGATTCAAAGCCGTATTTGCGGATTCTTTCGGTCACGAAGCAAACATGATCAAAGCCGCTAAAGCGAATCCGAACGTTCAGTTCGGTCACGCTACCGGCACGAAAGCTCATACCGAAAAACTTTCCAACTATCATAACGCTTTCGCTTCCATTTACGAAGGCAGATATCTTGCCGGCGTTGCCGCGGGTCTCAAACTCGTTGAACTTTACGGCGGCGAAAACGGCGAAGTTGCCAACGAAAACGCTGTTGTCGGATATGTTGCCGCCTGGCCGTATGCCGAAGTTATCTCCGGTTATACTTCCTGGTTCCTCGGCGTAAGATCGGTCGTTCCCAACGCTACGATGAAGGTTTCGTACACCAGCAGCTGGTACGACGAAGCGAAAGAAGGAACGGTCGCTACCGCTCTTATCAACGCGGGTTGCAAGCTGATCTCTCAGCACGCAGACTCCATGGGCGCTCCCAATGCCTGCGACAAAGCGGGCGTTCCCAACGTTTCCTATAACGGCGGAAACGAACTCAGCACTTTCGTTATCTCTTCCAGAATCAACTGGCAGCCTTATTTCGAACTCATGATCGACAGCGTGACGGGCGGCGCAGCTCTTCCCGCCGACTGGACGGGTACGATCGAAACCGGTTCCGTGGAACTCAGCGCGGTCGGCAAAGCCGCTGCGGCAGGCACGCAGGCGAAACTCGACGAAGTTGCCGCCAAACTTGCCGACGGATCTCTGAAAGTGTTCGACTGCAGAAAGTTCACGGTGAAGGGCGCGAGCCTTACTTCCTTCATGGCGGATATCGACGACGACGGTACGTATTCGCACGAAACCGAGATCATCGCTAAGGCGAAAGATGCGGAAGGTAACGATTACTACTATGTGAACGAAAGCAGCAAGCGTTCGGCTCCCGCTTTCGACGCGATCATCGACGGTATCACCGTTCTGTAAGTTTCATAAAGCATTTCGGGGCGGAGTCCTTAAGACTCCGCCTTTGTGCTTTTTCATAGCGAAAGATCGTCTCTTTCGCTTTTTTCCGCTTAGCCACAGGCGAGTTCAGATACAATCGCCCGGCTAACGTTTGATAGCAGTTGCCCGACAACAGAAGAAAAGGAGTAAGTCGTTTGGAATCCAATTTTGCAATCGAACTGAAAAACATAACGAAAAAATTCGGAAGCGTGGTTGCGAACAACAACGTGAATCTCGACGTGAAAAAGGGCGAGATCCTTGCCGTTCTCGGAGAAAACGGAAGCGGCAAAACAACGCTCATGAATATGATCGCCGGGATCTATTATCCGGACGAAGGGCAGATCTTCGTGAACGGAGAAGAAGTTTCGATCCGTTCCCCGAAAGACGCTTTTCGTTATAAAATCGGAATGATCCATCAGCATTTCAAACTCGTGGACGTGTTTTCCGCCGCGCAGAACGTCGTGCTCGGCAACAACAGCGAAAAATACAGCATCAGAAATATCAGCAAGCGCGTTCTCGAGATCGCCTATCAGTACGGGTTTACGATCGATCCGGACAAGAAGATCTACGATATGTCCGTTTCCGAAAAACAGACGGTCGAGATCATCAAGGTGCTTTACCGCGGCGCGGATATTCTGATCCTCGACGAGCCGACCGCCGTTCTTACTCCGCAGGAGATCGAGCGTCTTTTCAGCGTTCTGAAAGTGATGAAAGAAGGCGGGAAATCCATACTTATCATCACGCATAAGCTGAACGAGGTGATGGCGATCTCCGACCGCGTGGCGATCCTTCGCAAAGGGGAACACATCGCTACGGTGAATACGGCGGAAACGACGGAAGACGAGCTTACCGAGATGATGGTCGGAAAAAAAGTAGAGCTCAACATCGAACGCAGCGAACCCGTCGATCCGACGGACAGACTGGTCGTTAAAAATCTCACCGTCGGATCGGTCGACGGGGTAAAAGTTCTGGACGATGTTTCTTTCGAGGCGCGTTCGGGAGAGATCCTCGGTATTGCGGGGATCGCCGGAAGCGGTCAGAAAGAGTTGCTCGAAGCCGTTGCGGGGCTTCAGAGGATCGAGAGCGGAGACGTTTCGTATATCGATCCGGCAAGCGGAGAGACTGTGAATCTTCGCGATAAAACGCCCATGCAGATCCGGGAGCTCGGCGTCCGCCTTTCCTTCGTTCCCGAAGACAGGCTCGGCATGGGGCTTGTCGGCAATATGGATATCGTGGACAACATGATGCTCAGGAGCTATCTGAAGGGAAAAACGGCGTTTCTCGACCGTAAAAGCCCGGAAAACTTAGCGGACGAGATCATCAAGGATCTGGAAGTCGTAACGCCTTCTTCTCACACGGCGGTGCGTAAACTTTCGGGCGGAAACGTGCAGAAAGTGCTTGTCGGCAGAGAGATCGCCGCCGCGCCGAAGGTACTGATGGCGGCTTATCCCGTCAGAGGGCTCGATATCAATTCTTCCTACACGATCTATAACCTTCTGAACAAACAGAAAGAAAACGGCGTTGCCGTGATTTTCGTCGGAGAAGATCTCGACGTACTGATCGACCTGTGCGACCGCATCCTCGTGATGTGCGGCGGGCGCGTTTCCGGTATCGTGAACGGCAGAACCGCCGAAAAACGGGAGATCGGAAAGCTGATGACGGCAAACAAGAAAAAAGAAAGCGAAAAAGAGGAGGTAACGAATGGCTAAGCAAACGGTTACGCGGGAGAGCAATTCCGTGCGCGAACCCCTCTTTCACATTGCGAAGAGAAACTCTATGAAAAAATGGCAGATCGTACTGATCTATGCGGCGGCGATCGCCGTTGCGTATATCGTCAGCGCGATCATCTGCACGGTCACGAGCAAGAGCAGCCGGGCTTCCGTGTTCTCCTTTCTTCCCGCGCTTTTCCGCGGGGCTGTCGGTTCGTCCCGCAAGGTGTGGTCTTTAATCAAGGAAACGTCTTTATTGCTGGCGGTATCGCTTGCGATCGTGTTGCCTTTCAAAATGAAATTCTGGAATCTCGGCGGAAACGGTCAGGTTCTGATCGGTTGTCTTGCGGCGAACGCCTGCATGTATTATCTCCGCAACTCTCTGCCGGTTATCGGTTTGTTTTTCATCGCCATGGCGGCAAGCATTCTGGCAGGGATCGTCTGGGCGGTGATCCCCGCGATCTTCAAGGCGATGTTCAATACGAACGAGTCCCTTTTCACGTTGATGATGAATTACATCGCAAACAGTCTCGTTCTGGCATTTATCGCGATGTGGAACAAACAGAGCACTTCGTTCGATCCTTCGAATTACAGCAAACTTGCCGGTTTTCTCGATAAACCGTATATTCCGCTGATCGTTGCCGTCATTCTTACCGCGATCGTAACGGTATACTTAAGGTTCAGCAAACACGGCTACGAGATCTCCGTTGTGGGCGAGAGCAGAAACACGGCGAAATATATCGGGATCAACGTGAAAAAAGTAACCGTCCGTACTCTTGTTTTCTCGGGTGCGATCTGCGGGCTTGTAGGAATGCTCCTTGCCAATTCCACCTTCGGAACGGACGCGGCGAAAAATATGGGCTTTACGGCGATCATGACGACGTGGCTCGGCAACTTTAACCCCTTATTCATGGCTTTAAGCTGTTTCCTTGTTTCTTTCACCTCTCTCGGCGTGAAGTTCGGCGTAAAAACGCAATACGGGTTTACGAACAACGCGATTGCAAACGTCGTGCTCGGTATCACGTATCTCATCGTGATCTCCTGTACTTTCTTCACACAGTATGTGATCGTGAAAAACAAAAAACACAAGGAGGATCGGCAGATATGACGTTGGTGCTTACAAACGCGATCATCTTCGGCGTGATCATTCTTTACGGTTGTCTCGGCGAGATCTTAATGGAAAAAGCAGGGCATCTGAATCTCGGCATTCCCGGTATCATGAGCCTCGGCATGGCGGGCGGATATTGGGCGACTACGCTTTACGTCAATTCCCTTGCCGTTCCGGCGGAGGCGAAATACGTTATCGTCGTATTGCTTGCCATTCTCGGTTCGTCGCTGTTTTCCGCGCTCGGAGGACTGATCTACGCCTTTTTTACCGTGACCCTTCGCTGTAATCAAAATATCACGGGGCTTGCCCTCACGACGCTCGGCGCGGGATTTGCGGACTTTTTTATTTCCAACAAAGTTAACACCGAAAATAAAGCCGTGATTTACGATCTTATTTCAAAATACATTCCCGCAGCGGATAAAACGGGCTGGTTCGGTTCGATTTTCCTGTCTCACGGGATCCTGGTGTATCTCGGCATTGCGATCGCTTTCGTGTTCGGATACGTTCTGAAGAGAACGAGGCTCGGGCTGAACGTGCGCGCGGTCGGCGAAAGTCCCGCTACGGCAGACGCCGCAGGGATCAACGTGACCGCTTATAAGTACGGCTCGATTCTGATCGGATGTATCATCGCCGGGCTCGGCGGGTTTTATTACCTGATGACCTACGTTACGCAGGGAAGTTTCGTAAATACCGCCACCATCGAAAGTTACGGGTGGCTTGCCATCGCTCTCGTCGTGTTCTGCCTGTGGCGCCCCGGTTTCGGCGTGATAGGATCCATTCTTTTCGGCGGACTTACCGTTGCCGTCAATCTTTTCCCCGGTCTTTCGACCGTGCAGGCACAGTTTGTTACCATGCTGCCTTATCTCGTAACGGTGATCGTTCTGATCATCACGAGCGTGTTCGACAGCAAGAACGCCCAGCCGCCCGCATCGCTCGGGTTGAACTATTTCCGCGAGGAAAGATAACGATAGGCTTAGCCTGAACAAAAATAACGAAAACCACCCCTGAAGGGGTGGTTTTTTGTCGGTTAAACGAGTTATTGACGGATATTTGCTTTAGGTCAAGGAATAGACGGCAATGCCGAGCGCGGCGGAAATAAGAATAATAGCGATCGGCGAAGGGGTTTTCTTCTTCCATAAAAAGAATACAAAAGCGAACAAGGATAGCAGAGCGAAAATTGCGATCGGACGAACGTCCTGCGGGGCGAGTTTACCGATCGCCTGCACGCCGAACACCACTTCGAGGAGCATGGTGACGGCAGTCGCGCAGATCAGCCCCGTTACGGCGGGACGAACCCCGCGGAGAAAAGCCTGCACTCCTGCGAATTTCAGCAGATTGTTCAGCAGTGCCGAGATCAGAAGAATAATGAGAAACGAGGGCAGTACGACGCCGATCGTCGCGACGAGCGCGCCCGAAAAACCGGCCTGCGACGCTCCGACAAACGTTGCCATGTTCACGGCAAGCGGACCCGGCGTAGATTCGGCGACCGCGACGAAATCGAGAAATTCGTTTGCCGTAAGCCAGCCGCGCTCCGTTACGAGATCGCGGATCAGCGAGACCATTCCGTATCCCCCGCCGAAGGAAAACGCGCCGACTTCCAGGAAAGAGAGAAAAAGATCAAGGAGTATCATCTTCTTTTTCCTCCTTTTCCCGTTTTTTACGGGTTTTCAAGGCGTTTACGGCATAAACGATCACGCCGAGCGCACCCGTTGCGGGAATATACCATATCGAAGAAAAAGTACGGGAAAACAGAGATAAAACGATCATGCTCGCCGTGACGGCAAGGAAAATAAAGTAAGAAAAAAAAGTTTTTTCCTGTCCCGCCAGCATTCTGATCCCCGCGGTGATCAGGATCACGACCACGCCGACGCGGATCCCGCGAAAAGCATAGTTTACCAATTGAACGGAGAGGAAAGATTCGAAAAAGAGAGCGATCGCGTAAATGATGAAAAAAGAGGGAAGACAAACCGCGATCGTTGCGAGCAGACTTCCGGGGAATTTCCCCTGCCTATAACCGACGTAGGTCGCCGCGTTTACGGCAACGGGACCGGGCGTAGATTCGGCGATCGCAACCATATCGAGAAATTCCTCTTTGCCGAGCCACTTCTTTTTTTCTACGAGTTCGCCTTCGATCAGGGCGATCACGGCATATCCTCCGCCGAAGGCAAACAGCCCGATTTTCAGCATTACCGCGAACAGGGAGAGATATTTTTTCAGCGTTTGCATACTACATCTTTTCGAAATACTCTACGTCGGTCACGAAGATCGTCGCGCCGCCCACGAGAACTTTGTTCTGTTCCGCATTCATGCGAAGGAAAGAGGGGGCGTTCTCCGTTCGTCTGGCGGAATTATCGCGGATGATATCGACGGCATCGTTTACCCTGTCGATGTCCGTGCCGATCAGCAGGGTCACGTTACCTTTTTTTAAAAAGCCGCCCGAAGTGGCGATTTTGGTAAATATAAAGCCGCCTTTCGTCAAGGCGTCGCATACGGAATCAGAGTCTTTGCGATTCACGATCGCGGTGATCATTTTCATGCTTTATCCTCCGTAAAAATATTGCAAAGGTTAATCGGCGAAGATACGCCGCCTTCGTCTTCATTATATCATAAGACGAGCGAGTTGTAAACGGAATGATCAAGAAAAAACTTCATGTTTTTCGGAAGAAAAGGGGAAAAATTTGTGGAAAATTGTTGAAAAGTGTGGAAAATTGTGATAGAATAAAGAGCGGAGGGGCAAAAGGAAATAAAAACGCAAGCGTAAAACCGCGTCAGAACCCGGTTTTACGCCTGCGTGAACGTTTTACGCAACCGCCTGAACAATACGATTCTGTGGCGAGGTTGCCTTTTGCAAATGAGGGGAATTATGAAACTGAAGAAATCGATCATGCTGTTTGTTCTGTCTGCGATCTTTATTGCGGCAAGCGTAGCGGTTCTGCCGCTCTCGTCCGGCACTCGCGCCGAAGATTCGTATGTGTATAAGGAAATAACGGATTTTGAATCTTTAGAGACCAAAACCGAAATCGTTTTTACTCATACGGACGGCGATAAGCATTATGTTTTGACCGCCGAGGCAGAGGGAAAATATGTCGTGCCGAAGGAGTATAACGGAACAGCTGACTTTACCGAGAATATGGTTTGGTTGTACAGAAATTATGACGTTAACAGGTTTACTTTGAATAGTAAAGCATTCCCGGAATGTTATCTCACAAAACTAAAAATTCAGAAAAGCGGAACCGATGATTATGGATATATATCGTTTTCAGATGGTCAGTTGTTTGATAAGACTGAGTTGCAAAACAACCATCTTTCTTATGGGGCTGATGCGAGTGGCGGTGTATATAAGGGATTTAACACCACAAAATATACGGTAACAGGGGATAATTGTATTTCGTTTTGTATTCTGAAACGAGAGAAAACTCAGAAACAAACATACACCGTAAGTTTTTACGACGATGACGGGACGACAGTGCTTTCTTCGCAAACGGCAGAGGACGGAACTTCGATCAGGATTCCCGAGTGTTCCGCCGTGAAAGACGGCTATCGTTTTATCGGCTGGATCGCCGGCGATCAGACGTATCACGCGGGAGATTCGTATGCGGTTACGGAAAACGTAACGTTTTCCGCCGTGTGGGAAAAGATCCCTCCGAAAACATTCACCTGGACGTATACGGACGGGAATAAAACGTTGTTTACCCTTCCCGTTACGGAAGGCGAAACCTACGAGCTGAAAGATTACGGCGAACTTGCGCCCGATTCTTTAAAAGAAGGCGATTCGTTCCTGGGTTGGTATTGCGGGGAGACGTTGTTGAGCTCTCCCATATGCGCAACTGCCGATATGACCATACAAGCAAAAATCGGTGTCACGATCGCCTTCGATCTTGCCGGCGGCGAGTGGACGGATAAATCAGCCCATAAGGCGATAAAAGGCGAATCATTCCCTCTTCCGCAAGTCTCTCCGAATAAAGAGGGCGCGAAATACGAGTTCCTCGGATTCTTTCTGGACGGAAAAGAAATAAAAGATTCGTTTGAGCCGCAAACAAGCGTTACCCTTACCGCAAAATGGAATCAGGTGTTGTTTACGGTGAATTTCGTTTCGGACGGGCAAGTGATCTCTTCGCAGACGGTTGAGACTTCCGATAAGCTCGATACCGGCTCGCTGAAACCGGAAAAGGGAGACATGAAATTCCTTTATTGGTCAGACGAAAACGGCGAGGAAGTGAATTTCTATACCCTTGTTTTATCCTGGGACAGAGAATTTACGGCGGTTTTCGTTTTCGAGGTCACTTTCCTCACGAAAGACGGAGAGACCGATCACACCGTTACGTGCGGCGAAAACGAAACGATCGATTTCCCGGAAATTTCGCTCGGCGAAAAGGAGTGTTTCGTCGGTTGGATCGACGTGAAAAAGGAAAAGATCTATTCCGGGAAAACGGCTTTTCCGATCACCGAAAACAAAATTTTCCGCGTGGCGATCGCAGAAATGGAAACGGTGGGAGAGGCGTATCTGAGGGTCGGAAGCGGACTTGCCGATTCCGGGATCCAGTTTAAAACGTTGATTTTAAACCGTGATTGGCTTGCGGTTTCCTCGTATGCGAGCGCCGGCACGCTCATCACGCAGGAACAATATCTTGCGAAAAACGATTTTACGCTGGACTGTCTTACCGAAGGAGAAACGGTTCTGAATATCGCTTCCTCAAAAAACGCGTTCAGCGGCGAATATAAGAGGGTAAGCGCGTCGATCGTCAACTTAAAAGAATATAATTACGGAAAGAAATTCCTTGCCAGGGGATATCTGAAGGTGGAATACGCCGATATCGGCAGCGGTTACGTTTACGCGCGCTACGATAAAAACTTCACGGTTTCCGCAAAGGAACTTGCCGAAAAAGCGCTCGGTGGCAACCTGACGCTGACCGACGTACAGAAGTCGGTTTTATGCGCCTATGCCGGGCGGGAAGTATAATTTTCTCAAATACGGATATCATGAATAAAAAGGAGATTGAATATGGCAAACAAGTACGAAGGAACACAGACGGAAAAGAATCTTAAGGCCGCTTTTGCGGGCGAATCGATGGCGAGAAACAAGTATACCTTTTTTTCGTCGAAAGCAAAGAAGGACGGATTCGAGCAGATTGCCGCGATTTTCTTAAAAACGGCGGATAACGAAAAGGAACACGCGAAAATGTGGTTCAAGGAGCTTAACGGTATCGGAGATACCGCTGAAAACCTGAATGCCGCCGCAGAAGGCGAAAACTACGAGTGGACGGATATGTACGCAAACTTCGCAAAGACTGCCGAAGAGGAAGGGTTTACCGAATTGGCAAAGAAATTCCGTATGGTCGGAGCGATCGAAAAAGCGCACGAAGAACGTTACCGCGCCCTTCTTAAAAACGTGCAGATGCAGGAAGTTTTTGAGAAAAGCGAAGTAAAAGTGTGGGAATGCAGAAACTGCGGGCATATCGTGGTAGGCGAGAAAGCGCCCGAGATCTGCCCCGTTTGCGCGCACCCTCAGGCATATTTCGAAGTGCGCGAGGAAAATTACTGATCTTTTCGATCTTCGTTTGTCTGTCTATGCCGGGAAGGTTCGTATTACTCTTATCTGGCATAAAAAGCCTTATTCCGACCAAGCTTCGGAATAAGGCTTTTTCGATTGCGGATATCTGATTACGGTTCCGGCAGGGGTCAGTTTTTCAGTATCTTTTCGAACTCTTTTGCCGCGCCGGAGAGGGAAGAATCCGTTCGCTTGATCAGGCATACTTCACGGGAGGGGAATGGCTCTTCCGTAATCAGCCGGAACACGTCGCCGGAAGCAAGATCCTGTTCGGCGAACGATTCCGGCATCAGACCGATGCCGAGATTGCTTTTTACGATGGGCAGTATCTGGTTTGAGGCGGATACTTCGATATCCGGATCGAAAGAGAGCCCGTGCGAGCGGAAGATCCCGCTGTAATATTCATACGTTTTCGTCGTTTTGTTAAGGCTTATGATGCAGTGTTTCGTGAGTTCTTTCAGGCTCACCTTTTCGCTCGTAAGATATTTATACCTCGCGCCGCATACAACGATGTCCTGAAAACTTCTGATCGTTACGGCTTTCAATGGTTTATCGATGTCGAAAGGGGTGGCGATCAGCGCGAAATCGACCGCCTGATTTCTCACGGCGGCGATCGCCTGATTGTTTGTCAGGGTGGTCAGGCTGAATCGTATTTTCGGGTAAAGGGCGTGGTATTTTACGAGGGCGGAGAGAAGAACCTCGTGCAGGGCGGTTTCCGAAACGCCGATTCGTACGATCCCTTCGTCCAGCCCCTTATATAATTCGAGTTCTTCTTCGGCGGCGGCGATCTGCTCGTAGGCGATAGATACCCTTCGATAGAGTTTTTCTCCTTCCGGAGTGAGCGTTACCCCTTTGTTGGAACGGGTAAACAGTACGCAGCCGAGATCTCTTTCCAGATTTTTGATCGCTCGCGTGACGTTCGGCTGTTCGGAAAAAAGCGCTTCCGCCGCTGCGGTGATGTTTCCGTATTTTGCAACGAAATAAAAAATCTTATAGTTTTCGAAGTTAATATTCATAAGGTAAATTACCAACCGGCTGCTTTGAAATTTGAAGATTTCGGGCGTTGCCCGCGTTTTTGTTATATCAAATTGATATTGCAAGTATTGCAAATATACATTTTACAGATGACTGTCAAAAATATTATAATAGATCACGTGCAATAAGTCAAGGATGTTTTTATGAAAAGAACCAAAAACGAAATTTCGCAATCCTTCCCGATGCTTGTGTTGATTATCCTGTCGGGCGGGTTGCAGGACGCCTATTCTTATTTTTGTCGCGACGGCGTGTTTGCAAACGCGCAGACGGGGAATATCGTTTTTTTAAGCGTGAATCTCGCGGAAGGAAATATGCAGGGTGTACTGAAATACCTGATCCCCGTTTTTTCGTTCGCTCTCGGGGTTATTCTGGCGAAGGTGTTGTTTTTCGTTTCGGAAAAGGGAAAATTCCTTTTCTGGAAACAGACGGTGCTTTTCGCGGAAACGGCGGTTTTATTTGCGGTCGGGTTTATTCCGCAAAGCGCGAACGTGTACGCAAACGCCCTCGTGTCTTTCTCCTGCGCCATGCAGGTTCTGACCTTCAATCAAATTTACGGCAACGATTTCGCGAGCACGATGTGTATCGGGAATATCGTAAAAATGTCGGGCGCGTTCGTTACGTCGATCGCAAAAAAGAACAAGGCGGAGCTGAAGAGAAGCGGACTGTACCTTGCGGTCGTTCTGTTTTTCGCGATCGGGGCGGGCGCGGGATATCTGCTGCAAAAATTTTTCGGGGATCGCACGATCCTGTTTTCCGCCGCGCTGACGTTCACGGCGTCGCTGGCATTTATCGGAGAGGAGAAAAAAGAAATCGCAAACGAACTTTCCGGAGAGACGGAACGGAAGGATCTTTCCGCAGACGGGCTGCCGGAATCGGAAACAAAAGGTGAAATATGAAAAAGCAAAAAAGTATCGTTCTCGCGGTGACGCTCGCGGTGATCGCCCTGCTTCTGGTCGGGATTTTTCTGATCCCGGACAAACAGAGCGGAGAGAGCATCAACGACGCCATGCGTGACGAGGTGTTGCACGAAACGAATAAGATTTCTCTGTTCGGTCTTATAGACGTGAACCCCGGTTTGATCTCGGCATTCACGGTAACGGGGATCCTGTTCGTGTTTTCTCTGGTCGTAAGGGTTTTCGTCATTCCGAAATTTTCTTACGTGCCCGGGAGATTTCAGATTGTTCTCGAAACCGCCGTCGGCATGTTCGACGGAATGGCGAAGGGGTCGAGTCCGAAGAGAAACAAATTCCTCGGCGCGTATATCTTTACCGCCGCGGCGTATATCTTTATCGGAACGACGTTCGAGCTTCTCGGGCTGCAGGCGGTTACGACGGCGGGGCGTTCGGTCGCGATGCCGGCACCTCTTGCGGATATCAACGGCGCGATCACGATCGGGTGCTTATCTTATCTCGTGATTTTAGGCGGCGGAGTCGTCTCGAACGGGATCAAGGGCGTAGGAAGAACGCTGAAGGATTTCTCTCTGCCGATCTCGATGAGCTTTCGTCTGTTCGGCGCGCTTTTGTCGGGAGCGCTCGTGACGGAACTCGTATATTACTATTCGGCGCTCTCGTTTGTGCTTCCCGTCGTAGTCGGCGTGATGTTTACGTTGCTGCACGCCCTCATTCAGGCGTACGTTCTGACCATGCTTACTTCTCTTTTCTACGGCGAGGTATCCGAAAAAACAGAAGGCGGCAAGAAAATCAAGAAACAAAAAAAAGAGGTAATCGAAAATGTTTAAAATCATGAAAAGAGTTTCCGTAGTCGCATGCGCGCTCGCGCTGATCTGTTTTGCCGCGTTTCCCGTTCTTTCGGCGCGGACGGAAAACATGGCGTATGCCGCGGAAGAAAACGGCGTGAAACTTACGGCGCCGGCAGAAAACGAAACGACGATCGACGTACAGGCGGAAGAGACGAACGCGGAAAACGCGAAGAGCGATTCTACGGGCAGCAAAGCGATCGCGGCGGGTATCGCCGTCGGGCTTGCGGCGGCGCTCGGCGCGCTTGCAATGGGGATCGCGATCGGAAAATCCAACGAGGCGATCGCGCGTCAGCCGGAAGCGACGTCTCAGATCCGTTCCGGCATGATGCTCGGGCTCGTGTTCATCGAAACGGCGATCATTTATGCTCTGATCGTCGCCATCCTCATTATCTTCGTTCTGTAAGGAGAAAATATGGGAGCGTATGATCTTTTAAGCGGGATCCCGCTGAATATCGACTGGCGGCAGATCCTGTTGCATCTTCTGAACCTTGCGATCCTTTTCCTGATCCTGTATTTTCTTCTGTACAACCCCGTCAAGAAATTTATGGATAAGCGTAAAAAGTATTACGAAGATCAGGACGCGGACGCGAAAGCGAAGCTTGAAGCCGCAGACCGGAACAAAGCGACTTACGAAGAACTGCTCGGAAAAGCCGACGAGGAGATCCTGATCAAAAAACGCACGGCGATCGCGGACGCGCGCGCCGAAAGCGAGCGGATCATCAAAGCCGCCGAAGAAGAGTCCGCCGCAATTCTGAAAAAGGCGAATTTAAAAGCGGAAGAGATGAAAGCCAAAGCCGAAGAGCAGGCGAAAGAAGAGCTTTCCGCCGTGATCGCGAAGGCTGCGGGAGAGAAGATCTCCGCGGCGTGTTCGGTTGACGGCTTTTTGGCGGAGAATATGAAAAATGAAGAATAATCGTGTTATTGCCGAGTTTATCTCCGCGGTCAAACCGACGGAGGAAGAAATAGCGAAACTCTCTGTCTTTCTGGAAAAGAAACTCGGCGTTATACCGGAGATCGTATGGGTCAAAGACGAAAGCGTGAAGAAGGGCTTCGTTTTAAAAGCGGCGAACGAAGTTTACGACAATACGCCGGAGGGGTTGATCCGAAACTTAAAAGAGCGTGTAGACAAGGTAGATAAAAAAAGCGGAAACTATCTTTCTCTCGTAAAAGAAGCCATCGAAACGTGGGAACCGAAAACTTCCCCGCGCGAGGTCGGAACCGTTTGTTCGGTTGCGGACGGCGTGGCGAGAGTGTCGGGACTTACGGGGGTGAAGTACGGCGAGATCCTCCTGTTCGAGGGGGGAGAAAAAGGGCTTGCGCTCGACCTTAGCGAAAGCGAAACGGGTTGTATCCTCTTCGATGACGACAACGTCGTTGCCGGCGGCAAAGTTTATAAAACGGGAAAAACGGCGGGCGTCGCCGTGTCTGCCGAAACGATCGGCAGGGTTGTGAACGCTCTCGGCGAACCGGTTGACGGGGAAGGCGGTATCGCGGCGGATAAGTACATGCCGATCGAACGCCCCGCGCCCGCGATATTGGACAGAAGCCCCGTAAACGAGCCTTTGAAAACGGGGATCCTGACGATCGATTCCATGTTTCCGATCGGAAAGGGGCAGAGAGAACTGATCATCGGCGATCGCTCTACGGGTAAAACGAGCGTTGCGCTGGACACGATCCTCAATCAGAAAGGGAAAGACGTGCTCTGCGTATACTGTGCGATCGGGCAGAAGGCAAGCACGGTGAAACGCCTTGTGAAAACGCTGGAAGAGAACGACGCTCTTTCTTATACGACGGTCGTCTTTTCGTCTGCGTCCGACTCTGCGCCTCTGCAATACGTCGCTCCCTTTTCCGCCTGCGCGATCGCGGAGTATTTCATGTACGGCGGAAAGGACGTGCTCGTCGTGTACGACGATCTCTCCAAACATGCCGTGGCATACAGAACGCTGTCTCTTCTTCTCGGCAGAAGCCCGGGGAGGGAAGCATATCCCGGAGATATCTTTTATCTGCATTCGAGGCTGCTCGAGCGTTCGGCGCGTCTGAGCGAAGCAAAGGGGGGCGGCAGTATGACCGCTCTTCCCGTGGTGGAAACGCTCGGAGGAGACATTTCGGCGTATATTCCGACCAACGTGATCTCCATCACAGACGGACAGTTGTTCCTGGAGACCGAGTTGTTTCTGTCCGGACAACGCCCCGCGGTGAACGTGGGGCTGTCCGTCTCCCGCGTGGGCGGAAGCGCGCAGACCAAAGCGATGAAAAAAGCCGTCGGTTCGCTCCGTCTCGAGCTTGCGCAGTATCGCGAAATGAAAACGTTCGCGCGGTTCTCGGGCGATCTCGACGACTCTGTAAAAGAACAGTTCGAATTCGGTAAGGCGTTGACGGAAATTCTGATCCAGCCCGTGGGAAGACCCTATCGGGAATGGGAAGAGATCGCGATCCTTGTCGTATCGCTGTCGCGCATTACGGCGGGATGGGAGGGAAAGAAGATCCGTTCTTTCTTTGCGGCGTTTCTCCCTTATTTTGCCGAAGGTCATCCCGACGTGATCTCGAACGTCGAACGGGGCAAAACCCTTTCGGACGACGATCGCGATCGCATCGTTGCGGCGGCGAAAGCGTTCGGAGAGGAACAAAATGTCTGAGATCACGGAAGTAAAAAACAGGATCAGGGGCGTTGCGGAAACGAGAAAGATCACGAACGCCCTTTACCTCATATCTTCCGCTAAGGTGAAAAAAGCAAAGGAAGAGCTCGAAAAGACCGCCCCCTATTTTTACGGGATCCGTAAGGAGATCAAGTCGGTGTTCAAAACGGTGGAACATTTCGAAAGCAAATATTTCTATCCGGAAAACGACCATCTCAAAAACGCGACCTACGGGTATCTTGTGATCACCGCGGACAAGGGTATGGCGGGCGCATATAACCACAACGTGATAAAAAAAGCGGAAGCGGAGTTGAAAAAACATGAAAAATCAAAACTTTTCGTCGTGGGAGATCTCGGCAGGGAATATCTCTCGGCGAAAGGTTACAACGTGGTGAAGGACTTTACCTTCGAGGCGCTCCGTCCGACGCTCGCCGTGGCGCGCAGGATCGCGAGCCGTCTTCTCGACGGGTACATTGCGGGAGATTTTTTGAAACTGTTCCTTTTATATACGGATATGGCGGACGGCGGAACGAAGATCAAATCCACGAGAGTTCTGCCTTTCCATTCTGCGGAATTTGCGGAGGAAAAGGCGAAGGAAGAATACGAATTCGTGCCCTCGCGGGAAGTCGTGCTGGATAATCTGGTGCCGAGCTATATCTGCGGTTACGTTTATAGCGCGCTTGTGGACAGTTATTGCGCCGAGCAGAACGAAAGGCTTTCCGCCATGAAATCGGCAAGCGACAACGCGGGGGAGATCCTTTCAAGGCTGCAAAGGGAATACGATCACGCGAGACAGGACGAGATCACGACGGAGATCACGGAGATCTCTTCCGGCGCGAAATTTCAACGGAGTAAAAGAAATGACGGGTAGAATAACGAAGATCAACGGTTCCGTGATCGAGGTAACATTCGATCACGGAACGTTACCGAGAATAAACGCCGCCCTGAAGATCGAGGCGGAAGGGGTCGTGCGCTATGCCGAAGTTGAGGCTCACGCGACGAAAAATACGGTCCGGGCGATCATGCTTTCCGAAAGCGAAGGGCTTTTCGTCGGGCAGACCGCCGAGGCGATCGACGAGGGGATCACCGTTCCCGTGGGGAAAGCCGTTCTGGGAAGGATGTTCAACGTTTTCGGAGAACCCATCGACGGCGGCGATCCTCTTCCCGAAAGCGTTCCGCGGGCGAGCATTCACCGCAAAGCGCCCGATTTCGTTTCGCAGTCTCCTTCGGCGGAGATCCTTGAAACGGGGATCAAGGTGATAGACCTTCTCGCTCCTTACGCAAAGGGGGGCAAGATCGGTCTGTTCGGCGGCGCGGGCGTCGGCAAAACGGTTCTGATCCAGGAACTGATCCACAACGTGGCGATGAAGCGCGGCGGGTATTCCGTGTTCACGGGCGTCGGCGAACGTTCGAGAGAGGGGAACGAGCTTTACGGAGAAATGAAAGAGAGCGGCGTTTTCGATAAAACGGCGCTCGTGTTCGGGCAGATGAACGAGGCGCCCGGCGTGAGGATGCGCGTTGCGTTTTCCGGGCTTACGATGGCGGAACATTTCCGGGACAGCGAACGGAAAGACGTTCTTTTGTTCATCGACAATATTTTCCGCTACGTGCAGGCGGGCAGCGAGGTTTCCGCACTTCTCGGCAGAATGCCTTCCGCCGTCGGGTATCAGCCTACGCTGGCGGAGGAAATGGGAAAACTCGAAGAGCGGATCGCTTCTACCGAGAACGGATCGATCACTTCGGTACAAGCCGTTTACGTCCCTGCGGACGATCTGACCGACCCCGCCCCCGCGACTACCTTTTCTCATCTCGACGCGACGACCGTTCTTTCCCGTAAGATCGCGGAGCAGGGGATCTACCCCGCCGTGGATCCCCTTGAATCTTCTTCGAGAAGTCTCGAGGCGGACGTGGTGGGCGAACGGCATTACAGCGTCGCGATGCGCGTGAAAGAAACGCTTGAAAAATATAAGGAATTGCAGGACATCATTGCCATTCTCGGTATGGAAGAGCTTTCCGAAGAAGATAAAGCGAGCGTTTACCGCGCGAGAAAAATTCAGAAATTCCTGGCGCAGCCCACGCACGTTGCCGAACGGTTCTCCGGGCTGAAAGGGGTTTACGTTTCTCTGGAAGATACGGTCGAAGGCTTTGAAAAGATCGTGAACGGCGAAGTGGACGACCTGCCCGAAAACGCGTTTTATAACGTCGGTACGATCGCGGACGTGTATAAGAAAGCGGAAGCGATGAAGGGCGGCGAATGATATGGCGGACTTTTCTTTGAAATTGCTCGCCGCCGACAAAGCTTTTTTCGACGGGGAGTGTTCCTCGCTGATCGTTCCTTCGGCGGACGGTCAGTACGGGATCCTTGCGAATCACTGCAACGCGGTGATCGCCGTTGTTCCCGGCATTGCCGAGATCACGGCGAACGGAGAGAAAACGGTGGCATTCGTTTCTTCCGGGATCGTGAAGATCGAAAAAGGAAAGGTCCTGATGCTTGTGGAATCGTGCGAAAACGCGAAGGACGTGAACGAGGCGTGGGCGAAAAACGCTCTGAAAGAGGCGAAGGACGAGATCGCGAGAAAGGAAAGCCGGTTCAACGTGTTGTCTGCGGAGGTAAAGATCGCCCGCGCGTTGAATCGGCTTAAGGCGAAAGATCATATGAACTGAGATCCGATCACGCGGGTGCCTTGCGGGCATTGCCGTCTGCCGTCAGACCGCGGTTCGTATTATTCTTGCCCGGTATCCCGGGCAAAAAAAGAAAAAGCCGCTTCCGACTTCGTTCGGGAGCGGCTTTTTCAGGCAATGCCTGTAGAGGGAATGAGCGTAATAAAAAGGGGTCGGTTTATCGTGTCTGACCGATTGTGAAACGATTTCGCAGATCGGAAAGGGCAGGATCAGTTTTTTCTTTCTTCGCCCCAGAAGAAGAGGGCGATCGTCCCCACCCCGGTGTGACAACCGATCGTTGTTCCGATCGAGTAGATTTCCACTTCGCCGTTCAGTTTCGGGAAAGTCTGTTCGACTTCCGCCTTCAGCTTTTCGGCTTCTTCGATGCAATCGGAATGGCAGATATAACATTTGCCGGAATAGTCGAGACCGTCATCCGCCAATTCTTCCATTTTTTTGCGCGTCTCTTCCAACGCTCTTGCTCTGCCGCGCAGTTTCTGGCGGGGTACGAGTTTCCCCTCTTTGCTGCAGTTTAAAAGAGGGCAGAGCTTAAGGATCGTTCCGACCCATCCGGCGATTTTCGAGACCCTTCCGCCTTTTACGTAATAAGTAAGGTCGGTGGAATAGAACCAGTGATTCAATTTCAGTTTATTGCTTTCTGCCCATGCGGCAAGCTGATCGGCGGAATATCCCATATCGCGCAGATCGGCGAGCTTATCCATGAAAAGCCCGTAGCCGGACGAGGCTGCAAGGGAATCGATCACGTAAATTTTTCTGTCGGGATATTTTTCCCGTAAAATGTTTTTCGCGATCAGGGCGGAGTTGTAAGAGCCGGAAATACCGGAGGACATGGAAAGGTGAACGATATCTTTTCCTTCCTTTAAAAAGCCTTCGAAGTATTGTTCGTATTCGTCGGCGTTTACCTGCCACGTTTTCGTTTCGGCGTTTTCGCGGATGCGCTTATAAAACTCTTCGTAGCTCATGGTCTGTCCGAGATCGTCCGGATAGGCAACGCCGTCTACGGAGTAGTGAAAGCAGATATAGCGGATGTCGCGTTTTTCGAAATGTTCTTTTGTGAGGTCTGCCGTGGAGCAGCAACTTAAAATATAGGACATAGGTGTTTTCTCCTTGAAATCAATAAAGTGTGACCGGCTGACCCGGCAAACAGACGGAACGTCCGGTTGTCCGCCCGGCAATTCCGTCCTAAGCTATATACTCAGTATAACACGAGCCTGCCGGAATTACTACCTACTTCTGCTTAAATAAGGTAGAAAGTAAAGGAACGCCGCGGTAGAGTTTCGTTTTCGATTCTACCGGCGGTAGAATCGCGTTTTTTCTGTATAAATTAGCTACCCTATAAGTCGATAAACTGTGGTTTTGCTGTTTTTTTGGTTCTACGGCGGTATTTTTGATACTATGAGGCGATTTTTTCAAATATACTGTATAGAGGTGACGCGAATTGAAAAAAATAAAAAACAGGAGACTGAACGCGCTGACCGCCTTGATCCTTGTCGCGGTGTTCTTCGCGGTTGCGGGTGTGTGTCTGATCCCGGAAAAGACGGTTCGTCTTTCCGGCGGGGAGAGTTACAGCCCCGTTTATTCCGGCGATCGCGGCGGAGACGGGGTCGCGCTGATGATCAACGTGTACGAGGGTGCCGATCTTCTGCCCGCTTTTCTCGATACGCTGAATCGTTACGGGGCGAAGGTCACGTTTTTCGTGGGCGGTTGCTGGGCGGACGATCATACCGATCTTCTCGTCCGCATGGCGGAAGAGGGGCATGAGATCGCAAATCACGGTTTCTTCCATAAGGATCACAGGAAACTCGGCGAAAAGGAGAATTCGGACGAGATCCTTTTTGCCGAAGCGGTCGTGAAGCAGGCAACGGGGGTGAAAACGAGGTTGTTCGCGCCCCCTTCCGGGTCTTATTCGGTCACGACGCTGAAAGTCGCGGAAAAACTCGGATATAAAACGATCTTATGGACGAAAGATACCGTCGATTGGCGTGACAAAAGCAAGCGAAAGGTGTATAATAGAGCTACGCAGAATATTGCGGCGGGCGATTTCGTTCTGATGCACCCCAAAGCCCACACCCTCGAGGCGTTGCCGGATATTCTCGAATATTACCGAAAGATCGGTTTGCGCGCCGTCACCGTGACGGAAACTCTCGGAGAAACACATTCCCGATAAACGGCGGAAAAGCGCGGGGAGACTTATGACGAAAACAAAACGATACGAAAACGGGCTCAGACTCGTGGTGAACACGATGGAAAGCATGATGTCCGTCAGCGCGGGGATCCTTGTCGGTGCGGGCAGTCGCCTCGAAACGGCGGAGACGAACGGAATATCCCATTTCATCGAACACGTGAATTTCAAAGGGACGGAAACCCTTTCCGCGTTCGGGCTTTCCGACGCGTTCGAGGGGATCGGTTCGCAGGTGAATGCGTTCACGTCCAAGGAGATGACCTGTTATTACGTAAAATCCACGGTGCCCGCTCTTTCCAGGTCGTTCGAGCTTTTATCCGATCTCTTTCTTCATTCGCAGTATCCGGAAGAGGAACTGAAACGGGAGAAAGGCGTGGTGACGGAGGAGATCAATATGTCCGCCGACACCCCGGAAGACGTCTGCCTCGACCGGCTTTCCGAAGTTTATTTCGGAAAAGAAGGGCTCGGCAGAACCATTCTCGGACCGCAGGAAAACGTGCGTTCTTTCACGAAAAAAGATATTCTTTCCTATCTCGATCGCTATTACAATGCGGATAACGTGGTCGTTTCCTTTGCCGGCAACGTGACGTTCGAACAGGCGGAAGAGTTGACGGAGCGGTATTTCGTTCCCTTTATCCGCGAAAACCGTACGGAATTGCCTTCGTTTTATCAAAAGGAGAATACGGGAAAGGTCACCCGCAAAAATAAGGATATCGAGCAGTTGCATATTGCGCTTGCCTTCCGCGGATTGCCGTTCGGCAGCCCTTCGCAGGACGCGCTTTCCCTTCTTAATTTCGTGATCGGCGGCGGCATGAGCAGCCGGCTGTTCCGGAAGGTGAGGGAAGAACTCGGGCTGTGCTATACCGTCTATTCCTATCCGTCGTGCTATCGCGGCGTCGGCTCTTTCGCCGTGTATGCGGGCTTGAACAGCGAGAGCGGGGAAAAGGCGTATGCCGAGATCCTGGACGTGCTTGCCGACGTGAAGCAGGGCGGGATCACCGCGGAAGAATTCGAACGGGGAAAGGCGCAGATCTTAAGCTCCTTTGCCTTCGGCGAAGAAAGCACCGCCTCGCAGATGATGCTTTACGGAAAATATCTGCTTTTTACGGACAAACTGTTCGACCCCGCGAAAAAGATTTCGGATATCGAGGGGCTTACGAGAGACGACGTGAACGAGTGTCTTTCGCTGCTTGATTTTTCCGCTCACAGCGATTCGCTGTTCGGAAGATCCGCGGAAGAAACGCGCCTCGGATAAAAACAGAAAATGCCTATAGCGGGCTATAAGCCGATAAGCCGAGAAAAATATACGAAAACGAAGGGCGAATGCCAAGATAGACCAAGGAGAAATATGTTTGAAATCAAACGATACGAAAGACTGACCGATACGATTTTTTTAATGGATATTTTTTGCCCGCGCGTGGCGCGATCCTGCCTGCCCGGGCAGTTCGTGATCTGCCGCACGGGAGAAGAGGGAGAACGAATCCCCCTTACGATCTGCGATTACGACCGCTCCCGCGGTACGGTGACGATCGTCGTGCAGGAGATAGGCGCGTCTACATATAAAATGGGGAAACTCCGCGAAGGGGATTTTCTCACCGATTTCGTCGGCCCTCTCGGCAAACCTTCCGAACTGACGGAAACGCCGGTCGAAGAACTGAAGAAAAAGAAGATCGTGTTCGTCGCGGGCGGCGTGGGCACGGCTCCCGTATACCCGCAGTTAAAATGGCTTTCCGAGCACGGGATCAAAGCGGACGCGATCGTCGGGGCGAAAACGGCGTCTCTCGTCATTTTAGAAGAAGAAATGAAAAAGGTCGCCGATAAGTTGATCATCGCGACGGATGACGGTTCGAAAGGCATGAAGGGCATGGTGACGGACGCTTTAAAAAAGCTCGTTTCGGAAGGGAACCGTTACGACCTTTGCGTGGCGATAGGTCCCGTTATTATGATGAAATTCACCTGTCTTTTAACCAAGGAACTGAATATTCCGACCGTTGTCAGCATGAACCCCATCATGGTGGACGGAACGGGAATGTGCGGCGCGTGTCGCCTGACGGTGGGCGGAAAGGTAAAATTCGCCTGTGTGGACGGACCGGAATTCGACGGGCATCTCGTCGATTTCGACGAGACGATGAAACGGCAGCGCCTGTACAAAACGGAAGAAGGCAGAGCGTTTCTCAGGGCAAAAGAAGGCGATACGCATCACGGCGGATGCGGTATGTGCGGTAACGAATGAGGAGAAAAAAGTATGGATATGAATCGCAGAGTTCCCGTAAGGGAGCAGAACGCTGCGCTGCGCGCGAAGAATTTCGAAGAAGTTTGTTACGGATATAACGAAGAAGAAGCGGTCAGGGAAGCGCAGAGATGCCTTCATTGCAAAAACGCGAAATGCGTGGAAGGGTGTCCCGTCGGCATTTCGATCCCCGAGTTTATCGCTAAGGTAAAGACCGGCGATTTCGACGGCGCATACGAAACGATCTCGCGGAGTTCTTCTCTTCCCGCCGTATGCGGAAGGGTCTGCCCGCAGGAAAGCCAGTGCGAGGGAAGGTGCGTCCGCGGGATCAAAGGCGAGGCGATCGCGATCGGAAAACTGGAGCGTTTCGTTGCCGACCGCGCTCTGGAAAAGGGAACGCGCCATGCGATCTCTTCTTCTCCGAAGGGAAAGAAGGTGGCGGTGATCGGCTCGGGACCTTCCGGACTGACCTGTGCGGGCGATCTTGCCAAGCTGGGATACGAGGTTACCGTGTTCGAGGCTTTGCACAAAGCGGGCGGTGTTCTCGTGTACGGGATCCCCGAATTTCGTCTGCCGAAAGATAAGATCGTAGGGAAAGAAATCGAGGGACTGAAGGCGCTCGGCGTGAAGATCGAAACGGACGTCGTGATCGGGAAAACGGTCACGATCGACGAGCTTTTCTCCGAAGAGGGATTCGAAGCCGTGTTCGTAGGTTCGGGCGCGGGTCTGCCGAAGTTTATGGGGATCCCGGGGGAAAACGCCAACGGCGTGTTTTCCGCAAACGAGTATTTAACGAGAAATAACCTGATGAAAGCCTATTCCGACGAAGCGGATACCCCTATTTATAAAGGAAAGAGGATCGCCGTGGTGGGCGGCGGGAACGTCGCGATGGACGCGGCGAGAACGGCGCTCCGCTTAGGGGCGGAAACGCATATCGTTTATCGCAGAAGCGAGGAAGAGTTGCCTGCGAGAAAGGAAGAGGTTCACCACGCGAAGGAAGAGGGAGTGATCTTCGATCTTCTGACCAATCCGATTGCGATCGTCGCGGATGAAAACGACAACGCGGTCGCGCTGAAGTGCGTGAAAATGCGTCTCGGCGAACCGGACGCGTCCGGCAGAAGAAAGCCGGAGGAGATCCCGGGATCGGAATTTCAGATCGCGGCGGACGGCGTGATCATGGCGCTCGGGACTTCTCCGAATCCGCTGATTTCCTCCACGACGAAAGGGCTTTCCGTCGATCGCCGCGGTTGTATCGTTGCGGACGAAAGCGGCGTGACGGAACGCGAGGGCGTGTTTGCCGGCGGTGACGCCGTAACGGGCGCCGCTACGGTGATCCTGGCGATGGGCGCGGGAAAACGCGCTGCGAAAGCGATCGACGAATACCTGTCCCGAAAATAAGCGGGATCTGCCGCCGAAAAGCGCAAGTTGCGCCAAAAAAGGCAAAATATGAAAAACGCGCCGAAAATACTTGCAATCGGAGCGTTTTTCCTATATAATACTAAGTTAATAACAAGAGAATAAATACGGACGCGACGTTTCGATTTTCTTTTTCGGAAAAAACCGAAACCGCCTGCCGAAAAAACAAAGGAGAATCCGATGGCGCATTATTTTAACGAACCTTGTCATACTTTCAGCGAGTATCTTCTGATCCCCGGGTATACCTCGCCCGATTGCATTCCCGCAAACGTCGATCTTTCCACCCCGTTATGCAAATATAAAAAGGGCGAAACGCCGATGAAGCTCAACATTCCCATGATCTCGGCGATCATGCAGTCGGTTTCCAACGACACGCTTGCGATCGCGCTTGCGAAAGAAGGCGGCATGAGCTTTATTTACGGCTCGCAATCTATCGAAGACGAGGCGAGAATGGTTGCAAAGGTAAAAAATTACAAAGCGGGATTCGTGGTGAGCGCGTCTAACCTCACGCCGGACAACCTTCTTTCCGACGTTCTCGATTTAAAAGAGGCGAAGGGATTTTCTACCATCGCCATTACGGATAACGGCAAGTGCGACGGGAAACTTCTCGGTATCGTGACGAGCCGCGATTACCGCGTGAGCAGAATGGATATATCCACCCCCGTCAGGGAGTTTATGACGCCGATCGAAAAGATGATCACCGCGCCCGCCGAAACGACGCTGAAAGAAGCGAACGACATCATCTGGGAACATAAACTGAATTCTCTTCCCATTATCGATAAAAACGGACACCTGATGTATTTCGTTTTCCGTAAGGACTATGCGGAACATAAGGATAATCCGAGAGAAATTCTCGACGAAGAAAAGAGATATATGGTCGGTGCGGGTATCAATACGCTCGATTACGAAAAGAGAGTTCCCGCTCTGATCGAGGCGGGTGCGGACGTTCTGTGTATCGATTCCTCCGAGGGTTATACCTGCTGGCAGAAACGTACCATCGACTTCATCCGCGCGAAATACGGCAATAAAGTGAAAGTCGGCGCGGGCAACGTGGTCGATCGCGACGGATTCAACTTCCTTGCGGAAGCGGGTGCGGACTTTATCAAGGTCGGTATCGGCGGCGGTTCTATCTGCATTACGAGAGAGACGAAGGGCATCGGAAGAGGACAGGCTACGGCGGTGATCGAAGTTGCCGCGGCAAGAGACGAATATTATAAAAAGACGGGTATTTACATTCCCATTTGCTCGGACGGCGGCATCGTTCACGATTACCACATCACGCTTGCGCTCGCCATGGGCGCGGATTTCGTGATGCTCGGCAGATATTTTGCCCGTTTCGACGAAAGCCCGACGCAGAAACTCAACATCAACGGAACCTACGTGAAAGAGTATTGGGGCGAGGGCAGCAACCGCGCGAGAAACTGGCAGCGTTACGACCTCGGCGGCAAGAATAAACTTTCCTTCGAGGAAGGCGTCGATTCTTACGTGACGTATGCCGGCTCTCTGCACGATAACGTGGAAAAAACGCTTTACAAAGTGAAATCCACCATGTGCAACTGCGGCGTTACGAACATTCACGATCTTCAGGAAAACGCAAAACTTACTCTTGTTTCTCCCACGAGTATCGTGGAGGGCGGTTATCACGATGTGGTGCTGAAAGGCGGCAACGCGAAGATTTAAATTTTTAAACCGGAAGAACGGAAAATTTCAAAAGGGCGGAATGTGATTTACCATTCCGCCTTTTGTTTTGTCATATTTAACGTGCCTTGTCATCCGAAATCTGCCCTTTGCGCAGCTGTCATAACCCCCATATCATTTTGAGATCCTTCCCGGGCAGGGGATCATTGTCGGGTCAGGATGACAAAATGATATGTTTATGTGTTACAATTGAAGGGAAAAGCCATTCTCGTCATGAGCCTATAAGTCGATCAATATGTAATTTAAAAGGCTTCGGATGCGGGGTAGCAACCGAAGCCTTAAGTGAAACTTTTTGCAAAACGATCCGGCGGAAGATGCCGGTTCCGGACGATCAGCGAATGGTTTTCTGACGTTTGATTTTGCGGTTGAGATTGCCGATCTCGAGGCCGATTCCGAGCAGGGAGAAGAGGAAGGTGTAGAGAAGATCGAGATAGAAACCGGTGGCAAATTCTTTGCTTTCGCCGAGAAGATAAAGAAGGGCTTCGAAACCGCTCATCGCAACGTCCGCCTCTTTTGCTGCGGCACCCGCGGCGACGGTGTAAACGATCAGGTCGGACGCGAGCATGCAGACGAGAGAGACGACGGCAACGATCGCGATCATTCCCTTCGTCGGTTTACCGCCGAATTTCTGATAGAGGAAAGATCCGAGTAAAATGGCAACGATGGACGAAATTGCGGCTATGTAACCGATTTGCGCAATGAGAAAGGCTACGAGTCCGCCGACGATCCCGCCGATCAGCGCGCCTAAAATTCCCTTGTGATAATTGTTCGGCAGACTTTCGAAACATTTGTTTTCTTCCGAAATAAGGTTGTTGACCTTTGCGAGACATTCGTCGTCGATCGAAAGCACGAATCCGTCTACGTTATGTTTCAGGCTGTCTTCCGTTCCGATCTCTTTTCCGCAGATCGGGCAATAGCCGTAGCCCTTTGCGCCGCTTGCAACGATCACTTCGAAAACCTTGTCAAACACGTCTCCGAGACGTTTCAGGAAGGAAAAGATCGTAGTGCCGCCGAGGGAGAAAAGGATTCCGTAAGGGGTGGCGGTGGTATCGAAGTACTTTTCGTTCAGACCTTCCAGTTTGCACAGGATCTCGCGTTTTTCTTCTTCGCTCGCGTAAAGCGTGATATGCGTTTTGAAGAAACCGTTGTTGTAGCTGGAACTGTAGAGCGTGAAAGCTGCGTTTGTTTCGTAGCCCTGCACGATGCCGTATGCGGAATTTCCTGTTACGGTCATTCCGCGCTCCGTGAGGACGAGTTGTGCCTTTTTATACATAGTATATTCTCCTTTATCGTCGGCTATAAGTTGTTTAAAGCCGTATTTTCATTGGTTATGATCAAAGCCCGAGGTAAAGGGCGATGAGCGAAAGGGTATTGAGTACCCCGTCGATGTGCGTGCGCTCCATTCCGTGGGACGCATGTACCCCCGTGCCGATCAGAGCGCCGGGAACGTCGTATCCGGCGGACCACATGGCGTCTACGTCCGATCCGTAGAAGGGGTAGATGTCCACCGCATAGGAAAGCCCGGCTTCTTTCGCCATGGCGATCAGACGGGAAGTCAGATCGTAGTCGTAAGGACCGTGGCTGTCTTTCGCGCAGATCGAAACGTCGTGTTCGGTGCAGTTGAGGTCGCTTCCGATACAGCCCATGTCCACGCCGAGCATGGAAACAAGCCCTTCGGGAACGTAGCTCGCGCCGTGTCCGACTTCTTCATACATGGTGATGACGAATCGGATCGTCTTTTCGGGGACAATGCGATTGTCGCGAAGATATTTCATTACGGTGAAGAACGCGGCGACGCTCGCCTTGTCGTCGATAAAGCGGGATTTGATAAATCCGCTTTCCGTGAAGACGTATTTCGGATCGTAGACGATATAATCGCCGCTCTCGATGCCGAGCGCGCGGATATCCGCGGGGGTCTTTACGTTTTCGTCCAGACGGACGTACATGGTGTCTTCCGTGCGTTCTTTCGTCGCGCTGTCCCGGCTGACGTGCGCCGCCGGGCTTACGGAAAGGAACGTACCCGTATATTTTTTCCCTTCACGGGTGATGATCGTGCAGTATTCGCCGTCCAGCGTGGGAAGGAGAGGACCGCCTACTTTTGTAAAGGTGAGCGCTCCGTTCGCGCCGATACCGCGAACCATGGCGCCGAGAGTATCGGCGTGCGCGCACAGACCGAGGGTCTCTTCCGATCTGCCTTTTACGGTAAGAACGGCGCAGCCTTTTTTCGTGCGCGAAAACTCCGCGCCGACGCTTTCCGTCAGTTCTTTTAAAAGGGGCATGATCTCCGTGTAATAGCCGCTCGGGCTCGGGGTATTTACGATTTTGCCGAACGTTTCCGTGTAATACGGAATGTACGGCGCGAAGTCGATTTTCTTTGAGTTTTTCATAATTTTTTTCCGATACTTTTGATGAGTTCGTTTCTATTTTACTTCTTTTTCGCGGCGTTGTCAATCTTTTTTACGAAAAAGAAAAGATTGCGTTCCGTAACCGGCGCAGGATTTTTCCGGCGGTTTTTCCGCCGATCGCTCGCTCGCTTTTTTTCTCTTTTCGATTTGCTTTACAAAACTTATAAAAAGTGGTAAAATGGATAAAAAGAAAAACGGAAAGGTGTAACGATGAACGACGATATCAAACGGTTTCGGATGATGAAAAAACAGTCCGGCATGACGACGAAAGAATTATCCGCGAGAAGCGGGATCCCCGTCGGCACGCTGAACAAGATCCTCGCTTCTTCCACGAAGAGTATCAAGACGGAAACCCTCACGAAGCTGTGCGAGGCGATGGGCATGCGCCTTTCGGACGTGGTGACGGAAAAACCCGAGAGAAAGAAGGAAGATTCGTCCGCCCTCGGATTCGTAAGAGTCGGGGCGTATACGACTTCCGCTAAACTCGGAGACGTGTATTCCCGCGCGGAGGAGATCGTTTCTTCTGTAGCCGACGCGGCGCGCAAAGGGATAAAAGTCGCGGTTTTTCCCGAGCTTTGCCTGAGCGGTTACACCCTCGGCGATTTGTTTTATCAGGACGTGCTTTTGGAAAACTGCGAAAGAGCGGCGGGCGATATCGCGAAGGCGACGGCGAAATTCGACGTGTTTTTCACGATCGGCTGCCCCGTGAGAAGAAACGCGAAATTATATAATTGCGCCCTTGCGATCTTCCGCGGAGAGATCCTCGGCATCGTTTCGAAAACTTTTCTTCCCAATTATAACGAGTTTTACGAAAAGCGGCAGTTTGCCGGCGGAACGGGCACGACTGGCACCGTATTATTTGCCGGCAAGGAAAGACCGTTCGGCACGGATCTTCTTTTCCGCGATACCTATCTGAAAGAGCTGACGGTCGGCATAGAGATCTGCGAGGATCTCTGGGTGGCGGAAAGCCCGTCTTCCTCTCTCTGCGCTGCGGGGGCGACCGTTATTCTGAACCTTTCCGCAAGCGACGAGATCGTGGGGAAGGCGCAGTACCGAAGGGATCTCGTTTCCATGCAGTCGGCAAAGAATATCTGCGGGTACGTCTACAGCGACGCCTGCGGGGGCGAATCTTCCACCGATCTCGTGTTCTCCGGGCATAATTTAATTGCCGAAAACGGTAAAATTCTCGCGGAAACGGAATTGTTTTCCGAAAAAGAAGCCGTCGGCGAGGTCGACGTGAAATTTCTCGCGTACGAGCGTTCCAAACTTGCCAATTACAACGAGGGGGGTTCCGCCGTTTACCGTACGATCCCTTTCGCCCTGTATATCCCCGAAGACAGATTTACGAGGCAATTCGGCAAATATCCCTTTGTTCCGCAGGACGAAAGAGAGCTCGGCGAGCGTGCGGAGCTGATCCTGACCCTTCAGGCGGAAGGGCTGAAGAGAAGGTTGGAGCACACGCGCGCGAAAACGCTTGTCGTAGGCGTATCGGGCGGGCTTGACAGCACGCTTGCCCTTCTGGTTGCCTGCCGCGCGATGAAGGCGGCGGGGAGACCCGCTTCCGACGTGATCGCCGTTACGATGCCCTGTTTCGGTACGACGGACAGAACGAAGAACAACTCCGTGCTTTTGGCGGAAAAACTCGGCGTAACGCTGAAAGAGATCGATATCAAAGCGACTGTTTTAAGCCATTTCAAAGACATCGGACAGAGCGAGAAAAAGACGGACGTGACCTACGAAAACGCGCAGGCGAGAGAACGTACGCAAGTGCTGATGGATATCGCCAACAAAACGGGCGGGCTTGTGGTCGGCACGGGCGATTTAAGCGAACTTGCTCTCGGCTGGGCAACGTATAACGGGGATCACATGTCCATGTACGGCGTGAACGGATCCGTTCCGAAAACGCTTGTACGCTATCTGATCGGATACGCGGCAGGCAAGGGCAAAGGGAAACTTTCCGCCGTACTGAAAGATATTCTCGACACTCCCGTCAGTCCGGAGCTTACCCCCGCGGACGGCAACGGCGAGATCTCGCAGAAAACGGAGGATCTGGTCGGACCGTACGTTCTTCACGACTTTTATCTCTATTATTTCGTCCGCATGGGGTTCTCTCCCGCAAAAATTTATAAAATAGCCGTCGAAACCTTCCGGGACGATTTTGACGAAGAGACCGTTTATAAATGGCTGAAAGTATTTTTAAAACGGTTTTTCGCACAGCAGTTCAAGCGTTCCTGTCTGCCGGACGGGGTGAAAGTCGGCAGCGTTTCTCTTTCCCCGCGTGGCGACTGGCGCATGCCGTCCGATTGTTCCGTGTCGTCGTGGCTCGAAGATCTCGACGCGGCAGCGGGCAAGGGCAAACGGAAGCGCGTGCAGTAAGGATCGCCCGAGGATAAAATTATGACGAAACAAAGACAGATCATCAGGCAGATCATCGATTCCGCGGGGCATCCGACGGCGGAGGAAATTTACGCCGAAGCAAAAAAACGGATGCCGAACATCGCAAAAGGAACGGTATACCGGAACCTGTCCATTATGGAACGTGACGGAGAGATCGGAAAAATCGAGATCCCGAGCGCTCCCGCGCGGTACGACAAAACGAGCCGCCGCCATGAACACGTGATCTGCGAAAAGTGCGGCAAGGCGTTCGATCTCGAATCGGAAGATCTCACGGATTATTTTTCCCGCCTTGCGAAACGACCGGTCACGGGATATCGTCTGACCCTTTACACGGTGTGCGAAGAGTGCGGAAGAGATAAGGAATAAGAACATTTCCCGACAGGCAGAGATGGCGGGCGCAGACGTACCGGCAGTACTTCAAACGAGAATTTGCCAAAAAGCGCGGAAATAGCGGTGTTTTGGCAAGGTTCCGTATTACATTTGCCTGGCATACCTTAAACCATGTGCCTTGTCATTGAAGGTCGAAACCCCCAACGGGAGTTGGGGAGAATAGAGTAAGCAGTGGCGATGTAATATGGAAAAAAGATTCCTCCGATGTTATAATAAAGCAGGTATCGCAAACCGCAAAAAAAAAC
>CAKQRE010000018.1 GCA_934271265.1 uncultured Clostridia bacterium | reverse complement strand
ATTTTATATTAAAGGCTCTTATCGTTTCCGGCAGCGATCGTACCGTTGACTATATAAAAGAATATTACGGGGGAATGATAGGCAGAGGTGCGACTACTTTCTGGGAGGATTTCGATATTTCGTGGCTTGACGGGAGCGGAAGGATAGACGAGATCCCTGCGCCCGATAAAAAAGATTTGCATGCCGATTACGGTCAATTTTGCTATAAAGGATTGAGACACAGTCTTTGCCACGGATGGTCGAGCGGGGTTTTGCCGTTCTTTATAGAAGAAATTGTCGGTTTAAAAATTTTAGAGCCGGGGTTTAAAAAGGTTGCCGTCAGACCGAATCCGGGCAGTCTGAAATATATCTCTGCAAAGATTCCTTCGCCGCACGGTATGATAAATATCGAGGTAAAAAACGGCAGATCGAAAGTCGTTGTGCCGGACGGCATAAAGCTTGTAAAATAAGGGAAACAGATATCCGGCTTAAACGGGAACAACGAAAAACGCGGGGCGGCATGACGGAAGACGTGAAACCCCGCGTAAAGTTTATCAGAAAAGCCCCGGCGGCATTGGCGGAGGACCCGACGGAATCAACTTTATCCCGGACTTACGGCTTTTACGGATCCGAAGGATGCCGCGCAAGGTTCGTATCACTCGAGTCCGGTATGCCGGGCAAGGTTCGTATTATTCCTGCCCGGCACCGCAAACGGTAACGGAAAAAATTTTTCGGAATGAAATTTTAAAAAGTGCCGAAAATAGCTTGTCTTTTTTTTTCTTATGTGTTACAATATAGAACGTACCGCGTAAAGGTATGCTGATATGGCTCAGTAGGTAGAGCACGTCCTTGGTAAGGACGAGGTCACGGGTTCAAATCCCGTTATCAGCTCCATATAAAAAAGCACAAATCACCATGATTTGTGCTTTTTTTGTGCGCTTTTTCCGGAATGTTTATGCAAAAACAAAAAGCCCTGAAATGAAACGGTAGTAAAAATTTACGAAACGGCGGTAAATTTGCAGACGAAATTTTCCTCATTTTTCCGGATTTTTGCCGTCTGCACGCGCATCGGTTTCGTATAATCCGCGTGTGATCTGCGTCAATCGTCCCGATTGTACTTCGCGTCGGATCTTTCCTTTCACGTCGGTATAATCTTTGAATTGTAATGCCAGACTGTCAAACGTTAAAATCATTATTTTCTCCTGTTGGTTTTATTATATCAAACTTTTCGGCGAAAATCAATACCTTTTGAAGAATTTTTTATCATTATTTCGGGAAAGATAAGTATTGCGGTACAGTAGGGGTGCGTAATTGTATCAACACGCAGCCATATAAAAAAGCACAAATCACTGTGATTTGTGCTTTTTTTGTTTTATGTTTTTCCCGTTTGCGAGTTCCGGACGGCAAGGGAAATGATCGCCTGATAGCGGAAATCCGCGGGTGCGATCGATTTATCGGAAACTCATAGCGATGTCGAGCAAAATGGTGTTTACGGTTTCGTCGTTTTCCGTTCCGATCCGGATATTGTAGCCGTAATCTTCGCGGGTGAAGTAACACAGACAGTCATTTTTGCCGACGTCGTAGCGGAATAAAATGCCTCCCAGCGTTTTTTCGTTCGTAAGCTGTTTGAAATCGGAAAGATCGACCCATTGAATGCCGTCGGATTCCACGAACGTCGATACGAGGACCGCGTCCGCCGTTTTCCATTCGACGTAAAAAACGACGACATCCGCTTTGTTATAGCGTTCGGTATTCTCTTTAAGGGCGTATTCTTTATAGACGGAAACGGAATTTTCGTTGACGAAAGGAATAAATTCATGATCCCGGTATCCGGCGGAGACTTCCGTCAGCTGAGCGGACGCCAGGGAGGCGGTTGTATTCGGTACGATTTCGGCAGGACCTTTTGTGGCGTGGTAAAAAACAAGGGCGATCGTGACGATCAGAATCAAAAACGCGCCGAGGAATAAGATTTTCTTTTGCGCTGTTTTCATTCCGCTCTGTCCCGTCGTTTTTCCTCCGACGGTCATGGCGGCGGGAACGACTGCCGTTTCGGCTTCCCGCTCCGCTTCCATATATTTTTTTGCCTTTCGCGTAACGTCGGCGGAGGGCATTTTTCCGCCTTGCATATAATCGGAAAACAGAGCGTCGAGTTGTTCGTCTTTTTCGATTTTTCCTTTCATAACATACCTCTCAGGCTTAGCATTCGTCATCCCTGATTGTCTAAAAGGCTTTTTTCGCCCTTTTCCCCGATTCTTGCCTTAAATGAATGCCGATCCTATCATAATAACAATCTCTTTGTCCGTTTTGTCCGCGGTCAAAGATGTTTTTTCATAAATTCTTCCGCAGTCAAAGAAGTTTTTTCATAAATTCTTCCGCTTTCGAAATTTCTTTTGCTACGTAAGATTTCGATTTCCCGATCTCTTTTGCGATCTCGCGCACCGTCATGTCGAGAAAATATTTCATGCAGATCATTTTTTTTACGATCGGCGGGGAGAGAGAATCGAGCAGTTTTTCCACGAGAAGTTGCGTTGTCGTTCTTTCTTCGAGATCGGTACCGTCGGAAAGCCCGAAGAAATCGTCTATATCCTCCGTCGGGCGGTTCTGCGATGATTTCAGAACGTTGAGCGCCGTGTTTCTGACGATCTTGCAGACCCAGGAATAAGCGTTGGTTCCCGTTTTGTATCTGCCGACGTTCTTTACGATCTTCAGAAAACTTTCCTGAACGACGTCTTCCGCCAGACAGGCGTCCTTTACGACCCCGCGGGCGACCATAAACATGATTTTTCCCATAAAGGAATACAGCAGATCCACTCCCGCCTCGTTACCCTCCCGGATCAGGGAGAGTGCATATTCGGTTTTTTCGTATAATTCGTCCTTCATTGTTTTCTCCGTAAACCGTGCAATGCCGTATCATTATTATACCGAAACTTTCCTTTTTTGTAAAGCGGAATCGACGGATTGAAAATTTTTCGGAAAACGTGGACAAAATAGAGGGTATGATTGTTTTATAGGTAAACTCGGCATTCGTCATCGCTTACCGTTTTTACGGCGAATGTCAAGCCTATACGAAAAGGAGTTTGTCCGGAAAAGGACATATGCGAAACTTATGAAAAAGAAACCGACTTTATACGTTATCATCCTTTGTACCTGGGCAGGCTGCGTTGCCCTTCTCGGTTTTGCGTTCGTGCGGGTCGTGCTCGGGCTCGGCGATTATTCCGCCGTAAAGAAAGGGTTTATCATCGCTTTGCTTGCGGTCAATACGCTCGTTCTTGCCGCGTTGTGGTTCGGAAGTCTGAAAGACTTTGTCTTTTCGGTCGGCTATGCCGTTTTGCGAAAAAAACTCGGGAAAAAGTATGCGGAAGTGAAAGAAGTTCCGATCGATCCGCAGAATGCGCCCCGCGTTCTTTTGTTATACTGCACGTGCAACGATTTTAACGCCGCCGCGCTTTCCGCATGCAGAAAGCAGGATTATCCCGATTTTAAAACCGTGATCCTGGACGACAGTTCGGATCCCTCCTGTCTTGCGGAGATCGACGCATACCGTTGCAAACACGCCAACGTGGAAGTGATCCGCCGCACGGACAAAACGGGATACAAAGCGGGGAATTTGAACAATTATCTTGCCGGAAGAACGGATTACGATTATTTCGTCGTGCTGGACAGCGACGAGGTGATCCCGCCCGATTATATCCGTCAGGTGCTGAAATATTTTGCTTACGATAAAAACTGCGGCGCGGTGCAGGCGAAACACAAAGCGAAGAAAGGCGAAAACGTGTTTCAGCGGCTTATGGGGCTTTGCGTCGGCAGTAACGGCGAAACGGTGCAGGTGATCAAGAACTTTTACGGCGCGAACGCCCTGATCGGGCACGGAATGACGATCAGCCGCGAATGTTACGAGAAGACGGGCGGTTTCCCCCTCGTCGTGGCAGAGGATATTTCCTTCGCGGTGGAGATCAAAGACGCAGGGTTAGATATCATTTACGCCCCCGATATCCTTTGTTACGAAGAATTCCCCGTGAACTACGTTTCGCTTAAGAAACGGCAGTGCAAGTGGACGCAGGGAAATCTCGAATACATGAAGAAATACAATAAAGACATCGATAACAGCAAAATGGCATGGTTTGAAAAGCTTGATATCAAACTGTCGCATTACAGTCTGCCGATCGTTCCCGTGCTCAGTTTCCTTCTCGCAGTCTGCACGATCGTTCTCGGGTTTTTGGGGTATCCCGTCATCCGCTATTCGCTTGCGATTTACGGCGTCATGATCCTTTTCCTGTGTTCGCCCATGATCCCCGATCTGTTCGTTTATCAGCGCACGAAAAACGTTTTCCTGTTGATCCCGTATTTCATCGTGAACGTGGCAACTTACGCGTCCCTTGCGCCGATGATGCTGAGAACGGTATTCCTCGGGATTTTCGGAAAAAAAGCGACGTTTATCGTAACGCCGAAACAGTCCGAAAAATTCCGTTTTCCGGAAACGATCCGCTATTCGCGCGATTCTCTCCTGTTCGGAACGTTGATCGGGGTTGCCGCGATATTTGCCTGCGGAAGCCTTCTGCCCGTTATTTTCGTGGTGGCGGGTTGTGCCGCCGCTCCGTTTATCATTGCGTTGTCGAATATTTCCGTTAAAGATCGGAAGGAAAATTCTCCCGATCGTTCCGCCGGTTCCGGTTACCGCGTTCCGGGCGGTAAAAGAAAAACGGTCGGTACCAACAACTGACGGCAACCTCAGTAATTGTTTTCTCTTTCGGTATAAGCCCGATAAAATAAAAACTCCGTTTTCCGGGAAGGAAAGCGGTGTTTTTTTTGGTGATACGGTTCGTGGTAAGAGAAGTTTTATCATTCCGTCCTTTTTTGCAGCATAAAGACAAAAACCGCAGGCGATCCCAAAGGATCCCTGCGGTTTTTCGTATATTCCGGAAACCGATCATAACGGAACGACGGCAATATCGTTTATCCTGTTAATGGTACCGGGCATGTTTCCGATATGTTTTCAGAAAGAACCTGTTTTTTCGCGGCGAATCAGCGGGCGGACGCGCCGAATTTCACTTCGCTCCGGATCTTTTCGGTCACGAAGGTGAGGAAGTGGGCGAGCGTCACGTCGAACTGGAGCAAGCAGAGAAGAAGAACGACGTATTGCCAGTTGTCTTTCGGATCGGAGAAAATGTTGGGCAGGTTGAACAGCGGCATTAAAAATCCGATGAAAACGATACAGATCGCCGTCAATACGAAAACGAGCACGCCGCGGAACAGATTGAGCGGTTTGCAGATAATGTAAAGGTACACGAGCCCGCCGAACGTCAGCGCGGCGACCATCAAGGTGTCTTTGAAATCGGGCGGAATGACGATCTCCCACGGGAGAGAGTTTAAAACGTCGAATGCAAGCACGTTTAAAATCAGGATCGTCGCGCCCGGTATCGCATGGGCGAATACGTAGGAGATAAACTTTCCGTCCACCTTGTTCATGTTCGTTTGAAGGGAAAGGGAGAGCGAACCGAGCCCGATCACGACCGTTTCGAGAAGAACGAGCATCTGATTGTCGAAGGGGAAAAGGGTTCCTCTTAAAATGGACATGATGGCGAATAAGGTGATAAACAGCGTTTTCATCAGGTAAAGAGAAGATGATTTTTCGATGTTGTTGATCACTCTTCGTCCCTCTCCGACCACGGCGGGCAGAGAATCGAAATTGTTGTCCATCAGAACGAGGTGGGCGATGTTTTTCGTCGCGTCGCTTCCCGTAGCCACGGTGATCGAACAGTCGGATTCTTTCATGGCAAGGATATCGTTCACGCCGTCGCCCGTCATGGCAACGGTATGCCCCGCCGTTTTGAGCGCCTGAACGAGCAACGCTTTCTGTTCGGGCGAAACTCTGCCGAAAACATTGTATTTCGTAGCGACGTTTATCACTTCGCTGTCGCTCATACCGTCAAGGGAAACGTAGCGGTCGGCGCCTTCCACGCCCGCACGGCGGGCGACCTCGGAAACGGTCACCGGGTTGTCGCCCGAAATAACTTTGACCGCAACGTCGTTTTTCTTGAACCAGTTGATCGTCTTGATCGCGTCTCTTCTCACGTTGTCCGTCAGAGTGATCAGGGCGAAGGGTTTTAAGTCGTAAGGCAGGGTGTCTCCCGTCGGGGCGTTCGGAGAGTGGGCGAGAAGAAGGACCCTCTGACCGAGCGCGGTATAGCGGTTGATCTGCGTCTGCACGTTGCGGGAAAGGGTTTTCTTTCCCATCACGAATTCGGGCGCGCCGAGGGCGAAGGTGCCGAGATCGGATTCGGTATCGTTCAGACAGACCGCCGAATATTTTCTGCCCGACGAGAAGGGGATCGCTTTCGACGCCGCAAGTTTCAGGTCGTTTCCGAAATAAGATTTCAGGGCGATCGCAGTCTGGTTATTGTCCGGCAGGGCGTATTGCATGGACGATATGATATCGTTCAGCGAATAGCGGTAAGAGCTGTTGAAAAGAATACAGTTCGCCACTTTCATTCTTCCGTCCGTGATCGTTCCCGTTTTGTCGAGACAGAGCACGTCGACGCGGGCAAGCATTTCGAGAGAATACATGTCCTGCACGGAAGTGTTTCTTTTTGCGAGGCGGACGACGCCGATCGCCAGCGCGAGGGTGGTGAGCAGGAACATACCGGCGGGGATCATGCCGATGATAACGGAAGTCGTTCTCGAGATGATCTCGCGCATGCCTTCGAAAGTAAGAGCTCCGTTCCGCACGAATTCCGGCAATCCGCCGGAGATCGTTACTTTATAATTGGTGAATAATACGCCTGCGCCGATCGGCACGATGAGAATGCCGATACAGCGGATGATCCACAGGAGAGAACGGAGAAGTTCGGAAGAAGGCTTTTTGAATTTTTTCGCCTTTGCGCTGAGCGTCTGGATATAGCGGTCTTCTCCCACTTTATCGGCAACGGCGTAAGCGGAACCGCTTACCACGAAACTGCCGGCATAGAGGGCGTCTCCCTGTTGCTTGCGCACGGGGACGGATTCGCCCGTCAGGAGGGACTCGTTCACCTCGATCATTCCTTCCAGCACGGTGCAGTCCGCAGAGATCTGGTTGCCCGAACCGAAACGGATCACGTCGTCGAGAACGATGTCGTTCACGGAGACGTCCGTCAACCTGCCGTCCCGAACGACCTGCGCCGTCGGCGTGTTTAAAAGGGAAAGTTTTTCGATCGCCTTTTTGGCTTTGATCTCCTGGAAGATCCCGATCGAAAGATTGAAGATATACGTTAAGGCAAACGTGAAATTGAACACGGAAGCTTTCACGAAGATCAGGGCGACGATACAGATCAGACACAGCAGGTTAAAAAAGGTGAACAGGTTGGAACATATGATCTTCGCCGTCGATTTGGAATACTGTTTTCCCTTGCGGTTGAATTGCCCTTGCAGCATCCGTTCGCTTACCTGATTGGTCGAAAGCCCCTTTCTCGGGTCGGGCGGGAATCTGTTTTCGGGCGGAACGGGCACGGGCTTTTTTCCCGCTTTCTTTCTTACCGTCTGCACTTTTGCCAGTGGGATGATCACGCTGTCGATCTGGCGGCGGATCTCGTCCTGCGTTTTCTTTATATGACTCATGGTTTACCCCTTTTGTCGGAAAATGGTCGGCGCGGGATCCGTTTATGAAGGATTTCCGCGCCTTGTTACGGAAATTATAACATAATTACGGAAATAATTCAAGGTTTATAACAGCTTTTCACTATCTTTGTTGACTTTTCACGCGAATTTCGGTATACTTGAAGAAGAAAAAAAGTGCCGGAGCCCTTTTGCTTTCGCGCGGGCGGGGCGGACGGGCGCCGGAAAGGAAATAAACGATGCAGAAATCGATACTGAAAAAATACGCCGAACTTCTTGTCGGTACGGGCGTGAACCTGCAGAAAGGGGAAACGCTCGTCGTTTCGTCCCCGATCGGGGCGGCGGATCTCGCCGAAGAGATCGCCCTTTGCGCTTACCGCAAAAAAGCGGTGAACGTGGAAATGCTCTGGTCGGACGAAAAGATCGCCCGCATGGGATATCGTTACCGCACGAAGCGGTCTCTTTCCGAAGTGCCGGAATGGGTGATCGCACAGCGCAAACATTTTATCGAAAAAAAGATCGCCTATCTCGTGATCCTGTCAGACGATCCCGAAAACCTGAAAGGGATCGATCCCGAAAAAACGGCGGCGGCGAGAAGGGCGCGCGCCAAGGCGCTTGCGGAATTCCGCGAGTATACCTCTTCCAATAAAATACGCTGGTGCATCGGCAGTTACCCGAACAAGGCGTGGGCAAAGAAGATGTTTCCCGATCTCTCCGCGCGCGAAGCGGTGAAAAAACAGTGGGAATATATCGCGAAGACCATGCGGCTCGACGCGGAAGATCCCGTGGCGGCATGGGAAGAACATCAGAAAAATCTCGAACGGCGTTCCGCTGTTTTAAACGGCGCGAAGATCCGCAGTTTTACCTATCGCAATTCTCTCGGTACCGATTTTACGGTTGCCATGCCGAAAGGGTATATCTTCTGCGGCGGTGCGGAAAAGAGCGTGCCGGACGGGATCCCGTTTACCGCCAACATGCCGACGGAAGAGGTGTTCTCCTGTCCCGATTACCGCACGGCGAACGGAAAACTCGTCGCGAGCAAGCCCCTTTGCCGGAACGGTCAGATGATCAGGGATTTCTGGTTCGAATTCAAGGACGGGAAGATCGTCGGTTACGGCGCGAAAGAGGGATATGAGAATCTGAAAAGTATCGTGGAGACGGACGAAGGCTCCCGCAGTCTCGGCGAGATCGCTCTCGTGGGGTATCATTCTCCCATACAGACGCTCGGCGCCATGTTTTACGAAACGCTGTTCGACGAAAATGCGTCCTGTCATTTCGCGCTCGGCGATTGTTATCCCTGCTGCATTGAGGGCGGCGGCGATATGACGGAAGAACAGCTGAAAGAAAAAGGACTGAATCATTCTCTCGAGCACGTTGATTTTATGGTGGGAACGGAAGATCTTTCGATCGTTGCCGAAAAGGGAAACGGCGAAAAATTAGTCGTCTTCGAGAACGGGGACTGGGCGATCTGAAAGGTTTTAAAAATCGTTTTCTGAGGAAAGCTCGATTCAAAAAGCATAATACGGGCGGGGATGCCAGGCAAGGTTCGTATTACACTTGTCTGGCATAGGGAAAAATTTACTGATAAACGGCTTATCTTTTGTGCGGAAACGCATAAAGAAGGAGGTTAAAGTGGAAGGAAAAAGAACGTTCACTTATCGCGTGAACGGACTCGATTTCAAAGCAAACGAAACGCTTGCGGAGCTTCTGAAAAAACTGAAGGCGACCGACGGCGTTACGGCGGCGGAATTCGATTACGAGGCGGAGGACGTGACGTATGCCATTGACGAATGGGCGAGCGAATACGACGTTCTGACCGCCGTGATGGCTTTGTTTTCCGAGATCGGCGCAGAGCTTGTGCTCGACGGCGACGGAACGGAAACGCTCGAATCGAAAGGCTTTACCGAAGAGGTGAACGAAGAGGAGATCAAGCCGGAAGAGGAGCCGAAAAAGAGCGTGACGAGGGAAAAGAAAGAAGAGCGCAGGTCCGATCTGGCGGAACGGATCGTCGTGCTCGGTATTTCTTTCGTGCTGATGATCGTCGGGCTGTTCATGAAGAAACACGAAACGGCGCGCATGTGGATCTATATGATCGGCTTTGTTTTTGCGGGCTACGCGACGTTTTACACCGCGATCGAAAAAATCGCAAAGAAGGAATATATCGGCGAAGAGGCGATCGTGACCCTTTCGTCGCTCGCCTTTTTGTATCTCGGCTATCAGGCGACGGGATGTTTCGCGATGTTCCTTTACGCTTTTCTGAATTTTGCGCGCTTTATCGGAAACGGATTTGCCGAAAAAAAGATCGACGGAATTTCGGAAGCGATCGAAAATGCGGAAACGGAAGAGGAAAGAGCCCTTCTTCGCGGGGAGAAGGAATACCTCGACGGATTGAAGGCGAGAAGAGACGCAAAGGCGGAAAGCCTGAAGAAAAAGAAAGTGATCTGCAATCTCGTTTTTCTGGGCGCCGGCGTTCTCGTCGCGTTCGTTCCCCCTCTCTTTCATATCGGATCGTACGGTGATCTCCTGACGTCCCGCTGGCTTTATACGGGGCTCGGGATCGCCTTGTTCGGAACGGCGGGAGCTTATTTCGAAAGCGTTGCGGGCGACGCCTGTTTCTTCGCGATCGGTCTGTTCGGAAAAAAGATTTATTGCAACTGCGGGGAGGAGACCTTCGATCGGCTGGCGGAAGTGAAAAAAGTCGCGTTCGACGGGAAAGGCGTCCTCACGGAAAGATCGTGCTCCGTTGTCGGGGTGACGGGCGATCGGGAAAAAACGCTTCGTCTGTTCTCTCTTGCCATAAAGGGCAGTAAGCATCCGCTTGCCGCGCTTGCGGACGAAAACGCCGAGGGCGAGGTTTCGGAGAGAAAGGAACGGGAAAACAAAGGTGTTGTCTGTCTGGTCGACGGGAAGACCGTCGTGGCGGGCAATAAAAAATTCGCGGAAGAAAACGGGATCGAAGTCCCCGCATACGAAGGGGAAAACACTCCCGTTTATATTGCGAAAGACGGGCGTTTTACGGGAATGCTCGAAGTGCTTTACCGGGTGAAGGAAAACGCCGCCGGCGCGGTGAGAGAGCTTGCGGGCGATCTCGGCGTGTCCTCCGTTCTGGTGAGTTCCGACTGTAACTCCGCCGTTTCCGCGCTCGGGAAAAAGGTCGGGATCGCGAGATCCTATTCGGGCGCGTCTTCCGCATATAAGGTAAAAACCGCTTCGGAAGAGGGTACGCTATACGTCGGCGATAACGGCGCGGACGACGGGGTAAAGGGGAAATGCCCGCTCGCCGTCGGGATGAACGGGATCGCCGAAAAAGGGGTTTCCCTTTCGGACGGAGAGATCCGCAGCCTGCCGGGGCTTTTAAAAAGCTGTATCGCGCGGAAAAAAGCGAAAAGGGCAAACAAAGTCGCGGAGATCGCGGGGAAAGCGATCCTGCTTGCTTTGTTCCTTGCGTTAAAACTTACGGGAAAAGCGGACGCCTTGTGGTTGATCCTTCCTCTTGCCGCCCTTGTCGATCTGTTTGCGCTTTTCAACGCTTTCCGCTTTGCGAAGAGCCGATGATCGGGAAAGAGAGAAGAATTTGTCGAAAAGCGTAAATCGGAAGAAAAACGCTTGACAACTTTTTCCCGATTTGTTATAATTTGTGTGCTTTTTTGAAAGCCACTAAATGCCGAGGGCAAAGGAGGGTTGTGGATGTCTACTATCAAAGTCGGAGAAAACGAATCGCTCGACAGCGCGCTTCGCAGATTTAAGAGAAAATGCTCCCGTGACGGTATCATCGGAGATTTGCGTCGTAAAGAACATTACGAAAAACCTTCCGTGAGACGTAAAAAGAAAGCGGAAGCGGCAAGAAAGAGAAGCGTGAAAGGCTAAGGCTTTTCGCTTGCGCACGAAAAAATAAATTTTTTACACCCGATGAAGATTCGTCGGGTGTTTTTTCGTGTTCAAAAAGTTTGAAAACGCCGTTATTTTCGTGTTCCGCGGAAACGGCGATAAAAGGGGGATAAAATGGGAAATCAGGTAAAAAGTATCAAATCTGCTGCAAAAGAGGCGAAAATGAGACTGAAAAACCGCTTCTGGCAGGATTACAAAAAAGAAATGGAATCGGAAAAACAGAAGGCTTCGGACGACGGGCTGCAGCCTTCCGTCATCGAAAAGTATTACCGCGCGCAGGTCGTTCGCAGCGTGCGGGGCAGGACGGAAGAAGACGAAAGTTTTTACGACGACGTGAGATCCATGCTCGATCGCTGCGGCAGACCGTCGGACGCTCTCGACCGGTTGATGGATAAGGAATATTTCGCTTCCCTTTCGTATACGGAAAGGGAGAGATATCTCCTTCGGCTTTCGGAAAAATATCTCGCGGCGGTCGAGCGGTATGACGAAGAGCGTGGCGTAGAGCGGTATATCCGCGGGGAATGAGGGCGGAGCTTGTTTTTCCCTATGCGACAGTCGGCAGGCGGGGAAACGGTACGGAAAAAGCGCGGCGTGGAGAAAAACCTCGCCGTCTTTTTTTGTTTGCTTTTTCGCGCGGAGAAACAAAATGTCGCGTTAAGGAAGGGAAATGCCGGCAATTCTTCTTGATATCGCCGAAAAAATGTGATATAATATAGTAGGAGTAGTGTAATAAGCCGGCGGTTTCCGCCGGGCGACGTTATGAATACATAATTTTCGCGACAAAGGGAAAAATAGTACGGGAGGAAGACAAAATGGAAGAAACGCGGCAATACGACAACGCGGCGAAGTGCGAACCCGGGCGCAGGCGTTCTTATGTGCGAACGCCGATGATCCTCGCGCTGTGCGGTATTTTAACCTCTTTTTTGTTCGGCGCGGGTATCTTTTTCTCCCTGCCGGCTTTATGTCTTTCGGTTTCGAGAGGAAAAACGGAGAAATCGCAGACCCTTCGCTGGGCGTTCGTTCTCTCTTTGGTCGGAACCGTTTTCTGTCTGATTGTGATCATACTGTTTTTCGCGGCGGTGGCTGTTTCGGCAAATGCAAAGGGATAAGTCGATTATCGGCGTATTTTATTTAAACTTTCGCTTCCCGTTTTCTTATATACATAATGGATGCAGGTGCTGTTCGTCTGCTTTCCCGTCTGAAAACGCTGAGCGACGGTTCTTACCGCGTGGTGAGCTATCGCTCGTTGACGGAAGGGGAAAACAGATCGTATGATACGAAAGACGAGATCGATCGGGATCTTACGATCCTGAAACGGGCGGAAGCGATAGACGTTCGTTATCGCGACGGAGAAGTCTTCCTTTTCAAAACCTTGCCGAAGGCGTTTCTGCCGGAGCAAGAGGAGAAAGCAGAAAAGGAGAAGGGAGAGATCCGCGTGCGCGTTCCTTTCTTTTTGCTTTTTCTTGTAGCGTTTACGGGCGGTTTCGTCGGCGCGGCGGTCGCGGTTCTTACGGCGGTGGCGTTATGCTGAGCAGGAGGGAGGCATGCCTCGTGAAGGCGGTGCTCGTTCTTTGCGGCGATCGCGATTCCTGTCTGACGGATGAAGAGAAACTCTGTGCGCTGACGAAAACGAAAAAGGAAAATGCGTGTTCTCTCGGGCGCACGCTCGACGTTCTGCAGGCGGAAGGTTATCTCGACGTGATCCGCTGCGAAGGGGAAAACGGGAAAATGCTTTGTCTTACCCCGAAACTGAAAGCCCGTTGCTACGGTTCGGAGAGAAGGAAACTGTATTCTTCCGCGGCGTTTAAAATCGCGGTCGCGGCGATCGGTTCCGCGGCGGCGTTTCTGTTCACGAAGATCCTTTACCGGCTTTTCGGATAGCGACGTCCGAACACGGCGGTTTTTGATGGAAATATGCCCCTATAAGTCGTTTATTCTCTTTTTATTGCTATATCAGGCTTTTCGGTGACAGGTTATGGAACAAAAGAAATTTATTTTACATTCCGAATATTCCCCGACGGGTGATCAGCCGCAGGCGATAAAAAGCCTGACCGAGGGGCTTGAAGACGGGCTTAGGGAGCAGGTGCTCGTCGGCGTTACCGGGAGCGGTAAAACGTTCACGATGGCGAACGTGATCGCAAACGTGCAGCGCCCGACCCTCGTGATCGCGCACAACAAAACGCTTGCGGCGCAGCTGTGCAACGAGCTGAGAGAGTTTTTCCCCGAGAACCGCGTGGAATATTTCGTCTCTTATTACGATTATTATCAGCCGGAATCTTACATTCCATCGACCGATACCTATATCGAAAAAGATCTTTCCATCAACGACGAGATCGATAAGCTGCGCCACAGCGCGACCTGTTCCTTAGCGGAGCGGCGGGATGTGATCGTGGTGGCTTCCGTTTCCTGCATTTACGGGCTCGGCGCGCCGGAAGAGTATTTTGCCCTTGCCATCTCCCTGCGCGAAGGGATGACGCTCGATCGCGACGAGTTGATGAGAAAACTCGTTTCCAGACAATACGAAAGAAAAGATATCGACTTTACCCGTTCGTCCTTCCGCGTGCGGGGAGACGTGGTGGAGATCTTTCCCGCTTCGAACGACGAGATCTACATCCGCGTGGAGTTCTTCGGCGACGAGATCGAGAGGATCTCCGAATGTGAGTTTTTAAGCGGAAAAGCGGTGAAGGAGCTGAAACACGTGGCGATTTTCCCCGCGAGCCATTACGCCGTATCCGACGAAAAGATGGAAGACTGTCTAAAGCGCATCGAGACGGATATGACAAACGAAGTGGAGGCGCTTAAAAAACAGGATAAACTGCTCGAGGCGCAAAGGCTTCTTTCCCGCACGAGGTACGATCTCGAAATGATGCGGGAGATCGGTTATTGCAGCGGCGTGGAAAACTACAGCCGCTATTTCGACGGCAGAAAGGAAGGCGAACCTCCGTTCACTCTTCTCGATTACTTCCCGAAGGATTTTGTGGTGTTTATCGACGAAAGCCATATGACGATCCCGCAAATCCGCGCCATGTACAACGGCGACCGTTCACGCAAGCAGAATCTTGTCGATTTCGGATTCCGCCTTCGCTCGGCGTACGACAACCGACCGCTGAAATTCGAGGAATTCGACGCGCGCGTCGGGCAACTGATCTGCATTTCCGCAACGCCCGCCCGCTACGAGCTCGATCATGCGGACAATCTTGCCGAACAGATCATTCGTCCCACGGGGCTTCTCGATCCTCCGGTGGAAGTCCGCCCGACGAAAGGGCAGATCGACGATCTGCAGGGGGAGATCGGAAAGGTGATATCCTCCGGCGGCAGGGTGCTGGTGACAACGCTGACCAAGCGCATGGCGGAAAGTCTGACCGATTATCTGAAAGAACAGGCGGTAAAAGTGCGCTATATGCACAGCGACGTGGATACCTTAGAGCGTATCGATATCATACAGGAACTCCGTCGCGGCGATATCGACGTACTCGTGGGGATCAACCTTCTCCGCGAGGGGCTTGACCTTCCCGAAGTGAAACTCGTTGCCATTCTCGACGCCGATAAGGAAGGTTTTTTAAGAAGCGATACCGCGCTGATCCAGACGATCGGCAGAACGGCGCGAAATGCCGAGGGCAGGGTGATCATGTATGCGGACGTCGTGACGGACAGCATGAAACGCGCCATGGACGAGACTTCGAGAAGAAGGGCGATCCAGCAGAAATATAACGAAGAACACGGCATCGTGCCGAAAACGATCGTAAAAAAGATCGTGAATACCCTTGAGATCAGCAAAAAAACGGACAGGACGAAAGAGATCGGGGCGGGAGATATCCCGGAGGAGATCGAAAAGCTGAAAGCTCTGATGAAGGTCGCTTCCGCAAATCTCGATTTCGAAAAGTGCATCGAGATCCGCGATACCATCGCGAAACTGAAACAAAAAATGAGGACGGGCAGATAAAAGATCTTCCGTCGGTCATAAAATAGAAGAAGTGCAATGATAAACTACATTAAAATCAAAGGCGCAAGAGAAAACAATCTGAAGAACGTGGATCTCACCATCCCGAGGGACAAGCTCGTGGTGTTCACGGGGCTTTCCGGAAGCGGAAAATCGACGCTCGCTTTCGATACCATTTTCGCCGAAGGGCAGAGAAAGTATATGGAAAGCCTTTCGAGTTATGCGAGAATGTTCCTCGGACAGATGGAAAAACCGGACGTGGAGAGTATCGAAGGGCTTTCGCCCGCCATTTCCATCGATCAGAAAACCACGTCGAACAACCCCCGTTCCACGGTGGGAACGGTGACGGAGATCTACGATTATCTTCGTTTACTGTATGCCCGCGTCGGCACGCCGCACTGTCCGCAATGCGGCAGAGTGATCGAAAAAATAACGGTCGATCAGATCGCGGAACAGGTGCTTGCGATGCCGGCGGGAAATAAAATCCTCGTCAACGCACCCGTTGTGCGGGGAAGAAAAGGGGAATACGGCAAACAGCTCGAAGGCTATCGGAAAAGCGGTTACGCCCGCGTGATGATCGACGGTTCCGTGTACGACCTTTCCGAAGAAATCAAACTGGAAAAGAACGTCAAACACACGATCTCCGTCGTCGTAGATCGTCTCGTCGTAAAAGAGGGCATGAGAAAGAGACTGACGGACAGCCTCGAAACGGCGCTCAAACTGGCGGAAGGGCTCGTCGTGATCTCCTGCGAAGGGAAGGATACGCTGTATTCCACCAATTACAGTTGTCCGGAATGCGGCATTTCCGTCGAAGAGATCGAGCCGCGGCTCTTTTCCTTCAACAATCCGTACGGAGCATGTCCCGAGTGTAACGGGCTCGGGTATACCACGAAGATCGATCCGAAGCTCGTGATCGGAGATCCGAACCGCACGCTTCGCCAGGGCGCGCTCACCGTAACGGGGTGGAACCTCGATAACGGCAAGATGGCGGAAATGTATTTCACCTCTTTGTCGAAACAGTACGGATTCAGCCTCGACGTTCCCGTGAAGGATCTTTCCCCCGAAGTGCTCGACCTTCTTTTGTACGGTACGCACGGAGAAAAGGTGCACATGAGTTACCGCACGCGCACCTTCAGCGGAAATTATTATTCCGCTTACGAAGGGGTGATCCCGAACCTCGAACGGCGTTACCGCGAAACGACGAGCGATTACACCAAGGGCGAGATCGAGAAATATATGGTGTCTTCTCCGTGCGCCTGCTGCAACGGAAAAAGACTGAAAAAAGAAGCGCTTGCCGTTACGGTGGGCGGAAAAAACATTGCCGATCTGTGCGATCTCTCCGTCGGAAAAGCGATCGATTTCATGAACGATCTTTCGCTTACGGAAACGCAGAAGTTGATCGGTAAGTCGATTATCAAAGAAATTTGCGCGCGTCTGAACTTTTTGAAAGACGTCGGTCTCGACTATCTGACCCTCTCGAGAAGCGCCGGGACGCTTTCGGGCGGGGAAGCGCAGAGGATCCGCCTCGCGACGCAGATCGGCAGCGGGCTCACGGGGGTTTTGTATATCCTCGACGAGCCGAGCATCGGGCTTCATCAGAGAGACAACGAGAAACTGATCGGAACGCTGGAAAGACTGCGCGACCTCGGCAATACCCTCATCGTGGTCGAACACGACGAGGATACGATGCGTGCGGCGGATTATATCGTGGACATCGGACCGAAAGCGGGCGTGCACGGCGGAGAAGTCGTCGCGGCGGGCACGCTGGAAGATATCTGCGCCTGTCCCCGTTCGATCACGGGCGATTACCTTTCGGGCAGACGGAAAATTTATATTCCCGCGTCGCGCAAGGTGCCGGACGGCAGGTGGCTCACCGTGAAAGGGGCGAGACAGAACAATCTGAAAAATCTCGACGTGTCTTTCCCCGTCGGGTTGTTCACCGCGGTCACGGGGGTATCCGGAAGCGGCAAGAGTTCTCTCGTGAACGAAGTCCTTCTCCCCGTGATGTCGAATAAACTCAACAATGCGAAGATGCGCACCGGCGATTACGACGAGATCGCGGGAACGGAATATTTCGACAACGTGATCGCGATCGATCAGTCTCCCATCGGCAGGACGCCGAGAAGCAATCCCGCGACCTATACGGGGCTTTTCACGATCATCCGCGAGATCTTCGCCACCTCGCCGGACGCCCGCGAGAGAGGATATAAGGCGGGCAGATTTTCTTTCAACGTTTCGGGCGGCAGATGCGAACGTTGTTCGGGCGACGGCATCATCAAGATCGAAATGCACTTTCTGCCGGACGTATTCGTCCCCTGCGAGGTATGCAAGGGCAAGAGATACAATCACGAGACCCTCGAAGTGAAATACAAAGGAAAGTCTATTGCCGACGTTCTGGATATGACGGTGGACGAAGGCGTGGAATTCTTTCAGAACATTCCGAGAGCGTACAATAAGGTGAAAACTTTGCAGGAAGTCGGGCTCGGGTATATCAAACTCGGTCAGTCGTCCACCACGTTGTCGGGCGGCGAGGCGCAGAGGGTGAAACTCGCGACCGAGCTTTCCAAGAGGTCGACGGGAAGAACGCTTTATATCCTCGACGAACCCACGACGGGTCTTCACAGTTACGACGTGGACAAGCTGATCGGTATTCTGGACAAACTGAGAGATTCCGGCAACACCGTCGTCGTGATCGAGCATAATCTCGACGTGGTGAAGGTTGCCGATTACGTCGTCGATCTGGGACCGGAAGGCGGAGACAAGGGCGGCACGCTCGTCGCGTGCGGAACGCCGGAAGAAGTCGCCGGGGTCAAGGAGAGTTATACCGGGCAGTTTCTTGCCCGAATTTTCGCCAAGGAGAAAAACGAATGATAAGAGATCAGTTCAAGGACGCGAAAAAAGCGACGTCCAAGGAAACAAGAGGCAAAACCAGGCTCGGCGAGCGCAACTTCTATGCGACGCAGATCCCCAAACTGAAGGAGACAACGCATGCGATCGGCGTGTCTTCCGTGATCAGCTTCGTGCTTATGGCGCTCGTTTATCTGCTGGTCGCAGTGACCTTCCTTGTGTCGCGCGGCACGGAAAAAGAGCACAGCCCCGTCCGTTTTGCCGTGTGGAGCGCGGTGTTCGGCGTTTGCTGCGTGTGGATGATCGTCTGGTTTTTCGTGCTGAAACCGAAGAGGCTCGCCCGCGCGGAAGCCTATCGCAAAGAGCTTGAAAAGCTCAATTTCGCGCACGTGTCGAAAATCGGGGGCGCGTATAAAGTTTACGGGTCTGCGTTCGAGGAAGAGACGAAGCGCGGACACGACGAGCTGAAACCGAAGGAGTCGCAGAGTGCGGAAAACGGGGAAGCGAACGCAGACGAAGAATCCCCGGCAGAAGACCCCGGAAAGGGAGAAAACGAGGGAAATGAGGACGTTCCCGTGGGGAATTGAGAGAAAAATCAGAGAAAAAGCAAAAGAAAAACGAAAACTTTTCCCAAACGATTGACGGACGGGGGAAAAATATGGTATGATAAAAAAAGATTCTGGATGGTAACCGAGAGTTTTGGCTTCTTCGGCTAATCCTGCGGAAAGAGGCTTTTTATGAAATTCGATACGTATGATATCGCGCTCGTGACCGACGAGAAAGAGAGGCTTTACTACCTCGGTTTCCACAGCACGGCGGGATACGTTATTCTGACGAAAAAAGAAAAAATTTTCGTCGTCGACGGCAGATACGTCGAGGCGGCGAAGAAGGCTCTTTTGCCGAAAGGGATCGAAGTGATCCTCGGTTCCGATTATTCGGCTTTGGTTTCGTATGCGAAAGAAAACGGCGTGAAGACGATCGCGATCGACTTTACGAAAACGACCCTTTCGGAGTATGCCTCGCTGGAAAAACTCGGTTTTTCCTATACGGACGCGTCCGAAGAGATCCGCCGCGAAATGTCGGTAAAAACGGAAGAAGAACTCGGATATCTGAAAAAGGCTTGCGAGATCGCCGAAAAGGCGTGGAAAGCCGTTCTTCCCGAGATACGCCTCGGTATGACCGAGCGCGAGCTCGCCAACAAACTGGAATATAACTTCAAAAAATACGGCGCGTCGGGCACGTCGTTCGATACGATCGTCGCCTTCGGCAAAAACGCAGCCGTTCCCCATCACGAAACGGGCGATACGAAACTGAAGGAGAACGAATGCGTTCTCATGGATTTCGGTTGTCTGTACAAAGGGTATTGTTCGGATATGACGAGAACGATGTTCTTCGGAAAACCGGACGAGAAGTTCCTGCACGCTTATCTTGCCGTTCTTACGGCGCATTTAAAGGCGGCGGAAGGGATCCGTGCGGGCATTACGGGTAAGGAAGCCGACAAGATCGCGAGAGACGTTCTCGAATCCCTCGGATACGGCAAATACTTCACCCATTCTTTAGGGCATGGGATCGGCGTGAACATTCACGAGTTTCCCACGCTTTCGCCGAAAAGCGAGTGGACGCTCGAAGACGATATGGTTTTCTCGAACGAACCGGGCGTGTACGTAAACGGGAAGTTCGGCATCCGCATCGAGGACAGCTGTTATCTTTCCGGCGGAAAGTATCACACTTTCATGAAGGACGATAAATCTCTTATCGTTCTCGACGGGACAAGCATTAAAAAACAAAAATTATTTCAATAATCAATTAGTCCGAAAAGGCTGAAAACAAGGAGATTTTTATGGTATTAGCAGGCGATTTGAGAAAAGGCGTAACGATCGAATACGATGGGAAAGTGTGGACGGTCGTCGACTTTCTTCACGTAAAACCCGGTAAGGGCGCGGCTTTCGTCAGAACCACGTTGAAAAACGTTGTCGACGGAAAGGTCCTTCAGATCACGTTCAACCCCACCGAAAAGTTCGAGAACGCAGTGATCGAAACGAAGAAGATGACTTATTCCTATAACGACGGCGAGCTCTACTACTTCATGGACGAAGAGTACAATATGGAACCGCTTAACTACGGACAGGTGGAAGAGGCTTTGAAATGGATCAAGGAAAACGATCCCGTCACCGTTAAATTCTATAAAGGGAAAGCTTTCTCCGTCGATTGCGAAAACTTCGTGGAACTTCTTGTGACCGAAGCGGAACCGGGCGTTGCGGGCAATACCGCTACCAATGCCACGAAGAAAGCGAAGCTCGAAACGGGCGTGGAGATTCAGGTTCCCATGTTCGTGAACGAAGGGGAAACCATTCGTATCGATACGCGCACGGGCGAATACATGGAAAGAGTGAAGAAATAATTTTCTTTTCTCTTTATTTACGGCAAGTTACGGGGCAAGGCGATCGCTTTGCCTCGTTTTCTTTCGGAGAAGGAAGAAACGGGCGTTTTCTTGCGGGGCGTTCCGGAAAGGAGAGGAAATATGAAAAAAAGCGTGCTGGTCACGGGGGGAACGGGTGCGATCGGAGAAGCGATCTGCCGGCGGTTTGCGGCGGGCGGATATTTTGTCGGCGTGCATTGCCGCGCAAAAAAGGAAAAGGCGGAAAAACTGGCGAAGGAACTCGGCGGCGTTGCCCTTTGTTTCGACGTTTCCCGCGAAGAGGAAACGAAGGCGGGGATCGAAGGGTTCTGCCGCGCGGCGGGCGGGATCTCCTCGCTTGTGAACAACGCGGGGATCGCCTTGCCCGTAAAAACATTTCTCGATACGACGGAAGAGGAGTTCGACCGCGTTTTTTCCGTCGACGTGAAAGGGGTGTATTTTGCCATGAAGCACGCCGTGCCGCATATGCTGGAAAGGGGCGGCACCGTGATCAACGTCTCTTCGATGTGGGGTCTTTGCGGCGGTTCGTGCGAGGCTCTTTATTCTGCGGCGAAAGCCGCCGTGATCGGGCTTACAAAGGCTACGGCGAAAGAGGTTTCTTCCTGCGGCGTCCGAGTGAACTGCATTGCGCCTGGTTATATCGACACGCCGATGAACGGATGGATGAGCAGGGAAGAGAGAAAAAGCCTTGAAGAGGAGATCCCTCTCGGCAGAGCGGGACAAGCGGAAGAGATCGCGGAAGCCGTTTTCTTTCTCGCCGAAAGCGGCGGATATATCACGGGGGAAACGCTTAACGTTTCCGGCGGATTCGTGATCTGACCCCGATTCGGCACTTTGCAAAAAAATTAAAAAATTATGAGATCCGGGCAGGATTTTTACGTTTATGTGTGGAATAATATAAGAAAAGGGGTAAAAGCGGAATGAAAGAGACCACCTATCGGAAAGAGAGGGAATTTTTTTCTCCCTACGCCGCGTTCTCGGACGAAACGAAAGGGAGAGCGCGGGCGGAAGAGCCTTGCCCGATGCGTACCGATTACCAGCGTGACCGCGACCGCATCATTTATTCCAAGGCATTTCGTCGGCTGAAAAACAAAACGCAGGTTTTCTTTTCGCCGGAAGGCGATCATTATATGACCCGCCTTACGCACACGCTCGACGTGGCGCAGATCGCAAGATCTTTATGCCGCGCGCTGAATCTGAACGAGGATCTTGCCGAAGCGATCGCGCTCGGGCACGATCTCGGACACACGCCGTTCGGACATACGGGAGAACGGGTTCTGAACAGACTGAATCCGAAAGGATTCCGCCATAACGAACAATCTCTTCGCGTTGCGGACGTTCTTGAAAACGACGGGGCGGGGCTGAACCTTACCTACGAGGTGCGTGACGGTATTCTGGAACATAAGAAAACGGGACATCCGCACACGCTGGAAGGGAAAGTCGTTTCTCTGTCGGACAGGATCTCTTATTTAAATCACGATATCGACGACGCGATCCGCGCGGGTATTTTTTCGGAAGACGATCTCCCGCGGGAGGAGGTGCGGTTGCTCGGTAAAACCAACAAAGAGAGGATCAACAATATGATCCTTTCCGTATGGCGGGAAAGCGACGGAAAGAACGACGTGCGTATGGAAAACGAGTTCCGCGAGGCGACCGAAAACCTGCGGAAATTCATGTTCGACCGCGTTTATAACGATCTTGCGGCGCAGAAAGAAGAAGCGCGAGCAAACGAAATGATCTCGGTAATGTATGAGCATTATAAGTCGAAGATCGACTTATTGCCCGACTTTTACCGTTCTCTCCTCGATCGGTTCGACGTTGATACCGTCGTGTCCGATTACATATCCGGCATGACGGACCGTTATGCGGTTTATACCTTCGAGGAGATTTACGTGCCGAAAAACTTTTTACTGAGATAAATTTTACCGGGAAAATCACGGGAGGGAAATGCCTATGGCGATTGACGAAAAGTTCATAGAAGAGCTGAAACAAAAGAATAACATCGTCGATATCGTGGGCAGATATTGCACGCTGAAAAAGAAAGGGAAAAGCCATTGGGCGTGCTGTCCTTTGCCCGGACATTCCGAGAAAACGCCTTCGTTCACGGTAAACGAAGACGGGCAGTTTTTCAAATGTTTCGGTTGCGGAAGAGGGGGAGACGTAATCACCTTTGTCCGCACGATGGAAAACCTCGATTACGTCGGAGCGGTGAGATTTCTTGCCGAACAGTGCGGCATGCCGATGCCGGACGATAACCGGGATTATAAAGAGATCGCCGCCGCGCGCAGCAAACGGGACAGGCTGCTTGCTCTTATGCGGACGACCGCGTATTTCTACGTGCATAATCTTGCGAAAGAGGGAGCGGCGGAACACCGCGCTTATCTCCGGAAAAGGGGAATGGACAAGCGTACCATCACCGCTTTCGGGCTCGGGGCTTCTCTCGATCGTTTTTCCCTTGTGAATCACCTGAGAGAAAAGGGGTTTACGGATGAGGAAATGCTTCGATCGGGCGTATGTCAGCAAAGGACGAATGAGGCGGGGAAACCCTATCTTTTCGACGCGCAATTCGGAAGACTGATCATTCCCATTATCGATAATCTCGGCAACGTGATCGCTTTCGGCGGAAGGGTGCTTGAGGCAAAGCCTCAGTTTGCGAAATATAAGAACACGCAGGAAACGGAACTGTTTATCAAAAACAGGACCCTTTTCAATATCAACAATTTAAAAAAAGAAAAAAACGCGCACGGGCTTGCGAACGTCATTATGGTGGAAGGCTATATGGACGTGATCTCCGTGTACGGCGCGGGGTTCAAAAACGTGGTGGCTTCCATGGGAACCTCGCTTACGATCGAACAGGCGCGCATGCTCAAGCGGTATACCGACGTGGTTCTCATCTGTTACGACGGGGACGCCGCCGGACAGCACGCGACGGTGCGCGGACTGGATATCCTGAAAAACGAAGGGTTGGAAGTAAAGGTCGTCACTCTTCCGGACGGACTCGATCCGGACGACGTGATCCGCAAATTCGGCGCGGAAGGGTATCGGAAATGCCTTGACGAAAGCATTCCTCTCGTTGATTTCAAAATGGAAAACGCGAAAAAGGCATACGATATTTCCGATCTTTCTCAAAAGAGAAAATACATTGCGGAAGCGTTGAAGATCATCGGCGAATGTAAAATGGAGAGCGAAAAAGAAGAACTTTTGCGCAAGCTCGGAAAAGATACTTCCACCACTTACGAATCGTTGCGGCGGGATCTCTCCTTTCTCGGCGATCCGAAAGAAAAGCCGATGCCGCAGAAAGAAGAAGAGAAGATCGCCGTAAAAGAAGACGGGCTTTCCGCCGCGGCGCGGTTCGTGTTGTGCGCCTGTATCTTCAACAAGCCCTACGCGAAAGATCTCGAGCTTTACCGCTTCGCGTTCACCGATCCCGTGCAGGCAAGACTTTCCGACCTCGTGCAGGAATATCGCGACGAGGGGAAGGAGATTTTTCCGTCAAGCCTTTCCGGACAGTTTACGGAAGGGGAACTTGCGGAATATAACGCCGTTCTAACGGCGGGAGACAGCATTTTCGGCAATGAGACAGAGCAAAAGTATTTTACCGACTGTGTGGGAATGCTTGAAAAACACTCGATCGAACAGCAGATCGAGGCATTGAAAGATCTGTGCCGCTCGGAAACGGACACGGAAAAAAGGAAAGAAATTTTCAGAAAGATCGCGGAACTCGACAAAAAGCGTTTCGCATTATAAAACGGAGGAGAAACACGGTATATGGCTATTACCGAAGAACAGTTACAAGTCGCTATTCAGCAAATCGTCAACGATTATAAAGGGAAAGGGCAGATCGGCTCGGACGCGCTCTGCGATCGTCTGGAACGCATTTCCGCGGACGCCAATCAGATCGACGAGGTGTACAAGGCGATCGAAGACGCCCACATCCAGATCATCGACGATTACGCGAAGGATAAAGATCTTTACGAACAGTTGCTGAAAGAGATCAGCATGGATGACCCCGTGAAGATGTATCTGAAAGACATCGGTAAAGTGCCGCTTTTGTCCGCGGATGACGAGATCGAACTCGCCCGCAAGATGATGGACGGCGACGAGGAATCGAAGCAACGTCTTTCCGAAGCAAACCTTCGTCTTGTCGTATCCATCGCGAAACGCTATGTGGGCAGAGGAATGCAGTTTCTCGATCTGATTCAGGAGGGCAACCTCGGGCTGATGAAAGCGGTGGAAAAATTCGACTATCAGAAGGGGTTCAAATTCTCCACTTACGCTACGTGGTGGATCCGTCAGGCGATCACGAGGGCGATCGCAGACCAGGCGAGAACGATCCGTATTCCCGTACACATGGTGGAAACGATCAACAAGCAGGTACGCGTTTCCCGTCTTCTGTTGCAGGAGCTTGGGCGCGAGCCGACCCCGGAAGAGATCGCGAAGGAAATGGGTATTTCCGAATCCCGCGTGATGGAGATCCAGAAGATCGCTCAGGATCCCGTGTCCCTCGAAACGCCGATCGGCGAGGAAGAGGACAGCCACCTCGGAGACTTTATCGAGGACGAACAGGCAACCGCTCCGACGGACGTCGTAGCGTTTTCGATGCTTCGGGAACAGCTGATCGGCGTGCTCGACACCCTTACCCCGCGTGAGGAAAAGGTTCTGCGCCTTCGTTACGGCATCGACGACGGCAGACCGAGAACGCTCGAAGAAGTGGGAAAAGAGTTCAACGTCACGAGAGAGCGTATCCGTCAGATCGAGGCGAAAGCGTTGCGTAAACTGCGCCATCCGTCCCGTTCCAAACGGCTGAAAGATTTCATCGAATAATGGTTTTATCCGCACGGCTCGAAACCATCGTTTCCGCGCTCGACGAGACGGACGTTTTTGCGGACGTCGGGTGCGACCACGGGTATTGTTCGAGGGAAATGCTGAAAAGGAGAAAGTGCCGTTTCGCCTATCTTACCGACCTTTCCGCCGAAAGCCTGAAGAAGGCGGACGATCTTTTAAAAGGCGAATTTGCGGGCAGATACCGTGCGCTCGTTACGAACGGGCTGGCGGGCGTTCCCTTTGCGGATGAAGTTCTGATCGCCGGCATGGGCGGGGAGGAGATGATCTCCATTTTATCCGCCGCGCCTTTTTCACCCGAAAAACTGATTCTGCAACCGATGAAGAATGCCGAAAAGGTGAGGGCTTACCTGATAAAGCATGGCTATAAGCCGATTATCGACTATACTTTTGCCGACGGCAAGTTTTATGATCTCATAAAGGCGGAGAGGGGAACCTGTAGCTATTCCGAAGACGAACTTCGTTTCGGAAGGGATAATCTTCTTCGTCGCGGCGAAGATTTCGTAAGGATGATCGAAGGGAAGATTGCCGTTTTGACGGAGGCTCTTCCGAAAATGAGCGAAGAAGAAAAAGAAAAAACAAAAAAAACGATCAGAAAATACAAAGAGGTAATCGCATGAAATTCAACGATTTGTTTTACCTGCTTTGCGATTACGCCCCTCTTTCTCTTTCGAAAGAGCTATGCGAAAGAGACGGCTTGCACGACAACAGCGGCGTGATCCTGTCGACCGACCGGGAAGTAAAAAGCGTTCTGTTTACCCTCGATCTCTCCCGCGCGAGCGCGGCGAAGGCGAAAGAACTCGGATGCGACGCGATCGTGACCCATCACCCCGCGATCTACCGTCCGATCTATTCTCTAAAAGAGGGCGATCCGTTGCTTAGCTGCGCGAGAAACGGCGTCGGCGTGATATCCATGCACTTGAATTTCGACGCCGCGCGTTACGGGATCGATTATTATCTTGCGGAAGGCTTAGGAGCGACAGAGCAAAAAATAGCGGAAGTTTTAGGAGAGAATGTAGGGTACGGAAGGTTGTTCGATTTACCGGATATTTCCTTCGAGACCTTAAAAAAACGTTACAAAAATAATTTTAACACACAAAAAGTATGGCTATATGGCGATAAACACGCAATTATTCATAAGGTTGCCACTTTTTGCGGCGCGGGGCTCGATCCTGCGGCGATATCGTTTGCTTCGGAAAACGGAGCGGACGTCGTCGTTTCGGCGGATATTTCCCATCACGTTCTGACGGCGGCTCTGGAGGAAGGGCTCGGCGTTCTGTCGTGTACCCATTACGCCACGGAGAATTACGGGTTGAAAAAAATCGCGGAAACCTTCCGCGATCGGTTACAAACTATAAAAATATACTTTTTCGAAGACGAAACCTATCTTTAAAAGAGGGCGTCGCGATCGGGAAAAGGAGTAAAATATGATTGAAAAATTATTGAAGTATCAGGAGATCGACAGCAAACTCAGAGAAATCGAAGTCGCGATATCGGGGAGCGACGAGAGAAAGAAAGCGGTTTCCGCGCAGGCTTTTTTAAAGAGCGTGAACGACAACATCGCGAAGCTCGATCAGCGTGCGGAAGATCTCACGGTAAAATTTTCTACGCTGAAAAAACTTTACGAACAGCTTAAAGACGCGGAATCGGAATACGAAAACGTGGTGGAAACGTGCGAAGATTCCGACGAGCTCGGGTATATCCGCAAAAAGGCGGGCGAACTCGGAGACGAGATCTCCTCTCTCGCGGAACAGATCGAAAATCTTTCCCGCGATATTTCGGGGGTTTTAAAGGAATTTTCTTCGTTAAGAAATAAAACGGCGGAAGCAAAAAAACAGTACGCGGAGTATCTGCCGAAGTACAACGCCCTGAAAGCGTCCCGCGAGGCGGAGATGGCAGAGGTGAAAAAAGAGCTTGCCGCGCTTGAAAAGTCGATCGACAAAGCCGATCTCGAAAAATATAAAAACAAACGAAAGGACAAAGTTTTCCCGATCGTGTATCCGGTGCGCGCCGTCGGAAAGGAAGCCCATTGTTCCCGCTGCGGAACGGAGCTTTCGATGGCGTCGTTCGAGGCGGCGAAGAAAGGCGAGCTGATCGAATGCGATAACTGCCAGCGCCTTTTGTACATTCCTCAGAAATAAAATATAACGGCTCGCATGCCGGGGTTCCGCGCGAGAAAGGAAAGAACGATAGGAAAATTTCTCTTTCCCGAAAACGGCGGAATTTCTCCGGCAAGGCAAGCCGTTCTTTTTGCGTCGGCGAGAGAAGATCTCTTTTCCGACGAACATTCCGCAAAGGAGAAAACCCATGAAACTGAACTATAAAAAGACGATATTCGTAGGGTTCGCCTTTTTCCTGATCTGCGCGTTCTGGCAGGCTTACGACAGCATCGTTCCCATGATGCTCGTGAATAAATTCGGACTTAATCAGACGTTGTCCGGCATCGTGATGTCGCTCGATAACGTGCTCGCCCTCTTTCTTCTTCCTCTTTTCGGCGCACTGTCGGACAAGACGACAACGAAATTCGGCAGAAGGACCCCTTACGTCGTGATCGGAACGTTGATCGCCGTCTGCACTTTTTTCGGCCTTACGTTTGCGGATAACGCGCAACTCGCAAAGATCGGGGACGCCGATTCCGTTACCTTTTACGAAGAATTGTTCGATCAGAACGCGGAGATCGCGAACGCCGAATACAGTTCTGTCTATAACCGGAGCGTTCCCGAGAAGTATTCCGTAAAAAATTACGCTTCGCAAATCGTCTACAACAAGAATTACGACGAGCTTTCCGAAGGGGAACAACTTACGGTTAAGTCGTGGTATAAGTCGATAAACAAAGAATATTTTGAAGATCATTCCGCAAAGGAAACGGCGTATGCGTACATAAACGGCACTTATTTTTCCGTGATCTACGAAAACGGTTCTCCCTTTTATCTCAGGGAAAACGAAAAGGGGGATCAGGTGAAAACGGCTGTCGCCGCGACGGATCTCTCCAACGCCTACACGAGCCTCGTAACGCCGGCGAGAAGCGCGTACGCCTGGAACAAAACGAAATCCGAGCCGGGCGCGTTTATCTGTTTCGGCGGGCTTCTTCTTCTGACCCTTTTCGCGATGGCTTCCTTCCGGTCGCCCGCGGTGGCGTTGATGCCGGACGTGACGGTGAAACCGTTGCGGTCTCAGGCGAACGCCGTCATCAATCTGATGGGTACGGCGGGCGGTATGCTCGTTCTCGTGCTCGGCATGGTGTTCAAAACGGGGAAAACGTTCAATCAGCTGATGAGTTACACCGGGTTTATCGGCGCGGTTTGTCTGCTGATGGTCGCGGGGCTTTTATTTTTCGTTCTGAAAGTCCGCGAACCGAAGTGGGTGAAAGAAACGGAGGAAGAATCGGTGCGCGAAGGACTCGAGACCCGCGAAGAGGCGGACGAGACTGCGACGCGCAAACTGGGGAAGTCGGAAAAGAGGAGCCTTGTCCTCATTCTTCTTTCCGTCGCGCTGTGGTATATCGGTTATAACGCGGTCACTTCGAAATACTCTCTCTATGCGACGAACGTTCTGCACAAGGATTATAACGCGACCCTTCTCATCGCGCAGGCGGCGGCGATCGTTTCGTATATCCCCGTCGGAATGCTTGCCCGAAAGATCGGCAGAAAAAAGAGCATTCTTGCGGGCGTGGTTCTTCTTACCGCCGCATTTGTCGGGGCAACTTTCGTCACCTCCGCTTCTTCCGGCCTTCTTCTCAACCTTCTTTTCGCCGCGGCGGGGATCGGTTGGGCAACGATCAACGTGAATTCCTTCCCGATGGTGGTGGAGCTCGCGAGCGGCGGAAACGTCGGGAAATTCACGGGGTATTATTACACCGCGAGCATGGCGGCGCAGATCGCGACCCCCATTTTGTCCGGGCTTCTCATGGACGCGGTCGGCAGCATGAAACCGCTGTTCTATTACGCGGCGTTTTTTGCGGGGCTGGCGATCCTTACCATGGCGTTCGTTCGCCACGGCGATTCGAGACCGGACGCGAAAGGGCATATCCTGGAGCACCTCGATATCGACGACGACTGACGATCGCTTCCCCGAACCGCAGGGAAGAAGATCATAAAAATCGGCATAAAAAACAGGCGGATACGGTAGAAACGAAGGTCGCCGCGAGCGAGATCACGATCGGTCGCGGCGATCTTTTTTTATTCTTCACGCCCGAAAAATAAACGGCGGAAAGATAGAAGATCGTTTCCGAAGACCCGAAAACGGCGGAAGCGCATCGGGCGGCGTAAGAATCGGCGCCGCAGTTTTTATAAATTTCGGTCAGCAGGGCAAGGCTTCCGCTCCCCGAAAAGGGCTTCAGCAGAACGAGCCCCGCAATTTCTCCCGGAATACCGAAAAGCGAAAGGGCGGGGGAAAGAAATCCGATCACCCGATCGGAAAGTCCGCTGCGGGAAAAAAGCTCCGTCAGTACGAACACGGCGCACAGATAGGGGAATAAGGTTGCGATGAGAGACAGGGCTTTTCCCGCGCCTTCGGCAAAGGCGTCGAAAGGTTTCACTTTTTTGCACGCGGCGAAAACGAGCACGAAAAAAAAGATCGCGGGGACGAGAAGGGGAATGACTTTCAATTTCCGATCCTCCTTTTCTTCCGGTCGCTCCGTTTTTTCCGTGCGGAACCTTTTTCCCTGCGTTTTGTGAGACGGCACAGGATAAGCCCCGTGCCCGTGGAGACGATCGTGGACAGAAGGGTGGGAAGGAATATATCCGCCGGGGAACCGGAGCCGGCGCGTTGCCTCAGACCGATCACGGTCGCGGGCAGGATCTGAATGCTTGTGGAAGCGAGTACGAACAAGGCGGTTATCCCTTCGTCGTCGCCGCGGTTTGCCATCAGGGTCGTTGCGGAAATACCGGCGGGCGTAGCCACGCCGCCCAGACCGAGCAGGTTTGCGCCGAGGTTGACGGAAATGTATTTTCGCGTTTCTTCATCGGCAAGAGGAAAGAGAAAAGAGATCGGTTTTTTCAGAAGGGAAGATAGTTTCGCCGTCAGTCCGGACTTGTCCGCGATCTCCGTGATCCCCATCCACACGCAGTAAACGGACAGAAGAGAAAGGGAGAGGGCGATCGCCTTTTCTCCCCCTTTCGTCATGGCGGCAAGGGCGCCGTCCGGATCGGAAAAGAGAAAGGCTCCGACCGAAAACAGAAAAACCAAAGTGAAAATTACGTTCATGTTACAACTTATGTGAAGATTCGCCCTTTTATGTTTTACTTTTTCGGGAATTTCATGTATAATATAAGTCAGTCGGGAGACGAGGAGCTCGTCGCCGGCTGACCGGTATCCGCCGTGACGGAGGTATCGGAAATGTAAACTTTAAAACGCAGAATAGAAGATCGGGCGCCGCGGAAGGCGGGTCCGTTTCTTTCGGGAGGCGGTATTTTATGAAACAGAAATATTATATTACAACGGCGATCGCCTACACGTCCGCAAAACCGCATATCGGCAACACCTACGAAGCCGTTCTTGCCGATTCGATCGCGCGTTTCCGCAGAAGACAGGGCTATGACGTCTTCTTCCAGACGGGAACGGACGAACACGGGCAGAAAATAGAAGAAAAAGCGGAGAAGGCAGGCAAAACGCCCAAACAGTACGTAGACGAGGTTTCGACGGAGATCCGGGCGATCTGGGATCTGATGAACGTTTCCTACGACAAGTTCATCCGCACGACCGATCGGGATCACGAAGAGCAGGTCGCGGCGATCTTCAAAAAGTTTTACGAGCAGGGCGATATTTACAAGGGAGCTTACGAAGGGTGGTATTGCACCCCGTGCGAATCTTTCTGGACGGAAAGTCAGCTGAAAGACGGGAAATGCCCCGATTGCGGCAGACCGGTCGAAAAGGCAAAGGAAGAAGCCTATTTCTTTAAAATGAGCAAGTACGCGCCCCGGCTGATCGATTATCTGAACGAACACCCCGGCATGATCGCGCCGAAGTCCCGCCTGAACGAAATGATGAACAATTTCCTTCGCCCCGGGCTTCAGGATCTCTGCGTGTCGAGAACGTCTTTCAGATGGGGGATCCCCGTGGATTTCGATCCGAAGCACGTGGTTTACGTGTGGCTTGACGCCCTTACGAATTACATCACGGGGCTCGGCTATAAAGTGAACGGCGAAAGCGACGATAACTTTAAAAAATACTGGCCTGCCGACATCCACGTGATCGGCAAGGATATCATTCGTTTCCACACCATTTACTGGCCCGTTTTTCTGATGGCGCTCGGGCTTCCTTTGCCGAAGCATATCTTCGGGCACCCGTGGCTTTTGCAGGAAGGCGGAAAGATGAGCAAATCGAAGGGCAACGTGATGTATGCCGACGATCTCGTTTCCGTTTACGGGGTAGACGCCGTGCGTTACTACGTTCTCGATTCCATGCCGTTCGATAACGACGGGCTGATCTCCTGGGATATGATGACCGAAAAGATCAACGCCGATCTCGCGAACGTTTACGGCAACCTTGTTAAAAGAACGATCGCGATGAGCAACAAATATTTCGGCGGCGTGGTCGAAAGGGGAGGCGCGGATCTTCCCCTCGACGAAGAGCTGAAGGAAACGGCGTGCGCCGCTTACGATAAGATGAAAGAGTGTATGGACGGCGATCGCATTTCCGACGCGATCGACTGTGTGTTCACCCTTCTTCGCCGCGTCAACAAATATATCGACGAAACGACCCCGTGGATCCTGGCGAAAGATCCCGCGGACGCTCCCAGACTGAAAACGGTGATGTACAATCTGACGGAAGCGATCGTGATCGCAACCTCTCTGTTAGAGCCTTTTATTCCCGATACGGCGGCGGAAGTGTGCAGAGAATTGAACACAGGTCTCCGTTCCTTCGAAGATATGGGCAAGTTCGGGCTTTATGCGGACGGAACGAAGGTCGTGGAAGACGCCCCCGTGCTTTTTCCCCGTTTCGACGGAAAAGAAGTGGCGGAAAAAGCCGCCGCGATCGCCGCAAAATATGCCGTGCCCGAACGGAAGGAAGAACCCGCCGAAGAAAAGCCGGCAGAGATCGGTATCGAAGATTTCATGAAGATCAGCCTGAAAACCGCTCTTGTGAAAGACTGCGTAAAAATCGAAAAATCCAAAAAACTTCTGAAACTGACCCTTAAGATCGGCAACGAGGAGAGAACGGTGGCAAGCGGGATCGCGGAATATTATAAGCCGGAAGAACTGATCGGGAAAAAGGTCGTTGTGGTCGCAAACTTAAAACCCGTGAAACTGTGCGGCGTGGAAAGCAGGGGAATGATCCTTTGCGCGGAGAAAGACGGAAAAGTCGTCGTCGTAACGCCGGACGATCCGTCCCTTCCGGACGGCGCGATGGTAAGATAACGTGTTTTCCGATCTGCACGCCCACCTGAACGATCCGAAGTTCGACGGAGAAGAGAACGAAGTTGCGGAAGATTGTATCCGTGCCCGCGTAGGGATCGTCGTAAATGCAGGTTACGACATGAAAAGTTCGGAAAAAGCACTCGTGCTTTCCGAAAAATTTCCGTTTATGTATTTCACGGCGGGGATCCATCCCGACAATGCCGCCGAGCTTGACGAAAAAAACGAAAAACGCCTGAGAGAGATGCTCTCGCACCCGAAATGCGTCGGCGCGGGAGAGATCGGTTACGATTTTCACTGGAACGTTTACCCGAGGGAAATGCAGGAAAGGGCATTCGTTCGTCAGGCGGAACTTGCCGCGGAAGAAGGAATACCTTTCGTGGTTCATTCCCGCGAGGCGAGCGCGGCTACGATGAAAACGCTGAAAGAGCACAAAGATCTGCTGCACAACGGTTTCGTTCTTCATTGCTACGCCGAAAGCGCGGAAAGCGCGAAGGAATATCTGAAACTCGGCGCGTATTTCACCTTCGGCGGAGTGATCACATTCAAAAATGCGAAAAAGGACGATATCATCCGTTCGATCCCGTTATCCCGCGTGATGACGGAGACCGACAGCCCCTATCTTGCACCGCACCCTTTGCGCGGCACGTTGAACACCCCGGCGAATATTCCGCTGATCGCGGAAAAACTCGCGTCCGTTTACGGGGTGACGGCAGAGGATATCGGACGGGAAACGGAGAAAAACGCGAAAAATTTATTCAAGAGGTTACAAGATGGACACGATCACTTATGAACTCGGCAACAACCTTTATATCAACCTGACCAATCGCTGTTCGAACGACTGCGAGTTTTGCGTCCGCAACGGAAAAACGAGCTATTACGGAAACGAACTCTGGCTCGAAAAAGAGCCGACTGCGGAAGAAGTGCTTGCCGCCGTTCCCGATAAAAACTACGATCAGGTCGTGTTCTGCGGGTTCGGGGAACCGACTTTCCGTTTTGCCGTTTTGTATGAAGTAGGCAAGGAACTCCGCGCGCGCGGATATTCCGTCCGTCTCGATACGAACGGGCAGGGCAACCTGATCAACGGGGAAAACATCGTGCCCGATCTCGCCAGGGCGGTGGACTTTGTAAACGTGAGCCTTAACGCGTCCGATCGCGACCGCTATTTCGATCTTTGCCGTCCCGTGTTCGGCGAGGACGCCTATGAAGAACTGATCGACTTTGCGAAAAAATGCAAGGCGGCGGGGATCGCCACCACGTTTTCCGTTGTGGATTGCATCGGCGAGAAAGAAGTGGAAAAGTGCCGCGCGATCGCGAAAAAAGCGGGCATTTCTCTGCGTGTGCGGGAAATGATCGAGGACAGCTGATGAGCCTGAAAGAAATATTAAAGAAAAACGATTTCACCTTTCAGAAAAAATTCGGGCAGAACTTTCTGACGGACGGCAATCTTCTCGATTCCATCGTGGAAAAAGCGGGGATCGGCGGGAACGATACCGTGGTGGAGGTTGGATGCGGCGGGGGAACGCTGACCGCCGCGATCGCAAAAAAGGCGAAGCGGGTGATCGGGTTCGAGATCGATGGAAACTTAGAGCCCGTTCTGAAGGAAACGCTTGCGGAGTACGATAACACCGAAATTATTTTTCGCGACGTGATGAAAGTTTCCGCCGGAGAGATCGAAAGGATCGCGGGCGGCGGTTATGCCGTCGTTGCGAATCTGCCCTATTATATCACGACTCCCGTTCTGATGAAATTTCTGGAAGAAGGGGAAAACGTGACCTCCGTTACCGTTACGGTACAAGAGGAAGTTGCCGACCGCCTTTGTGCCTTGCCGGGCACGCCCGAATACGGCGCGATCACCGTTGCGGTGAATGCGGCGGGTAATGCCGAAAAGGTGATGAGGATCGGCAGAAATCTTTTTTATCCCGTGCCGAACGTCGACTCTGCCGTGGTGAAAATCACGATCGACCGCGAAAAATACGACGCGGAGACGCGCGCTATGATCCGCTCCGTCGTGCGGGCGGCTTTCCAGAGCCGCAGGAAAACGCTTGTGAATAATCTGATGCAGGCGTTTAAGATCTCCCGTGCGGAAGCGGAATCTGCCGTTGCCGCCGCCGGGATCGGACCGATGACGCGCGGCGAAACGCTCGGCGTGGAAGATTACCGCCGTCTTGCGGAACGTCTGAAAGAGAGATCCGTACTATAAAGTATCAGAAAAAGCCCGAGGG
>CAKQRE010000017.1 GCA_934271265.1 uncultured Clostridia bacterium | reverse complement strand
CAAGCCAAGACAGTCCCGCACTTACCTCGTTTTTTTTATTACGGGACTGATCTCATTTGTTTTGAGTTTTTTTAATCTTATCTTTGAACTCTGCCGGAGGCGTTGCCGCTTAAAAGGGCTTCCACTTCGGAAACCGAAACCATATTGTAATCGCCCTCGATCGAATGTTTTAAGCAACTCGCCGCGACAGCGAATTCGATTGCTTTCTGCGCGTCGTAATCGTTCAAAAGCGAATAAATCAACCCACCGCCGAAACTGTCGCCGCCGCCCACGCGGTCAACGATATGCATCGCGTACTTCTTTGAAAAATACGCTTCGCCGTTCGTTAACAGCATGCCCGACCAGTTGTTATCGTTTATTACGATAAAGTCTTTCATAAAATATCCGTTTCGCCGCTTCTTAACTTTTTGACTATTGTTTTAACCGCCGCGGCAAAGCCTTCGTATTTCGTTAAGTCTTCGCCCCAGACCGTTTCGTCCTGCATAAATTTAATCACGCAACCGCCGTTTACGAAATATTCGAGGTACTTTTCGTCGTCTTTCGTTTCGATCGTACGCGTCGGCAATTTCGCGTAATATTTTCCGTCGTCGCCTTTCGCCGTAATCTTATACAAAGTCATAAGGCACGCGAAACCCCTGGTTAAGTTCTCGGGGATCTTGCCGTACTTTTCGTAATAATCCTTAAACGACGGCAATACTCTCGCTTTCCATTTGGATATGGAATTCAAGGCTATACTCGTCAATTGGTGGTTTAAGTACGGATTGAAAAATCTCTCTTTTACGCTTTCGGCAAATTCCGTAGTAGCCGCTATATCGTCCGAAACGAACGGTATTATTTCGCTCGTTAAAGTATCGTTTACGAACTTATACAACGTCTTATCCGTCATACAGTCGTAAACGGTGACCTTTCCGAGCCAAAGACCTACGGGCACTAAATTCGTATGGCTGCCGTTAAGCACTCTTACTTTACGCTTTTTATAATATTTAATATCGTTCGTCAAAACGACTTCGATATTATGCTTGCCGTCTTTTATATACCTGCTTATTTCGCCCTTGTTTTCGACCGCCCAGAGTCCGAACAGCTCGCCTATGGAAACGAGTTCGTCTTGTTCTCCGACGAGTTTATACAAACGCTCTTTGGTTTCTTCGTCTTTCGGATAACCCGAAACTATTCTGTCCACTAAGGTATTGCAATAATAGTTTTCGCCGTCGTTCCACTTTTTGAATTCTTCGGGAAGTTGCCATAAATCTATGTATTTATTCACGCAGGCGTACAACTCGTCGGCGTTGTTATCTATAAGTTCCACGGGCATAAGATATACTCCGCCAAGACCCGCGTTAAACCTTTCAAACAAAAATTTAGTGAGTTTCGCGGGGTATGTTATATGCTCGAAACCGTCGAATTTATCTTCGGCGTTGAAACATATCCCCGCTTCCGTCGTGTTTGAAACGATGATTTTCAGATCTTCGTCTTTTGCGAGCGAAATATATTTCTCGTAATTCTCAAACGGAGAAACAACGGAGTTCAGAACGTCTATTTTATATACGTCTTCAACCTCTTTTCCGTCCTTAACCCCGCGCAGAACGATATGATATTTATTGTTCTGTTTTTCAAACTTTTCAAGCGAGCCGAAAGTTATGGGCTTTACTATATCCACCGAATATTCGCCAACGCCCTCTTTATTAAGCGTATCGAAATACGCGTCGACGAACGTCCTTAAAAAGTTCCCCTCGCCGAATTGCAATACTTTAATCATTTCACTTTCTCCACGGCGTATTCCACGATATAATACCCGTCTTCGAGATTAACTCCGAACGGTTCGAGATCAACAATGAAATTATCGGCTTTAACCTTGAATTTCCGACTTATAACGGCGTTTCCGTCAATATCCCGTATCGTCACCGTAACGTCGTAAATTTCATTCTTTTCCGCGCCGCTTATCGCCGGAGCAACGATTACTTCGTTTCCGTAAATCACGTCTACGCTTTTGTTGAAGCAGATCGTCTTTTGAAACCCTTCCCTCAAAGCGTAAAAAGCGTGCTTTGCATATCCGTAAAAATCTATCGGAGGTTTTATATAACTCGCATCGTTTGCTCCGCCGTTCAGACTACACCACATAAGCCCGTCCGCGCCGAGGTAACGCATATATTTGACCGTATTATACGCGCATAACGCCTGATATGCCTGACTTAATTTATAATCGAGTTTGTCGTAAGCCGAACCGAACGCGCGTTTTTCGTCTGCAAGTTCGTACGAATCGTTCTTAACGTAAGTTTTACACTCCGGCGTGGTATCGTCCTGTCTGCCGACGATTGCAAATTCCGATATTATATATGCGTGTTTTTTACTGGTAAAAAGCGCGTGTTGAGATTTCCACGCCTGTTTTCGGAATAAATCCCATTTATTGCCGTAACCGAGCAGAATTTCATAGTTATGCGCGCTTCTTATAACGCTTTTGTCCGTCCAGCCGAAAGAACTTTTTGCAGGGCGAAAATCCTGATCTCTTTCACCGTCGTCCTGATAATAAAAACCCGTATTACCGTAAAGTCCGCCGCCGTAATATAAATGAGAACACGGACATATAAGTCGCGTATCGTCCGTTTTTTTAACTTTCGTAACAAATTCGTCGAACATTTTATCAAGTCGCGCCCGCGAAGAATGAAATTCGTTGCTGCCTTCCCACATGATTATGCTCGGATGATTTATTACTTCTTTCATTTGCTCTGCGTACGTTTCCCCCGCGAGCCAGCCGTTTTTAGTATCGACGGTTTCGGCAGAATCGATAAGTCTGGTCGTCCAGATATTCATCAATCCCATACGATCGCAAACGATTGCGAATCTCGGATCGTTATTTCCGTACCCCAAGAAATGAAATCTCGCGACGTTGCCGTTCATAGCCTTGGTCATTGCCGCCTGCGCGACGATTTCTTCCGTAGTCGGGCAAATATGACTTAATACGATATTTTCGTAAGGCGGCAAAAATTGCATCCACAACGCGCCGCTTAAAAGTACCCTCTCGCCGTTTAACAGAATTTCGCCGTTTTTTTGTTCTATCGTTCTGAATCCCGTTTCAACGATTTCGTCGTCGACGGGGGCGTTATCGCGTAACAATTCTACTCTGACCGTATATAGTTGAGGATTTTCGCACGTCCACGATTTTGCCGAAATTTCGAATTCTTTTTCAAAGTCGCTTTCCGCCACGCCTTCGAAAACGCATATTTCGCTACCCGTCGCAGATTCGGCGAGATATATTTTCGTCGTCAGACTTTCGGGACGGTCTACTTCAAAGGAGATCTTAGCCGTTACGGTTTTATCGGATACGGATAAAGTCTTTACCACGATATCGCTTACGCATACGTCGGATAAAAAATCGATATATACGTCCCGCAAAAGCCACGCTATATACGGGTCTTTGTTTCTGTGCCACGAGTAATTGATTTCCGGGGCTCTGGGAAAAACCAATATCTTCAACTCGTTTTCGCCGCTTTTCAAAAATTGCGTTATATCTTTCTCTTTTGAGGTAAAATTTTCGACGGCGAAAGCCTTTACTCCGTTTACGTATACTTCGCCGCACGGATCAATCGATCCGATATGCAATACGGCTTTCCCTCCGCCGTACGTAAAATTTCCGACGAACTCTACGGCTTCGTCTTTATGTTTTTCGCCGCCGATCTTAAACGGCAGTTTAACCGAGGATAAATCGGTTACGGGCGATTTCACGGGAGCCGCTTTTACAAAAAAATCGGTTATCGTTTTACCTTCCGCAACAAGTTCTTCCGGAATAAACTCCCATTCGCACACGGGATGCATTCCGCCCGATATAAACAGCGTATCGGGGCACTCGTTATTCGTAAGTCGATAAGCGCCCGCATCGCGCCCGTTGAATATAACGCGGTAATCTTCTCCTTCGAAAATTATATTGATTTCGTTTTTTTCATCGAACGAAAAGTCGCCGATTTTATAATCTGCGTGATGATACGGATCGGGTTTACCTACCCTTGCGTAAACCTCTCCGTTTCGATAAATCTGTAATTTAACGATTTCGGTTACGCCTTTTCTCAGTTCGATTATTCTGCCCGTATCCGTAGTCAAAGGTTTCTTTTTATCGGCGAACTTCTCTTCGTCCATATACTTTTCGGGCAGTACGAAACAAAACCTGAACGACACGAATTTTTCCGCGTCGAATTCGTATTTGGCGCACGGTACGGGCGGAATTATATCGTCTGGAAATTTAATCGCCCCGTTATGTACGTTCGTTCCGCAATAAAACTGCCATCCGACGAATTCGGCGTACTGCCGATAAACTTTTGCGTTCATCTCATCGAATTTAAGCCGGTTTCTGATTTTCGGCGCAACGTCATAATTTATAAGTTCCGTAAGCCGACGAATCTCTTCGTCGTCGACGACTTTTTCGGATCCTCTTTTCATATCGTTTTTTCCGTCAAGGAAAGTCAAATAGGCGCGTAAAAATTCTATACGCTCGTCTTCCGAAAGGCACTCTGCGGTCGAAGACGAAAAATCTCCGTAATTACCTTTGTAGTTTTTATCCGTCTTGATAAAATCGTAAAATTTACTTTTCATATTAACGTTCCAGATACGTCGGGAAGTATCCCCGATCAATTAAAATCGAATACGCGCGTTAAAAGCGGTTGCGCTCCGGTCTTTTCGTCCGGCGGCATATACATAACGTCTTTCATATATTCGTTCCACCGTTTAACGACTGCGCTTTCGGATTGAATTTTTGCCGCGTATTCTATGCCGGGCAAGAATAATACGGACCTTGCCAAAACGCCGCTATTTACGCGCTTTTTGGCAAATTCTCGTTTGAAGTACGTTTAAGTACGTCTGCGCTCGCCTTTACCGAAAATCATCGAAAATATCGGCGTTTTGGTTGCGAGCAAGTCTGACGGCGTATTTTCAGACTAAGACAAGGCGTGCGAACGGGTTAATACTTGACGTATAAGCCGCAAGCAGAACGAAGTATTAGTCAAAAATACGTCGTCAGACCATGGTTCGTATTATTCTTGCCCGGCATACCTTTCTCACATTCGTAATAGCCGAATACGTCTGAACCGTCAATCCATATCGAGTAATTCTTTATACCCGCGTCATTAAGAACCTGCAGCATTTCATTCCATATTTCATTATGCCTTTTTATATACTCTTTCTTTTTGCCGTCGTAAAGTTTCGCTCTCCACGCGTATTTTTCCATATATAATCTCCGTATTATTCTCGTCAGGCGTTCCTACAATATTATTTCCGCGACCCGACGATTGCCGTCCTCTGTAGTATCGTAACTGATCCGTTTGCCGTCTTTACTCCATCTTGCGTGTAAATCACATCTTATATCAATATCGTTTACCGGCGAAGAATATACTTTGATAAGTTCTTTCGATTTTTTATCCGTAAAGTCGTAATAGTATATCGAACGCATATCGTTATAGGGATAACCGTCGCCTATAAAACTTTTTCTGTCGGGCGAATAATTACAATGTATGTCGTTATGATCGCAAAGCGGATCGTTCAATCGACGGCGTTCGCCCGTTATGACGTTAAAAAAGTATATTCCCCATTCGGGTAAACCGGAATAAATCATCAGATTGTCGTCGTCTTTCCATGAATAATGCGAATTAACTTCGAATTTTGTCAACTGCGTTATATTCCCTGCCATATCGATAACGGCAAGAACGGTAGCCCACATTTTGCCGCCATCCGGGAAATTGCGCAACAGAAAAACGCATTTGGTTCCCGACGGATTAAACGTTATATGATTGACTACGAGTTTTTTGTCGGTAAAAGGTTTTTCTTCAAACGCCTTTTTCATTACGGAATAAGAAGCAAGCAATTTTTTTTCTTTCGTTCTTAAATCCACGAGAAAAATCCCGTCGTCGTCGGGCGCGTTTACGTTTGCAAACGGATCGGGAATATTGCAATACCCGTATCCCCTGCGGAAATCGTATATGCGGCTGAAATTTACAGACACAGCCTTACCGGACTTAAAATTTATCGTAGCAAACGGACAATCGTATTCGTCGATTTCTTTTCCGTCGATACCCACTATGCGCGATACGTAGCCTTTACCGTCAAAATCGTTGAATATAACGGATTTGCCGCTTTCATACCATTGCATCATCGAACCTTGTTGAAAATTCCACGACGTCGTCTCGGATATTTTGAAAAACGTCCCGTCTTTGACGTAACCGAGTTCGGCAATATCTTCAGCCGTCGGCTCGCGATCAAGAAACTTAACTCTGTGAACAAGGTGTTTTTCGTTCGTTTCGTCGTAAGGTTGTAAATCGTAATATCCGAAAAAATATTGAAATTTATCTTCGGGAGTTATAAAACGTTTTTGCATTATTTCTTATTCCTCGGTAAAATAAACTCCGCCGGGCAGAATCGTTTCTACGCCGTCGCGATCGACTTTTATTTTTATCAAACCTTCGGGCGAAGGTATTTCTGCCCGAACGTAATCCAATCCGCAAAGATCGGGCTTTATCGAAATTTTCTTAAATCCCGCTTCGTCGATTTTCAGACCGAGCAATTCTTCGTAGACGAACGGAAGGATTCCGCTTGCCCAACCGTGGCATAAACTGTGTCTGAAACCTTTATAACAATAATTTCCGAAATCGCCGTGCAGATCCTTTTCGCCGTCTTTCGGCAACTCGTCGATCCGACCGCTTCCCTCAAGCCATTCGACGTTGAAATCTTCCCAAAACGACGTCGCTCCGCGGTCGAGCATTCCGCCGTAGTATTCTTTTGCGAAATTTACCGCTTTTTTACTGCCGCCGACCGAAAGCGCTTTCAGTATAAAATACGCCGTAAACGTAGAAAATCCGCGCGCCCCGCCGTTTTCGATTTCGGATATTTTGTCCGACGAACGGTTTCCGCACAAAACCTGTAACGCCGCAACCTGTTTGGTAACCGCGTCTGCGTAAACGTATCTGTTTAACTTTCTTAAAAGCGAACGCGTAACTTCGCCGTCTGCCGCTTTGCCGAACGTTTTGATAAAGGTTTCGGCGGCGTAATAAATAAGCAACGCCGTTCCGGTAACGGAGTCTTCCGTGCCTTCGCTTTGCCAATCGAAAAAGAATTCGTGCATTCCGTGTTTTTTACGGGAAAGACTAAAATCTATAACGCCGTCTTCCGATACGCATTTATCGAATTCCCGTAAAACGTCCGCTACTTTACCGACGTATTTTGCCCCGTATTCCGTATCGCCCGTAAAACGAAGATACTCGCAAAAATTGAGAATCCACCAGGCGTCGTACGACGGTATAAGATTCATCCATATATCTTCGGGCGTTCCCTCGATCAGCAGGTCAAGCGAATTGCGTATATGTTCGGTTTCTCCGAAAGTATAGAATACCGTCTTTATTTCGGAGAATAAATCTCCCGACCACACGAGCCGATCCCGCTTGATACCGTCAAGCAAAAAGCCGTCCTGCATGTTGAGAGTACACGTATAAACGGCCGTTTCGATAATTTTATTAAGTCTTTCGTCGCTCGTTTTTATAAAACCCTTGCGATCGCAGCAAGGCAGACTGCATACGCCTATAACGTTTTTGAAAGCAATCTCGGCGTCGTTGCCGAGCAGTACGATACGAAGAAAACGAAACCCCGTATTGCCGAATTCCAACGCCGAAAGATTTGAAATCAACGCATCGAAATCACGCGGCGAATGATGATTCGTCGCGTTTTTATACCCTATATCGGACATTGCTTCCGATACCGACTCGCCGAAAACGAGTCTTACCTTGGCGGTCAGACCTTTTACAACCGAAGTTACCAGCCTTACTCCGCCGCAAAGTTCTTTACCGAAATCTATCAATATCCACGACTTTACGTCGCTTCCGTTTTTGAGGGAAACCGTATCCGACGTATCGAAAGACGCCGTTATAGCGCGATTTTTCAGTAAATTCGACTCGCCGCTTACGTTGCCGCCGATTGCAAGAATTTTTGCCGGATATACGAATAAGATGTTTCTGTTCATTTTTAACCTATTGCAATTCGTCGATGCCGACGATCCTTTTTTCTTTTTTGGAACGTTCGGCAGCAAACACGCAAAGATGTCCGTTTACGGAATCTTCGAGCGAAGTGATCGATATGGAACTTCTGTCGCCGTTAAGATACGCTATAAGATCTCTCATTATCGCAAAATCGCCGCCGTTGTGTCCGCCGAATTTTACGTTGTTTACGACTTCCGAATTTACGTCTACGGTTTCGGTAACCCCGTAAAATTTTGCGGGATCGGCGTCGTATTTTCTTAAAGTGATTACGCCCTCTTCGAGTTTACCTTCGATTTCTCCTTTATTACCTACGATATGAATATATCTGTCCGGCTTCGTCGCCCCGCCGACGAGGGTAAACGACGCCTGAGAACCGTTTCTGAACGCAACTATAACGTTTTGCCGGTCGACGATGTTTCCCCCCGCGATGTACGCGCATCTGCCGTAGTTGTCGCGTTTAAGGAATTCTTCTTTTTCGTCGCGGGTTATTTCGTCAAGAGGCTTATTCAATCTGTCCCATACGAGAAACGGCATTACGTCGAGGTCAAGATATTCGTGCTGAGCCGAATATCTGCATGTCTTGTCGTATTTACATTCGTAACAGAATTCCGACGCGTCTTTCGGCATATTTTCTTTTACGAATTCGTGCCTGCCGCCTATGCTCGAAACGTAATCGGGCGCAGAAACGTTGTTAAGCCAGCACATAATATCGAGATCGTGGCAACATTTGGCGAGTAAAAAACTCGACCCGCATTTTTCTTCGCTGTTCCATTTGCCGCGGACGTACGAAGCGAGATAATGCTGACGACAAACGTGCTCGTTCATTTCCATAGTCATAATTTCGCCTATTACGCCTGAGTTTATAAGTTCTTTGATCTTTTTGTAAAACGGCGCGTAACGCAGCACGTGACAAACGAATATGCGCGAGCCTTTTTCTTCGGCAACCCGTTTGATGTCGAGCAATTCTTTTTCGTTTGCGACAATCGGCTTTTCGAGAAGAATATCGTATCCTTCGCGCAATATTTCCATCGTCGTCGCATAGTGATACTGATCCATCGTCGCGTTTACGACGAAGTCGCATTTGATTCCGCTTTTTACGAATTCGCTAAAATCCGCGAACAATCTGTCGTCCGGCAGTCCGAATTTTTCTTTTGCTTCGCATAATTTGAATTCGTTCGGATCGACGACTGCGGCTATGCCGAATTCGTCGGGACATTCAAGCGCGTAATCCGCATAAACCTGTCCTCTGTTACCGTAACCGACTATCGTCGCGTAAAGTTTTCTTTTTACCATAATAATATATCAAAACTCCGTATTTATCAAGTGTTTATAGTTTCATTCCCGCGGCAAATTCGCCGCCTTTGAAATACTTCATACTTATTGCCGACGTACATACGAGCGGTATGCACGATATAACGTACATCGCATACATCGCGCCTTTGGCGTCATCGCTCGAAAAAGTACCCTGTAAACTCAACATTTTAGGCATCATAGTCATTTTAGTATCGAGAATCAGGCTCGGCCATAAATAGTCGTTGTAATACGAGCCGAACACTCCGACGAAATGAAAAAGAATGATCGCTATCGAAAGCGGAACGGCTATATGAAGATAGATATGAAAATCGTTCGCGCCCTCTATCTGCGCGCTTTCGTATATCGACCTCGGTTGCTGACCGAAAAAGGTCCTAAACAAAAACAACGCGCCGACTTGTCCGCCCGCAAAATTTGGCAACAGGTAACCGATATACGTATCGCCGAGATGAAGAGTGTTCATCACGAAAGGTACGAGTATGGGCATACCCATTATCGACGGCAACAGCATTACCGCCATAAACACCATAAAGAAGAAATCTTTACCGTAAAAATCTTTATATGCAAATATATAAGCGAGTATGGACCCGAGCAGACAATTTACGAACGCGCCGATTAAAGCAAGAACTATACTGCTTAAAAACGACGTTTTTACGCCGCTCCACGCCTTTGTAAAGTTATACAAAACGTTTCCGCCTATCGTTTTCGCTTCAGGCAGCGAAAATACGTTCGCTATTATTTCGGAATTGGATTTAAGCGAATTTATAACCGTAACGAAAAGCGACATAAACGAAAACACCGTAGCCACGATTACGAAAACGCTTATAAATATCTGAAAATCGAGTCTGTAACACGCTTTTTTTATCTTCGTCTTCATCTTAATCTTCGAGGCTCCTTTTTTGCTTTCTCAGGTTCAGGAACGTAGCGAAAAACAACAATACGAAAATTACCGTAGCGTACGCGGAAGCCAGCCCGTAATTGTGACTAAGCATATTCTGATACATTATTACGATAGGGGTAGCGGTTCCGTGATAACCGCTCGTCGTGGTAAATACCCTTGCGAAATTCTGCAAAGAGTGGATAAACGACATTATGAATATATATTTGAGTTGCGGAACGATAAGCGGAATATCGATATAAAAAAGTCTTTTCCATATTCCTATTCCTTCGAGTTCGGCAGCCTCGTAATAACTCGACGGTATATTCATCATCCCGCCGTAGAAAATAAGATACCCGCCGACGAAAGGAAACCCCATTAAAAGAACCGACCATTTCGCGTAAGCGGTGCTTCCCAAAAAGTCTACCGGTTTTCCGCCTAACGACTTAATGATGAAATTCAACGCTCCGTATTCGGTATCGTAAATACCCGTTTTCCATATAAGCATACCCGCCACGGACGGAACGACGCCCGTAATAAACAACAACGTCCTTACGGCGTTTGACAATTTTTCCAATTTCATTACCGAAAGGAAAAACGCAAACAGCAGCGGCGGACCGATTGCCACGAACAGGTCAAACGCGAGAAATAACGCCATATTACCGAACGCCTCGCCGGATTTCGCCGAAGAGAACACTTCTTTGTAGTTGGCAAAATTATTCCATATCATCGACGGATTTTCGAGCGTATAATCGTAAAACGACAGCCTTATCGACGCTATCGCCTCGTAATAACAGAATATTACGAGAAGTATAAGCGACGGAAGCATGGCAAGATATATAAACTTTTGCCTGAATATTTTTTTTACGATCTTTACCGCCTGCTCTTGTTTATGCCCGACGACTATAACCGTAAGAATTATAACGACTGTCAATGCGACGAGCCCGACGCATATACCCGTCGTTAAAAGTTCTTTGAAGGTCTTTTCGGTAAGTTTGCGCGATATATCCGTAAAGCCGAGAATGTTTCTTCCCGACGCGCCGGTTTCGTATTTATCCGTATACAGATAATACAGGTCGTTTGCCGATTTACCTTGTACTATTCTGAATATATCGAATTTTACGGATGCGGTCAGTTCCGTTTTACCGGTTTTAAGATCCGCGCGCGTAACGTCCTTTGAACTCTCGTGCAGAATATACGCTTTTTTCGTGCGTTTATCGTAAAATACGGACTTATGCGCTGCCGGCGTGGATTGGAGATACGCTCCGCGCACGCGGCTACATTCCATCGTTTCGCCGACTTCGAGATAATTTATTTCCGACACGTCGAAAGTATGGATATATTCGTCCTGAGCCACGACGAAAAATTTTCCGGATTCTTCGACGAACGCCCCTCCGCGGGAGGAAACGCCGTCCAGATTGAAATAAAAGTACTTGCTCGTATCGATATTATCTACGAGATACGATCTTCCCTTGCTTTCATCGTAGATTTCGGTTGAAAAGTCAAAGGATATTCTCAAAAAACCGCCGTCGTACAAGACGTAGATATATTCGCCGTCGGAATCCATACAATCTACCCCGACAGCCATTTTTATCGCTTCGAGTTTAATTTTATCGTCGTCGTCCTGCGAGCACTTGTAAAGTTTCGTGCCGAGCGTCGGCGCAGACAAATCGTTTACGGAAAACCTCGTAAGAGAGGCTATCTGCTGACCCGAACAAAGCGCGAAAAGGTAACCGCCGCGTTCAAGAAAATTCACGCTGTCGGCGTCGCCCGTAAAAATCACGGCGTCGTCTATAATGAAATTTTCGCCGTTTTCGGTCGCCTTAAAAAGCCACGTGGACGATTCGCCGTCGGTTACGGAGATCAGCCCCCAATAATTGTCGCTGTCGGCGTCTTTGTAAAATTTACGCAGAATTCCTTTTCCGAAACCGACCCTTTCGCCGACCGCCGAAACGATATTATAAACTTTTTCGACCTTTCTTTTTTCGTTCATCACGGCGACGGTTCCGTCGGAAGCGGCATACAACAACCCGCCGTTTTCGAAAGCGATCACTTCGACGACGTTTCCGCCTTTCGTTTTTATTATTTTATCCCGCGGCAGGCAAATAACCGACGCGACAATCATACAGATTGCCGCGACGAGAATACCTACGGAAATAAACAACGCGGGTTTTGATTTCCCTTTACGAATTTTCTTCGGCGCGGGATTTCCGATTTGTTCTTCCAATCTTAATTTCCTCCGTATTGAGTGCCGTTACCCGGGTATTTGTAACAATTTACGTTCCATTTCTGCGCCGTTGCGTATTCGTTCCAACCTTTGAGAAGCGCAGTCGCCCAGCGCGTCGAAAACGTATTCGTATTTATAGCGTCGCCGCCCGTACCCGCAAGATAGTTCATATACAGTTCGTTTCTCGTATCGGGTAAAGTCTTGTTGCCGCCGAGATTGAGAATCATATTACGGACGAATTCGTTGTTATCCGCAAGACCGGTGAACGAAATTTTATCCGTAGCGAAGAACGCTTTCCAGTTTTCGGGTATCTTTACGAGGTTGTTTTTAACGAGAGTCAAGCCCTTGGGGGTAACCGAAGTTTTACTCAACGCGTCGTAGTAAATCGTCTGACCGTAAGGGGACATCACGAATTTCATGAAGTCGAGATTGAGCGCGTCCTGCGCGGAATCGTGGTCTATTATCGACAGATAACCGCCGTTGCCGCCGACGTCCCGCGTAACGGTATTTTCGGGTACGAAGTTGCCCTCGCTTACCATCTGGGGATAATCGAAAAAGTCGATTTTGAAGTTGCTCGTTTCGCTGCTGAGAAAACCGAGCCCGGAACCGGAATAATCGAGAATTATCTGCGGATCGTTTTTACCGTTGGTCTGCGTCTGGAATCTGTTACGCATTTCTTCCATGGTCGTCTGTTTCGCGCCGGCGGGAAGATACGATTTCATCTTGTCGAACTGACCGATAAATTCTTTGAACTTCGCGCTCTTCGGTCCTATATACTTTTCGGACGACTCGTCGAGTACTTTATTGAAAAGCCACGTGTAATCTATCGCGTAATTAATATCGTTTTCGGGATTTTCGGAAGTCGGATCGTAAACGTAATTCTTATTCTTCATTATCCCTTCGTATTCGTTTCTGAAATAGTAATCGCCGTACACCCTTAACAGCCACGAGAACGTATACTCGCCTATACTGTCTTTCGTAAGCGATATTCCGAGCGGATTGGAATACCCCGCCTTCTGCATACAATCGCAAAGGTTCATAAGATCATCCCATGTAACGGGGTTACCCGCTTCGCCGTTTTTGTTGGTATACCCCTGTTCGCCGGCAGCCTGCAAAGCGACCGTGTTTACGAACCACGCGGTAAGAAGGCTTTCGGAATTCATTATATAAGTGCTGGTGTTGGTACCGGTCTTATCGGTAATATACGCGTCTTCTTCGATTACGTTACTCCACGTTTTATTGCCCGCGTAAGCGTTTCTGCCGTTTACGTAGGTATACATATTTACACAGTACTTATTGATAAGGCTCGAAACTATGTTACCCTGAACTATATCCCAGTCGGTATTTTTATTCGTTATCTGGTAAGTAAGCGCGTCTTTATAAGTAGCCGAAGAATAGTTGTCTTCGTATAAGTTGACGGTGACGGCGCCGCTGTGCAGACGTTCGTATTCTTTTGCCAAGGCTCTCCAACCGGGTTGAAGCCCGTTGAAAACTATTACGACGTCTATTTTTCCTTCGCGTTGCGTTATTTTTTCTTTAACGGGATAATAAGCCGGGTTGAAATCGCTTCCGAGATCGAGCGGTTCGACCCGAATCGTATCGGTCGGTTCTTCGCCGCCGGGACAAACCGAGGGGTTGCCTTTACAGCCTACGGTAGCCGTAAGCATCATCGCTGCCGTCAATGCGGATATTATAGATAATTTTCGTCTGGAATCTTTTTTCATGAAAAATCTCCTGTACAATTAATGTTTTCGGGTAATCATTCGGTAACTACCCTGAACGTTCTGCCCGCGGCGTTCTGGGTAAAGACGAACGTATAAGTAAGTTTTTCGTTCTCGCAAAGAACGCCGTAACCGTCGTAACCGAGTTCCGTAGCGTAATTATAAGGCACCCATTCGCCGTTTACTTTTTCGTAAATTTTCGGTCTTGTAAGCGTATCGTATCCCTGAACTTTGACCGCGTAATTTACTTCGTCGGAATTTTCGTAAGTTCCGCCCGTGAGGGTAAACTCCGCAACCCCGTTCTGCGCCGCCACGGTAGGTATCCAGGTGTCGGCGGTTACCGTTCCGACCGCCGCCGTAACGGTAAGCGCGTTTTTGACGCTGTCGTTATAAACCTTAATTACGTTTTCGCAAGTTTCCTGCCCGACCGATCCGTACGGCAACAAAATCACGTCTACGCTGATTTTATCGCCTTTTTTGAAAGATACCGATTCGTCGAGAGTAAGACTGCCGTAATTGAGATCGCCGAACGTCGGGTTTGATCTGAAATCGTTAAGGAACGCAAGTCCCACGTCGGTTTCTTTTCCGCCGACGGTTATCGAATAATCTTTTACGATACATCCGAAGTTACCGGTTTCGTCCTTGAGAGCGGACGGCAAACCGTAATAGGTAAAATACGATCCTTCTTTATTGAGTTTATAAATTTCGATATTGCCCTTCTTCGTCGGATTGATAAGTTCCGTGTGATTGCCGTTTTCGTCGAGATACGCCGAATTTTTATACGTGCCTTTTCTTCCGTCGAAACCTATTATGCTGAACGCTTCGTTATCGATAAACGTATCTTCGAGGAAGGTAAACTCTATCGTGTAATAGGTTCTCGATTCGTCTTTCTGCGGCATCTCGACGTGTCGCATCGAATATTCGTAACTTCCGTCCGCCGACGTATACGAATAGGTAAGATCGGCGTAAGTAAGACCGGAATACGCTATGTCGGAACCGTTATAATTGCCCATAGACAAGCCGTAGTTATCGGTTGGAGCGCAAAGCGTGCCGACCGAGTTATATTGCGGATCGCCCGTCTGCGTTTCGTCGTCTGCCCAGAAGTTACCGCTGCAACCTCTGAAATCGGGCAAGACCCAGGCAACCCCGAACCCGCCTTTCGCCCCCGCCGAATAATACGGCGCGATACAGTTGGTTTCGGTTACCCCGGTAGACAAATGGTAATAAGATATGAAGTATTCTATCGACGAAAGTTGTTTAAGGTCGTAATTACCCCACTTCTGATAAGCGTTTACTACGGTAAATTCGTATTCTTCACCCGATTTTATGCAAAGCGGCAATATCGTTTCGCCGTATTTCGCGTCCGCAGGATTGTATATCGGCTCTTCTTTTTCATGCCCGAAATTTTTACCGACCTGCAACGGTACGGGCAAAAGATTTCCGTTTTTATCGGCGATTGCCGCTCCCTCTAACGGGAAAACCGTTTTAACCGAAAGATACGCAACTCTGTCGTCGTTCGCGCCGCTTACCTTAACGCTTTCGAAATATTTCTTTTGCGGCTGTTTATAGTAAGACTCGTTAAAGCCCTGCCCGTCGATTACGAATTCGTACGCGCCGGTAAGGCGGTTATAGCCGACGAATCTCGCTCCGTCTTTCGCCTCGACGGAAATATTATATTCCGTCAACAATTCCGTTTCTTCGGTATACGCTTTTCTCAGCCCCGCGAAAGAATGCGTTTCGTCGGTATAAAGCCTGTTGGCAAAAGTTTCTTCGCCCATCGCGGATATGCCGTTCAGCGGAAGATATTGCCTTATAACGTAGTTTTTCGCGTTTACCGACACCGAAACTTTCGTACCCTGACCGACGGTTATTATACCGACGATTCCCGCTTTTGCGATATTCAGACCTATATATCCGAGATTATCGAAAGTATAGGTTCCTTCTTTCAATTCGGTTACGGTTTCGTCGCCGTCGCGAAGTTCGATACCCGAAACGCGCGATTTTTTAACCTTTATCTCGTATCCGAATTCGGTAAGATAATTCGTTTTGTCGTCGGCGATAATCCGGTATTGCTGTTGAGTACGATCGGAATAGGTATGGTACGCTTTTTCGAGATGAAGCGGCACGGCGTCGTCGAAACCCATATCGCGGACGTAAGTCGAATAATAGTAATAACCGAGTTTGGTCGTGTTTATTCTCGCGTCGGTCGGTCCGTCGCTGCCGTAATAATATTCGTTGCCGTATACGACGTAAGAATCCATAGTGTTATACAGATATTCTTCGCCCTGCTTATTACGAAAACTCGAAACGAATTTTTTACCCGAAAGTTCGTGATATAAATCCGTATTCCTGTTAGACACGACGTAAGTCGTTCTGTCGTTGTCGACGTAATACGCCTGTACTCCGTTTGCATATTGATTTGATTTCGTAACCGTTTCGGATAAAGCCGTCTGCCCCGCGAGGTCGACGACCTTTTTTTCGGGAATTACGCCCGGCGTCGGGCCGGGGCTCGGTTTTTCGGAAGAATTACCGCACCCCGCCACGCACGACGTTAAAATCAAAGACAAAAACAACGCAATGCCTTTTTTCATTTATTCAAGTTGCTCCTATTTTTTTATAATCTTAACGTAATCTATCATAATCGACGAATCGGTTATTTTATCGTTTACGCCGACTATATCGATGCGGAAACCGTTAATTACGTTAAATACGAGGTTTTTCGCCGTCTGCCCGCCGGCATAAGACAGGTCGTAAGTCATTATTACGTATTCGCCGTCGTTTACCACGCTGTAACCGTAAGTCGCGTCTACGCCGCGATACCTGAAGTCGGCAACGTAATCGGTCCCCGTCGCCACGTTACCGTCAAGCGTATAATTTCCGAACAAATACAGGTCGAGCCTGTAAACGCCGTTTTGTTTCGCCCTGATTTCAACGCGATTCGCGCCTTCGACGGAAAGGTTAAGTCCTTTTTGGTGAATAAGTTTATCCTTATCCTTGCCGAGCAGCGTCAGCGTGCCGTCGGCGTTCAACGTCTTCGTCGCATTGCCGCCCGTAAACTTACTCATCATTGCGCCGTTGAAATAAACGTAATCGGAAAGTTTTACGTAAAGGTTCGTATCTTTCGTGACTGCGGCGTTCGCTATATCGAATACCTGCGTAAACGCAGCGTCCGTATAATATCCGGCTATCTGTCTGCCGAGCGCGCCTTCTTCGTCTTTAAGCGCAACCGCCTTTTCGCCTTCTTTGACCGTAGCGGTCTTTTTAACCGCCCCGTTAACGTAATAGTTGACGTTGTACGAACTTTCTATCTTTATAGATTTTATATAGTCTATGGTTATCTTTGACTCCGTTCCGGAGGAAATATTTATTCTCAATCCGTTGATAACTCTGAAAGCAAAATCGGATTTCGTTGCGTTTTTCGAAATGTAGGCAAGATCAAACGTCATTACCATATACCCTTCGCTGTCGGCGGCGGTGCAACTCCACCCTTCGTATCCGTCGGCATTACGTCCGCGATAATACGGATTTCCGTAATCCGTGCTCGTTTTTTCTTCGCCGTTCTGCGTATATTCGCCGAATAAATGCAACCCGATAAAACCGCCGTGTAAATCGGTTTTGATTTTTATCTCTAATCCGTTGGTGTCGTTCATAGCCAGATTCAAGCCTTTTTTGTGTATAAACGAACCGTTTACCCCCGTCATGGTAAGAGTTCCGTCGGCGTTTAACGTCGTACTCGCTCCTGCCACGGGCGCAAATTGTTTAAGCATCGCGCCGTTAAAGTAAACGTAATCGGAAAGTTTGACGTAAACGTTCGTGTCTTGCGTGATAGCGGTGTTCGCTATATCGAATTCCTGCGTAAACGCCGCGTCCGTATAATATCCGACTATCTGCCTGCCGAGCGCGCCTTCTTCGTCTTTAAGCGCGGGCGCGGTCTCATTCGCTTTCACGGAAATCGTTTTTTCTATGCCGTCGCCGATAAAGTTGACGTTAAATCTGCTCTTCGACCATACGGCGTTGACGATAATATCCTGTTGAACGTCGGTATAATCGCCGCTTTCCGCAGTCCAGCCGGAAAGATCGTATTCTTTTTTGACCGCGTTCGGAACGGACACGCTCGCGCCGCGTTTCGCAACGGTTTTCTTTACTACCGCTCCGTCGCTTAAAAAGGTTACGCTATAACTGTCGACGGGGTTTGCGATACCGCTCGTATCCAAGCCGAGCGATTTAAGAACGCCTGCTTCCACGCCCGTAAACGCGTCGGGATATTTTTCGATCTGGGTTTTAAGGCTCGCAAGTTCTTCCGCGCTGCCGACCGTTACGGGCGCGGCGTGCGCCGAAGTCTTTAACCAGCCGTAAGGCGACGACTCGCCTAACAAAGCGTTACAATAATCGTGATTTACGTCGA
>CAKQRE010000016.1 GCA_934271265.1 uncultured Clostridia bacterium | reverse complement strand
GACTTCGATTTCTTCTTCTTTTCGTATGCGTCGCGGCTTTGCCGGTCTTGTCGTATGCGGAATCGCTATATAATGCGAACCGTCAAAATATACTTTTGTTTCGCCATAAGGCATTTTTACTCCTTTGCCTTATACGGTGGCACGAGATCTCCCGTTACGTTTGTTTTTCGTTCCTCTCGTTGCTCGTATAAAGCGAATTTATAAAATATGAATTTTGCCGTTTCAGTTCCTGTACGCTTGCTTTCTCCGTCGCGTACTCTGTATAGTCGTTCATGCCGATATGCGTTCCTTTCGCAAGTTCGTTAAAGTAATCCGAGAAACAGTCTGTTGAAAACCTTTGACTGTAAATTTTTTTGTTCATAAGGTAATACTTTTTCTTTTCCGTTTTGCCGTCCATAGTGCCGCGTTCTTTTTCGATATTCGATATACTGTAACCGTAGGTGTTGTATATAACCGTGTTTCTGCGATAGACGAAAGCGGTTACTTTTTTCAGTAGATATATAAGCAGAGTATTGTCGCCGCGATTAAACCGAAAGTCCTCGTATAAGTTGATAAACCGATTAAAAAGCCATTCATTGAGCATATCTTCGACAGTGAAAAACGGTAACGCCAAACGAGTGTTTCCCGACGAAACTATGTGAACTATATCGCAAAGTTCTCTCGCGTCCGCTCCCCACGAAGAAGGGCGTTGCTCATCCGTGAACACCTTTATAAAAGGATAATTATCAACCGTCGCCGAATGTCTGCACATTTTCAGCCACGAATTAAATAAATCGTTCTTTTGGTTTGTTTCTTCCGTGCCTTTTTTAACTTCTTTCAGTTCGAGATTATTTCCGCGTTCTTTACCAACTTCCGTAATCGCCACTACCCCGAATTCAAAACTCCCGGCGTTAGGGTTATTCTCTAAAACCTTCTTGCCGAGCCTTAAAATATCGAAGTCGAGAATATGGGCGTGTCTTGACGGTCGAGGATTCTTTGAGAAGAAATCGGTTGACCAAACGGGAAAGTTTCCGCCGTCTATAAGTCGATTATCTTCACGAATTGAGTAATTTGCCACTATCAGACTGCTTTGAATTACATAGATAAAATAGAGTTGCGCGTAGGTTGAAAGCACGTCGAATATGTAACTCGTTTTCAGTCCGTCGCGGTAATAAAGCCCGTATCGCTCGCTGTCGTATCCGTAAAGTTGTAACAAATCGTTATGGTGCTTTTCGTATCGGGCGCGTTTAACTTTTATCCATTCTTTTACCGTTGCAAGGTTATAAACCGTGCCGTATTCCATACACTTTCTTAGTTCCATTTCAAAGGCAATCCAACCGAAATTTGGAAATTTCATATCCGTTTCCTGTAACTTACCGTAAGCGATATTTCGGAACATAACTTCCTGCGATAACGCCATATCCGTTATAATCGTTGTCTTTTTCTTTCCCATACTGCCGCACGTCATCGAAACGATAGGTAAATCGTTTATAAAACCACGGTTTGCGTTCTCCATTCGACGTAGTTTTGCAGTCGCGAGATTTTTTCTCCAACGCTCGAAAATCAACCATACGAAAATAAGAATTATCCAAAGCGGAACGTGCTTTACAATCACTTGTAAATCAATAAAAAGTTTTACGATTTGCGTATAAATCGCTTTGAAATCAAAGGATACGGCGAAGTAGAAATAAAAGGCGAAAAACTCTGTAATCACCGTCGCAAAATTCAGGTTAAAAACCCAAATTATCAGCCAGATAATCCATATCGAATTGTGCTGTTTTACGAACTCAAAATACTGCCGTAAAAAACGCTTCAATGGTTCAATTGTATACCTCGTAACAACCTTGTAAATCCGTAGCGGAAAAGTGTCTTTATTGTGCCTTGTGTTAGGCGTAGCGTATATGCGTTTTACTACAATAATCAACACTACGACACACGGCAAAAATATGGTTAAAACCTTTGCCCAAACACTCACTTTTGCCCCTGTTACAGACAGCCACGACAAAAAATTTTCCTTACTGAAAAGCATAGAAAAATACGCCGTTGTATTGACTTTGAAACCCTCGAAATCCGACGGTAAAATTACCGTCCATTCCATAACTTTTGAATAGTCCGTCACACTCGGCAAATCGTTTGTAGGCAAGCCGAATAACACGCATAAATAATACTTAAAACCGCCGTATAAGTCGATTAAAGCCTCAAAAACACGCTGATAGGCAACTCCGAACACAAGTACTCCGAATAAAATAAACGCTATCGTAAGTGCTACCGTGAGCGCAATATTAAGTCGTTTTTGCCACTTCATAAGTCGCCCCCGCAACCGTATTTTCAGACGGTATTTGTTTCGCCGCATAGACGAAATAACTTACCGCCAAAATTGTTATAAACAGCAGTAAAACCGCCATAATTCTTTTTACTATTTTCATTATAAAAACTCCTTGATCTATTGATAAAAATAATGCCGACGAACCATCAGATCCGCCGGCATTTTTCGTTTGTTTTTTACTGTTCGATATCCTTCCATCGGTCGGCAAATTCTTTTCGTACACGTTTTTCGGCGCGCCTTCGTTTTGTGGATTTTACAGCCGCCGAAATACCTTTGAACGGCAGCGAAATTATCCATACAATTGCTTGCAGAACATACGGCAAAATCGGGGCGAGAAGTATGATTAAAAGTATGAGCATCAAGAGATACAAAATCATCTTTCCGCGCTTGTTCAGACTTATGTCGATGTCCGTTTCGTTGGACGGATCTTTGCTGCCCGATTGCTTGTTGTCTATAACGCCCAAGTTGTAGGTTATGCCGTCCGTTTCAAACTTCAATCGAAGTATGGTAACGTCGCCCACGAGCGTATAACTTTCAAACGTAGAACCGGTTGTCGAATAACCGCTTAAAGAGTAACTTGTTTCTGTAAAACGCAATACCCATTTCTTTCCTTTGAGTTCGGTCAGGGCTTCGTCCGTCAGTTTCGATGAAGTCTTTACGTCAAGGACTGCGCCGTGGTAGATATTCTCGCGGTTTTCGCCTTTTATAAAGTCGTCAATCGTCTGAATTCTGTCCCACTTATACGTTCCCGCAAATAAGCCGTCACCGGTATGTTCGACTTTATCCGTGTATTTGAGATAGGCGTATTTGTCCGCTTTATCCCCGAAAGTTTCTTTTACTCCGACAAAGGGAGCAGAAGACCAATCGTAACTTTGCGTTGTGTAATACACGTCCGCCTCCAAGAGTTTGTCTATGGGCTTGTCCGTGTTGAACGCCACGAAATGGCTGTCGCACGCTCCAACGTATAGTTTAAAACCGTCTTTATACCTTACAAAGCCCACGAATTTATCCGTAACGACGATGGTTTCTATATCCACGCAATTTACATACGGTTTGCCGTTGATTGAACCGAAGGCATACTGCTTATTGACTGCGTAATTTACTTCGGTAACGGTATTGCCGCCACTTGCTTGTTTATCTATGCTTTCGTCGAACGGACGATATATAGAACTGATAGCGTAATATCTCACGCTTTCGTCCTTGACCGTAAGTCCCGAAACTTTGTATTTGTAAAACACGCCGCTACCATTTAGCATTTCGAGTTTGTAATTCAGATACGAAATGTTGTCGTTTATCGTGGTCGAAATGTTGATAGACGACGCTTTGAAGTCTTTGGCTTTTCCACTCGGCTGGTAGATATAAACGAAAAGTTCTTTATCTACGCTTTCGGCAAGTTGAATTATCTGCAAAGAATAGTCGTCCGTTTTGGTCGGATAGTTGTCCGGATTGAACGACTTATCCCTGCTTAAATCTTCCAGAACATCGGTAGCCGTTTTATCTTCCGCAAAAGCCACATTTGCGGTGCTTTGCATTCCCGTAAAGAGAAGGCAAAGCGTTGCGCATAAAACGGCTAATCGTTTGATAAATCTCAAATAATTATCTCCGTCGGATCTATTACGATTTCAGCCTCGGGATTAGGCACTTTGAAATTTATCTTGACAGTGGCTTCGGCTGACGCGGCTTTAATTTCGAGCGTAAACATATCGCCGTCGGGAATTGCCGATTTGTCAATCTTAATATCTTTTTCGGAATATTTCCGCATTAGAACGGTATATAAAGTTCCTTTCGGCTCAATACTGAACCCGTTGTCCTTTTTTACGATATTAAAACAATCGCTATAATCGTCCGCAGCCGAAAATTTTACTTCTTCGCTGTCTGCGAAAAACGAAAAATCATAATCCGTTTTCGGTGTGATTTTTACGGAGTATTCCTTACTGCCGTTCCCTATAAATATCAGTTTCACGTCGGTAGGTTTACCTTTTTCAAAAGTGTAGCCGCCCGTAGACGACGCAACTCTTTCGTTACCTATTTCCACATAGAAATTTTTAGGCGCTTCCGTAAAACCGTTTGTAAGAAATATTACGAACCCGATTACAAGCGAGATGACGAGCAGAACCGCTATGTATGAAATTGTTTTGATTAAACTGTTTTTCATATCCGTCACCGCCTTATATAAAGAATCTGATTGCTTTCGAAGAACTTACGCCGTCGCTTTTTACGACTATCGTGACCGAAAAATAACACGACTTCACAAGTTCTATGTTTTCTTTGGATTTTTCGGCAAAGTCCGTTCCGCCGACCATATCGAATTCATCCTCGAAAACATATCTGTCATAATACGATGTCCCCCACATAGCGTCGTCCATTTTAGATGACGAATAATAACTGTTCAGATCTTTATCTCCCGTAGTTATGGTAAGAACTCCGTTTGAGATCGTAGCCGATGTGATAAACTGATTTACCAAAGAATTAAGATTTTTCTTTGTAATGTCCGAAAACGTGGTAACATCCGCAGCAGCATACTCCGTACCGAAATATACGTTTCCCGTACCCGTTCTGACAGCGGAGAATGTCGGGTTTTCCGCATTTTCAACCGAAAGATTAAACGTGTAAGTCTTTTTCGGCTGTAATTGATAAAACGTTCCGCGTTCGGCTGTCGTCGTAGGCGTTAAATCGGTTGTATAATTTATAAGCGGTTTCGGGGCGTCCACAAAGAATAATTTTATCGTTTCGGAAAGTCCGCTCACTTCGTCTTTTACGGTTACATAAAAATAACAGGATTTGAGCAATTGCACGTTTTGCTCGGCTTTTTTATCGTATTCGTCATCCATAAGTAAATCAAATTCATCGACTTCGATATATCTGTCGTAATATGTAGTTCCCCATAACGCGCCGTCGGGCTGCGACGAAGAATAAAATTCTTCAAGTTTTTTATCGCCGGTTTTTATGGTGAGAGTAGAACCGGAAACGCTTGCCGAAGTTATAAACCTGTCCGCGAATTCATTTATGTTTTTTTTCGTTATATCTTTGTAAGACGTTATGTCGGGGGCTGCATATTCCGTTCCGAAATACACAGAACCGTTACCGCCTCGCGTTACGGTAAATTTCGGTGAGGCAACGCTGTTGAATATATTTGAGAGATTTATATCGAACGTATGCGTTTTATTAGGGTAAACCTCGTAATATTCACCGCGTTCAGTTGTCGATTTTTTAACAGTCTTGCTTTCAACGGCAATGTCCGTTGCTTTACCTATGAACACGATATTGCAAGTTCCTTTTATTTTGCCATTCCTCGTCGTTGCAGACAATACAGCAGTATTTCCTATGAACGATTTATAACAATCGACTCTTGCCGAAAGCGAACCGTCGCTGTCGGGCGTTACGGAAAGATAATCGCTTATCTTTTGATTTTTTAACGTCGCGTTAAACGCCCATTCAACTTTCCAATCCACCTGTTGATTACTTGCCGTTGCGGGCTGAATTGTTGCTTTAACGGTGTAAGAAGCCAAAGCCAAAGAATCTGCCGCATTCAGTTTAATAGGCGAAAACAACATATTCGCATTAAGGCTGTTATCTTCAAATGCTAAATCGTTGTTCTGAATCGTTGATTTTTCTTCCGTTTTCTCGCAAGAGGCGAATATCGTAAGGATACTCGTTATAAGCAGAATAAACGTTATAAGTGCGGCTATATGTCGATTAACGGCATATTCGCCGTGTTTTAAGTTTTGCATTTAATACCTCCATAATTTATTTTTTATTTAAAGGGGACTGTATTTCAAGCCCCCTTTACTTTGGCTAAAAATCTATCGTCAACGTATCGACGATTATTTCTTTAACCGGAATTTCGTTATCCGAAGGAGACCATACTTTCTTGGCAAGAAAGGCAAACGCTCCGCTTGCCAGAACGACTACGGACAGCGACATTACCACCGTAATTATGTTGCGAAGAACACTTCGCCCTGCCATAGATTTTCTCATAATCTATTACCAGATAATAGTTTCCGGAGTTACGGTTACGCCGGTTACGGGGATATAATGTCCGTTTGCCGCAAACATAAGCGAGAAATCTTTGGATATATCCTGATAACTTACGTTAGAAGCGTTAAGCATATCCGATTTTACCGTAACGGTCGCAAAAGCCGTGGTAGGATTAGCCTTTATCCACGAATCCACCGCTACCATACAAGCGTTCAGAACGCCTGCGGCCAACTTATTCTTGGTTGCGGTAGAGTTGTCTTTCGTCAGCATTAAACCTGCCATAGTAGAGAAATCGTATGCGGTTTTATCCACTGCGGAAGCCGTTCTCATACAATCTTCCCAAACGGTTTTATATTCGGTTGCAAGCAAGGTCTTTACGCCGTCAACGAAAGCGTCGTTGAACTTGATTTTGCTCGTAATTTTTTCCGTTCCCGCTACCGTATAATCCGAAAATGCGGAAGTATGACCTATGGTGTATGCCGCGTTGTCGCTTGCATTGCCGAGTCCGCCTATCACGATATTGTTAAATGCAACCGACGCGCCGCCTTTTACAAGGTTTGCGGAAGAAATAGCCGTAACTTTTCTGTTGTAATCGCAGACGATAGTCGCTTTCACAGCCGCATTTGCCCTCGACGTTACCGTAACGACGATTTTTTCGCCGAACGCTTTAAGATTTTTAACCGTCGCTTTAAGCGAACCGTCTGAATCGGGTGTTACCGTAACGTAATCGCTAACGTTTTTACCGCTTGCCCACGCGGAACTTGCATTCTGGAACGCAACGCTCCAATCAACAGCCTTGTTCGTGGCGTTTTCAGGCGTAATCGTTGCCGCTACTTCGAGTTCACTTTCTTCAAGACTTCCGTTAGCGGCAAACTTTCTTACTGCCATAAGTTTAATGTTGGGCGTATTGCCTATGTCATAATCCACATTGCCGACGCCATTTTCATTATCTGCTTCACCGACAATATCGTCGATAATCGGCTTATACGCCGACTTTTGCGAAGAATCGTCGTTTTTATTTCCGCAAGCCACAAGTCCGAAAACGCTTCCGACTACGGCTGCGATACAGAGCGTTCCACTCATAAGAATTTTGAAAAGTTTATTATTTTTCATTTCGTTTTACCTCTCTTTTTTTATTTTTATAATTACCTCAAAAGCATATCGAGAATGTTTTTGTCGGAATAACGGAAGGGTTTTACTTTACATTCGTAAACTGTACCGTCATCGTCGTAAGAACGAACCGCATAGGTGTTGCCTTTAATCGTTTTGCCGTTATCATCCTTCATTTCGTAAGGAATAACAACGAGTTCGGCTTCCATTGCTCCGTCAAATACGATATCCAACACAACGTAACCGCCCTTATCAGGGGGTACGATTGCAACTTTTACGTCTTTACCGCGAACCGTTCCCCTGATAAAGTAAGAAAAATACTGTTTGTCGTCCATTTCAAAAGTTTCTCTTTCAACCTTGATAGGGTTTTTAATTTTGTTTTCTGCCATATTTTTATTTCTCCTTGTGATTTGTTTTTTTGCTTCCGATTTCTCTGGAAATTCTTGTTGCTTCTTCTTTGCTTTTGCCTTCGTCGAGCGCCTTTTTGTACTTGTACAGTCCGCTATGGTCACTCTGACATTGTAAATAACCGGAGCGAAGACCTGCCTCGTAGTCGGTAAGTTCTTTACCTTCTTTTTCTCCGTGCTGATGGACTTTTGCCTTGCGTTCTTCCGCGTAACCTTTGGCGCGTTTTGTAGGCACGCTCCACCTGCGTTCTCTTTTTTCGCCGCCTTTGTTAGCAGCGGCTTTGCTTTCTTTTGCCATTTGTAAACTCCCTATAATTTAGATTTTTGTAATTTGCCCGTGTTGCCGTTAGCGCAGCGAATGAAAAAATATTAAATTGTACTTTTTGTAATCTTTACGAGTTTTGAAACGTTCTGCTTCGTGCGACTTATTGTCGGAAGGCGGCCGCCTTTATCTTTGCAAAAGTCCGCAAGCAACAGTCGGAAATCTGTTCTCGCTTTCGATTACGCATACAGTATAAACCCCGAAAACTCAAAAAGCCAGAACACCCGCGTGAGCAAAAAGGACATCTTTGCAACCGCCAAAAAACGCGATTGTAACAGGGAAAACGGTGGCTTGGAACATAAATGTAACCACAACGAAACATAGCAATTTAGGCATAGAAAAAGCAAGGCGGTTAAGCCTTGCTTTTCGTTAGTTGACATACCTTCGCGTGTAAGTCGTATACGGAAATCTTTTGCCGTTTTTATTTTTCTTGTCTGCGTAGTACATATTGTAAAGCATATCCCTATGCGGCGTTCTTAAATAAAACGTGTCATGGCTGACGAGCATATTATCTTCCGTTAAATGTTCGATCTTTTTGATACTTTGCTTTACGATATAATGTTTCGTTCTGTAAACGTTATCTGCGCCGATAACAAAATACGGTATTAAATTTTTCATGGTTTTTCATCTCCTTTATGCTGCTAAATGATTTTGGATAAAACGTAACAACTGTTTGTTCAGCCTTGTAACGTGTTCGCGGGCATAACCGAATTCTTCGGCTGCCGATTCCTGTGTTTTGTTTTCTACATACATACAAAAATATAATTCATAAAGTTTGGGCGGCGCTTGGCAGACTATTTCGTTATATTCATTTACCGTTTTCAAAACATTGCTTTCGCCCACTATTTTTGCCGTCGCGCTCATCTGTTCTTTACGCGAGTAGTAATACCTTATGTTTCGCAAATCTTCTCGGATTGCTTCAAAACTTTTCATATATAAAATGCTCCTGAAAATTCAGATTTTTCCGCCCCGGAGCATAAAAAATGCCCCCGCGCGGTTTGTAAACTTTTTCAAAGGTTTACATTCGGTTCGGGGACATTTTCTCCTATCGAATCTTACCTATTCCGACGGGGAACAAGGCTTTATCTTGAACGCTGTTTCAGTTCGACCTCGCTTTGTCGGGATAGACGTTTTCGTTTTTTAATTTAGTTGTTAAAAATTCGTATTTTTGCGTACCGTTTTTATAAAATGCTCGTTCTTTCTGAATTGCTCGAAATACCACGAGCCGCAAAACGGACACTTGCCGACGTAATCGCCGTCTGCATTAAGTTGTGCCGTAAAATACCTGTGACAGTCCGGACATTCCTTTCTTAGTCCGGCAGAGCCGCGTTTGAAAGTCGTATTTTGCATACATATACTCCTTTTTTCCCATAGCACATAAAGATTTGTATTTGATTTACTGCTTGATACGGTCGGGAAATCCGTTATCGCGGTAAATCATCTTTTGTACCTGTAAAAAATCATTGCGGACGGGGCATTCCGCTCGGATTATTACCAAAATTATTGTAAGTCTTTTATAACCTTGACCGCAACGCCTTGAATGGAAATCGTTTCATAAAACATATCTTCCATTTTATCGTTTTCAGGGTGTAATCGAATGCGTTTATGCCGATTATCGAGATAATAGCGTTTTAAAGTCGCTTCGTTGTCGATAAGAGCAACTACGATTTGACCTTCTTCGGCTGTTTCCTGTTGCCTTACCACCACTAAATCGCCGTCGGATATGCCTGCGTTTATCATACTGTTGCCTTTCGCTCGCAGAATAAAAAATTTGCCCGAACCTAAATATTCCCGCGAAAGAGTAATATACGATTCGATATTTTCTTCTGCCAATAAAGGTACGCCGCAAGCAATCTCGCCTACAACGGGGCATTTCGCTTCCGCTTTTAGCCTTGCTATCTTTGCCGTCTGAACTCCGCGAAATCTACTGCTTTTTTCAATCTCGCCGCGTTCTATAAGTTCGGTGATATATCTGCATACGGTAGGCACGCTTATATTCAATTCGTCGGCAATTTCTTTCATCGAAGGCGTTTCGCTTTCTTGAAAATAACTGTTGTTTATTATCTCGATTATTCTGTTTAAGACTTCTTCGTTCTTACTGCGCATAAAAGAACCCCACAACCTATCTGAAACATATATTTCATTTAAGTGTTTTTATTATACTCGTTTCAATTCATATTGTCAAGGAGTAGTAAGCCCGTTTTCGTGAAATTTTTCAGGGTGTACGAATTTATGCACAGGTCGTTTGTTTTACGCGTTTCGTGGGGAATCTCTCGATTTATGCTTTCGACGGTTTTTGAAATGTTCGTACATTTTATTGCCTAACAACGAAACGAATAAATCTATATCTTTTTTCGGTATTTTTGAGAAATCCGGTTCAGTGTTTTCGATATAGATACGTTTTTTCGTTGGATTATCGTTCAATACGATTTCTTTCATCCGACGTTACCTCCTTTTTGTTTTCTGCCACCACTATACACCGTGTTTCTTTGAAAAACCAGAACATCGGCGTGAGCAAAAAGGACTTCTTTGTAACGGAAACGCGAGATAAAAGCAACTCTATGGCAACCTGAAACAAACACGAACGTAACCCGATTGTGATTTCAATGTAACCATTATCGAAACGAGAAGATTTGCCGTTTGTTTTCTCGGACAACTTTACGACTTACACTTTTTCTTTCTCTATTTTTGGGTTGGATCGTATCAGAAAAGCACTTGCTGTCAAGGGAAAAAATTATCGCGTAAAACATTAAAAGGAAAAATAAAAACGCAATATTTTTTTCTTTTTCCTTGACAGACTGCGTTGCTTTCCCGATTGAGTTCGGGGTGTCGAAAGAAAAAAGACAAATCGACAAAAAAAGTTTCAAATATACCGCTTTGCGGTTTCAATACTGCTTGTATCCGTTCACGTTCGGAATTTATAGACGGACAAATTCGATACAAATTCGGCACGCCGTGGTTCTGGCTATTGAATAATTGCAGGTTTATACTTGAAACAAAAAAAATAGAAAAGGAACAATCGAAATGAAAAATTGTGTAATTTACGCCCGCTATTCAAGTGAGCGACAAACCGAGCAATCCATCGAAGGTCAGTTGCGAATATGCAACGATTTTGCAAAACAAAACGGATTGCAAGTCCTCGATACTTATATCGACAGGGCTATGACGGGAACAAACGACAACCGTCCCGCGTTTCAACAAATGCTGAAAGACGCCGAAAAACCCGTTATGTGGGATATCGTTCTTGTTTACGCTATCGACCGTTTCGGTAGAAATTCTATCGAAATCGCCGTCAACAAGCAAAAATTGAAAAAGAACAAGAAAATGCTTATATCTGCCACACAAAGAATGAGCGAAAATATCGACGGAACGAAAAACCTCGACGGTATCATACTCGAAAATATGTATATCGGGTTGGCTGAATACTATTCCGCCGAACTTTCGCAAAAAATACGCCGCGGTTTGCACGAAAGCCGTCAAAAAGGGTTTTGTAGCGGCGGCAGACCGCCATACGGTTATTACTACAAGGATAAACGAGTTTTCATAAACGAAGAACAGGCAAACGTTGTCAGATATATTTTCAAAGAATATTTTTCGGGTAAAATCGTAAGAGAGATTATTAACAACCTTACCGAACAAGGAATTTTGTATCGCGGAAAACCGTTTGCCGAAAACACTATTTACAACTTTCTTCGATTAGAAAAATATGTAGGTATCGCAAGGTACGACGACGGAGTTTATGACAATATCTACCCGCAAATTGTAGACAAAGAAGTTTTCGACGGCGTTCAAGCAATTCTTGCGGCAAACAAAATCGGCTCGCGTAGCCCTGAATCGCTTTTCCTGTTAAGAAACAAAATCACTTGCGGCTGTTGCGGCACTCATTATCAAGGAGATAGCGGCACGAGCAAAAACGGAACGAAATTTTACTACTACAAATGTATGGGCAGAAAGAAAAAGCATATTTGCCACGCTTCCGTCTTGAAAAAAGATGAATTTGAGAATTTAATTCTGGAAATCATTATCAAAGTTTTCGGTACTGAAAGTCGTATAAATTATCTTGCCGATTGTGTAATGGCTGTCTATAACGATAAATTAAAAGAACATTCCGTCGTCGATTTGCTGAAACGCGACCGCGACGAAGTACAAAAAGCACTCGATAACATTATGCGAGCCATCGAGCAAGGTATTATAACCGAAACTACTCAACGCCGTATGAAAGAGTTGGAAGAACGCAAACAAACGCTTAACGATAAAATTGTAATCGCACAATATGGTGAAAGCCAAAGATTGACGAAACAGGAAATCGTTGAATATCTGACGCACTCATTGCGACAAGAACCGCGTTTCTTACTTCATATTCTCGTTAAAAGTATTATCGTATATGACGATAAAATCGAGATATATTTCAACTTCACGGAACGCAAAAATCCCGACGATTCGGACGATACCGATAGTCGGGATAATAATTACGCTAATTGTTCGGACATCTTACCAATGTGTCCACCAAAAGGAACCGTGGTCGAACCCGCGGTTCCTTTTTATTTGCATTAACGGCGTTGCAGGCATAATCGTAAAAGCAGAACAAGCCGAAAAGATTGTTTCGATCGCGTGTCTTAGTCAGCCCCGTAACAACGGAGAATTTACAAAGAAAACAAAACAAAATATGATGAAAGGCGATAGAACGTTGATTCTATCGCCTTTTCTGTCGTAATTATGATCGGTAACGTTACACGTTCGAATAAACTATAATGCTGTGCGGCGCGATCGAATCGGTCAGCACTCTCCCGTTCGGAGAGACGCTTCCGCTTGACGGGATCGCCTTATTATCCGTAGGCGCGGCATTCACTTCGTACGTGTATTTTTCGAGCGAGACAGGGAATTTGGTATTGTTCAGGAAAGAGAATTTTTTCGTCTCCGTTTTGGAATCGTTAACGATCAGGTACGTCCATTGATCGCCCTTCCTGAATGCGACCGCAACCACGTCGTCGTCACTCATCTCTATATTGTAGATATCCATCCCGTTCTTGATGGATCTGGTCATCAGCGAATAGGTGTAATAGGAAGGTCTGCAGGCATAGTCGCCGTCTGCGCTCTTCCAGAGACCGAGAAAATACGGCGAGGCGTCCGGATTGTCTCTGTCCCAATTCCACATATCGCTCTGTAATCTCCAGTAACTCATACCGACCGCGCCGTCATGCCACATATTTGCGGCAATTTTAACAAGATCATACGCCCTCGTCGCGTTGTCCTCGTTATTGATATACGCTCCGTATTCGCCAAATGCAACGGGCGCGTTATACTCCTTTGCGATCGAAGTGCACCTTGCCGGAGAGGTCAGAACGTCGGGATCCTGAAGTTTTTTATTGGTATACGATTCGTCGTAATTATACCAATGGGTATTTACGATATCCGCAACGCCGTCGGCATAAAGACTTTCCGCAGTAGATTCAAACCAGGTTCCCCCGTCGCCGGTAGAAGAATCGCCGAGATTGAATTTCAGCTTATCTCTGATGCCTTTCTCCTTAAAGACTCTGTCTATCTCACGACACATCTCATCGTACGCACCGTAGGCGAGACCCGTTGCGGGATAGGGATAACCGAACGTAGAGTTCGGTTCGTTCACAGGGGTAAAATACTTGATGTTCGTATATCCCTTTTCTTCGATAAGGTATTTAAGGCAATCCGCAACGACTTCCGCCATAACGGTATTCCCTCCGTCCGGATCGGGCAGACACCAGTTTCTGCTGTTGTCATCCCAGTCGTATCCGGGATAGCGGGCATACTTGCAGTCCCAAAGCCAGACGGTAAAACAAATATCGATCCCGAGTTCCCGCGCCGCGTCGCAGATGAGATAAATATCCTGCATCGGGAGAGAATCCCACGTGTATTTTTTCTCTGTATAACAGACCTCTTCCTTTGCCCACCAGCTCGGAAGAGCCATCATTCTGATATACGTGATACCCATCTCTCTGAGACGGGGAAGGGTCACGTTTTCCCATTCGGATCTTTCGATCTTTACGGTCGTGCCGTCCGGTTTCGTAAGTTCGCGTCCGACGCAACCGGAAAGGAAATGAGGATCCATCTGCGCGCCGAAAAGCTGAACCTGTCTTCCGTCCGACTCCTGCCCGATCTCAAGCGTGATACTGTCCGAAGGAACCTCTCTGTTGGCATTTGCGTCGCCGTGATCGACGGATTCGGTACTTTTGTTCCCGCAACCCCCGAAAACGCCAAATGCGGACATCGCCATCAGACCGGCAAGCAGCAACGACAATAACTTCGTTCTTTTCATCCGTTTTCCTCCCGTCGCGAATCAATCCTTGAACAACCGGTCAAAGTACGAAACGGAAGCTTTGATGCTGTTGTCATACCACGCCAACATTTCCGGGAAATAAGTTCTCGCCCAGGGTCTGTGTTCCGCAAGAAGTTCGGTGATCGGTTTATCGCCGAGCCCTGCCCAGGCAACGCTGCGGATAGACTCCACGTACGGACCCGTCATCTGGTTGTAAGCGGATTTCAGATCTCTCGGGATGGTCGGCAGCCAGACGCCCTCTATATCGTTGGAGCTGTACGACTGAAACTCGTTCGTTGCCAGAACGTACCACCTTTTTTCGAGCGTGTTATAATCTCCGCGAAGTCTGTTGGAAACGTTTATGTTTTCAAGGATCAGATATTCACCCGAATACGGCGGATTTTCATTAAATTCGTCTTCCTTTCCGTCCGGATACACCCACGTCTTGTAAGTTTTCCCGTTCAGCGTATAATCGTCTCCTTCTACCCAATGTTCTCCTTTGATCCCGTATCTTGCAAGCTCGTAGTTTTCGACGTCGGAATACAGCCAATCGATGTATTTTACGACCATTTCGCTGTCGGAATTGAGCTTATCGGGAAGAATCACGCCGCTGGACGCACGAAGGCGTTTCATATAGCCGTTGACCGTTCCGTCGTCTTTCGCGATAGGCGCGACTACCATAAGTTCGCCCGTCGGGTTGGCGGCAAGAAACTTTCTCTGAAGAGAGATCACGTTTTCGATCTGCGGATAGGTGCAGCAAACTGCCGTAAAACCGGCAAGAAGATCGGTCTCGCGGTTAGAATCCGCTCTGCTCGCGGATTCGTTTTCCCAGATCCCGTCCTTCGCCCATTGCCAGAGCCGATTCAGGAATACGGCGTTGTTCTCATTCATCTCGGCGGGAGCGTATTTACCGTTTTCGTCTAACATGATCGAATAATTATCCGCGTCGTAAACACTCGCTAAAAGCCAGTTCATGGTCCAGGGCGCGCCTTCGATCGAATAATGAACGTCGGGGATATAACGTTTTACGGCATAAAGGTACTCGTTGAACTCCGAGATCGTCATGCTCCGGTACCCGTCGTTGTTCGTATCGAACAGTTCCGGATCGCACGAAAAATGTCCTTCGTTATACAATTTGCGCATCCAGTCCTTTCTCACCGTCATGGCGTATCCCTTTTCCTGTTCGATCGACGGAATGGCATTCATGGCGTAGGTTCCGTCGGAATAGGGGAAATACGCGCTTCTCTCCCCGATATGATCGGTATCGTTTTTACGGATCTCGGACAGAATGTTCTTTCCGCTTTTTTCCAGAAGAGACGAAACCTCGATAACGGTGTTCTTTTCGGTCGCATATTTTTTGATCGCCGAACCGACGTCTTCGCTTATGTAATGGATCACCGCATCCATGTCTTCTTTTTTCTTGCTCCAGTTGATATCGACCTTTTGCGTAAGCTCGTTGTCGTTGTAAAGTTTGACGTTAAGAGAGATCTTTTCTCCGGTATCCTGATAGAATTTATCTTCTATCGCTTTTTTCACAACGTCGTCCTGCGTTCCGTCGACCATATAGGTGGGGCGCGCTTTATAAATCGTCAATACGGTCGTATCCTTATCGCCGTTACCTTTACTTCCGCAACCCGCCAGAAACATCGACGCTCCGAGGATTCCCGCCAATGCCAGACAGCATATTTTTGATTTCTTCATAGTTTCCTCCGTTCTGCCGCCGTCATGCCCGTCCGAAAGGATCAAGGACTGGCACAAGGCGACGTTTTTTATTGTTTATATACCTTTTCGGGTATGATCAACCGTTGATTAACCGCCCGCTCTCCGGAAAAACCTTATCGCGGTTTCCCCTTCTGTCGTTCCGGCAGGATCGCCCGCCTTCACGTTATCGTTAAAGCGTCTTTTTAAATTCCGTGGCTTCTTCAACGAGATCGTTGAGCCAATTCAGATATTCCACGCAACTCGGGGTCGCTTTTGTTGCCGCAAGATAGGACCTTAACGTTTCGGAAGCTTTCTCGGGCTTTCCCGTATCCGGGTTCTTATAATAGATCCCCGCCCACGCGTATGAACGAACGGATTCCACGTACGGTCCGTCCACATAGTTATATCCCGCCCTGTATTCGCTCGGCGGATTGCCGATATGAATGCCTTCGAGATCGTTGCTGTGAAACACGGGAAATTCGTTCGCGATACGATGATACCACGTCATTTCCTCCGTGTTGTAATCTCCGCGTATACGGTCGGAAACGTAAACGTTGCCGAGTATATTGTATCTTCCCTGATAGGGAACGTTCAGGCTGTATTCGTCTTCTTTTCCGTCCGGGTAAACCCACGTCCGGTAGCAGGCGTCTCCGACGGTTCTGTCTTCTCCCTCCGTCCAATGAACGCCTTTCACGCCGTAGGCGGCAAGCTCGTAATTCTCGACGTCCGAATAAAGCCAATCGATATACCGGATCAGCATCTCGGCGTCATCGGATTTGGAAGGAATGATCAGTCCGTCGGGAGAATAAGTATCGGTATAACCTCTTACAACGCCGTTTTCATCCGAAAGCGGCGCGATAAGCATATATTCGGCGTTTTTGTCATACGCCTGAAGCAACCGCCTGGTAGCAATCAGATTGACCGCGGTCGGGTCGCCCGCAAATACCGCCGCCTGTCCCGCAACGAACCACCCGCGCCTTTGCGCGTCGGTCACGCCGGTGGATTCCGGTTCCCAGATCCCGTCGTGCGCCCATTTCTGGATCGTATCGAGCCATTCTCCGGTATGGGGAGCGAATTGCGGACGACCGTATCTGCCGTCCTCGCCCTTCTGCGTGCTGTATCCGCTCATTCCGAACGTGTTCGCAAGCGTTTTATCCATATCCCACGGAGCGCCGACGATGGGGTATTTCACTTCGGAGGACGAATACTTTTCCCGAATGGCGTAAAGCACTTTCTCGAAATCCGAAAAGCTCATATTTTTATAATTTTCGTTCGTAACGTCATATTCTTCGGGATCGATCCCCGTAGAGTCCCGAACCGCTTTCATATAATCTTTTCTTACCAGAAGCCCGTACTGTCCTGCCTTTTGTACGCCGATCAGATAATTCATTTTAAACCCGTCGCCGCATTTTACGTAGCAGGACATCCGACGAACTTTGTTTTCGTCATTCAGAAACATATATTTTTTGATGTTCGGTCCGTATCGATCGAGCAGATCTTTCACTTCGAACACCGTATTCTTCATCGTCGCATACGACAACGTCGCGCAGCCGTGATCTTCCGAAACGTAATGCAGAACGCCGTCCATATCGGCGGTTTTCTTTGCCCAGTTCGTATCGACCTTGGACTTCAGCTCGCTATGAGTGAAAAGTTTTACGTCGAGCCTGATCTTAAATCCGGTATCCTTGTAAAACTTATCGGCGATCGCGCGCTCTACCGCCGCATCCTCGGTCCCCTCGTCGAGACCGAGCGAGGTGTATCTGTAAACGGTAATAACATGTTCGGATCCGTCGGCGGAATTCTTGTTTTTACAGGACGCAAGTCCGAAAACAAGGATCACGACCGAAAGGATCAACGATATCGGTTTTTTCATTCTGTTTCCCCCATTTATTTTTTTCCGCGCGTCCGACGATCGGAAAGCACCCCGATCGTCTTTGCGGTTTTGCCCGAAACTTACTCCTTAACGCCGCCGATTATCATTCCGTTGATAAAGAAATTCTGAATAAACGGATAAACGCAGATGATAGGAACGGTCGAAACGACGATCGCAGCCATTTTCAGGCTTTCCGTCGGAATAAGACTTGTCGACGACGAAACCATATTTCCCACGTTATCGAGAAGTTTCTGCAACATAAGCTGTATCGTATACTTGTCCTGAGATTCGATAAAAAGCATCGGTCCCGTATAGTTGTTCCATTGGAATACCACACAGAACATCGCGATCGTGACCAGAACGGGAACGGAAAGCGGAATATAGATCCTGAACAGTATTTTCAGATCGGAAGCGCCGTCAAGCTCCGCCGCCTCCGCAAACGATCTCGGTAAGCCGAGAAAGTAGTTCCGGATAAGAAGGGTATAGTAACACGTCATCATTCCGGGAATGATAAGCGACCACAGCGAATCCTCGAAGAAATAGGTCACCACGAGATACGTGGGAATAAGACCGCCGTTGAACAGCATTGTGAAAACGATAAAAATATTAAAGAATTTTTTAGCTTTGACCGCCGGATGCTGAAGGGCGTACGCATACAGCGTGCACGTGAGCGTCGTCAGAAACGTCGAAGCGATCACAACGAATATCGTGTTCAGGAAAGATTGAACCAACGGCAGATTCTTTCCGAACAGAAATTCATACGCGTAAAGGGAAAACTTTTTCGGAAAAAGGTTATACCCGTTGGCAATCAGCGTGATCTCGTCCGTGAAAGAGGACGAAATTACGATCAGATACGGTATTACGAAGATAACGCAACCGAGCGAAAGCAAAAAAATGTTGAACACGTTGAAAACTTTTTGTCCTGTCGTTCTTTTTTGTACCACTTTTTCCACCTCTCAAAACAACGGCTGATTATCGGTTTTTTTAACGATCAGGTTTCCGAGCATAATAAGCGCGAATCCGATGAGCCCCTGCAGGAACTGAACGCCCGTAACGTCGCCGTAGTTCGAAAAACTCGAATACATCGTACGGTATGCCCAGGTTCCGAGAACGTCCGTCGTTTCGTACAACATATTGTTCGTGCCGACGAGCGCATAGATTTTTTCAAAATCGTCCTGTACGATTTTTGATAAAGTAAGTATAAACGTCATCGAAACGATAGGCATGATCCCGGGAATGGTAACGTGGATCGTCTGCTTCCAACGATTCGCGCCGTCCACGACGGCAGCCTCGTAAAGATCGGGGTTGATCGAAGTCATGTTCGCGAGAAAGGCGATCGTCCCCCATCCCACGTTTTTCCAGATCCCGATCGCGGTAAGAAGCATGGGCCACACCTTTGGCGTCGCATACCAGAAAACAGGCTCGAATCCCAATGCCGTCAGAAAGGAGTTTACGAGACCGTAATCCTTCGAGAACAGCGAATAAGACATACCGCTTATTACAACCCAGGATATGAAATACGGTATATAGGAAAGAGTCTGCACTATTTTTTTAAATCTCTTCGCCTGAAGCTCGTTTATCATAAGCGCCATGACGATAGAAGAAGGAAAGCCGAAGATAAGCGTCAGAACGCCGAGTCTTAACGTATTGCGCGTAAGTTTTAAAAACCCGTCGTTCGAGAAAATATATTTAAAATTCTCAAGTCCCACCCATTCGCTCTTTAAAATACCGAGCGACGGCGTATACGATTTAAAGGCAAGAGTAATTCCGTACATAGGTATGTAGGCAAAAATAAACAGAACGATAAATCCGGGCGCAAACATTGCATACAGTTGCCAATGACGCTTTATGTGCGTAAAGAATCTGCCGAAGCAATTTCCGGCACCCGCACCTTGAGAAACCCGCATATTCTGTTTTTCGTTCCGTGCCATATCCTTGTTGTTCATCCGTGATGCTCCTCAGAGAAAAAAATTTGCCGTCGGCAACGAAATCGCTGTCTTAAACGAGCAATTGCCCAAAACCGGGCTTTGGGCGAGGAAAAAGAGTTTCCCCGCCCTTAAGCCGGACAGTTTATTTATTATTCGGCGTCCGCGAAAGACTTTCCGTCAAAACGGATCCCCTTTATGTCAACGTTGGTATCGAACGTCGAAGCCATATAGAGTTCGCTTGCCTGATAAAGGTGAGAACACTTCATGGCGTTTTCCAGCGCATACTGAGCGTTCGCGTCGTCTGCGGCGGTTTCTTTGATCAGGCAGATTCCGTATCCGCCGTCATTTTTGTCGCCGGCAAGATCCGCATATACCCAACCGTAAGATTGCGAAACCGCCATCTGAAGTTCGGTCCCGTCGATCCAGACTCTGAAACGCAACACGTCGTACGTTCCGTAATTGCTGGTGAGCGTTTCTTCCGTGATCTGCCAATCGAGAACGACGTCTTTTCCGGAAGCGACCAGGTTGCCGTCCTTATCATAACTTGCAAACGGGCTTGCCTCGGAATAACCGATGCGGAAACCGTTGTTGCCGTTAACACGGATCTCGATACGGTTTGCAAAGATTCTCATCATGATACCCTGAGCATACCCGTCGACGGTCCCTCTCGGTCCGGCAAGGTTGATCTCAAAGTTTCCGAGGGTCTTGAAATTGAGGATCGTGGAAACTCTTTCGTTCAGGATCTGCTGATTTGCGTAGGTCATCGAGGAGTTGTAAAGGTTAAGGAGCTTTTTCTCCGTATCGTAACCCACAACGTCCGGCAGCACGTCGCCCGTAACGGATCCGCCGACGTTCACCTTGACGGTTTCTCTCGTTTCGTTTCCGTATTCGTCGCTTACCACGTATTCGAGGTAGTGTACGCCGGCAGCCATAATGGTATAAGTTTCGGGGATTTTACCGGCGCCGATATCTTTTGCCCAAGCCGCCCCGAGAACGTTTACGATCACGGAGGAGGTCAGGTCGCCGTCGATATTATCGCTTGCCGTTGCGGCAGGAACGGCGAACGCTTCGCCTACGTTGGCGGCAATATCCTTTTTATCGGAAACGGTAAGAACCGGCGCTACGGTATCTTTGTTAAGAACCTTGACGTCATATTCCGCATAGCCGTAATTGCCGGCAGCGTCCTTGGCGACGAAAGACAGTTTGTAAGATCCTTTGACCGTAGGAACGTGATCTTTTTCGATCTTCACTCTTTTGCCGTTGACGTCGGTAAGGTAGATCTCAACGGTTTCGTTGCCGTCCGCCGTCGCTTCGGGAAGATTCATTTTTTCGTTCAGGTCATACGCCTTGCGGATCTCGCCGTTTACGGTGACCGCAGGAGCGACGATATCGCACGACGTGTCGGGAGTCGCCTTATCGGCAGACTGAACCACGACCGATTTTACCGTCATGACGTCGTTTACCTTTTCCGCGGGGCCGTTGAACGAGACCGCGCCGAACATCAGGTAATGCGTTTCGTTATTCCACGCTCTGGTGAAAGCCTCCTGGCTCATGATCCCCAACCCGCTGACGCCGGCAACGCTTACCGTCGTGAAGATCGCGGCGTTATTCACGTCGTCTATCCACATGCAGATGCAAAGGTTAGCATTGGGATCTTCCGGACCGCTTCCGTTTCTGGAAAGATTGAAATAGATCGTATGATCTTTCCCGTCTCTTAACGATTTCGCGGTCTGATAGTATGCGGCGATATCGTTGCCCGTTCCGTGAACCTGAGTTTTATCGTTGAAGAATCTGACTTCGAAATCGGGCCATACGCATTCGTTTCCGGCAGGAACGAGCGACGTCTGATTCAGGGAAAGACCGATCTGGAAGAACCAGTTATACGCTTCCGCAGGCTGAACGTCCATGTTCACCGAAAGAGCGACCAACTGCCCGTATTTCACGCTTATGCCGCCGAGAGTCGCATAGGAAGCGGAGTCGTTCGGATCGGAATGACCGCCCTTTGCGCTTGCCCCGACGCACAATTCGCCGTATTCGTTGATATAAGCGTCTTTTCCGACGACGACTCTGTCTTCGTCGATAAGATTGATGCCGGTCTGTGCCTTTTCTTCATAGCCGACCGCAACGGAAAGAGGATCCGCCGCATTGCCCGCAGAGTCTTTTGCCTTGATCACCAGCGTATAGTTGCCTGCCGCGGCGATAAACACCTTCTTGCCCGCAACGTAAGCCTTTTCGGCGGAAACTTCAACGTCTCCGTTCATGATCGCATACGTGGCGCCGGCGGTAACGTCGACATCCCCCGGCTGATCGATCACGGAGATATCGGGAAGAACGAAACCGTTCAGAGAATCCCCTTTGATCCCGTTTTCGGCGTTATACCCTTCTTCGGTCACGGTGATAACCGGTTTTAAATTATCCGCTTCGGCAACGAACGCGAATTCTTTCTTATCCGTTTTTCCGTAGGAATCTTTCAGTTCGTAAACGATCGAGTAATTTACGAATTGAGCGGTAGGAGTGAATTTCCGGGAAACGTTAGCCGCTTCGCGGTAAATAAACTCTCTGCCAACCGTGCCGTCTTCCTTACATCCCGCAACGGTAAGTTTAACGCTCGCGCTTACGTCCGCGCCCGCAGAATCCTTGGCGGTCGCCGCGGGAAGGGTCACCTCGCGGCCTATGATCCCCGACGTCGGGACCCCCGTAACGGATATTACGGGATCTCCCGTTACAGAATCCCCCGGCGTGCTTTCCGTACCGCCGTCGCATGACGTGCCGAAGCAGATCGCCAACGACAACATCAATGCGATCGCCAGACTGAACAGAATTTTTGATTTCTTCATCAAACAATCCTCCTTAAAAAATGAGTTTAAAAATATCGACAGATATTTTTTCCGAAGTTAAAAACGAAAATCGTCGTTGCGAAACGATTTATTCGCTCCATTCGTCCGCAAACGTCCTGACGGTGATATCCCGCTCGGCGATCTCCCTGTCCGCAACGATACGAACGGTTTTCTGCTCCCCTTTCGGCAGATCGAAATAATTGTCCTCCATATCGCATAAAACCCCGTCCGGAAGATCTATGAAAACCATTCTCGCAAACTCGTTCGCCTTTACGGTCACGTCGGCAACGTTTCCTTTTACCTTCTTATCGACGCTCAGATCCGTCCGGAACCGCTTGTCCTTCCACATATCGTAAAAATAAACGTCGCATTCGCCGCCGAACTCGACGTACAGGAAAGAATCCCTGATCGTTTTATCAAACGAGATCGGTATGTTCTGCTGAGTAAACGGAGCCAAAGTTATCGTGCGTTCAGACCGATCGTAAATTTTCCCGTCCAAACTCCGGTGCGAGAAACGAAGGGTTCCGCTCCATTCCGTTTTACAATCGTTTACCACGGAGATAAAATACCCGTCCTTCCTGTAAACGATACCCAAGCCCTGCCGTCTGCCAGCCCGCTTCATTGCGTAATACGCAGGCTTTTTTTCAAGATAATAGTCGACGACCGCCCAGGTCGAATTTCCCCATATATCGTTGAACATCCAGTTCATCAGACCCGTGTTGAATTCAAACGATCTGTAATACTTTATCTCGTCCTTCAGCACTTCCGCGTGTACGGTCATAGACTTTTTCGTATAATCGTAAAAATCGTCGTATCCGCCGAAAAGCGCGTTGACCGATAAATTGATCCTTTCCGTGAACGACGCTATGTATTCGTCATACGGATTGCACGAAAGGCGATCCTCCCACACTTCGTTCTGAGGCCAGATCTTATCCTTCGGCATGAATTTCCTGAAACTGCGCGGTCTGCACATCCCGAGAACGGCGCATTCCGTGTCGAAATTGTTTTCTTTTCCCCATTGCTGTTCGCGGTATGCCAGCATATCCTCTACGGTCGCGCCGGTAAGCGTGGCGTTGTGACAGTCCCCGCTCGTAACGTCGTTTCCGATCCCGGTACAGGAATACGGAGAGTCCCATACGTATTTTCTCGTCCCGTCAAGTTCATAGCAAAGCCCGGGAAGGATCACGTGCGACACGTGCATTCCGTAACCGGGATAACTATAGCGGAAGCAATTCGTCATTTCGTTTCCGCCGCACCAGACCGCGATCGACGGATGATTGCGAAGACGCATGATCTGCTCTCTCAGTTCCGGCTCCAACGCCTGCTCGAACCAATGCTGATCGTCCGGAATAATGCTGCAGGAAAACATGAAATCCTGCCAGATCATGATCCCGTATTCGTCGCAAAGATCGTAAAAGTCATCCTTTTCGTAAAGTCCGCCGCCCCATACCCTCAGCATATCGAATCCGGCATTCTTTGCGATCCGCAACAACTTCCGGTATCTGTCATGATCGATCAGCCCGGTGAACATCGACGCGGGAACCCAGTTCGAACCGATCACCCTGATCCTCGTATCGTTGCAATAAATATCGAAACGGCGTCTGTCCCCGCACGGAGTTTCTCTTACCTCTAATTTCCTGAACGCATATTTTCCCGTTTTCCGATCGATCGTAACGCCGTTTCTCACAAGGGAAATTTCGTATGCGTACAACGGCTGATCGCCGTATCCGTTCGGATACCACAGTTCTACGTCGTCCACATATAGGTTCAGAAGGTTTTTGTCGCCGAAGACGATCGCTTTTTTTTCGATTGCGTTATTTAAACCGAAGCCGGGGGCGCGCTCCGTTTTCACGACGATCTCGTCGCCCTCGATCTTTTTCTCTCCCGGATTGCGGTTATTATAATCCGTTTCCACGATAAAGGATACCGCGCCCGAATTATCCGTAAGGATCTGCACCCCGGATATCTTTCCCCGGGGCGAAGCGCAAACGGTCACTCTGCCGCAAATGCCGGTACCCGGGAAATTCGGCGCCCAGTCCCAGCCGAAATGGCACTGAGGCTTTCTGATGAAGATCCTGTCCGTCGAAAAACACGCAAAATACTTGTCGTTATGCAGTTCTTTTTCTTTTTTCCTTATAGAAATAAGCTTCACCGATAACCTGTTGACGCCTTTGACCGCCGCGGATTTGATATCGAAAGTGAAGGAACGGAACATATTATCCGTTTTTCCGACCTCTTTTCCGTTCAGATACACTTCGGAAAAAGTATCTACGCTGTCGAAAGTTACCGTAAGGGTCTCTTCCTTCAGATCTTCTTCCGACAGTTCGAAGTTTACGGAATACAACCAATCGCGATCGTGCACCCAAAGTGCCTTTTTGTAATTATCGCCGTACAGGCAATCCTCTATGATACCGCTTTGAGTAAGGTCGTTTATTACATCCCCCGGGACTTTTACCGATATACTCCCACCGTCGACGTCTAAGGTCCAATCCGACAAAACAATCTTACTCATAAAGTTCCTCTCGTTTTTTCTGTTTTGAATTATATCACAATAAATGTGAAATGTCTTGCGTTATGATTTCAATCTTTTGCTTTATTTTATCATTTTCGAATTTACCCATTCTCTATTATTGTTTATCCGCATGCGATTGTGCTATAATTGAAATCGTAAACAGCAGGCTTGCTTTTACCCGGAATCAACCCCTTGGAGGAAGCAACATGATTCGCTTCTGCGATTACCATTCGGATTTCTCGTCTCCCGAATCCGGCGTAGACTTCCATTATTTCAACGCTTTATATAATGATTTGCACACGCATAATTATTGGGAGATCTTTATCGTTACGGAAGGGACGATGATCCAATATATAAACGACAGGGAATGCGTTCTGAAAAAAAGCGATATGTTCATCGTACGCCCCGATGACGTTCACGTTTTTTACAAAAGCGACGGGCAGGAAGCTCAGTTCCTGAATATCATGCTGACCAAGGAAAAAATGGAGATCGTCACCAACCTGATAGGAGCTGATTTTTATTGCTTTTTACAAAACACGACGGACAACCTGTGCATTCACCTGAGCAACTATCAGTATAAAAGTTTCACGAAACTGATCGATAAACTCTTTCTGAACGGCGAAGAGCCGCTGAAGGAAGTCACGATCAAATTTTTAACGCTGGACGCATTGAAATTCGTTTATTTCCAGTATTATCTCGAACAGAATCACAACGAGATCGCTTCCCTTCGCCAACAGGGTTCTCCCGAAATAAAAAAGCTGATAGCAAAACTGAATTCCGTGGAAAACATGCCCTTATCCCTTCAGGAAATATGCAGGGATATCCCCTTTTCGCAGGTGCATATCAACAGGCTTTTCAAACAGGAATTAGGGATGACGCTCAACAATTATTTCGTCAGGGTCAAAATAAAATACGCGGCGTTTTTACTGAGAAACAGCAACCTTTCCACTCTGGACGTCGCGTCAAAGGTCGGTTACTCTTCCCTGAGTTATTTTTATAAAGCGTTCCGGGCTCATTACGGATGCGCGCCCAGGGAATACTCCCGCCGGAGAGAACCGGAGGGAACAACGAAAACAAAAAAATAATTGATATACCCGTAATTTATCGTCATCGACCGTTCTTACGGCGGAAAATCAAAGATCCCGCCGGAAGAGCTTCTGATCGGAGACGACAAATAACGGGAACAGGAGAAAAAGATGAAAAAAATATTATCGCTGATCGTCGCCGTCGTTTCGGCAATCACGTTCACGTCGTGCTCGGCAAACTCAGGCGAAACCGGTAAGGAGTCGACCCCCATGGAAACCAAAACGAATTATTGGGAACAGAACGAAAACTACGGGTTACGAGTCGAAAACGGAGTCATGACCCTGAACGGCGCCCCCTTCTACGGGATCGGCGCAAACTGTTACAGTCTGTTCAACAAAGGGCTGCACGATAATTTCAGCACCGAGATCCCGTTTGCGATGCTCGAAACCATGAAAGAATACGGCGTACCCGTCATACGTTTCAACTGCGGCGTGTTCTACGCCAAAGAAATGACCTATCTGTCGGGGACGTACAAAGAGGAATCTTTAAAGATCCTTAAGGCGATAGTCGATAAAGCGGAAGCCCTGAACATCGGTCTTCTGCCAAGCCTGTTCTGGAATATAAGATGCGTTCCGGATCTGTATGGCGAGCCGTTGATCGCATGGGGAGACAAGGACAGCAAGACCCGCCGGTACATGAGAGAATACACGGCGGAGATCGTCAATCTTTTAAAAAACAGCAAAGCCGTTTTCGGTTGGGAATTCGGAAACGAAGTCAATAACGTCTGCGATCTTTGGCCGCAGTTCTGGATGGACGCCGAAGGCATGAGCAAAGAAGACGCCGAAGGCATGATGCTTACGTCCGGCAACGCGATCGAAGTGTTTGAAGAATTTGCGGACATCGTTGCGAAAAACGATCCCCACGGCAGAATGATCTCGAACGGAAACGCCATTCTGAGAACCACGCAATACGCTCAGCATACCACGGGGACCTTCTCTTTCGTGGATACCGAGGAACAGCACCATCAGATGAACATAGACTTCGCCCCCGGCAAAATGGACGTCGTTTCCGAGCATAATTATATTTTCGAATATCAATTGGCGGACAAGGAATTATCCCTTTACGAACTTATGAAAAACTCCGTCGAAAAGTACAGAAGTCTGGGAAAAGCTTATATGGTAGGGGAATTCTCCGTGCTTGCCTCGGATGCCGATCAGGGGGATACCGTCGAGGAAAAGTATGCGAAATTGTCCGAAATGTTCAGAACCATGATGGCAACGAGGGTTCAGCTGTCGTTTGCCTGGAACTACGATAAAACCATGGAGACCGAGCACAGCTTCAGCGAAAACGAAGAGCGCGGACAGTATATTTTACGGCTTCTCAGAGATTCCAACTCGGAATATCGCGAAATCGTTTCGGAGAACTGACGGGATCCGATCAATAAATCATCATAGATCCGGCACTCGCCGGCAAGAGGATAAAATCATGAAAATAGTAGATAAAATCAAAGAAAAACAAAGCGATCTGTACGCAAGAAAACCGATCACCCTGGCATTTCTGGGCGATAGCGTTACGCAAGGCTGTTTCGATTGTTACGAACCCGTTCCGGGCGGAATGGAAACGGACTTTTTCCCCGGACAGGCATATTGCGAAAAAGTAAAGAAAATACTGAACAAATTATACCCTTCCGTTCCGATCGCCGTTATAAACGCAGGCATCAGCGGCGGCAGCGCACGCACGGGGCTGAACCGCCTCGAAAGAGACGTTTTGTCGTACGCTCCGGATCTTGTGGTCGTATGTTTCGGTCTTAACGACAGCGGAGACGGAGAAAATGGCGTTTCCGGATACAGATCCGCCCTGGATCGTATTTTTTCGGAAATCAACCGGTTCGGCGCGGAATGTATTTATATGACGCCGAATACCATGAACTATAACGTCAGCCCCAAACTTAAGGTCGAGGCGTTTAAAGGGTTTGCCGAAGATTTTGCGTCCAGAATGAAAAACGGACTTCTGGACAAGTATATCGAGGCGGGAATCTCTGCGGCGAAAGAAAACAAGGTTACGGTGTGCGATTGCTATTCGCTGTGGAAAAACCTGTCCGAATGCGGAGTGAACGTGACCGAACTTCTCGCGAATAAACTCAACCACCCCGACAGCGATATGCACTATCTGTTCGCTTACGAACTGGTAAAAACAATGCTCACGAAATAGCGACCAAGAGATCGTCCGGATCGCTTTGAAAACGCGGGGATCTCCGCCCCGGCAACGTATGACCGGATAAGAGAAACCGGACGTCCGGTTCCGGCATTTATATGCAAAAAAATAAAAATCCTATGTTTTTAGCGAAAAGCAACGAATTTAACAGAATAGAAAAACACGTGAACGCCCCTCTCTTCAAGCGCGTTTTCGATTTCGCCCCGTGCGGCGGCAAAAGCGAAATAAAAATAACCGCGGTCGGTTTGTATCGTTTATTCCTAAACGGGAAAGAGCTTAACGCCGGGAAATTTTCACCCTACCTGAGCAACCCCGACGAAGTCGTGTTCTACGATACGTACGACGTGACCGATCAACTGAAGGAAAAGGACAACGTGCTTTGCGTTTTGCTCGGCAACGGTTTTATCGACAACAACGATTTCGATATCTGGCAAAACGAAACGGCAACCTATCGTTCGGCGCCGAAATTCTCATTGGAATTAACGGCAAACGGTAAAAAAGCGATCGGGAGCGACGAGGATTTCCTTGTCGTGGATTCTCCGATCACGTTCGACGATTTCCGCTGCGGAGAACGTTACGACGCCAACCTGGAGATCGAAAACGTTCTGACAAGCGTATCGGTCGTCGGTTTTCATAAACCCGTAGCGGTCGATCCGCCGAAGGGCGATATCGTTAAAAACAGAACGCAGCCGATCGAAGAATTTGCGGAAAGAAAGGCGGTATCCGTCACGAAAACCGAAAAAGGGTATCTCTATGATTTCGGCGTAAACGATACAGGTATCCCTCACCTTAAAATAAACGCGAAAAAGGGTCAGAGACTCGACTTGTATTTTGCCGAAGTTATAGACGATAACGGCGTTGATCCGCGCAGCATATCGTTTGAGAAGAGCGATCGCGAATACGTTCAGCACGACGTTTACGTCGCTAAAGAAGGAATACAGGAGTATAAGCCGAGTTTTACCTGGCACGGATTTCGTTATGCGGAGATCCGCGGGATCACGGACGAACAGGCAACGAAAGAAACTTTGACTTTTATCCCGACGCATTCCGCGATCGGGAAAAAGTGCGATTTCAATTGCGATAACGAAACGATAAACAAACTGGTCGAAATCACGCTCCGCAGCGACGAAAGCAATTTTATGTATTATCCGTATGATTGCCCTCACCGCGAAAAAAACGGCTGGACGGCGGACGCGTCGTTATCCGCAGAGCAAATGTTGTATACGTTCGACGCATACGACAGCCTGAGGCAGTGGCTGTTTTGTATCAGAAAAGCGCAACGTAACGACGGCGCCCTGCCCGGGATCATTCCTACGGCAGGCTGGGGATTCCAATTCGGAAACGGTCCCGCCTGGGATAGCGTTCTGATCGAATTGCCCTACCGGTTATACCGCTTTTACGGAAAAAAAGAGATCGTCGAAGAAAACGCCGATGCGATCGGAAAATATTTCGCGTATATCAAAACCCGCCTGAATAAAGACGGGCTTGTGGATATAGGGCTTGGCGACTGGTGTCAGACGTATACAAATACGGAATGGGCATATGAAACCCCCTTGGAAGTTACCGATAGCCTCACAATGATCGATCTCGCGCAGAAAACAGCCGAAATGTTTTTCGCGATCGGTCGGAACGCCGAAGATACGGAACGATTCGGCAGACGTTTAAAAGACAGTTTCAGAAAAAAATATATCGAAAACGGGCAATTGACCGTTAAAACGCAGACCGCGCTTGCCATGTGTTTGCAGTTGAATATTTTTAACGCCGAAGAAGAGCGAGAAGCCTATGCAACGCTGCTTGACGAGATCGGAAAGCAAAACGACCATTTCCGCGTCGGCGTGATCGGGTATCGGTATTTATTCGACGTGCTCGTAAAGAAGGGAAACGGAGATCTGTGCTTCAAATTGATCACGCAAAAGAGTTTTCCCTCATACGGCTATCTTATCGATTGCGGTGCGACCACGCTTTGGGAAGGTTTCGAAGAATACGAGCGCGTAAACGGCAGATTGACGCGAAAAGACGGGGTCGAACGCATTCTCTCGTTCAATCATCATTTCTGGGGCGGCGTTCTGGCATGGATTTATCGCTATATAGGCTGGCTTGCCGTGAGATCGGCGGATACCGTGGAAATTATCCCGACGTTTTTTAACGGCGTCGATCGCGCGGAAATATCCTATAGTCGTAACGGAAAAAGCATTTCTATAAAATGGAAAAGGCGATCCGGGCGTATCAAGATAACCGTGAAAAATCAAGGGTTTCATTGTGTATTCAGGCACGACGGGCAGGAAAAAACGATCGACGGAAACCTTGAGTTCGGAATTTCCGAAAAATCGGAGGCGGATCTTTAAGTCCGTACGGCAAAAAAGGATCAAAAAGCAAATTTTCCGCATAATATAAAGCGTGAACGCGGAAAAAGAACAAAACGAAAACAGAGACCCGAAAATCATTGCTTTTTCCGGACAGATGTGGTAAAATAAAGAAAATTGAATCAAATCGTTCCGGAAAAGAGTACGTTTTTCATGGTGCAGAGAGTGGGCGGCAGGTGAAAGCCCGACGAATGGAAACGGAAAGTGCGTTCCGGTGTCAAGAGGGGTTAATCACCCACGGGTCGCTCCGTTACCGGCGAAAACGAGAAAGCCTTCCGGCTTAAAAGAAAAGTGGAACCACGCAAGTTTATTTGCCGTCTTTTCATCGGGATCGTCCCGAGGAAAGGCGGCTTTTTATCTCGCGGAATCCCCTCGCCGTCTGCCGCAGGCAGATCGGTCGGGCAGGATCTCGCACGCAAATAAATGAGTCGGCGACGGCAAACGCCAAGCCTATCGGGAAAATATATGTTTTTTAAAAGACTGCGCGAGGACATCGCCTTTGCAAAGGAATGTGACCCCGCGGCGAGATCGAAATTCGAAATATTTCTTACCTATTCGGGTGTGCACGCCCTGTCCTGGCATCGCGCCGCCGCGTTTTTCTATAAGATCCGGTGGAAGCTTTTCGCGAGAATGCTGAGCCAGACGGCGAAGTTTTTTACCGGGATCGAGATCCATCCGGGCGCGAAAATCGCAAGCGGAGTATTTATCGATCACGGCGAAGGCGTCGTGATCGGAGAAACCGCCGTCGTGGAGAAAAGGGTCGTTATCTATCAGTGCGTGACCCTCGGCGGAACGGGCAAAGACAAGACCCATAAACGTCACCCGACGATCAAAGAGGGTTGCATCGTAAGTTCGGGGGCGAAGGTTCTCGGGAACATCACCGTGGGCGAATTTTCCAAGATCGGCGCCGGCAGCGTCGTTCTGAAAGACATTCCTCCCCATGCGACCGTCGTCGGGATCCCGGGGAGAGTCGTGAGGATCAACGGCGAAAAACCCGCCGATCTCCTCCCGTGCAAGGCGGACCCCGTTCTCGAGGAGCTCTGCCATCTCCGCGCCCGCGTAGACGAGCTCGAACGGAAACTCGCCGCTTCGCAGAGCGGGCAAATGCGGAACGAAGAAGACGCAAAAGAATAAAAAACAGCCTATAAGTCGATTAACATTCAAAAACTATACGATCATAACAATCAAAAAGGAGCGACCATGAAACTCTACAACACCCTATCGGGAAAAAAGGAAGAATTTATTCCCCTTCACGGAAATAAGGTAAACATGTATGCGTGCGGCATCACGGTTTCGGGCGACGCGCACATAGGACATGCCTATCAGGCGCTGATCTATGACATCATCCGCAAATTCTTAAAGAAACAGGGATACGACGTGACCTACGCGAGAAATTATACCGACGTGGACGACAAGATCATCGCCAAGGCGAAAGAGGCGGGGATCCCCGCCGACGTTTACGCTAAAAAAATGATCGCCCGCATCGACGAGGTCATGAGACGGTTCGCCGTGGACGATCCCGACATCTGGCTGAAGGCGACGGACAACATCGACAATATCATCGATTTCGTGCAGAAACTCATCGAAAAGGGACATGCCTATCCCGTTCCCGGGGGAAGCGTTTATTTCTCGGTGGAATCCTTCCCCGCGTACGGCAGGCTTTCGCACCGGAATTTAGAAGACGCCCTGAACGGCGTGCGTGTGGAAAACGACGAAGAAAAACGGTATCCTCTCGATTTCGCGCTGTGGAAGGCGGCGAAAGAGGGAGAGATCTGCTGGGACTCTCCGTGGGGAAAAGGTCGACCGGGCTGGCATATCGAATGTTCGGCAATGAATCGCAAAGCATTCGGCGATCAGATCGACCTTCACGGCGGCGGCAGGGATCTCATCTTCCCCCACCACGAAAACGAAATCGCGCAGACGGAAGCTCTCACCGGAAAACAATTCGTAAAATATTGGGTGCATAACGGTCTGATCAAAGTGAACGGACAGAAAATGAGCAAATCGCTCGGCAACTCTCTGCTCCTTGCCGACCTTCTCGAGGAATACTCCAACGAAGCGGTCAAGTTTGCCCTGCTGTCTACAAACTACCGCAACGACATCAATATCACCCCGGAGCTGTTCCCCGAAGCGGAAAAACACCTGTACGAATTTTATTCCGTTTTCGCGGAGGCGGAAAAGGAAGGCGTTCTGCTGAAGGACGGCTATAAGCCGATTAACGATAATTTCGACGAAGCATTATCGGACGATTTCAACATTGCGCTCGCCCTGTCCGACTTATACGGTTACTTTAAGACCATTCGACAGACGCTCCGTTCCGACCCCGAAAAAGCGGGAGAAATGCTCTGGCAGATCCGCGAGACTTACTCCCTGCTCGGATTATTCCGAACCGCCCCCGTCGAATTTATCGCCGCATACGACAAAAAACACGGAACCGATATCCCCGCCGGAATCACGGAAAAGGCAAAACAGATCGAAAAGGCGCGCGCCGAAAAAGATTACGCTCTTTCCGATCGTCTCCGCGCGGAGATCACGAACGCCGGCTACAACGTGATGATCTCGAAGACGGGCGTCACGGTAAAAAAAGCCTGACGAAGAAGTCTGCCGTCGGATCCGACGACAAAACCCCTTTCCCGCGGGTCGCAGGTCAAAAAAACGCCGCCGCGAAAAGAGCGGATCAAAAAAACGCCGCCGCGAAAAGAGGAAATATCCGCAAACGGTTTCCAAACGATTTACAAAACAAAAAAGAGCGGTTATAATATAGATAGCGTCGTCGGTTTTGCGCCGCGCGCGATCGCCGGAGGTATCGTATCGTGAAGGTATCGTACCGAAACGCACACCGGGACAAACGAAAAGAAAAACCGCTTTTACGGAGAATATTATGAAAAAACTTACGAGCGAATCGCTCAGACAACTCTATCTTGATTTTTTTGCTTCCAAAGGACATAAAGTCATCCCGTCGGCAAGCCTGATCCCCGAAAACGACCCGTCCGTTCTCTTCACCACGGCGGGCATGCACCCGTTGGTTCCTTACCTTCTCGGAGAAAAGCACCCCGAAGGCACACGGCTGACCGACGTTCAGAAATGCGTCCGCACGGGCGATATCGAAGATGTGGGAGACGCCTCTCACCTTACGTTTTTCGAAATGCTCGGCAACTGGTCTCTCGGCGATTACTTCAAAGAAAGCGCCATTCCCTGGAGCTATGAATTTTTAACGGGAAAAGATTATCTCGACATTCCCGTTTCCGAGCTTGCCGTTACCGTGTTCGCCGGGGACGACGACGCCCCGCGCGACGAGACAAGCGCAAAACTTTGGGAAGAATGCGGCATCCCCAAGGAAAAGATCTTCTATCTTCCCAAAAAGAATAACTGGTGGATCGCCGGAACGACGGGACCCTGCGGACCGGACACGGAAATGTTCATCGACCGCGGATTTGCCCCCTGTCACGACGGTTGCGATCCTTCCTGCGATTGCGGGAAATACCTCGAGATCTGGAACAACGTTTTCATGGAGTTTTTTAAAGACGAAAACGGACATTACAGCAAATTAAAGCAGAAAAACGTGGATACCGGCATGGGGCTGGAACGCGTTCTCTGCATTTCGAACGGCTATGAAACCGTTTACGAAACCGACCCGTTTACGGGGGCGAAGGCGAAGATCGAAGAGCTGACCGGCAAGAAATACGGCGAAAGCCCGGAAATCACCAAGGCATTCCGCATCATTCTTGACCACGTGAGAACGGCAACCTTCCTCATCGGCGATCAGAAAGGCATCGTGCCCTCGAACGTCGACCAGGGTTACGTTTTAAGAAGACTGATCCGCCGCGCCGTGCGTTTCGGCAGAACGCTCGGACTTTCCGAAGGCAGCCTTGCGAAGATCGCGGCGACCTACGTGGAAAAATATAAGAACGCCTACGAAGAGATCAAACAGAACGAACAGAAGATCTACGACGAACTCAATAAAGAAGAAGAAAAATTCTCCAGGACCCTTTCGGACGGTCTGAGAGAATTCAATAAAGTCGTTTCTCACCTGCAGGGCAACCTGTTCCCCGGAAAAACGGCGTTCCGTCTGTACGATACCTTCGGTTTCCCCCTCGAGATCACCGAAGAACTCGCCAAAGAGCAGGGATTTACGGTTGACAAAGAAGGCTATAAGGAAGCCGAAAAAGTTCACATCGAAAAATCGAAGATCGGCAGCGATCAGAAATTCAAGGGCGGTCTTGCCGAACAGAACGAAACGACGGCTCGCCTGCACACCGCAACGCACCTTCTGAACGCGGCTCTGAAATCCGTTCTCGGAGACGACGGAATCAATCAGAGAGGTTCCAACATCACGGTGGAAAGGCTTCGTTTCGACTTTAACTTCCCGAGAAAACTGACGGCGGAAGAACTGAAACGCGTGGAAGACCGGGTAAACGAAGCCATCGCGGCGAACGTTCCCGTAACGCTCGAAGAAATGACGGTGGAAGAAGCCAAAGATCAGGGCGCCGTCGGTATTTTCACCAGCAAGTACGGCGAGAAAGTAAAAGTTTACACCATGGGCAAATACAGCAAAGAGATCTGCGGCGGACCTCACGCAAAAACGACGGGCGAACTTCATCACTTTAAAATCGTGAAAGAAGAAGCGTCCTCGGCGGGCGTCCGCAGGATCAAAGCGATTCTCGACTGATCCTAAAGGAAACAATATCAAACACAAAAGTGCGGCTTTCAACCGATTGCCGCACTTTTTGATTAAGAAGAACAGGTTCTAAAATAAGTGTTTAGGTGTGGGGAAAACTCTCTGACATTTTTTAATTTTAAGGTGCAAAAAGGCTTTGATGAATTCTAAGCAGTTATCCATCCGAATGCATTCTGTTTTAAACGGAAATGCTTGAATCAAAGCATTCTGACAAGCACACGCGCTCCCCTGATATTTTATACGCTATACTTTTTTCGAATATCTGAAAAAGCTTCGGTTGCAGGTTTTATCCGATTGTTTTTGGCATCGTCAAAAACTTTCTGTATTTCCACGTTGATTTCCGCTTGCGTCATATTACCGACATCAATCGGATGCGCAGGCAATTTTACTTCAGAAGGCAATTCGCCATGAAGTATAATTTGTTTGAAAAACATATTGATTGCATTCGTTTAATTACAACACCCCGACATTTGACATAAAGCCTCTATTTTTCAGATCCTATAGAAGACTTTCACACACGCTGCCAGCAGTACAGGGAATACTCAGATCTTAAATATTCGGCAGCAATTCCAGGATAAATCAAATTCCCTTCCGGAATCTGTTTTGTTTTATCCGACAAGACAGCCGTCCACCCTGTCGGATTTTTAAACGACACGCCGGACAATGCGGAACACCCGGAAAAAGCTCCCTCTTTGATACACTTTACCCCATTTCCGATCATCACGGATTTTAGCTTCGTACAGCCGGAAAAAACATTGCCCCCTATTGTTTCCACGGTATCCGGAATTTTAATCGATTCAATTCCGCATTTATCAAAAGCCATAACACCAATCGTTTCCACGGTATCAGGAAGAACGATTTTTTTCAGGTTTTCACATCCGCTGAAAGAAGAAAAACCAATCCTTTTTACCCCCTGTGGCAAAACGAGATCACTTAAATTATTGCAATCGATAAACATCTGATCCGGGATTTCTGTAATACTGCCCGGCAAAACAACCCTTTGCAAGGAAGAACAATATTGAAAAGTGCTGCTCCCGATCTTCGTTACGGAATCAGGAATCTCAATTTCTTTAATTGCGGTAGAAAGAAAAGCCATATCCCCTATCTTTTTTAAAGATGACGGAATATTCACGCTTTCTAATTTATAACACATCCGGAAACAGGATTCCGGAATTTCCGTTAAAGAGTCTGGCAATCTTACTTCGACCAGCTCTTTACACGAAATAAATGCCGAAGCTCCGATTTTAATGACAGAATCGGGAACGGTTATTTTCTTCACGTCGGAAGAATCCGATAACGCCTCTTCCGCAATTGCCTTTACGGATTTTCCTCTGAATACCGAAGGAATCACGATTTCCTCATCCATACAGATACCGATCCCCGTAAGGGTATAATAAGACTCATCCGAACTCAATTTATAATCCAAGCCTTGACTTGCGCTTTTCGGTTCATCCCCCTCTTTCTCTACCTTCTCGGACGATTTACATGCCACGGCAAAAAACAAGCATGCCGCAGCGATAACAGACAATAAAAACATCAACGGAAATTTTTTCATTTTCCTTCTCCTTTCAACACCCGCCGGCAGCGTACATTCCGGAAAAACTTTTTCGCTGTAAGAAGAAATCCTCAATGTCGAATACCGAGCCTAAGATAATTATAACCGAAAAAATGTATAATGTCAACAGAAAGTAAGCATGATAAAAGCCGCTTTATCGGATGATAAAACGGCTTTTTGTTATGCTTTGATACCGATCGTCGATCAGTCTTTATTTTCTTCGGCAGGAGTTTCCGCGGTCTCTTCGGCGGGAGCGGGAGTCTCCGTTTCCGCGGGAGTTTCCGCTTCTTCCGTCGCGTCGGCTTCCGTTACGGGAGCTTCGGTTCCGGTTGCTTCGCCGGCGTCTTCTTCGACGGCTTCCGCTTCTTCCGCATTGTCTTCGTCGGAAACGTCTTCAGCGGTTTCCGCATCGGTTGCATCTTCGGCGACTGCGCCCTCTTCCGGGGTTTCCGTTTTCACGTCGAGCGTTTCGATGTCCTTTCTGCCCGTCTTGCCCACGGCAACCGCAGTTTCCTTCGGTTTATAGCAGAGAACGACGATGATACCGATCAGGGAAAGAACGGCGATCCCGAGGAAGATCATAGACTTCCAGTTGTTCTGCCAGAACGTTTTAAATCTCTCGTCTACAAGTTTTACCTGACGATATTCTCTCGTTACCGTAACGACGTTCGTCGTTGCGATCTCCTTCGTATCGGAAAGAGTCCCGAATACCTCGCAGGTCACTCTGAACGCGCCTTTTTTCAGCGGGGTGAAGTTCATGGAAGAAGTGCTGAACGAATCGATATCGAATTCGGCGTCTTTTTTATTGACAGCCTCGCGGAAGTCTTCCGAGCCTTCGGGTTTGAACTCGAGTTTGAAATTGCTTGCGGAACCGTTCGTCACGGTGATGCCGAGATCTTTATAACGGTAATTGACAAACCCTTCGCCGCCGCCGCTCGTTTCGATGCCGATCGCCTGGTTTTTATTATAAGTAAAGACGAAAATGGGAATTTTAAGGGTATCGGCGTCGTCATACCAGCCGAGCCCGAGCTCTCCCACCTTTCTCGTGAGATCCTTCGTCGTGATTTCGTTGATCGCCGCGGGATACGCGGGATCTTTATAAAGCACGTAGAACTGATATTCGCCCGCGGAAGAAGTCGAAATGCTCGAATAGCTTCCGTTGGACGAGCTGCCCGAATTGAACGAAGAACCGGGCGCCGCGCTGTACACGTAAGAAGTCAGCTCCGATCTCGAATAAAATTCCGAATTCACAACGTCGAACACGGCGGTCGGAACGGAATAGGTCGACTTTTTGCCCTCTCCGTCTACGGCTTCCTGCACGGCGGTACGCGTTTTTTCCAGTTTCTGCTTCCCTTCATCCGTCGTAAAATCGATATAGGAAAGAGAACCTTCGGTCGCCTTTCCGTAAACTTCCACGTTTACGGTGCACACGTCGGTAACGCCTTCGATCTGCACGTCGATCACATAGTAATCTTTCGCGCCGTCCGCAGCCAACCCGTCGTTATAAACGTATTGCACGCTGCAATCCTTGGTATTCCAGACCAAACCTTTGTCGCCGTTTTTCCAGATGAAACGCTTGTCCGTTTCATCCGACTTATCGGCTGCCTTTCCGCTGCCGAGTTTGTTCTGCTCCGTTTTGGAGAAGGTATCGTCCGTCGCATAAACGGTAAGAGCTTCGACTTTTTTGGTGTCAAAGTCTACTTTTTCCCCGTTCTTCTTTGCGGTCACGTAATCGAACTCGCGATTCAACCCCGCAAGCTCCCGGAAAAGAGTTTCGGACGCTTCGTAGGTATAGGTATCCCCCGCGCTCTCGCCGTCGGCAAGGGCGGAAACGGCGCCGTAAGCGGAAGTTGCAATGCAAACTCCGGAAAGCACCGATATCAGACCTAAAAACTTCTTGCTTTTCATGTCAGACTCCTGATGACATGCGCGGGCAAATGCTCCCCCGCATGATTAGTTTCCTTTATATTGTATACTTTTCGGGGCTTTTTGTCAATAGTAAAGAAACGGTTTTTTGATTTATTTCCGCATATTCTCATTTTTTCATCCGATTTTCCCTTTCCTTTTCCGAACAAAAAGCGAAAAGACGGAACCTTCGCCGAAAAACCGATCACGCCCGAACCGAGCCGCCGAAAGAATTTCCGCAACGCGCGTCAGGAGATCGACCGAAAGAAGGAAAGCCGACGCGCGCCGCGGGCGATCGCGAAAAATGTTTTTTCAAAAAGGCGGAGCGGTCGTTTGACAAGTCGTCCGGGCTGTGGTATAATAATGTTGCAAAGGCGAACGGTTTGTCCAAAAGCAAACGTTGCGTTCGCCGCTTCGAGCGGAGGGGAGAAAACGAAACGCCCTTTTCGCCCGACCGGTTCTTTGAGCCTGACGGTTCGCACGGATCTCCGTGCGGCGCGGAGATCTCTTCTCGGCGCAAGTGGAGCACCACGTGGATCAAAGAAACTCTGTTGCCGACCGTCTGGGCATGCTTATCGAAGGGATGAGTATGCCCTTTCTTTTTTCCGGAAAACAAAACAAACGACTTACCGGAAGTTCCCGACAGGAGGTTTTATGAAAAAAGTTGCCATCATTATGGGAAGCGACAGCGATCTGCCGATCGTTTCCAAAGCGGCGGATACTCTGAAAGAATTCGGCATCCCCTGCGAAATGCACGTATATTCCGCTCACCGCACCCCGGCGGAGGCTAAATCCTTCAGCGAAAACGCAAGAAAGAACGGCTTCGGCGCGATCATTGCGGCGGCGGGGCTTGCGGCGCACCTTGCGGGAGCGATCGCGGCAAATACCACCCTTCCCGTGATCGGCATTCCCATAGCGGCGGGCGCGTTCCGCGGGCTCGATTCTCTTCTCGCAACCGTTCAGATGCCCTCCGGCATTCCCGTGGCGACCGTTGCCGTGGACGGCGCGACAAACGCGGCGATCCTCGCGGCGGAGATCCTTTCCGTTTCGGATGACGGTCTCGCGGCGAAACTCGATGAAAAGCGCAGATCCGGCGCGGAAAAAGTTCTTGCGAAAAACAAAGCACTCGAAGAGCAGTACAACGGCTGAGCGGCAAAAACAAACGACCTGAAACGTTTTATCAATCAGAAAATCAATTTTACGGAGGTAATCCGATATGGAAAAGAAAGAACAGCTTTATGAAGGCAAAGCAAAAAAAGTCTTCGCGACGGAAGATCCCGACCTTGTGATCGTCTCTTATAAAGACGATGCAACCGCTCTCGACGGGCTGAAGAAAGGCACGATCGTCGGCAAAGGCGCGATCAACAACAAAATGACCGATTATCTGTGCAGACTTCTGGAAAAACACGGTATCCCCACCCATATCGTGGAAGAACTCAACGACAGAGAGACCCTTGTGAAAAAAGTTTCCATCGTTCCCCTGGAAGTCATTATCCGCAACGTTTCGGCAGGTTCGTTCGCAAAGCGTTACGGCGTTCCCGAAGGCATCGTTTTCAAAACGCCGACCATCGAATTTTCCTATAAAAACGACGAGCTTCACGATCCTCTTTTAAACGAATATCACGCGCTCGCGCTCGGTCTCGCCACGAAAGAGGAAATCGACGAGATCAAATCCATGGCGTTCAGGATCAACGAGATCCTGAAAGAGTATTTCCTTTCCCTCAACGTGAAACTCATCGACTTCAAACTGGAATTCGGCAGACTTCCCGACGGAAAGATCATCCTTGCCGACGAGATCTCCCCCGACACCTGCCGTTTCTGGGACGCGACCACGAACGAGAAACTCGACAAGGATCGCTTCCGCAGAGACATGGGCGGCGTGGAAGACGCTTATAAAGAAATGATGAAAAGGGTCTTCGGCTGAGCAAAGGATCCGAAAAATACCCGTTTATCGGCTTATAGGTGCGGATATTCTTCCGCTTCTATAAGTTGCCGAATCAAAAGAACGACAATTCACCGCAAGGAAACAGACAGACAATATGAGTAATTTGAGAGAAGAGTGCGGCGTTTTCGGCGTATTTTCCACCGAAGCGACGAACGTTGCCGGGACGACTTATTACGGGCTTTTCGCCCTGCAGCACCGCGGACAGGAATCGTGCGGGATCGTGGTAAACGACGACGGCGTTTTTACGTCGTATAAGGACACGGGGCTCGTAAACGACGTTTTCACCCCCGAAAACCTGGCGCGGCTCGGCGAAGGCAACATCGCGGTAGGGCACGTACGCTACGGCACGACGGGCACGAACGACCGCGCGAACGCGCAACCGATCGTTGTGAACCACGTGAAAGGCAGAATGGCGCTCGCGCACAACGGAAATCTCGTCAATTCGGCGGAACTGAGAAAGGAACTCGAATTGCAGGGATCTATTTTCCACACGACGAGCGATACCGAAGTCATTTCTTATATCATCACGAAAGCAAGGCTTACCGCCCCCTCGATCGAAGAGGCGGTAAACGCGGCGATGAACAAACTGCGCGGGGCGTACTCCCTCGTGATCGCCTCCCCTTCCAAACTGATCGCCGTGAGAGACGAAAACGGTTTCCGCCCTCTCTGCTACGGCAAAACGGAGGACGGAAGATATGTGGTCGCCTCCGAAAGCTGCGCGCTTGACGCCGTCGGCGCGACTTTCGTTCGCGACGTCCGTCCCGGGGAGATCCTCGTGTTCGATAAAAACGGGATCCGTTCCATCGAAGAGCATTGCAACAAGGCGCCGCATACCCTCTGCGTGTTTGAATACATTTACTTCGCCCGCCCCGATTCGGTGATCGAAGGCAGCTGCGTTCATACGGCAAGGCTTCGCGCGGGCGCATTCCTCGCCCTCGAACACCCCGTTCAGGCGGACGTCGTGATCGGCGTGCCCGATTCCGGCATCGACGCGGCGATCGGATATTCCAAACAATCGGGCATTCCCTACGAACTCGGATTCATCAAGAACAAATACATCGGCAGAACTTTCATCGCGCCCGGACAGAAGAGCCGCGAAGACAAGGTAAAAATCAAGCTGAACCCCATACCGGACGTCGTAAGAGGCAAGAGGGTCGTTATGATAGACGATTCGATCGTACGCGGAACGACGAGCGCGCGCATCGTAAAACTTCTGCGCGAAGCGGGCGCGAAAGAAATTCACATGCGCGTTTCCGCCCCGCCGTTTCTGAACCCCTGTTATTACGGAACGGACATCGATTCCCGCGAGAACCTGATCGCCTGCCACCATACGGTGGACGAGATCGCGAAACTGATCGGCGTGGATTCCCTCGGATACTTAAGCGTAAACAGCGTGAAACAGATCGCAAAAGGGATCAACGGTACGGGATACTGCACGGCTTGTTTCGACGGGGCTTACCCGACGGAGATCCCCGCCGCCCCGATGAAAAACAGATTCGAAACGAAAATATCGGCAAACGAAAAAGAATAATCAGAAGAAAGGAGCTATTATGAAAGATTCTCATTCCAAAGCCTATGCGGATGCGGGCGTAGATATCACGGCGGGATACAAAGCGGTAGAACTGATGAAAAAACACATCGCCCGCACGATGACTTCGGGCGTATGCTCGGACGTCGGCGGATTCGGAGGGCTTTTCGAACTTGACGTCAAGGGAATGGAACGCCCCGTGCTCGTCAGCGGCACGGACGGCGTCGGCACGAAACTGAAACTCGCCTTCCTCATGAACAAGCACGACACGGTCGGTATCGACTGCGTTGCCATGTGCGTGAACGACGTGATCTGCTGCGGCGCGAAACCTCTTTTCTTTCTCGACTATATCGCCTGCGGTAAAAACGAGCCGGAAAAGATCGCCGATATCGTAAAAGGGGTCGCGGAAGGCTGCGTGCAGAGCGGCGCCGCGCTGATCGGCGGAGAAACGGCGGAAATGCCCGGTTTCTATCCCGCAGACGAATACGACCTTGCCGGTTTTGCCGTCGGCGCGGTCGATAAAAAGAAAATTCTGGACAACTCTTCCATGAAGGAGGGAGACGTGATCATCGCCCTTCCCTCGAGCGGCGTTCACTCCAACGGATTCTCTCTTGTAAGAAAAGTGTTCGACGTGGAAAAAAGAGATCTGAAAGCTCCCCTTGCCGAACTCGGCGGCGCGTCTCTCGGAGAAACTCTTCTCACGCCCACGAGAATCTACGTAAAACCCATGCTCGCCCTCTTCGATAAAATTACGGTGAAAGGGGTTTCTCACATCACCGGCGGCGGATTTTTCGAAAATATTCCGAGAAGTATCCCCGACGGGCTCGGCGCGGAGATCGAAAAATCGAAGATCAGAATTCTTCCCGTCTTCGACCTTATCCGGAAAGAAGGCAACATCGACGAAAGAGACATGTTCAACACCTTCAACATGGGCGTCGGCATGAGCGTCGTCGTGGCGAAAGAAGACGAGGATCAGGCGCTCGGGATCCTGAAAGCGAACGGAGAGAACGCCTACACCATCGGCAGAATCGTAAAATCGGAAACGAAGGTCACCCTTTTATGACCGCCGCAAGCAACCGGATCGCCTGCGCGGAAGACAAGATTTCCGTTTGCGTATTCGTCTCCGGGGGCGGCACGAACCTGCAGGCACTTCTGGACGAAAGCAAGGCGGGGCGTATGCCTTCTGCAAAAATTTCCCTCGTCGTGTCCGACAAGGATACGGCTTTCGCCCTCACCCGCGCGAAAAACGCGGGGGTGGAGACCGCGGTGGTCGATTATAAAAAAGCAGGCTCGCAGGAAGCCTTCGAAAAACAACTTTTAAGCCTTCTCAAAGAAAAAAAGATCGGCGTGATCGTGCTTGCGGGTTTTCTGCGCATTTTAAGCGAAGATTTCGTCAGACGCTTTCCCGAAAGGATCTTAAACGTGCACCCGTCCCTGATCCCCTCCTTCTGCGGAAAGGGTTTTTACGGACTGAAAGTGCACGAGGCTGCGCTTTCCCGCGGCGTAAAAGTAACGGGCGCGACCGTACATTTCGTAAACGAGATCCCGGACGGCGGAAAGATCGTGATGCAGAAAGCCGTTGCCGTAGAAGAAGGCGACACCCCCGAAATTTTACAACAGCGGGTCATGAGGGAAGCGGAATGGATCCTTCTTCCCGCCGCGACCGAGAAAGTATGCGGCAACCTGCTGTCCGCAAGAAAACAAGGAGACCGAACATGAACGAAAACACATACAGCGTACTGAAAGCGGAAGACGTCCTCTCCGGGCTTACCTATCCCGGAAGAGGGATCGTCCTCGGCGTTACGCCGAACGGGAAATATGCCGTCGCGGCGTATTTCATTTCGGGAAGAAGCGAAAACAGCCGCAACCGCGTGTTCTCCGTCTCCCCGGACGGAACGGTAAAAACGGAACCTTTCGACCTTTCGAAAGTGTCCGACCCCTCCCTTATCATCTATAATGCCGTGCGCTTTGCGGGCAAAGATCTCGTGGTGACGAACGGCGATCAGACGGATACCGTATGCGACGGGATAGCCGAAGGAAAAACGTTTACGGAAGCCCTCGCTTCCCGTTGTTTCGAACCGGACGCGCCGAATTTCACCCCGCGCATCAGCGGCATCTTTTATTTCGGAAAAACGCCGCGCTATGAAATGAGCATTTTAAAAAGCGTTGACGAAACGGGCAGCGACTGCGCGAGATATACCTTCTCCTACCCCATGAAGGCGGGACTCGGACACTTTATCCGCACGTACGAAAACAACGGGGATCCGTTGCCGACCTTCCGCGGAGAGCCGGTGCGCGTTGCGACCGACGACGACCTTTCCGTCTTCTCGGAAAAACTCTGGAACTCTCTCGACAAAGAAAACAAAATTTCCCTTTACGTGCGCTACACCGACCTTTCCGACTTATCCTACAAGGAAAAACTGTATAATAAACACGTAAAATAAAAGCCTATAACACGATTAAAATTTGGAGACCGATCGGAATGAAAGAATTCGAACTGAAATACGGGTGTAATCCGAACCAGAAACCCGCGCGCATTTATATGGAAAACGGCGAAGATCTTCCCGTGGAGATCTTAAACGGAAAGCCGGGATATATCAATTTTCTCGACGCCCTGAACTCGTGGCAGCTCGTAAAGGAACTGAAAACCGCCCTTTCCGTGCCCGCGGCGGCGTCTTTTAAACACGTAAGCCCGTCCGGCGCGGCGATCGGCATTCCCCTTTCCGAAAAGGTTGCCAAGGCATGCTTCGTCGAAGACATCGAAGGGCTGAACGAATCCCCGCTCGCCTGCGCTTATGCCCGCGCCCGCGGGACCGACCGCATGTGTTCCTTCGGAGACTGGGTCGCCCTTTCGGACGAATGCGACCTCACCACCGCGAAAATTCTCGCGCGCGAAGTTTCCGACGGCGTGATCGCCCCTTCTTATTCGCCCGAAGCTCTCGAGCTTCTGAAAACGAAGAGAAAGGGAGCCTACAATATCGTTAAGATCGACCCCTCTTACGTTCCCGCCCCGCGCGAGAAAAAACAGGTTTTCGGCGTCACGTTCGAACAGGGAAGAAACGACTGCAAGATCGACGGATCTCTCCTTGCGAACGTGGTGACAAAAAACAAAGATCTTCCCGAAGAGGCGAAGAGAGATCTCGTCGTCGCCCTTATCACGCTGAAATACACGCAATCCAATTCCGTCTGCTACGCTTACGAAGGGCAGGCGATCGGCGTAGGCGCGGGGCAACAGTCCCGCATCCACTGCACCAGGCTTGCAGGCGGAAAGGCGGACACCTGGTTTCTCCGCCAGGCGGACAAAGTTCAGAACCTTCCCTTCCGGGAGGATCTTTCCCGCCCCGACCGTAACAACGTGATCGACGGCTATATCAACCACAACGAAGAAGACTTCTGCGCCGAAGGCGTATGGCAGAAATACTTCACCCGTCGTCCCGAACCGTTCACGCAGAAAGAGATCGCGGAGTACCTCTCCTCGATCCGCGGCGTTTCTCTCGGATCGGACGCCTTCTTCCCCTTTGACGACAACATCGACCGCGCCTACAAAAGCGGCGTATCCTATATCGCGCAGCCGGGCGGTTCCATCCGCGATCAGAGCGTGATCGATCGTTGCGACCGGTACGGGATCGCAATGGCTTTCACGGGATTGAGACTTTTCCACCATTAAAAACCGTTTATAAGTCGATAAACGCACATTTCGATAAGGAGACCGAATAGCGACATGAAGATCATGGTCATCGGCGGCGGAGGAAGAGAACACGCCGTCGTAAAAAAACTGAAGGAAAACCCGCAGGTGACCGAAATTTACGTTCTGCCCGGAAACGGCGGCATCGCGCGCGACGCGACCTGCGTTCCGATCGGAGCGAAAGATATCCCCGCGATCGTGAATTTCGCGAAGGAAAATAAGATCGATTACGCCGTAGTCACCCCGGACGATCCCCTCGTTCTCGGCGCGGCAGACGAACTCGGGAAGATCGGCGTTCCCTGTTTCGGACCGGAAAAGAAGGCGGCGATCATCGAGGGAAGCAAGGTTTTCGCAAAAAACCTGATGAAAAAATACGGGATCCCGACCGCGGCTTACGAAACCTTCCGCGATCTGCCTTCCGCCCTCGCCTATCTCGCGACGTGCCCCGTTCCCGTCGTTGTGAAGGCGGACGGACTCGCCCTCGGCAAAGGGGTGATCGTCGCGCAGACGCGGGAAGAAGCGATCGCGGCGGCGCGTTCCATGATGGAAGACAAGGTGTTCGGCGAAAGCGGCGCAAGCGTGGTGATCGAAGAATTTCTCGAAGGCCCCGAAGTATCCGTTCTCTCGTTTACGGACGGCAAAACGATCGTACCCATGGTTTCTTCCATGGATCATAAACGCGCGCACGACGGCGACGAAGGTCTGAACACGGGCGGCATGGGCACGATCGCCCCCAACCCCTTCTACACACCGGAGATCGCCGAAGAATGTATGCAAAAGATCTTTCTTCCGACGATCGCCGCCATGAACGCCGAAGGTCGTACTTTTAAAGGGTGTTTGTATTTCGGTCTCATGCTGACGAAAAACGGGCCGAAAGTCATTGAATACAACTGCCGTTTCGGCGACCCCGAAACGCAGGTCGTTCTGCCCCTTCTGAAAACCGATCTTCTCACCGTGATGCAGGCGGTAACGAACGGCACTCTTTCCGAAATCAAAACGGAGTTTTCGGACGGCGCGTGCGCATGCGTCGTGCTGGCGTCCGACGGATATCCCTCTTCTTATAAAACGGGTTATCCGATCTCCTTCCCCGAAGACGTAGCGGACGATATTTTATTCGCGGGGGCAAAGACGAACGAAAAAGGCGAACTCGTTACGGCGGGCGGAAGAGTGCTCGGCGTGACCGCTACGGCGGCAACCCTGCGGGAAGCCGTGAAAAAAGCCTATGAAAAAGCCGGAAAGATTCATTTCGAAAACGAATACTTCCGCAAGGATATCGGCGCGAAAGCCCTTCGCTCCGGAAACGCAAAGTAAAAGAGATCTCATCAATTTTCGTCCGCCGCCGGGATAACGCGCGGCGGATCTCAGGAGAACGACATTATGGTTTATCGTATCTATACGGAAAAGAAAGAAGTCGCGGCGGGCGCGTCCCGTTCGCTGTTATCGGATATCAACAACCTTCTCGGCATAACCTCGGTGAAAAACTTAAAGATCTTAAACCGCTACGATGCGGAAGGGATCGAAAAATCTCTTTTCGACTATGCCGTGAAAACGGTGTTCTCCGAGCCGCAGACGGATATCACATACGAAACGCCGGACTATAGCGGCGCGACCGTGTTTGCCGTAGAATACCTCCCCGGGCAGTTCGATCAACGTGCCGATTCCGCCGCGCAGTGCATCCAGCTGATCTCGCAGAAAGAACGCCCGATCGTTCGCACGGCAAAAGAATATCTGCTTTACGGCAACGTGACGGAGAATGAACTGGAAGCGATCAAAAAATACGTGATCAACCCCGTAGAAGCGCGCGAAGCGAATCTCGGAAAACCGGAAACACTCGCCGCCGTGTATCAGATCCCTTCCGAAGTCGCCACGATCGACGGATTCATCGATCTCGACGAAGCAGGGCTTTCAGAATTCGTGAAAAAATATTCTCTCGCGATGGACGAGGACGACGCCCGTTTCTGCCGCGATTATTTCCGCACGGAAAAAAGAAACCCGACGATCACGGAGATCCGCATGATCGACACCTACTGGTCGGATCACTGCCGCCATACCACCTTCCTCACCCATATCGACAACGTATCCTTCGAAGATCCCCTCCTCGAAAGCGAATTTAACGAATATCTGAAGATCCGGAAAACACTCGGCAGAGAAAACAAGCCCGTCTGTCTGATGGATCTTGCCACCATTGCGGCAAAATACCTGAAGAAGCAAGGAAAACTCGACAAACTCGACGAATCGGAAGAGATCAACGCCTGCACGGTAAAAATCAAAGTGAACGCCGACGGAAAAGAGGAAGACTGGCTTCTCCTGTTTAAAAACGAAACGCACAACCACCCGACGGAGATCGAACCGTTCGGCGGCGCGGCGACCTGTATCGGCGGGGCGATCCGCGATCCTCTTTCCGGCAGATCTTACGTATACGGCGCGATGCGCGTGACGGGCGCGGCAAACCCGCTTACCCCCGTAAACGAAACTCTCCCGGGAAAACTTCCTCAGAGAAAGATCGTGACGGGCGCGGCGGACGGCTATTCTTCCTATGGCAACCAGATCGGTCTCGCGACGGGCATCGTGGACGAGATCTACCACGACGGATATGCGGCAAAACGCATGGAGATCGGCGCGGTGATCGCCGCGGCGCCTGCGGAGAACGTGCGCAGAGAACGCCCGATCCCGGGAGACGTCGTCATTCTGCTCGGCGGACGCACCGGTCGCGACGGATGCGGCGGCGCAACGGGATCTTCCAAAAAACACACTTTGAAATCTCTGGAAACGTGCGGCGCGGAAGTACAGAAAGGCAACGCCCCCGAAGAGAGAAAATTACAGCGGCTGTTCCGCAACGAAGAGGCAAGCAGGCTGATCAAGCGTTGCAACGACTTCGGCGCGGGCGGCGTTTCGGTGGCGATCGGCGAACTTGCCGACGGGCTCGATATCGACCTGAACGCCGTACCGAAAAAATACGAAGGACTTGACGGAACGGAGCTCGCCATCAGCGAATCGCAGGAAAGAATGGCGGTCGTCGTGGCAAAGGAAGACGAGGCGAAATTCCTCGCACTTGCCGAAAAGGAGAATTTACAGGCAACGAAAGTCGCCGTCGTAAAAGAGGACCCGCGGCTCACCATGACCTGGAACGGAAAAACCATCGTAAACGTTTCCCGCGAGTTCTTGAATTCCAACGGCGCGGAAAAACACGTCGACGTAAAAACGGCAAGCCCGTCGGCATTCGAAAAAAAGGTAACGGGCGGCTTTAGCGAAAATTATCTCGCCTTGGCGGGCGATCTGAACGTCTGCTCCAAACGCGGGCTTTCCGAACGCTTCGATTCCACGATCGGCGCAGGCACGGTGCTTATGCCCTTCGGCGGAAAAAATCAGCTCACCCCCGCGCAGGCGATGGTGCAGAAAATCTCCGCGGAAAAGAAACATACGGACGATTGTTCCCTCATGACATGGGGCTATAACCCGTTTATCACCGAAAAAAGTCCTTATCACGGCGCTTATCTCGCCGTGACGGAATCGCTTGCGAAACTCGTTGCGACGGGCGCCGAATTCAAAGACGTTTACCTTACCTTCCAGGAATATTTCGAACGGGTCGGCAAAGATCCGTCCCGCTGGGGAAAGCCCCTTTCCGCCCTGCTCGGCGCGCTGAAAGCTCAACTCGATTTCGGCGTTGCCTCGATCGGCGGAAAAGACTCGATGAGCGGTTCTTTCGAAAAGCTCGACGTTCCCCCCACCCTCGTTTCCTTCGCCGTGACCACGGCAAAAACCAAAGACATCGTTTCCCCCGAATTTAAAAAGGCGGGCAACAACGTATATCTTTTCTCCCCCGTATACGATAAAAACGGACTGCCGACGGCGGAATCGGAAATCGTCGTTTTTGCGACGATCCACGAACTGATGAAGAAAGGAAAGATCGTTTCCTGCTATACCCCGACGTACGGCGGCATTGCCGAAGCGGTGATGAAATGCTGTTTCGGAAACGGGCTCGGATTCGCTTTCGAAAGCACCCTCTCCGTAAAAGAACTCTTCGGTTATTCCTACGGTTCCTTCCTCGCGGAGATCGCCGACGGCGAAACCGCGGAAGGCGGAAAGAAGATCGGCGAAACGACGGCAGAAGAGATCTTATCCTTCGCAGGAGAAAAAGTTACCCTCGCCGAACTTTCCGCACCTTACGAAAACAAACTCGAAAGCGTTTATCGTTGCAATATCGGATCGGATGACGAACCGATCGAAACCTTCTCTTATTCCGCGGGCGCAAGAGTTTCTTCCGCAAGCAAATTCGCGAAACCGCGCGTTCTGATCCCGGTATTCCCCGGCACGAACTGCGAATACGACAGCGCGAAAGCCGTGCGCGACGCGGGTGCGGAACCCGAGATCTTCGTCGTTAACAACCGCACGCAGTCTGCCGTTACGGAAAGCGTGAACGCCTTTGCCGAAAAGATCGGCAAGTCGCAGATCGTCTTTATCCCGGGCGGATTCAGCGGCGGCGACGAACCGGACGGCAGCGGAAAGTTTATCACCGCATTCTTCCGCAACGCCGCCGTGAAAGAAAAAGTTACCGAACTCTTAGAAAAGAGAGACGGTCTGATGCTCGGCATCTGCAACGGCTTCCAGGCACTGATCAAACTCGGGCTCGTGCCTTACGGAAAGATCATCGATACGAATGAAGCCTGCCCCACGCTTACCTTCAACAAGATCGGACGGCATCAGTCCAAGATCGTCCGCACGCGCATTGCGTCGAACAAATCGCCCTGGCTTGCGGAAACGGAAGTCGGCGAGATTTACAGCGTGCCCGTTTCCCACGGCGAAGGGCGTTTCCTTGCGGACGAAGCATTGATCCGTTCGCTTGCCGCAAACGGACAGATCGCCACGCAGTACGTCGACGAAAACGGATCTGCAACGTCCGACGTCCGTTTCAACCCCAACGGTTCCGCATTCGCGATCGAAGGCATCACTTCGCCCGACGGCAGAGTGTTCGGCAAAATGGGGCACTCCGAACGGTATGCGCCCGATCTCTATCGCAACGTTCCCGGAAATTACGACGTCAAACTGTTCCTTTCCGCCGTAAAATACTTTAAATAATCGGCTTATAGGGCAGCTTTATCACGATCAGCTGTCATTTCCTCTTTCCCTTCTGCGCGGCGGATCGGTCGGTTATCCCTTCGATCCGCCGCAAGACAAATATAAACGGAGAAAAATTCGATATGTCCGAAAAGAAAAACGACCACGGGTCCTCACGCGGGATCGGCTTCAGATCCGCCCGCAAGATCTGCGTGGTCGCCTTATTCACCGCCCTGAACGTTGCATTAAGTTCGTTCAGCATTACCGTTCCCGGCGGACACCTTTATTTAAACGACGTGGCGATCTGTTTTGCCGCTCTCTTTCTCGATCCCCTTTCCGCTTTTATCGTAGGCGGCGTGGGCGCGTTTCTGGGCGACCTTCTCTTCTATCCCGCCGCAATGTTCGTCTCCCTCGTTTCGCACGGGATCGAGGCGATCGCGATCTCCCTCATCGCGCACGGCTACCGCGGCGAAACGCCGAAACTCTGGCGGGCGATCGTCGGGGTTCTCGCAGGCGCGATCCTCATGGTCGCGGGATACACGGTCGGCAGAGCCTACACTTACGGAACGTGGCAAAGCTCTATGCTGAAACTTCCGTTCGAAATTCTTCAGGCAGGCACGGGCGCCGTTGCCGGAACGATTCTGTTTTATGCGACCCCGCTCCGCAAAATCGCACCGAAGGTCACCGCCGTTTTCCCCCAATCGGAACGAAAATCTTCCGACCCGCAAACGAACGAAACCTCGGAATCGGAATGACCCGCTCTGCGAAAAAAAGGATGGAAACCGCGCCTTGTTTTTCGCCCGCAGACGGAGAGCCTTTAACCGTTATTCAAAGAATACAAGATCCTTTTTTTACCTTCCGCCGGAATAACGCCGCTTTCTCTACGCGCGAAGAACGGCTTTTACGTAATGCCGGAACGCCGAAGGGATCGCATACTTTTTCAGAATATCCTCCTTCGTCGCCTTTTCGAACGAGGGCGGCATTTCTTTCACTTCTATAAGATATCCCGTCATATGCCATTCCTTATGGGTAAAAACGTGCACGCTCTCGCCGAGAGGACGAACGGACAGAACGCCTGCGCCGCAAGCAGAATTCAAAGCCTCGTCTTCGCCGAGCTTCCCGGGCACGTTCGGGAATTGCCACAACCCCGCAAGAAGTCCTTTTTCTTCCCGTTTCTCCACGGAAAAAAAGTCGCCGCACCGATACACAAGGATCGTTCGCTCTTCCGTCGTTCGCTCCTTCTTCGGAGATTTGATCGGGTATAAGTCGATTAACCCTCTATTTTTTGCTAAACAAAGATCGGCGATCGGGCATTTCCCGCATAGAGGCTCCCCATTCGGAATACAAACGAGCTCTCCGACTTCCATAATGCCCTGCGTTAAAAAAGAGGCGTCTTCGCCGACCGGATAAACCTTTCGTAAGGCTTCGGTGATCCGCTTTTTCGTTTCGGGCAGGGCGATATCTCCCCCGTCCGCGTTCAGACGGGAAAACACGCGCATCACGTTGCCGTCTACCGCAGGTTCCGCTTTTCCGTACGCAATGGAAGCGATCGCCCCTGCCGTGTAATCGCCGATCCCGGGCAAAAGCCGCAATTCTTTCGCGTCGGACGGCAATTCGCCGCCGTATTTTTCGGAAACGATCGCCGCCGTTTTCTTTAAATTCCGCGCCCGCGTATAGTATCCGAGCCCCTGCCACAACTTCATCAGTCTGTCGTCTTCCGCGGCGGCAAGCGAAGCGATATCCGGAAGCTCCCGCAAAAATCGATCGTAATAAGGGATCACGGCTTCGATGCGCGTCTGTTGCAGCATGATTTCCGAGACCCACACTTTATAAGGCGTTATGTTTTCTCTCCACGGAAGGCTTTTGCGATTTTTGCGGAACCATTCGACGATCCGTTCCGCCCCCGCCTGCAATCTTTCGTATTCCGTCATAAAATCTCCCGAAACTCTTTCGTTCGAAACAAAAACCCCGCGATTTCGCACGGCAACCGCCGAACGACCCCGCGGGGAATTTTATCCCGGGCGATCCTCTGGCTTAGCGTTCGTCGCAAAAAATCGGCAAAAATGCTAAGCCTGTCGGAAAGTCGCCCTTTCAACCGTTAATAATGCTCTTCCGTACGCTTGTTCTTGAAATCGCCGCAGCAAGTGCAACCCGTACAGTCGCAGGTGATCTTCACCGTGCCGAGGCAGCAGCTCATGCCGTTGCAGTTGTGTTCGCAAGCGTTTACGTCGCATCTGATACCCTGATTCATCTGATCCATCGATAAAATCCTCCTTTCCGGCGTTTTCCGAATCCCCTTTACCGAAGTAAAAGTAACGAAAAATCCGACCGGACGATTTTATTATGAACGATTTTCGCACCGATTATGCAAACGCCCGCAAGCGCGGAACGCGGGAAAAGATTATTCCTGCTGTCCGTCGTTGATATAAAGAATACCGAGCGTATTTTTTCCGCAGTGACTCGAAACGGTACATCCCGCCTTTGTTTCGTAAACGTTTTCGAACCCGTATTCGCCGACGACCTTTCTCGCCGCCTCCACCATTTCGGGGATCGCCTCGCTGTGCGTGATAAACAGTACGGATTTATCCGGCGTGTTATATTTTTCAAGCGTAGCACGACAATATTTTTCCACAACGTCCGTCATTCTGCCGCGGAACTTGTTCGTATTCCCCATTTTACCGTCTTTCACTTCGATCTCGGGACGGATCTTGAGAAGGTTCGCGCCGAGAAGCGCCAGTGACGAACACCTTCCGCCCTTATACAGATAGTCAAGCCGCTCGATCACGAAACTTGCCTGAACGGAAGGGATCCTCGCCGTAACTTTTTTCACGATTTCCTCCGGAGAAACCCCTTCATCCGCAAGTTTGCGGGCATAGATCGCCTCTAAGGCGATGCCGGTAGAAAGGGTGCGGCTATCGATCACGTAAACGTTTTTAAACTTTTTTGCCGCGTTTACCGCGTTGTTGTATGCGCTCGACATATCGCTCGAAATATCGAAATGAATCACGGCGTCATGCGTTTTCAGCAAACGATCGAACAATTCGGTAAAAGCTTCTTCGTTCACGGCGTTGGTTTTCGGCAAGGTTTTATTGTTGTCGGCATAATCGAAGATTTCCTGCACCGGGACTTCCCCGTCATAGAAAAACCTGTCTCCCATCGTGACCCCGAACGGAACGATCACAAAATCGTATTTTTCAATCAGTTCTTTGCTCAGATCGCATGCGCTGTCGATCGAAACGGCTATTTTTTTCATAATGATCCTCTATTCCCCCGCAACGACGGAATACCCGTTGCGTTTCCGAAATTTTTCTACTTTCATTGTATACCAAATCGCAGGAAAAATCAAGCAAAATTTTTGTGAAAATCGTTTTATACCGTTTTATTCGCCGCCGTTCGCCGTGGTATTATCGATCCGCTTCCGCATTGCGCGATCGGCGATCTTTTTCGCCGACAAAATACGAGTTTGCACACAGAATCGTAAGTTTGCACACAGAATCGAGAGTTTGCACACATGAGTGCAAACTTTGCGCAATTAAAGCCTGGAAAGCACGACGAGCGTCTCGACGTTAGTCTGCTTATCCAAAAAGATTTCGTTTACTTCTTGCCCGTCTTTATACACGGGAAAGTTGAATTTCATCGATTTTAAGGGAGTATCGCTCTCCCCGTCGGGATAAATTTGAATTTCTTTGACCAAAGTCGCAATCAACTCTTTCTTTTTCTCTTCACTGATTATATCATATAATTCCCCAAAATGCTCTAAAATTTTATAAATATTTTCCCTCGTGATGAATTCCGCTTCCACCGACTTTCTTCGTAGTTTTGCATCTTCAACTTTTTCTTCGATTTCCGCAATCGTATCGTATAATGCGTCAAGCCTTAAAGTCATATCGTGCAATTTCCTTTCACGGTGCGCAGCATCTATCGGCAACGAGTCGATTTCACGCTCCAATCTCGCTTTGTTTAATTCCACCTCCTTTAACTTACTTTCGTAGTTGCTTATTTCCGTATCGATTTTCGTAGTATCGACTTGCAAACCTATCTTCTTTTTTATCTCGATGGCAAAGTGTTCGTCCTGCACCAAATCTTTGATAAACTCTATAACGAGCGGCTCGATATCCGTCTTTTTAAGGTTTGCGCTATAATCGCAGTAATGCCCGCGCTCTTGTTTGTTGCGACTGCAAGCATAATACATAACTTCTTTATACGTACCGTCTTTCTTCGTCCAGCAAACTCTGTTGGCGTACATCCCGCTACCGCACTTCGGACACTTGATAATTCCCGTAAGCAAATGAGCGCGCTCTTTGCCGTATTTGGATTCAGATTTAACTCCCGTTTCCTGTCTTTTTTCGTGCGCTCTTGCCCAAAGCTCTTCATCTACAATTCCTTTGTGCAAGCCGTCAACCAAACAAAAATCTTGCTTGTTCACGACTTTGTAATCGGCTTTTGTGCCTTTTACTTTTTCCCGCGCTCTTCTTCCATAAGCGATCTTACCGCAATAAACGGGATTATCTAAAAGTATCTTGATAAAATGCGCGCTAAATTCTTCAATGTCGGTTTTCTTGCGCGGCGTCTTTTTAATTCCTTGCAAATTAAGATACTTCGCTATTCCCGTATAGCCCATATTCGTATGAACGAACTTATCGAAAATCGTCCGTACGATTTCCGCTTCATCTTCTTCTATAACCAACGTGTCGTCTTTCAAACTATACCCATACGGAGCGGGACCGCCGTTCCACTTGCCTTGCCGAGCTTTTTCCCTGCGTCCATTCATAGTCTGTTCGAGAATGTTCTCGCGCTCTATCTCGGCAACCGCAGACAAAACCGAAATCAAAAGTTTTCCGCTTGTCTGCGAAGAATCTATTCCTTCCTCAATGCAAAGCAGATTCACGCCGTAGGACTGAATAAATTCCAACGAATTAAGAATATCGGCGGCATTTCTGCCGAAACGGGAAAGTTTGTAGACTAAAACGTAATCCACTTCAAGCCCTTCTTGAATATCGGAGAGCATCCGCTTAAAAGCCGGACGCCCTTCTATCGACTTTCCCGACTTACCCGCGTCCTCGTAGATTCCGACTATTTGCATTTCTTCCCGTTCGGCAAATCTTTTCAAACTGTTTTTCTGTCCGTCAAGACTATACCCCTCTACTTGCATTTCGGTACTTACTCGCGGATATAAAATACACTTTTTACCTTCTCGATTCATTGTTCTTCTCCGTATCGGTTGAAGCGACGTCTAATATTTTGTCGCCGTATTTTTTTATAAGTTGCGCCATTGTATCAATGAACGCATTAAAGTTGTCTTTTTCTTTATCTCTATTAAGATTGCTATATGTAATTTGTTTTTTGTTCAAGTATCCTTATTCGGACGTTTACTCGGAATTATTCCGCGTCCTTATAGCTTTGAATACTATGTTCTCTTTCCATCGCGTGTTCCTCCTTATGCGAAAAGATTTAATAGTTATTCGGTTTTCTTTTTTTCGATTTCCTCAAAACCGAAAAAATCATCGTAACCGTCTTTGAGCTTTGCAAAGTCGGTGTCGTGTCGGGCTAATAATTCTTCATATCCCGCTTCGATTAACTGTACCTTTGTGTAGCCGTACTTTTTCAAAAATTCGTTTATTCTTTCGGCTTTCTCTCTCGGTACGCTCGTTCCCCATACCATACACTTGGATTTTCGTTCTTCCTTGTGTCTGTCCTCATAACGCTTGTCTTTAACCGCTCTGTCTTTCTTTTCCATAATAACCTCCAAAATATATGCGTCGTATTTATACGCCGCATTGTTATTATAGCAAGTAACGACGAAAGAGTCAAGCGTTTGCAGAATATTAATACGACTTTGTTTTTCTAATCTGCTTTGCCGTAGTTGTTATTCTTGCGTGGTGTAAGATTTTTTTGTTCTTGTTCGCGTTTTATTTCTTCCTCTATCTCGCGTAGGCGGTTTCTCGCAAGCGGTGCGGGCGGTTGTCCGATAGATATGAACGGTTGCAATACCGAAGTAGACCGGTAGAATACTCTTGCAAACGCTTCGGGTTCGTGTTCTCTGAACAGCGCAATTGCCCGTAACGCTTTGTCGTGGTCGTTGTGCGTTTTCTTTTCCTTTTGGTAACAATCGAATAGATATGTATTATCTTTTTTCAACCGTTCGTTTTCTTCGGTCAAATTTTTGTTCTCCACCGTAAGCGCGACGATTTGCGTTTTCATTCCGTTCTTGTCGTGAGCAATCTCTCCGTTCTTTGCCTGTTTCAATGCTGCCGAATAGTCCGCTTCCGAATCCCGTTCGGCTATTATGTTGTCCCGTTCTTCTTTGGCGGTATGTATCTGTTCAATCGTATCGTCAAAATGTTCTTCGGCTTTCTTAACGGCTTGGGTTATTGTTTGCAACTTTTCTTCGGCTTTATCTGTGATGTCTGCCGCTTCGGTGCAAGCGTTCATTATAATTTTCTTTGCTTTGTATTCCGCTGTGGACAAATGCTTTTTCGGACTGCCTTCACGTCCGCGTTCCAAACCCCAACGCTTTCCTACCGCCTCGTGAAATTCCGTTTGCAATTTTGTAAGTTCCGTGCGGTTGAACAAGTCTTTACAACACAACCGTCCGTTCCTTATAGGCATAAGATTTAAGTGTAGGTGCGGCGTGGTTTCGTCGTTGTGAACTACGGCGGATATGATATTTTCTTCTCCGTATTTCTCCGCAAAGTAGCGCGTACATTCATAGAAAAATCTTTCTTGTTCCGTTTGCGTTAAGCCTTTGAAAAACTCTCCGTCCGAGCCGATAACGAAGGACGCCATAAGCACGGCGTCCTTTCTCGGTTTTGTGGGCAAGTTCAGTTGTTCAATCCGCTTATTGATAAATTCCGTATAAGTACAATACCGAGCGAACGTGCGATAATTGTCTTTTGTTCGTTCACTGTCTATCTGCGGATTGCTTGTTTCGTAAGTTTCATCTCTCTCGTTTTCCTTTTCAATAGGACAAATATCCGTTTTATGATATTTCTCCATATGGCATACCAAATAACTGATGTTTTCATTTCCTCCTTATAATATTTTTCTTTCTTCCTGTGGTCAAAAGCTCTCGGCAGAGCCCACACTTCGCTTGCGAAGTATAGTGGGCTATACTTTTCGTCAAAACAAACTCCGCTTTATGCTTCATTTGAAAAGTCTTTTGTCCACGCGCGAACATTTTAAGACCGTCCGCAAAGTCTTTTAATTAGCACATATGCAACATCTCCTTGCAACAAAAAACTCACGGCATATAACCGTGAGCCTGTCGCTGTTTGTTAAGTTTTAATTATAACGAAATCGCCACATTTGAGATAGTTGTAATTCCGCGCAAACACACGGAATTTCCCTCTCCATATATCAAGCGAATAAAACGCCTGAAATATTCCATTTCATAAAAAATTTTTTGAAAAGTTTTATTCGCCGTCTCCGTGCCACTGTTCCAAAACCTTCTCAACTTGGGCTATCAGTTGTTCTTTGTCGGGCATATATAATACATATTTCGACGCAAATATTTGATTTGTAATACCACCAAGCGCATATTGCACATCGCAGTTGCCCTTGTCCGTACAAAGAATAATTCCTATCGGCGGATTGTCCGTTTCATCGTTCACTTCGTTCGCGTAATAGTTAAGATACATATTCAGTTGACCTGCGGCTTCGGGCATAAGCTTTGTCGTTTTCAATTCAATCAGTACATACGAACGCAAAATCTTATTGTAGAACACCATATCCACATAGTAATGATGATTGTTGAATGTAACCCGCTGTTGCGTTCCTACAAACATAAAACCGCGCCCAAGTTCCAACAAAAACTTTTCTATCTGCAATACAAGCGTTTCTTCCAAATCACTCTCCATAAGCGGTTTATCTTCAGGCAATCCCAAAAACTCAAATACATACGGATCGCGGATAATATCTTCCGGCTTTGCGATTTCATTGCCGTTCAATGCAAGCGCAAGCACTTTCTCTTTATTTGCATCGCCGCCCGATAATAACAGTCTTTCGAACAAAGAACTTTCTATTTGCCGCTTTAACTCTCTAACCGACCAACGTGCGTTTACACACTCTTTTTCATAAAAACTACGCCTTTGCTCATCGGAAATGATAAGCAATTCGCAATAATGCGACCAAGACAATTTGCCAGACAGTGTCTGGCATTTCGGATATGCCAAATACAATAGCCGCATATTTTGTAGGCTCGAACGCGAAAAACCTTTGCCGTATTCTTCCGTCAAGGCTTTGGAAAGCGTTTTGAGTGTCTGTTTGCCGTATTCCGCTCTGTCGCTATGCTTTTGTTCGTCCTCGACGATAATCTTACCTATCTGCCAATAGGTAGAAAGTAGCGTAGTATTGACTTCCACCGCCACTTTTTGTCGCGCCGTTTCCAATAAGCTCTTGATTTGCGATACTACGCTGTTTGTAATTTCTTTGCTCATTTTAACCTCTCGTTAAATATACAATTTCTGCTTTCATATATCAAGCGAATAGAACGCCATAATTATTCCATTTTCGCAAAAATTCTTGAAATTATTTTTTCTTGCGAAATTCGGGGTTACTGAAATGCGGTTCGGGACCTTCTCCGAATATGTCTATTATCTGTTCACGAATCGGGCGCGGATCGTCTTCATCCACAACAACGATATTCTTATACTTCCTGCGAAAATCTTTGTACCGCTTCTCCAACCGTTCTTTTTGCTTCGGCAAGAATCTCTTTTGTATGAACTCTTCGGCGGTCATATCCAAACGCTTGCATATCTTTTCCGCTTCTGCGTATAACTTCTCGAAGTTTGTAGGCTTCGGCTTTTCTTTCAGCGTTTTCTTCCGATACTCCACTTCTTCACATAAGGCAAGATATACCCACCGCAACTCGTCTATTTGCCCGTCGAATATATCATAGTAAATTTCTCGGCTGTGATGCGGCAACTCGTTCATTCAATTCCCAAACTCAAACTCCGCTTCTTCAAAAGATTTATATTTCGCAAACGGACGGATAATCAAATATGTAAGCCCGAACTTAAAATACTCGCGGTAACTGTAAAACCAACTGATAATTTCTGCTTGCTCTTCTTCGGGCATAATAAACCGAAACATATCCCAAGCAATATCTTCGTCATCGTCGGTGCGGTACTTGTCCAAAAACTTCTCCCATTGCGCTTCCACTCTCGCTTCGTCGCTTTCGTCAGCACCGCTTATAACCTCGTCTATTTTAGAAAGACGCTTTGCGACATAGCTTTGCGTTTTGCCGAGTTCTTCCGCTATCTCGGTTTGCGTACTATTGTCCACATAATACAGCTCGTAAATCTTTCTATCTTCCTCCGATAAAACCGACAATCGCTTTTCTACCGTTGCTTGCTCGACAATGCTTTCAAGCGCACTGCGCTGTTTCTCATCAAGCAACGTACCGTCGTCGTTTTCCATATCTATCTTTTTATAGTAAGTTCGCCCGTCCGCTTTTACATAAGTATTCTATACTATCAGAGTCACTCCAATTGAGTAATCGCTCTTTAATCAATATGTGTTTTTCGACACCTTTTGATTTCAAAGATTTTTCTGCTCTGATTTTATCCTCATCGCAAATAATGAGATTGTTATAAAATTCTTCTTCACGTTTTGTCATAATTATCTGTAAAACTCATTCAATGTCTCAAGAAAAATCGAAAAGGATTTAACTCCGTCCTGATTGCTTAAATGCCTATCTTTATTTTTAAGATAGCGCTGTTTAAATTCCATCCAATAACCATTTTCTTTTATTGCTTTAAATTTTGCAAAATAATTTTTTGAATTTGCAACTTGATTCCATATATACCTGTTTGTTCTCTTATCGTGCGTTAATCTATAAAAATACCCGTCATCACCTTCAACTATAATTGCCACGTCGAAAGAAAATTCTATCTTATCATTCCTTATAAGTTTAGCTGTTATGACAGAAGTTGAATCGCTTACGTAATTGTATCCCGAAACATTTTCTTCTAATACGGCTTTAAATCTTTTAACAAAAATATCTTTGATTTGTTTAGGATTGTCCAACAAACCTTTCTTATCTTTTTGCATAATAATATTATAGTCCAAATCAAAACACTCATCACCGTTTTGTGTAACAAGCCTTTTGTCCCCGCTTCCGATAAGTCTTATATCGAAAGTAAAATACTCTCGGACTTCGTCTTGTACGGCGTGAAGAATTTCCATACACCACGCTTCAAGCTCTTTAACTTCGCTTTGATTAGCAAATCTGTATGCCATAGTAGAACCTCTTAAATGATTTCAAAATGTTTTAGTGTATTCTTTATCGCCTCGACCATTCGCGGCGTGGGATGCGCTCGTGGGCGTTTTAGTTCTTCGACAGCGTTGGGCGCGTCGTACATAGGTAAGCCTAAATCACGTTTCACTTCGGCGATATATGCCGTGTGAACTTTAAAGCCGTAAGTTTGTTCGATATAGTCTTGTATCTTCTTATACGTTACTTTTTCTTTCGGCTTGCGTTCTTCGGCGCGTTCTTTGATTTTCTTTAACGAAAACTGCCCCTCGTTCTCCCCGAATTCTACGTCAATGTTGATATGACTGTCGGGAATTTTTTTGGAAAGAACGACCAGCGTTTCGACGTGTTTTGTCTGCGGGAACATGTCGTACGGACGAAGATAGACGATCTCGTATTTGGCAGGAGCGGGGTCTTCCGCTTTGACGATCCCCTTTTCGGTTCGGATAAGCGTGCCTTCCAGAAGCCCGAGATCGCGCGCGAGCGTTTGCGGCGAACAGGAAACGTAAACGATTTTATCCGGCATACTTTTCAGAACGGCGGAAAGGATCTTTTCGTCCACCCCCTGTCGCGGCGGATCGAGCACGAGAACGAGTTTCCCGCTCTCTTTTCTCTCTTTTTCCACGAGATCGGCGAGCACGTCCCCGCAATCGGCGCAAATATTCGTCATCTTCCCTTCCAGCCCGTTCATGCGGCAAAGCTCGTCGGCGCAATCCACGGCTTCGCGGACGATCTCGACGCCGATCGCCTTCCTGCATTTCAAAGCAAAAAGCGCCGTCAAAAACCCGGCGCCGCTGTACGCGTCGATCACGGTCGTGTCCTCGTCCGCCTGAGCCTGCGCCAGAACGTCGCGGTAGATCTTCCGCCGCACGCCGTCGTTTACCTGCAAGAACGATTCCGGTCCGACGGCATAAAGAAGCCCGCTCTCTTTGGCGATCACTTTTTCTTTCCCGTAAAGAAGACGGAAATCCCGTCCGAAAATCACGTTATCCGTTCTTGTGTTCACGTTATAAAAAAGAGAAAAGGCGGAAAATTCTTCCTTCAGAAGAGATATCAGTTCGTCGGAATGAGGGAGCGTTTTTCCGTTCCCGACGATCGTGATCAGCAGGTCGTTTTCCACCCCGCGCACGACAAGGTGCCTGATAAGTCCGGAATGCGTTTCCTCGTTGTATGCCGGCACGCGATAACGATCCAGATATGTTTTCAGAACAGAGATCACTTGCTTACACCAATCGGGCTGAATGGCGCAGTCTTCCGCCTCGATCACCCTGTGACTGTTCGGCGCGAAAAACCCGACCGCCGCGCTGCCGTCCTTCTTTTCGCGAACGGGCAACTGAAGTTTATTGCGATAACCGTATTCCTCCTCGCTGCAGATCGTCTGTCCCGGCTTAACGGAAAGAAAAGCGATTTTCGACAGACAGTCTTCCACCGTTTTCCGCTTTGCGCGAAGTTGCCACTGATATTTATAATGCTGAAGCTGACAGCCGCCGCACTTGCCGAAATACGGGCATCTCGGGCGGACGCGCTCTTCCGCGGGGGCGATCGTTTCAAGCAATTTTCCGTAGGCGACGTTCCCTTTTTCCTTCAGAACAAGATAACGTATTTTTTCTTCGGGAAGAGCGTAGGGGACAAATACCGTAACGTCGCCCTCTTTCAGGATCCCTTCGCCGTTGCTGCCGAGGCGGAGCACCGTGCCCGTATATTCTTCGTTTTTCCGCATAATTCACCCTCATGAAAAAAGCGTTCCCTCGCCCGGAGGAACGACGATCGCCGCCCCCGGCACGCCGGAACGCATTTTCCGATTACAATTTTAATTTTTTAACGATAAGATCGATCGCCCGCTGAAAGCGACAGGCACAGAAATCGTAAACGATAAAGCCGAGCCCTCCGCCGATCGCAAGAATCCATACGATATATTTTTGCGCCCATTCCGTTTCGAAAGCGAAAAAATCGACAAACAGCGCGTTGACGAGAAGAAGGGTCCCGACAAACCAGACGTCTTTTATCGCAACGGCAAGAATTTTATTCACCTTTTTTTCTGCTAAAAGGTAATTCGCGATCGGATGCAGCCCGAAGAACAAAACGTAAGGCAGAAGCACCGCCCACCTGCCGCCGATAAAGACGGCAGAAAGCAAAGAAGTGGCGATATAAGTCAATAAAGCCGCTTTTTTGCTTTGCTTTGACAGCGGAAGCATCACGCACAGACTCGCCATGAAAATGCAGGAATAATCCAGCACCGCGACGTAAGCGCCGAGCGTTAACAGAATAACGGAAAACGCCGTTGCCACCGCCGACAGCGCAATAAGCCCGGATCGTTTCATATCAGCGACAATTGCAGCAACAATTGAGCAATATATTGCAAAGCGCCATCTGACAACAGAAATCGAGACAACCCTGCCCGCCCATCTGCCTGTCCTCGGGAGCGGGCGCGCCGTCGCCGGAACCGCTCGTATAGGCAGAAAAATTCTTTTCCTGCTCGCCGCTGATCTGCGCGACGAGTTTGTCGTAAGAATTTTTATATTTTTCGTTTCCGGGATCCATCTGCATGGCGATCTCAAGCTGTTTTTTGCTCTCGTTCGACCATTTTTTCTTATAGAACACGACGGACTGCAGGTAATGCCACTCGGCGTTTCTCTCGTTGAAGTCGTCCAGTTTCTTCTGCGCGCCCGCAAGGTCTCCCTTTTTGATACATTCCTCGATCTCGCCGTAATACCCCGCGGAAGATCCCGTTGAAAAAGACCTTTCCTTGCGGTCGGCAATAATGTCGGCGTATGCGGTTTCGAGCTCCGTCAGCTTTCGGGCAGCTTCGTTACCCGCTTCGCCCTCCTGAAATCTTCCTTCCGAATAAGCGGCTTTCAGTTCTTTATATTTCGCTTCAAGCTCTTCGTCGGAACAGTTTTCGTCGAGTCCCAATACCTTGTAGTTGTCGTTTGTCATTTTTCGTTTCCTTTTTTTAAAATCGCGAGCGTCGTTTCCGGAAGTCCGCGAAGAAGTATATTGTCGATCAGATCGTGGTTAAAAGCAAACTCGCACCGGGAAAGATTGGTTCTGATCCCCGTAAAGAGATCGGAGAACACGAAATTGAGATCTTTTCCCGCCGCCTTGATCAGGCTTCCGAAATCGGGCTGATTTCCGTAGGCGAGATAAAACGGATTATAATCCCCTTTTGCGATGTCCTTTTCGTAATCGTCGAGGGCGTCGACGAGATAGATCCACTTTCCGAGATAGTAAAACAATTCGCCGGTCGCTTCCGTCGCTTTTTTCTCAAGCACGAGAACGGACAGATCTTTCATCATGATCGAAAAAGGTTCGCTCACGCGGTCGATGCTGCTTTCCCCGTTTTTTTCAAGCGCCCGGAGATCCCGGTAATTGTCGCGGACGATCTCCGCGATCCGTTTGTTTTTTTTGCACGCGGCTTTATAGCCGGAAGAAAGAAGCAGCCGTTTCAGTTTCCCCTTTCCTTCGTCCGAAATATCGTCCTGAACCTTAAAATAAGCAAGGGCTACGTTCACGCACGCCATCGTTTCCGTGATCTCGTCCCGCGATGCCATAGGGCGGGAGATCAGCGGATGAACGATGCAATGTTCTTTCTTTATCGTTACGTCTTTTCCGCAGAGATTATGTGCGAAAGCCGATAAAAACGCGATGTCGTACGTAAGCGAAAGACGCGCTTTCTGCCCGCAGGTTTTACCGATGCTTTTGCACACGCCGCAATACAGGGCTTTGTATAATTTGTCGTCCTTTAAATACAGGTACGGCAGATCGGGCTTGACGTATCCGAACATATTCCTCCGAAAAAGCAACCTTCCTGGCGTTCGGCGATCATGGATCCGGGATACGCCAGGCAGTCTGTTATTTCTTTAATCATAATAAAATCCCGCAAAAAAGTCAATAAAGTTTGACTTTGGCGAGCATTTTACACAATTCTTTCATTTTATCGGGGGAGATCGGGTGCGGACGGGAATACGGTTCGCCGGAAGGAGGCGTCATGCCGAGCTCCGTTTTCAGATACGCATAAGCCTCTTCCCTCTTATCCGTTCTTTTTCTGCAATACGTCAGGCAGGACGCTTCGGGATCGGTAAACACGCCGAAAGGACACATAACGAGAACGTCTGCCTCGCCGAATCCGTCGTAAGCGATCTCCGCGGCGAGCGCGCCTTTCGCGTCTTCCGCGCCGAGAGGATAACCGAGATCCTCGTAAAAATCCCGCATGTATTCGTAAACGTTCTCTTTGCGGATATCCGTAACGCCGAACAATTCGCAGTCGAAATCTTCTTCCCCGTCCGTGATCACGGCTCCGATCGGAAGACCTCCGAGCATGGCAAATACGGCGGAAAGAACGACGCATTCGTCGTTGGGAACGATCACGTCGAACACAAAATCTTCTTCGTCGTCCGGCTCTTTCATGTCGCACAGCGAAGAGAAGATCGCGCAGACGACCTCGGCGGAGATCCCGTTTTTCAATCTGACGAAACGCCTGCCGCCGACCGTCATGTCGGAGACGTAAACGCCGTCGTCCAGAGAGATCGTCTCCGCGGGCAAGATCCCGTTATCGTAAATTTCTTCCTCTTCGCCGTATGCTTTCTTGAAAAAAGCAAGCCTTTCTTCGAACGATTTCTCCGCGAGAGAGGAGAGTTCGTATTTCGTAAAATACGGAAAAGCGGAAGGCAAATTCTGCCATCCGCTTTCCTTCATGCCTTGCGGCAGGGTAAAATTTCTTAAAATCATGTTATTTCAGATATTCCAGCATATATGCGGGCAGATTCTCTTTCGCCGAGCTGACCGTCATTTCCACTTTAAGCCCCGTTGCCTCATGCAGTTTTTCCAGCTCCCCGCAGAAGGTTTCGAGAGACGGAAGATCGGTATGCGTGATCCTTAAAATGCCGTCGATAAACAGATACTCGATATCGCTGTTGCCCGCGATAAGACCTTTTACAAATCCTAAAAACGATTCGACCGTATTCACCCCGTATTCTTCCGTGTAAAGGCATCTTACGTTCAGATCGATATCCACCGAGCAGATCTTTTTGTCGGTAATGAAAACGACGTTTCCCTTTGCCGTTTTTGCCGCGGCGTTGATATCGTCCATGATGATTTTGGTTTTTCCGAATCCTTTCGGTCCGTATATGAGTTTGATCATAAACAGATCCTCCTTGTTTTCTTGTGCCTCTATTATAAACCTTTCTTTTCCTTTTTTCAAGGGGTTATAAGGAATTTTTACAGCATTTTCATCTTTTCCCGTTTTCGACAAGAACCGATCCCACACCCGGCGTTCCGTCCGTAAAAAGGAAGGATCAGGCGAGCCCGCCGACAAATTCCGCGATCAGCCGAACACCCTCGCGGATGTCTTCCTCGGAAACGGCATAGGAAAGGCGGATGAAATCGTCCCGACCGAACGCCGCGCCCGGGATCGCCGCCACGCCCGCGCCGAGCAGAGCGTTGCAGAAATCGACGCTGCCGTTTATCCGCTCTCCCCGAAAGTTTTTCCCGATACATCCGCCGATGTCGACGAATACGTAAAACGCACCCTCGGGACGGATGAAACCCAATTGCGGGATCTCTGCCAGAAGAGACAAAAGCAGAACGCGGCGTTTATCGAAAACCTCGCGCATATGCTCGGGAACGGTTTCTCCCGTATGAAGGGCGGTGACGGAAGCAACCTGTGCGAACGAGCAGGCATTGCTCGTCGTATGCCCCTGCATGGCGGAGATCGCACGCGCCACGTTTGTCGGCGCGGCAAGATAACCGACGCGCCATCCCGTCATGGCGTACGTTTTCGAAACGCCGTTGATCACGATCGTATTATCCTTCATATAGGGCGAAAGCGAGGCGATCGAAACGTGCTTCGCGCCGTCGAAAACGAGTTTCTCGTAGATCTCGTCCGAAATGACGGAAACGCCGCGCCTTTCGCATACTTCCGCAATGCCGGAAAGTTCTTCACGAGTATAAACCGCCCCCGTAGGGTTACACGGAGAATTCAGGATCAGACACTTCGTCTTTTCGGTAACAGCCTGTTCGAATTGCTCTTTTAAAAGCTTATAGCCTGACTTTTCCGTTGTTTCCACAATAACGGGCGTAGCGCCGCAAAGACGGATCTGCTCGACGTAAGTCACCCAGTAAGGAGAAGGAACGATCACCTCGTCCCCCTCGCCGGCGATCGCCGCGATCGCGTGAAACAGCGAGCTTTTCGCCCCGTCCGACACGACGATCTGCTCCGGCTCGTACGAAAGACCGTTGTCCGAAAGAAACTTTTCGCAGATCGCCCGCTTCAACTCCGGCAGACCGGCAGCGGGGGTATATTTCGTATAGCCGTCGTCAAGTGCTTTTTTCGCCGCTTCCACGATGGGGACGGGCGTATCGAAATCGGGCTCGCCCGCCGTAAAGGCGACGATCTTTTTTCCCTCCGCCTTCATCGCCTTCGCCTTTGCCGAAATTTCGAGAGTAACGGACGGTTCAATCGCCGCCGCCTTCCGGGATAACGTTATCATAATGAGTTCTCCTCTCCGGACAGTTTCGCTTCTCTGTCCGCAACCTGAAGTGCCTGCACCATTTCCCCGAGATCACCCATCAGAAAACTTTCCAGCGTATAGATCGTAAAGCCGATGCGGTGATCGGTCACTCTGCCCTGCGGGAAATTGTACGTGCGGATCCTCTCCGAACGGTCTCCCGTACCGATCTGGCTTTTACGATTGGCGTCGTACTCGTTTCTGTATTTCGTATTATAATAATCGTAAAGGCGGCTTTTCATCACCTTCATCGCCTTTTCGCGGTTTTTGATCTGCGAACGTTCGTCCTGACAGGTCACGACGATCCCCGTCGGCAAATGGGTCATGCGGATACACGATTCCGTTTTATTCACGTGCTGCCCGCCCGCCCCGCTCGAACGATAGGTGTCGATTTTAAGATCTTTCTCGTCGATCTGCACTTCCACGTCTTCCGCTTCGGGCAGAACGGCGACCGTGACCGTAGACGTATGGATCCTTCCCTGCGATTCGGTATCGGGAACTCTCTGTACGCGGTGCACGCCGCTTTCGTATTTCATTTTGGAATAAACGCCTTTCCCGCTGATCGAGAACACGACTTCCTTCACGCCGCCGAGTTCCGTGGTATTACTGTCGATCTCCTCCGTTTTCCAGCGGTTTCTTTCGGCGTATTTCACGTACATCCGATAAAGCTCGTAAGCGAACAGCGCGGCTTCCTCGCCGCCCGCCCCGCCGCGGATCTCCACGATAACGTTTTTTTCGTCGTCCGGATCTTTCGGGATCAGAAGAACCCTCAGCTCTTCGGTGATCGCGGAAAGTTTGTTTTTGCAATCGTAATATTCCTCTTCGAGCATCGCCCGCATCTCGCGGTCGGTCTCCGTTTTCAGGGCTTCTTCCGCCTCTTTTCCGTTTTCTTCCGTCTTTTTGTATTCGAGGTATTTTTCGGCGGTCTCTTCGATCTCCGCCCGTTCCTTCACGTATTTCTGCCAGGAAGGCACGTCTGCGATCACGGCGGGATCGGAAACGAGTTCGTTCAGTTTCCGAAAGCGTTCGAGTATGGTTTCCAGTCTTTCGATCATAATTTCACCGCCGCCACGATCCTTTCGATCCCTTCCAGATCTTTTATGATCCGCACGCTGTAACCGCTAAGCATTTCCGCCGCTTTTCCGGCTTCTCCTTCTCCGACTTCGAGAAGAAGGATCCCGCCTTCTTTCAGATAGCCGCCCGCCTCTGCCGCGATCCTGCGATAAAAGGCAAGTCCGTCCTCGCCGCCGTCGAGAGCGAGCGTCGGTTCGTAGTCTTTCACTTCCGTCTGAAGCCCCGCGATGTCCGCCGTGGGGATATAGGGCGGATTGGAGAGAATCGCGTCGAACTCTCCCGAAACGTTTTCAAACAGATCGCCCTGCAAAAATTCCACGTTCGCGCCGAGACGCGCCGCGTTTTCCTTCGCAAGAGATAACGCTTCGTCGGAAACGTCGCTCGCAACGACCGTCGCGCCCGTTTTCAATGCGACCGTCACGGCGATCGCTCCGCTGCCCGTACAAAGATCGAGCACGCGATCGCCCGTTTTCACGAGCTTGAGCGCCTCGCTCACCAGTTCTTCCGTTTCCGGACGAGGGATCAGAACGCGCCCGTCCACTTTGAAATCGTACCCGTAGAAATTACACGTGCCGAGAATATACCAGAGGGGTTTTCCCGTCAGTCTCTCCGCGAGCAGTTTGTCGATCTTTTCCACCTTTCCCGCGGAAAGGGTGCAGTCTTCCGAAAGCTCGCTCCTCTTTTTTCCCGTCCCTTCGCAAAGGATCCACTCGCCGTCCGCGCCGTCGATCCCTTTCTCCGCAAGGCTTTCTTCTACCCGTTTCTTCACCGAGGAAAGTTTTTCCGCGCAGACGAATCTGCAACCCTGTTCTTCCGGATTTTCATCCATCGAAAGCACCTTACAAAACGCCGTGATCGCAACCTCCGCCATACCGTCGTCCGGTTCTCTCGTCGTGATCTTCTGCAACGCAAGCCCGGGCAGTTTCAACGGCAGAACGAGGGGGCTCTGCGTTTTCGCAAGGGCTTTCAGAAGTTCGTACGAAAGCCCCGCCACGAGGGGCAGAAGGGCAAGTTTTACCAAAAGTTTCAGCCCGCCGTTTTCGATATGGAAAACCGAGCCGAAAAAAGAATATACCAGAATACTGACGAACATGACGAAAAACATGAACGTCGTGCCGCAACGATCGTGCACGCGGCGGCATTTCTGTACGTTTTCCACGGTGAGAGGCAACCCCTTCTCGTAGCAGGTAATGGTTTTATGCTCCGCCCCGTGGTACATATAGGTGCGGCGGATATCCTTCATCAAAGACGTAAGAAGAATATAGCAGACGAATATCGCGATCCGCAGAAGTCCTTCCGCAAGGTTACGCAGAAGTTCGTTCGAGCTGACGTATTCTGCAAAGAGCTTACCGGCAAAATGGGGCAGGACGAAAAACAATCCGACCGAAAAAACGATACCGAGGATCACCCCGATCGCCATCACAACGTTCATCACGTCGATCTTAAAAGTTTTCGCGAGCCATTTTTCAAGTTTCGAAGGTTCGCTCGTGTCTTCTCCGTACACCTCCGCCGAACGCATCAGCACCTTCATTCCGGACACGAGCGACGCGAAAAAGTTCACCGCCCCTCTCACGACCGGGATCTTATGAACGATACCGTCGTTCGGTTTCAGCCGCTCCGCCTCCAGACGGATGACCCCGTCTTCGTCGCGTACGGCGGTCGCAATGGCGGTTTTCCCGCGCATCATGACCCCTTCCAGCACGGCTTGCCCGCCGATGGACGTTCTTTTTACTCTCTGATCTTTCTGTTTTCTGGGCATTTCTTCTCCTTTTTTACGAACAAGCCCGACCCCGGCTCTCCTGACCGACCGGGATATAAAAAATAAGCCCTAAGCGAAAACACTTAGGGCCGGAGTTACCGAATCGAAAATCGGCTTATGCTACAGCCGATGCTCTCACGATATCAAAGGCTGTATCTTTTCTTGAATTTGTCAACGCGCCCGCCGGTGTCTACCAGTTTCTGCTTGCCGGTAAAGAACGGATGACATTTGCTGCAAATATCCACTTTAATAACGTCTACGTCTTTGGTGGAACCGGTCTGGAACGTTTCCCCGCAAGCACACTGTACGGTGACGGTTTTATATTTAGGATGGATTTCCGATTTCATTCTGATCACCTCACAAGAATTAATGCTAAACTATTATATCCCATTTTTCGCCTCATGTCAAACGTTTCGCAGGGAAAACGAAAATTAAATCAATAAATTTCGGTTTCAATCACTTGCAAAATAAAAATCAATCGTATATAATAGAATAAACCCGAAACCTTACCGCGCCGGTTTCCCGGTTTTCGCATTATTTCAAATAAAAAGCGCAAAAACGCGTATTTTTGCATAAAGCCCGCAGGAAATTCCGGCAAGGTTTAACAAGAAAAACGACCGTTCCGCGTCGTTTTAAACGCATTTAATTTAATTTTTCAGGTAAAAAAATGACAGGTTGGCAGATTTCCGCTCTCGGAAAAATCGAAAAAATCAATATAACCGAAATGCTGGACGACGTTGACAGCGCGAAAGTAAAACTGACGCGCACTCTCCTCACCGAAGAGGACGTCTCCCTGTATACCGGCGAAGAAAAGGGGAAATACCCCGTGATCCCCGGACGCATGGCGGTCGGACAGGTCACGGAACTCGGTTCTCCCGTTCCTTATTTCGAAAAGGGAACGCGCGTCGTTCTGTCTCCGGTAAAACCGTGCGGAAAGTGCTACCACTGCGCGGGCGGAGATCCGCGGGAATGTTATGATTTTTCCGTCGCGGGGAAAAATTCCGCCGGTTTTCTGAAGGATTTTGCCGTCATTAAAACGGCAGACATCTTCCCCCTGCCGCAAAGCGTAAAAGACAATGAAGCCGTTTATACCGATTACATCGCCCTCGCCCTCTCCGTGATCGACAAACTCGACATCGAAAAAGGTCAGCACGTAGCGATCTTCGGCGGGTCGGTTTTCGGATCGATCCTGGCACAGCTCATCATTTACTATCAGGGCGTTCCCATTCTGATCGACGAAAACGAAGAAGCTTTGCTCCGCGCGAAGAAATCAGGGGTCTATTACACGTTGAAATCAAGCACGAAAACGGAAAAGGAAGTTCTCTCCCTCACCGGAGGAAGAGCGGTCGGGAAGGTCGCCTTCCTCACCCGCTCCGGGCTTCCGACCGATCTCGCATTCAAAGTCGCCGCACCTTCTGGGAAAATCGCGTTTGCGGGTTATTCTTTCCCCAACGTAAAAATCCCGCTCGGCATCGCTCTCTCGAAACAGCTTTCCACCGTTTCCGTTACCAACGGTTACGGCAATTTCGAACCCGCCATCAACATTCTCGCAAACAAAGCCGTGGATCTTTCCGGCTATACGCTTCCCCTCACCAAAATGGACGATATCGAGGCAAGCGTTGCGAATATGGCGGAATGTTACAAAACGAAACAACCCGTCCCGAGTTTCATGATCAACATGCTCAGCTGACCCTGTTTTCGCACTTCGAAAAACTTCGCCGCCTTTCAATCGTGAAAAGCGGCGTTTTCATTTCGGACACAAACAAAAAATAGCCGATTAACGAACTTATACGGGGGGGATTTATTCACCGTTATGCGTTTTCTCCCGAGGAAAAAGGCAGACCATGGTTCGTATTATTCTTGCCCGGCATGACGTGATTTTCTTCCAAACGAAAAGGGAACGACCGATTTCGCGGCGTTCCCTTTCTTTTTTACGCGATAAACCCGGTACGGCAAAAGCCGTACACACACGATCAGAGCGATTTTAAAACCGTACCGACAAGGCGCATATCCACCTTGCCCGCATAGTTCGCCTTGAAATGCTTCATCACCGCAGGTACGGACTTATCTTCGAGCCCGGAAATGATCTCTTTGATCTCTTCTTCGCTTAACAGCTTCGGCAGATATTTCTTTACCGTGGCAAGCTGATTGTCAAGGCTTGCGACCGTTTCCGCTCTTCCCGCCTTCACAAAACCTTCCCGCTCTTCCGTCAGTTCGTTGATCGTTTTCTGCAGGATCCTCGTCACGTCGGCGTCGGTAAGGGTCTCCCCCGCCGCCTTCTTTTCGATGGTTTCGAGCATCAGTTTGTTGATGAGGGTATTCAGTGCCGTCACGGCGTCTTTGTCGTGTGCCTTCATTGCCTCTATCTTTACTTTTTTAAATTCTTCCAGCGTCATAATAACCGATCCTCCTTTTGTTATTTTATTTTTGTTTGCCGCCGCCTTACCGACGGCAGACAGGTTGCCGCTCCGTTGCCGCAGGTATGCGGAATCTTACTTCCGCAACCGTTTCGCCGCTTTTATTTTTTCGACGATCTCCGCGGCGTTCGCCGTGATGAAACCTTCGTCGCAGATCCCTTTTTGCGGATGAGTGATCGCCCCGCCGATCGCTAAGGCATACGCCCCGGCGGAAAACCATTCCCCCGCTTCGTCCGGGACGATCGCACCCGTAGGGATCAGTTTCGCCTGCGGGATCGGCGCTTTCGCCATAGAGACGAAATGGGGTCCGTAACACTTGGCGGGAAAGAGTTTCTGCATGTCCGCCCCGCCGCGGATCGCGTTGACAAGTTCCGTCATCGAGCCGACCCCGGCGATATACGACAGATCGTTTTCCCTGCAGATCTTCGCGACCGTCTCGTCGTAATTCGGCGCGATAACGAACTCCGAGCCGCACTTTATCGCTTTTAAAACGGCGGCTTCGTCCGTCACGGTACCCGCGCCGACCGTATAGTCGCACCCGAGCCGATCTTTCAGCCCGGCAATGACGTTTTCCGCTCCCGGGGTGGTCAGAGAAACTTCCAGCACGGTCACGCCGCCCTTTGCCGCGGCAAGCCCGCGGCGCAGGCAACCGTCTTCCTCGCCGTCCCGCAAAATACAGATCAGCCCGCTTTCGCCGACGGCGCGCAAAACCTCGTTTCTGCTTTTCGTTGCCATTTTATTCTTCCGTGCAAACGGCAATGCCGAGTTCTTTCAGCTGTTTGTCTTCCACCGGCGCGGGAGCTTCGCTCATCAGATCGGAAGCCGTCTGCACCTTCGGGAAGGCGATGACGTCGCGGATGGATTCGTCCTTGCAAAGCAGCATGGTAAGGCGATCCAGCCCGAACGCAAGCCCGCCGTGCGGGGGAGCGCCATAGTTGAAAGCATCCACGAAGAAACCGAATTTGCGCGCGATATCTTCGTCGGTAAAACCGAGAATGTTAAACATTTTTTTCTGAATATCTCTCGAATGAATACGGATGGATCCGCCGCCCGCTTCCTGACCGTTGATCACGAGGTCATAAGCCTTCGCGCGGGCTTTCGAAGGATCGGTCTCGCACAGTTCGAGATCTTCGTTCATGGGCGCGGTGAACGGATGGTGCACCGCCATATACCTGTTCTCCTCTTCCGACCATTCGAACATGGGGAATTCGTTGATCCAGAGCACGTCGTAAACGTTTTTGTCCACGAGCTTGTATTTATCGGCAAGCATCAGTCTCAGCCCGCCTAAGGTATTGAACACGACGTAATCTTTGTCCGCGGCAAGGAAAAGGGTATCCCCTTCTTCGAAATTCATTCTTTCCTTCACCGCTTCGAGTTCCTCTGCGGTCAAAAATTTCGCAAAGGAAGATTTGATCTCTCCGCCTTTCTGCCAATTGATCCAGCAAAGCCCTTTCGCGCCGAGCGTCTTCGCGTATTCCACCGTAGCGTCGAGTTCCTTGCGGGAAAATTTCTCCGCCAACCCCTTCGCGTTGATCGCGCGTACGCTCCCGCGGATGGGCCCGATCTCGATCGCAAGCGCGTCGGTAAACACCTTAAAGGACGAAGAGGCGAAAATATCCGACAGATTCACGATCTTCAGACCGAAGCGGGTATCCGGCTTGTCCGACCCGTAATTTTCCATCGCGTCTTTATACGTCATCGTGCGGAAATGCCCTTCGCCGAGATCGAGACCGATCGCCGAACGGAAAATGCTTTTGATCAGCCCTTCGATGGGATACATCACGTCTTCCGTTTCTTCCACAAAGCTCATCTCAACGTCGATCTGCGTGAATTCCGGCTGACGGTTCGCGCGGAGATCTTCGTCCCGGAAACATTTCGTGATCTGATAATAACGATCGAACCCGGCGATCATCAGAAGCTGTTTATATAATTGCGGAGACTGCGGAAGAGCATAGAAACTCCCCTCGTGCACGCGGGAAGGAACGAGATAATCTCTCGCGCCTTCGGGCGTCGATCTGCCGAGCATGGGCGTTTCCACTTCCGTGAAACCGTTTTCCTCAAAGAATTTTCTCGCCGCCTTGCAGATCTCGTTTCTCATGAAAAGATTTTTTTGCAGAACGGGTCTTCTCAGGTCGAGATAGCGGTATTTCAGACGAAGGGTCTCGTTTACGTTCGTATCGTCAAGGATCTCGAACGGCGTAGTATCCGCTTCGGCAAGGATCTTCAGCTCGTCGGCAAGAATTTCGATCGCGCCCGTGGCGATCTTATCCGTTTTGCTCTCGCGTTCGCGCACCTTTCCCTTTACGGCAAGCACGTATTCCGAACGGATCTGTTCCGCCTTTTCGAACACGGCGCTTTCCGTCGTATCGTCGAAAACGATCTGCACGAGCCCCGTTTTATCTCTCAGATCGATAAAAATCAGACTGCCGAGGTTTCTTCTGCGCTGTACCCAGCCCGTTACCGTCTCTTCTTTTCCGACGTCCGAAAGCCGGAGCGTTCCGCACATCGTCGTTCTTCTGAGGTTACCCATAAATTCTGCCATAAAAGCACTTCCTGTTCTATATTGATATACGCTTTTATTTTAGTATTTACGGGATAAAAAGTCAAACATATCGGCGTGGGATCCTGCGAAAAGAGGTTAAAATTTCGTAAGGGATCGTTCCGGCGACGGAAGCGAGGTCTTCCGCGTCGATCTTCTCACCCCCGCACGAACCGAGAAAAACGACGTCGTCGCCGACGGAAACGCTTTTGTCGGACAAGCAAAAACAGCAGTCCATGCAAATATTTCCCACGAGCCGGCGTTTCTTCCCTTTCAGAATGACGGATCCGCCCGTCAGATCCCGCCTCAACCCGTCGGCATAACCGAGGGATACGGTCGCGACGAACGCGTCCCTTTTCGCCGTGAATTTCCCGTCGTACCCCACGCTTTCTCCGCCCTGCACGAAAGTGTTCCGCACGACTTTTCCGATCACCGACATGCACGGCGTAACCCCTTCCGCCCCGTAGCCGTACAGAGCGAGACCGAGCCGCGCCCCGTCGAAGGCATAAGCCCGGTCGCCGAGCCTTTCCGAGGCGGCAAGATGACGGAAAACGGACGGAAATTCTTTCGCGATCGGCGAGGAAAGGGAAAGAAACCGCCCTCGCTGAACGGAAGAAAAACTTTCCGATCCCGGGCGCGCAAGATGGGAAAACACGCTTTCCGCATGCACGCAAGGAGAGTTTTTCAGCGCGTTTATCAGCTTATAGACCTCTGTTTCCGTTTTTATGCCGATGCGATTCATTCCCGTATCGAGCGCGATATGTATTTGAGCGGGCTTCCCTTCGATAAGGGATATGCGGGAAGCGGTCAGAACGTCTTTCTCTCCCTGCACGGTAAAACCGATCCCCTTCCGCACGCAGATCGCTTTCTCTTCTTCGTCCGTGATACCGAGCACGAAAACCTTGCCTTTGACCGTTTCCTCCGCGGCGGCAAGAAGCTCTTCCCCTTCCCGAGCGGTCGCCACGGCAAAGTAATCGCTCTCCTTACAGGAAAGGGCGGTTTCCGCCCCTCCGTGCCCGTAACCGTCCGCCTTTACGACGGCGATTGTTTTTTTCCCTCTGCCGATCTCTCTTTTCAGAATGAGAAAATTTTTCCGCAGAACTTCCCTGTTCACTTCGATCCTTCCTCGCACCTTTCTCCTCTCCCTTCCATGTATCTTATGCGAAAAATACCCGTTACCGTTCGCCTTTTGCTTTACTATCTCCGGAAAATAAAGTATAATGATAACGCAACGCGCTTTGACTGCGCAATGCGGGAGATTATCGCAATGTACGAATTTTTACTTCAATATTTAGACGAGTCGAAAACGGCATATCAGGCGCACGACAACGCCGTGCGCTATCTGCAAAACAACGGCTTTACCGAACTGAAAGAGAACGAAGTCTGGAAACTTGCCCGCGGAGACAAACGCTACGTTTCGCGGGACGGTTCCGCCCTCATAGCCTTCCGCATAGGCGACAAAGACGGTTTTTCCGTCGTCGCCTCGCATGACGATTCGCCCGCCTTCAAACTGAAAGGCACGGGAGAGATCGAGATCGGAAACATGAACAAATTCAACGTGGAAAAATACGGCGGAGGCATTTTCTACAGCTGGCTCGACACCCCCGTCACCGTGGCGGGGCGGGTGATCCTTTCCTCGGGAGACAAGCTCGAAGCCCGCTCGTTCGTATCGAAACACACTTTCGTTATTCCGTCCGTCGCCATTCACTTCAACCGCGCCGCAAACGACGGGATCAAGCTGAACCCGCAAGTCGACATGAGCCCTCTGACGGGCATTCTTTCCTCTTCCGGTTTAAAAGAGGAGATCGAAGAATTTGCGGCGGGAAAAGAGTTTATTGAAGGAGACCTCTTCATCGTTTCCGCGCAAAAACCTTTCGTTTGCGGATATCGTAACGAACTGTTGTCCTCTCCTCGTATCGACAATTTAACGAGCGTTTGCTCTTCTCTCGAGGCTCTTTGCAAGGCGGAACCGACCGCGATCTCCGTATGCTATATCGCCGATAACGAGGAAGTGGGAAGCCGCACCAAACAGGGCGCGGGATCCCGTTTCCTGCCGGACACCCTCTACCGCATTCACCGCGCGCTCGGCGGCAACGAAGAATCTTTCGACGTGGCGCTTGCAAACACCTTCTTTCTTTCCTGCGACAACGCGCACGCCATGCATCCGAACCACCCGGAACTTTCCGATCCGACAAACAAAACGCTGCTCGGGAAAGGCATCGTGATCAAGCACCACGCCAATCAGAATTACACGTCCGACGCCTTTTCTTCTGCCATTGCGAAAAACGTTTTCTCGAAAGCGAACGCCGCTTACCAGGACTTTTACATGCGTTCCGACCTGCCCTGCGGCGGCACGCTCGGCGCGATCAGCTCCTCTCAGGTTTCCGTGCGCAGCGCGGATATCGGGATCGCCCAGCTCGCCATGCACTCGGCAGTGGAAACGATGGCTCTTTGCGATTACGACGAGATGATAAAGGGACTGACCGCGTTTTACGGAACTTCTTTCCGGGCGGACGGAAGCTCCGTAACCGAGCTGATCCGTTGATCCCGGGCGAAAACGCAGCGTTTCGCAGAAAATTTTCGAAATAAAGATTTATTTGCGTGACATTGCCGAGCCTTTATGCTAAAATAAATTAATAAAAATCCGAACAGCCACCGGGGCTTGCGTTTACCCTGCCCGTGGCGAAGGAGCAGACATGAAAAAATTAACGGCGTTTTTTGCCTCTTTTGCACTGATCCTCTGCCTGTGCTTTTCCGCCGTCGCCTGCAACAAGCAGGATCCGTCGAATATCGCCGGCACTTACAAACTTTCCGGGATCACCACGGTGATCGACGGCACGACCATAACGATGGAACCGGGAAGCAAATTTATGGACGTTTCCCTCACGGAAGAATCCGTCGTCCTTTATCTCAGAGATAATTATACTTTCAAGCTGATCGATGCGACGACGGGAACGGACGTATACACGACCGGAAGCTGGGAATACAACGGCAACGCCAGCGCAGCCGTCATTCTCACGGCAAAACACGGCGACGTTTCCGGAAAAGAAGAAACCGACGTTTTCAATGCCGTTATCGATGAAGGCGTTTTCTCGATGGCAAGAACTTCACTGGCGGAAAAAGAGAGCGAATCCGAATCTTCCGCTCCGACCGAGATCCTCACCACGACCAACCTCAAAAAGGTCTCTTCGGAAGCGGATACCGACTCCTCGGCGGAAACCTCGATCGATGCCGTCGCGGGGACTTATAAACTTTCCCAGATGGTGATCGCGATAAACGGCGTTACCACGACGATCAAAGCGGGCGAATCCTTCATGGGGCTGGAGATCTCGGAAGATTCCGCCGTGCTCGTTCTCAATGCGGACAAAACCTATAAACTGACGTCCGCCGCGATCGGTACCGAAGAGGAAGCAGAAGAAGACAGCGGCGTTTGGGACTTCGGCAGAACTACCGATTCGATCGTTCTGTTCGCTCCCGACAACGTGACCGACGAAGAAGACGTCAAGCAACAGGTCGTCGCGATCAATAAGAATACGATCACGATCTCGGAGGTCGATGAAGGCATATCGATCACGATTTCGCTCAATAAATCCGCAACGAACACGCAGGAAAGCGCAAGCGAGAGCGAAGCGCAGGGCAACTGATTTCCGGCGCAAAACGGCAGAAAAGAAATTCCGGTATTCGTCCGATAACGGCAAATGCCGGTCTGTAAAAACGGGCTTATATCCGCCACGCAAAAAGGCAGATATAAGCTCGTTTCTTTATATAGGCTTAGCATTCGTCATCACTAATTACCCTAAAGGCTTCTTTTCCGCCCTTTTCCCCGATTTCTCTATTGACGTACGATCAAGTACTATCGATCTCGGAATCGGGAAAAATCATCGGAAAATAAGCTCTTTAAGGCGCAAAGCGTTTTTACGGATGAAAAATCGCGTTTTGACAAGGCAAACACCCGAGATAATACTTTTTCGTATATTGAAGGGTGAGCCGAGAAAAAAGCGAAATTCATCAAGCCTTAAAGCCGTCTTTTTTGCCCGTTGCGGCAAATCTTTGCTTGAAGTACGGAAAAGTACGCCTGCGCAAACCTTTACCACAACTGTCTGAAAAATACGGCTTTAAGGTGCGTAGCATTTTAACGGCGATAAATTTAGGAAAATCGAGGCAAACGAGCAAAGTTATACTTGATCGTATTACAAGCGAGTTTAACAAAGATTTTACGAATTTTGCGCCGTTAAAACTTAATGACGTTCGCTTTTCTCTCGGCTGACACAGTCACAAACCGATTTTTCACCGTAAAAATAGTTAGTGATGACGAATGCTAAGCCTATTATATAAATTTTTTAAACTTTTTAAAAATACAAGATATTCGCGTGACTTTTTACCGGAAACATGATACAATTGATTCATCGGTCCCGCAAAAACTTTTGCGCGATCATAAAGGAGAAAAGATGAGAAAACTTACCGCACTGTTTGCCACTTTGGCAGCAATCCTCTGCCTGTGCTTTTCCGCCGTTGCCTGCAACAAGCAGGACGCTTCGAAAATCGCCGGCACTTACAAACTTTCATCCATGACCATGACGATGGGCGGCGCAACCGTAACGCTGGAAGCCGGCAAGGATTTTATGGGTACGCAAATTTCGGAAGATACGATCGTTCTCGTTCTCAAAGCGGATAAAACTTACGAAATGACTTCCTCCCTGGAATCAGCCGAAGAAGCCACGGTCGGCACCTGGGAATTTGACGGCGAATCCGCAACTTCCATCATCCTGAGCGATCCCGAAGAAACCTCTTCGGAAGAATCAAGCACCACCATGACGGCTACGATCGACGGGAAAAAGCTTACGATGACGGAAAGCACGACGATCGGCGAAGGAGAATCCGCACAGACGACGGAAATGACCATCACGTTTAAAAAAGCATAGGCTTAGCATTCGCCGTCACCGACTATTTTTACGGATGAAAAATGCCGATTCTGAACAATAAAAACGCGCTTCGTGATAGCGGAGCGCGTTTTCGGTTACCGCCGGCAGATCCCGGCAGGACGGAGAGCAATATGAACGAAAAAATCTTACCGGGAAAATACAGGCATTTTAAAGGCGGGGAATACGAAGTTCTCTTCGTTGCGACGCACAGCGAAACGCTGGAAGAATACGTTGTTTACCGCGCCTTATACGGAGAGAATAAGATATGGGTTCGCCCTGCCGCGATGTGGAACGAGACAGTCGAGCGGGACGGAAAACGTTTTCCGCGTTTCCGGAAAATCGACGACTGATCTCCTTTTTCCCCGGTTTCACGCCCTCCCGGTATCTGCCGGAAAGGGCAGAATTTCGGCAAAAACCGAAGAAACAGGCAAAAAAACAGATACTTTTTTTAAGATTTTTATTCAAACTGTTGTTTTTTCGGAAAATATATAGTATAATAAAGAAAAGAGTATCGGGAAAAGAGGGTCCGTCAATCGTTCCCCTTGTCCGATAGAACCGATCGTCACACGGGATATCCGCGATCGCTCTTCCTTTTTCGGGAAGAACAAACGCCAAGCAAAAAAGATCGCCCGGACGACAGCGCTAAAAAAAAGCGCAGAACGGAGGTTATCGACATGAAAATCAAAAACGGTTTTGTACTGAAAGAAGTAAACGGGCGACCGATCGTGGTCGCAACCGGAGAAGCGAGCAATTACTTTAAGGGCATGTTGACCTTAAACGAAATGGGCAAGCGCATGTTCACCGCTCTTCAGACGGAAACCAACGAAAGCCGCATGGCGGACGAGATCATGGAGGAGTACGACGTGGAGAGATACGTCGTTTTATCCGATATCCGCAGTTTTGTGGAAAAATTGCGTTCCGTCGGCATGATCGAAGGGTAAATCGGTCAGAATATATCGTATTGATCAAATACCGGGAGCAGATAAAAAGTCTCCCGGCATTTTTATTTTCCGACGGAACTGCGGGATCACACCCGCCATCCCGAGTGCCGTTTTGTTTTTTATTATTTAGGCTTAGCATTCGTCATCACTAATTACCTTATGCATTCGATATTTTTGACAAACCGTATCGTTTTGAGATTCTTCCTAAGCCCGTCAGGCAGGTTGGGTCAGAATGACAAAACGATATAATATGTGTCCTGTCATCCTGAGCCTGCCCATTGTCCTGCCTATTTTGTCATCCTGAGCCTTGCCCCTTGCCCCGCTTGTCTTCCCGAGCCTGCCACTTACCCTACCTGTTTTGTCATCCTGAGCCTGTCTCATGCCCGGCATATGAAGGATTTGTTTTTTGTCATCCTGAGCCGACCCCTTGCCCTACCCGCGAAGGTGGATTCCCCCGTTAAAGCGGGGTAGACTTCCCCGATAGCGGGGAAGATGTCGGCTTGCCGACAGATGGGGCGCGTCCTGCAAGGAAGTGGCTGACGAAGTCAGACGAAAGGGGGGCGCCCCCGCCGAGGGGGTCTGAAAAACCATATCGAACGAAAAAAAGTCGCAAGAAATATATTTTTTCATTGACAAACACCTTTCAAAAAGGCTTTCCGTACCAAAACACGGAAAGCCTTTTTGCGTTTATTTCAATTGATTTTTCATGCGGCGTTTTCCGCGCCCGATTCGCCCGTTTCCGAAATTTCCCATATCACAGGCTCGCCGTTCACCCAGTGCCAGTACGTTCCGTTTTTCCCCGGATCTCTTTCGCTGAAGAAATAAACCTGTGAGTTTTCATGCAAAAATTCATTACCGTTAACCGTCAAAAAACCGTTCCACTCCGCTTCGATTCCCTCATAATACAAATTTACGGCAGGGTTTTTAGAAAACGTATATTTTTCAATCTTTTCGATACTCTTTGGCAAAACGATATTTCTTATTCCGTACAAACTGTTTCTTTCGATTGTCGTTACGCCGTTCCAGACCTTAAGAAACCCGAGCGAGTCTGTCCCCTCAAAGGCAGAATATTTTATCGTCTGCAAATTTTCGCCGGCTTCTATTGCCGTCAGTTTTTTGCATTCATAAAAGCAATGATCCGGAATAAACGTTATCATCCCCGGCAATTTCACTTTTTCAAGCGTATCGCATTCGTAAAACGTTCCCCATCCCATGTAGTTGATCCGATCCGGAAAATTAACCTCTTTCACCTTGGAATCCATGAAAGCGCGTGCGCCGATCGAATCGATAGAAGGATCGAAATCGGATTCTTTCAGCACCTCGGCAGTTCCGCGGTATTTGATCAGAACCGAATTGACGGTAATAAAATCCCCGGTCATCTCCTCCACCCAGGGCACTTTCCAAAATTCATCCTCTATCTGTTTAACCGTTTCCGGAATCCCTATCCACCGCAGATTGAAACATCCGAGAAACGTTCTTTGTTCGATTCTTTCTATCCCTTCCGGTAAACTGATCGCTTCGAGTTTTTGGCCACAGACAAAAGCCTGCTCTCCGATGGTGCGAACGTTATCGCTCATCTGTATATAACTTAAATTATAGCAATCGCGGAATGCAGCCTTTCCGATCGTAGTTACGGAAGGCGGCAACTCGATTCTTGCAAGTTGATAGCAAGCGTCAAACGCGGCGTCTCCTATCACGCAAACTTTGGGCGAAATATTGATTTTTTGCAAAGCATAGCAATTTCCAAAAGCACCGTCTCCTATCACGCGCACTTCGGGCGGCAACTCGATTTGTTGCAAAGCAGCGCAACACGAAAATGCCCCCCCTATTTCTTTTAAATGCTTTGGCAGTCTCACGGACCGGGTCACCCGATTCGGAGCATAAATCGGCGCCTCAAATGCTCTATCCGCTATTTTGGTTACGGGCAGATCATACCATTCGTCCGGAATCACCACCCTTCCGCGAATATCCGCGCTCCCTCTGGACACCTCGTAACCGGATCTGTCCGGAAGCAAAACGTATTGTAAACCCGGCGTCGGCTCTTCCTGCTCAGCCTCCGCTACCGTATAGGTAAAATCGGAATATGCGGAAGAATATATATTTTCCCCTTCTCCGATCGCGCGCACCTGTATCGTATAATTACCGGGAAAGAACAAAAACGAAAGATCGTATTCCGGTTTTTCCGTGGTATACGTCCTGTTTTCGACATAAAGCTCATATCTGCCCGCATGGTCTACCGGCTCCCAGCCGAGCACCGTTTCATGCAAAACAAAACCCTGCGGCTTTGCCAAAGTAATTTCTTCATTCCCGTTTTTTTTTGCACGCCGCGGAAACCGCGGCGGCAAAAAGAACGAAGCATAATACCGTTAAAAACTTCTTCATAAACTTATGTCAATTCTTACTTCCGCACGAAAAATCACCGATCAATTTAGCATAGATCATAGCATAATGATAAAAAAATAACCCCTCTGTATCGGCGGAAACCCCTTTCCTTATTTGAAAAAATTATAACACACACTTTTTATTTTGTCAATTCAAATTTTAAAATTTTAAATATAATATTTTTTAATATGAGGTATAAGCTGCATTTATACCTTTTCTCCCGTTTTAAACAAGAACAACGGACAAAAGGCAGCCTTTCGCCGCAGAACTTTGAATGTTCGTTCTATTTGAAAAGACTGCGGCTTTGACGTTCCGCAGTCTTTTTATATCAACAATGATTGATCATATTATTCGGTTGTATTTACCGCGTTCGTTCCCCGCGGAGAAAAGCGTTAATTCACGATTTCGTTTTTACGATGCGTTTCCGCACTTTCGGCTGAAAACGCTGCTATAGATCGATTAATTCGCTTTTTTGAATTTTTGACTTAATGCTGCATCGGCGGTCTCCTCATTTTTTATTCTTTCCGGAACGTCCTTAAAATCATTTTCTTCACAAATAATATCCTCCTTATCCCGAACGATTTCAGGATTTATTGTCGCTTGGAAAAAATTTTAGTTCATCGGCGGAATCTCCTTTAAGCCTCGGGAAGCCTTTTCCCGTAACTTCGTATTTGCAATCGTTTTAAAACTTTTTGTTTTGCCGTTCTCCTTGTCGCGACCCGATTGCCTTTCGTTTTTGTGCCTTTATTATAAACCATGATCCCCGAAAAGTCAATACCCTTTTTCGTCTTTTCACATTATGAAATTTCCCGAAAAGGTATTGACAAAAACACCTTTTCGTGTTATATTATTTTTGTTGGGCTTGCGGGCATTTTCGGAGACGGTTTCCGGGCGAAGAAATCAATGCGGGCCTTTTTCGATTTTTCCCGTCCGCAGGCTGAAATTTTTCGTCGGGCGACCATGCGGCGCGATCAAGGAGACGTATGCTTTTATACAAACAAATCGAAAATTATCTCCTGCAACTCATTCTCGCCGCCGACAAAAGCGAGGGAAGCCGCACGAAACTTCCGAGCGAACAGCAGCTCGCGGCAAAATTCGGCGCAAGCAGGGTTTCCGTCCGGAAGGCGACCTCTTCTCTCGAAAGGCAGGGTTATCTCTATAAGATAAAAGGTAAAGGCACTTTTGTCGCCGCAGGCGACTGCGGCAAAAAGGACGTCTTTCGTTTTGCCCTCATTCTTCCCACCCCGGAAAGCAACTTCAACCGCGATATCCTTTCGGGTGTACACGACTTCTGCAAAAGCACAAATTCCGACTTTATCGTCCTATACGCCTGGCAATCGCCCGAAGAAGAGAGAAAGTGCATTGAGCTGTGTTTCCGCCTGAATATTTTTTCCGTTCTTCTCATGCCCGTGGACGACCCCGAAAACGAAAGCTATATCCGTTCGCTCGACCGTTCCGTCGTAAAGCTTGTTTTCATCGACCGAAGGTTCGGCGGAAATACTTTCCCGCTCGTCTCGTCGGATAACTTCGATATCGGATATTCCGCCGCGAAATACCTGATCGGAAAAGGACATAAACGCGTGGCGTTTTATCTCACCACGGTGCAATCTTCTTCCGTAAAGGAAAGGATCCGCGGTTACAAACAGGCGCAACTCGAATTATTACAAAAAACCGATCCCTGCTTCGTGCTGGAAGAAGACTATACGGACAACGGAAAAAGTCTTTCCGCCTGGCTGGAGAAAAATCCGGAGATCACCGCTCTCATCTCCGTTGCCGGAAAACCGGCAAATCTCGCCATCCGCGCAATCGGATCGACCGGCAAAGAGATCGGAAAAGATTTCGACCTTTTCGTGATCGACGACGAAGTGTTTTCCGATTATAAAACAAACCGCATGATCCCCGTGATCCTTCAGGACGGCAACCGGATGGGCTATGCCGCCGCAGACGAGCTTTTCCGCGAAGCGACAAAAGGCGAATGCGGAACGGATATTTCCGTCCCCTTCCGCTTCGATCTGCGCTGACGTTGTTTTTTCCGCAAAACGGTTCCGATCGTTTCGGAGCCGATCTGCTTCCGCTTTGGGCGGACGATCCCGATCGCGATCTTTCATTTGTCGCGCCTTATTAATAACAAACGTTGTCGGGATCACTCCCGCCGATCACATTTAAAAAGGAAATCCGATCGTTATCGGGCTTCCTTTTTTTATCGACGCGAACGCGAAGTTATACGCGGAAAATTTTCCGTACGTAACTTGTTCAACCGAGTAGATCGGAATGCAAAATAAAATTCGCCGTAGAAATATTGGTCGCGATCGGAATATCGTAAAGCGCGGCGATCCTGAGCAGCGCCTTCACGTCGGGATCGTGCGGTTGCGCCTGTAACGGATCCCAGAAAAAGATGACGATATCGATTTGTCTTTCGGCTACTTTCGCGCCGATTTCGAGATCGCCGCCAAGCGGACCGGATAAATAACCATTTACCGTAAGCCCCGTTTCTTCGGCGACGAGTTTTGCCGTCGTTCCCGTTCCGCACAGATCAAAACGGGAAAGCGTGGCTTTGTTTTCCTTTGCCCAACGGATCATGTCGGGCTTTTTATTGTCGTGCGCAATCAGCGCTATCGTTTTTTTATTCATGGTATCTTTGCTACCCCCATACGTTTTCAGTCTCTTGCAAGTGTAAAATTCAGTATGCTTAAATTTCCTGTTTCAATTAAAAATGTTAATTCCGATTTATCTTGTTGTCTTCCTATACAAATTTTATACATGAGCCAAACGATTTGCGTTAACGAATACCGTCAGAAACACAACAAATAAAGCCGATAAAGCACAATAAAAGTTGTCCGGAACAACCTGTTCCGGACAACTTCTTAAAGCCACGATAACGTCGGAATATAAAAAAGAACTTTTAAAAATATCCGGGTGTAGAGAATTTCAACAACCCGGATTTTTCACATTATCCTTTTGCGTTCCTGTACGAAAGTAAAATGTGGTTTGGTGCGAATATTATTGACGCGATAAGCAATAAAACCGATCGGCTCATAATTCCGCTGAACAAAAACAAAACCGAAGGAATAACAGACAATGCCATCGCTCGAAACATGCTATTGTTTTTAAAGCAAATGATCCAGATCACGCAATATGCTGTTACTAACGCCGTATCCACAATAAGGTATATAGCAAACGCCTCGTCAGACCACCAGCCGAACCACGTACCGGGAATATTCAGAATCATAAACATAAAGCATCCGAACCTTCCCGTCTGTTCTGCAACCTCAATAATTTTATTTTCCCATTTGTTTTTTAAACCTTCTTTGCATCTGATTGCAAAAATAATATTTGGTATCATAACGACTGCAATCATGATCAGTCCGTACACGTTTAACCAGCCCATATATTCCTCCGTTTATTTCGCTTGGCATATTCATTATAACACACTGCTGATCGTAATTCAAGCTGTTTCCTTTCGATTTTTTCATATTCTACCGCAATAAGAGGGATTACAAAACGCAATACAATTAAAAGAAAAGCAGAGAATAGCGAGGATCGTCAATAATAAGCCATTCTCGTCATCCTGAGCCGACCACTTGCACGGCTTACAAAGGATCTGAGAATGGCAAAATGATTATTTCACCCATTTGAGAATAAAACGAAAAAAGGCAAGCAAAAAGCCTTCGGTAAAAACCAAAGGCTTAATGGAAAGTGGCAACAACCTATCCTCCCGGTCGGTTGCCCGACGAGTACTTTCGGCGCAGCTGAGCTTAACTTCTGTGTTCGGAATGAGAAC
>CAKQRE010000015.1 GCA_934271265.1 uncultured Clostridia bacterium | reverse complement strand
TCTTACGGGATAAACAAATTCGATATTTCTGTTCATTATAAATTTACCCGTTTTAAGATTTTAACTCCGCAATATTTACGAATTTATTTTCTTTTCTCGATTTTTCCGCCGCAAACACGCAAAGATGTCCGTTGACGGAATCGTTAAGAGAGGTAATCGAAATAGAACTTCTGTCACCGTTCAGATAAGCGAGAAGGTCGTGCATAATGAGGAAATCTCCGCCGTTATGCCCGCCGTATTCGGCTTTGTTGACAACCTTTGAATTGATGTCTATCTCTTCGCTTACTCCGTAAAAATTGGCAGGAGACGGATCGTATTTTCTCACGATCATTTTGCCTTCTTCGAGTTTCCCTTCGATCTCACCGCGCTGACCGACGATATGTATGTACCTGTCCGGTTTAGTCGCGCCGCCGACAAGGGTAAACGATGCCTGAGACCCGTTTTCGAATTTTACGATAACGTTTTGTCTGTCCACGATGTTTCCGCCTGCGATATACGCGCATCTGCCGTAATTATCGTGTTTTAAAAACTCGATTTTTTCCTCTTCCGTTATTTCATTTAACGGTTTATTAAGTCTGTCCCACACAAGGAAAGGCATTACGTGCAGATCGAGATACTCGTGCATAGCGGAATACATACACGTCTTGTTGTATTTACACTCATAACAAAACTCGGAAGCGTCTTTCGGCATATTTTCTTTGACGAATTCGCATCTTCCACCCATGCTCGCAACCGTCTCCGGCGCGGACACGTTGTTGAGCCAGCACATAATATCCATATCATGGCAACACTTGGCAAGCAGGAAACCCGAGCCGCAGCCGTCTTCGCTGTTCCATTTTCCGCGGTCGTAAGACGCGAGATAATGCTGACGACAAACGTGTTCGTTCATTTCCATCGTCATTATTTTTCCGATAATTCCGCTGTTTAAAATCTCTTTGATTTTCGTATAGAACGGAGAATATCTGAGTACGTGGCAAACAAACACTCTCACACCCTTTTTCTCCGCAAGGTTTTTAATATCGAGAAGTTCTTTTTCGTTCGGAACTATCGGCTTTTCGACAAGCAGGTCGTAACCTGCACCGAGGATTTCCATAGTCGTCTCGTAATGAAACTGATCCATCGTCGCGTTGATCACGAAATCGCATTCGATCCCGCTTTTTAAAAACGAAGCGAAATCATGAAAAATCCTCTCGTCGGACAACCCGTATCTCTCTTTTGCTTCTTGCAATTTAAATTCTTTGGGGTCTATTACAGCCGCCACGCCGAATTCGTCCGGACATTGAAGAGAATAATCTCCGTAAACCTGTCCTCTGTTGCCGTATCCGACAATTGCCGCGTATAATTTTTTCTTTTCCATAAACCAAAAACTCCGATGTTTACAATTTCATTCCTGCGGCAAATTCTCCGCCTTTAAAGTATTTCATGCTTATAGTCGAGGTTATTACGAGCGGTATGCACGAAATCATATACATCGCGTACATAGCCCCTTTTTCCCTCAGACTGTTGAAAGTTTCCTGCTGACTGAGCATTTTCGGCATCAACGTCATTTTATTCCCGAGAATAAGGCTCGGCCATAAATAGTCGTTGTAATAGGATCCGAACACTCCCACGAAATGAAACAGGATGATCGCCCACGATAAAGGAATCGCAATCTGCAGATAAATATGGAAATCGTTTGCACCTTCTATCTGCGCGCTTTCGTAAATAGACTTCGGTTGTTGGCAGAAAAAGGTTCTGAAAAGAAACAACGCGCCCACCTGTCCTCCCGCGAAATTCGGAAGCAGATAACCGATATAAGTTTCGCCTAATTGCAAAGTGTTTTTTACGAACGGGACGAGAACGGGCATACCCATTATCGACGGCAACAGCATAACGGAAAGAAACGTCATAAAGAAAAACTCTTTAAAATAGAAATCTTTATACGCGAAAATGTATGCGAGGACCGAACCGAGCAGACAGTTGAAAAACGCTCCGATAAGAGAAAGAATAATACTGCTTATAAACGACGTTTTCACCGCCTCCCACGCATGGGAGAAGTTAAACGCTATGTTTTCGCCTAAAAGGCTTGCCTTAGGAAGCGCGAATATGTTCGTTATGATTTCGTCGTTCGATTTCAGCGAGTTGATGACCGTTATCGAAAGCGATAAAAACGAAAACAGCGTCGCGGCGATCACTATGATACATATCACGATCTGAAAGTCGAGTCTGTAATACGATTTTTTTACTTTGCTTGTCATATCGTCAATCCTCCAGGCTCTTTTTCTGCTTCCGCAGATTAAGGAACGTTGCAAAGAACAACAACACGAAAATAACCGTCGCGTATGCCGACGCAAGTCCGTAATTACCGCCCACCATATTCTGATACATGATGTGGATCGGCGTATACGTTCCGAATTGTCCTCCGGTTATCATATACGTTCTCGCAAAGTTCTGCAACGAATGGATAAACGCCGTGATGAACACGTATTTTATCTGCGGCACTATGAGCGGAATATCTATATAGAAAAATCTCTTCCATATTCCTATACCTTCCAGCTCCGCCGCCTCGTAGTAACTCGAGGAGATGTTCATCATTCCCCCGTAAAAGATAAGATACGCGCCGACAAACGGGAAACCGATGAATAACACCGACCATTTTGCGTAAGCCGTCTGTCCGAGGAAGGAGATCGGCTCTCCGCCGAACGCTTTGATTATGGTGTTCAGCACGCCGTCTCCGCCGTAAATACCGGTCCTCCAGATCAGCATCCCCGCAACCGACGGAACGACGCCCGTTATGAACAGCAACGTTCTTACGGCGTTGGAAAGTTTTTCCCATTTCATGACTCTCAGGAAAAACGCGAAAAGAAGAGGAGGAACAAGCGCGACAAACAGATCGAAGCACAAGAATAACACCATGTTTCCGAACGCTTCGCCGACGTAATTCGACGTAAACACCTCTATATAGTTGGCAAAGTTGTTCCAGATCATCGTGGGGCTTTCGAGCGTATAATCGAAAAACGACAACGCGATCGACGCGATCGCCTCGTAATAACAGAACGTTACGAGAAGGATCAGCGACGGGATCATCGCAATATAAATAAATCTCTGTCTGTAAATTTTGCGAAGAACCTTTAAAGCCTGTTCCTGCCTGCCCTGAAAGACTATCGCCGACAGGACGATCGCAACGACCGCGGAAACGAGCGCAATACAGATCCCCGCGATCATAAATCCGCGGAAGATCGGGGTATTTCTCTTCAGGTCCGCGTCGGTATAGGTAAGGATCGTCTTTTCCGCCTGACCGGTCTTGTTTATGTTTTTATAAAGAAAATAGACGTCTTTTGCCGAAGCGCCTTGTTCGATTTTGTCGATATTGAATTCGAGATCAAAGGAAAAATCTATTTTTTTCTTTCCGAGATCCAATCTCGTTATGAGCGGGGAACTTTCGTGCAGGATATACCCTTTCTTTGTCCTCTCGTTATAATAGATCGCGTGGCTGAGCGCGGGCGTGGCTTTCAACGTTACGCCGTCAACGGTTTTACATGTAAGGTCTTCGCCGATTTCAAGCGAACTTATTTCGCTCGAATTAAAATAATACATCGAAGAACTTCTGTCAACGATAAAAATCGTATCGGTTTCTTTTTCATACACCGCTCCGCGGGGAGACACTCCGAAAATACCGAAAGACAGATACTTTTC
>CAKQRE010000014.1 GCA_934271265.1 uncultured Clostridia bacterium | reverse complement strand
TACTATAAGTGAGGATAACGCAGTATTATGGGTTTTCCGTGCGCTTAAAACCTTGACAAATCCGAGTTTTTCCCGGCTTCATCACCTTTTTCCGAGAACTCCGTTTATCCCATGCGGGTTTATCATTGCAGTAACTTTTCGTGTGCCCTTAGTCCTTAAGGGACGAAGCCTTTATCGGTATTGAAACCTTTAGATTATATTTGTTTGTAGCGTTTTCTTGTCTCTGTCAGCCCGTCAGGTGGGGCGAAAACTTGGAAAATTGCAATTACCGCACACTTCGGCTCAAGCTCCGGAAATGCCATTCTCGTCATCCTGAGCCATGCCTCTTGCCCGGCTTCCGAAGGATCTGAAAATGGCATATTTTTATTTCTTCCCCCTCACCTTTCTCAGATTCTTCCCGAGTCCGTCAGGCAAGCCGGGTCAGAATGACGAGAAAGGTGAGCGATTGGTTTTTGTTACGCCCCGAAAGGACATCAGGCTTAGTATTTATGAGAAAAAGAAACCCTTCCGGAGATTTCCCGGAAGGGTTTTTATCTGTTTTTCGCGCGGCATTTCGGCAAGGGTGCTTTCAGCACGCCGCGACTTCACGGTCTTCCCCGCCTGCGGAAGACCCGCCGGCACGGCAACCGTCGTTTTCTATTTGATCGATCGCGTCTTCGATCCGCTGTTTCACAAGATCCGCGATCTCGCGTTTTGAAAGATCTTTGTATTCCTCGTAATAGATAGGGGAAAGATAGGTTACGCTGCATTCCGTTTTCTTCAGAGAATTCTCATTGTAGACCTTATACGTATCGTACAGCGCGACGGGAACGATCGGACATTTCGTTTTTTTGACGATCCCGATACAACCCGTATGAAATTCGATCAGATGATTGTGATTTTTCCCGAATTTCCCTTCGGGAAAAATAAGGTAATTCCTTCCGTTTTCGATATTGCGCTCCACGTCGCGGAATGCCGTCGCGACGGAACGAAGATCTTCGGTATCGATCCTGGTGCTGTCAAGCATTTCCATAACCTGACGAACAAGCGGATATCTCGTTTTTTTCTTTTTTGCCACGACGGACAGCGGCTTTTCGTGCGAGGATACCACGGCGAGCACGTCGAACTTCCCCTGATGGTTTGCAAGCATCACGTATCCGTTTTCTTCGGGCAGATTTTCTTCTCCGTAACACTTTACCGTAGCGCGGCTTCTCGCAGCGACAAATCGGATCGACTTTCGCGTGTAACGATACCGAAATTCGAAATCGTCTTTTTTCGTGCGGAGATAGATTTTCATTTTCACGATGAAATACGCGGATATGTAAAAATAAAACGTAAGAACAAAAACAAATCTGAGCAAATGCTTTCTCCTTTTGCCTCAATAAAACAATTGTTTATCGACTTATACGGAAACTTGTTGCCCGAAAACCGTCCTTCGAAAAGCAGAAAAAAGACAAACCCTTCCGTCAGTCGGCAATAACCTCGTACTTCGTGACGTTTAAAACCGTTTCGCCGTCGATCTGCAAAGCCGTCGGGCGGTCGAATTCGACCGTAACGCGTTTGCCTTTGCGAACTTCTACCATTTCGCTGTGTTTCACGTGTTCGCCTTTGAAGATAGAGGGGAAAACGACAAGCGTTTTCAGTTTGCCGGAACCGTACATCACGACGGACGTGACCGTTCTCTCTTCGTCGAAACGATTCTGTTTGGGCGCGACCATCATGCCGCCGCCGTAGAAACGCCCTTTCATGGTCGGGGCGAGCCATACTTTTTTGTATGTTTTCGTCACGCCGTCCACGGTGATCGTGGCGTTCGGCGTTTTATAATGGAACAAAAGCCCTTTGATGGCGATCGCCGTATAGTCGGCAACCTTTCCGCGTTCCGTAATACGGTCGCCGACTTCGCAGCAATAACCGTCGATCCCGAAACCGATCCCGTTTACGAAGAATTTCTCCTCGCCGTTTACGATCACGCGCGGAAGATTCACGATCATGTCGTTGATCAGGATCTTATCGCCCACGGTTTTTTCTTTCACGTCGTTAAAAAAGTCATTCCCGGTGCCTTTCGCATTGAAATAGATCTTACAGGGCAGCGTTTTCCCTTTTAACCTGTTCACGAAATGATTCAGCGTGCCGTCTCCCCCGACGAGAAGGATCTCGTCTTCTCCGGTTACGGAAGATAGAACGCGTTCGTACTTTTCGTCTTCCAGAACGCTGATCTTCTCGACGTTTCCGCCGTACTGTTCTTCGATCTCTTTGATTTTTCCGACATTCTGCCCGTTTTGGGAAAGCGGATTATACAGCAGGTAATTCATCTTCTTTTTCCTCCGTGATCCCCGCCTCTTTCAGCATAATATCCCGTACGAGATCGGAGATTTCAAACGTTTTCATACTTTTTATTTTTTCATAAGGAAGAACTTCCGCCACGGTCACGTCGACCTTCGTTCTTTTCAAGGGGAAATTCTTCGCGATTTTTTCGGCATTTTTCAGATAGCACACCACGATCGGGCATTTCGCCATCAAAGCGATCTTAAAGCACCCGTGCTTGAACGGAAGCAATCCCTCGCCGTGATTCCTCGTTCCTTCCGGCGCGACGCCGACGGAGAACCGATCGCTTTTGATATAATCCGCCGCGCGCATGATCGTGCGCAAAGCCTCTCTCGGATCCGTTTTCGACATGGAAAGATAACAGTTTCTCCATACCCAGCGCCCCGCGATCGGAATTTTAAAGTTCGACGGTTTCGAAATATGTACGATATCTCTTTTTCTGAGAAGAACGGAAAGGACGATCGGATCGAAATTCGACTTATGGTTATAAACGACCAGAAATCTGCCCTCCGGCACTTTTTCCTCCCCGCGGAAAGCCATGCGGGCTCCGCCGAAACGGCAGAGGATCCAGAGCGTTTCGTCCAGAAAAAACCGCGTGAACCGCGTTTGCGTTTCGTACGTTTTCTTCTCGCTGTAGAAAAAGGAAACGAGATACAAAAGAAGAAAATACAACGCGAACATTGCTACTTCCGCCCCGAACGCAGACAACACGCCGTATAAAATTTTCAAAGGGATCGCCGCCGGAGCAAAGATCCCGACCGCCGTTCCCGCAAGAAGGGAAAGCACGGTCAATATAACGGTCACCGCCATAATAACAATACCCGAAAAAACATTTTGTCGTTACCGCCCGTTCGGAAGATCCGCTTTGTAAGAAAACCCTTCCGCGCCGTTTCCCCTTGTAAAAGGCAGGATCGGACGCTGGCGTATACGACCTATCGGTAAAAGTATACACTATTTTAGCGAAAAAGAAAACCGTTTGAACGGGAAACGCGATTATTTCATGAAACTTTTATGCGGAAACGATTCACATTACGCCCGAAAATATGGTACAATATGATACGGGGTTACGGCATTATAAAGGATTACGGCTGTAGGCGATTTCGCCCGGCGGAATGATTGCGTGCCGGGCAGGAAAAATAAAAAAAGGAGTCGTATTATGAAAACTTCGGAAATGAAGGGAAAAGATTACGTCTTCGTCGCTCTGAAGGGAACGTTGCTCGGGCTGGTCAGCCTCGGCATCCCGGGTGTCAGCGCGTCGACGGTCGGGATCATCATCGGCATTTATTTCACCATGGTCGACGCGATCGCCAATATTTTCAAAGATTTCAGACACAATGCGGCGTTTCTCCTTGCCCTGATGATCGGCTATGCCGCAGGTTCCGTAGGGGCGGCGTTCTCCGTTACCGTGCTTGCCGAAAAAGTCCCTCTCGTCATCACCCTCGTGATTCTCGGGATCATCGCCGCGGCGATCGTCAATATGATCGTCGAACTCAGAAAAGACTCGAACAAACTTTCCAACTGGATCGTTTTCACCGTTGTGCTCGTGGTGATCTTCGTTTACAATATGACCATTGCGGAAGGCACGGAAACCACCTTTCCCGAACAACCGCGGCTGATCGACCTGATCTTAATGGCGATCGTAGGGCTTGTCACTTCTACCACGTTTATCATCCCCGGGGTGGATTTTGCGATCGTTTTCCTTTCTCTCGGCATTTATTACCCCTTTATGAATATGCTCGCAAACATTTTCTCATTCGGAACGGAAGGTTATTTCTCGATTTTGCTCGTCAACCTCGAGCTTCTCGGATCTTACCTTGCGGGATACTTTGTCGGTATTTTCCTGTTTTCCAAGCTGATCAAATTTCTGCTCGGAAAATTCGCCTCGCAAACGCAGTTCGCTTCGCTTGCCTTCGTTATCGCCGCCCCGGCGGTATTTCTGAAAAAAAGCGTTTTCGAAAACAAATACTTTTATACGTCCGTTCCTCAGTTTATCGTCGGCGGGATCTTAGCCGCCCTGTTCATGGGTTTGATGCTCGGTTTCGAACGCTACGGAAAAAGCAGATCTTTCCGTAAAAAAGCCGCGAGAGGAAAAGAGACAGAGGAAGAGACCCCGGAAACCGTTTCTCGCGAAGAATAAGCAAAAATCAATAAAGCACGCTATAAGCCGATTAAACACATATTTTTTCAACAAAATAAAGCCGCACCGAAAAACAGTGCGGCTTTTGTATTTCGTTCCTTGTGAAACGGTCTCTCCTCCCGATCCGAAAGGCTAAAAGCCGAAATCGATCGAATTGAAAACCTTTAGAACGACGGGAAAGAGAAAGATCGTGGTGATACAGGCGCAGATCGATTGCGGAATTACCGCGGAAAGAGAACCGACCCAATACGCTTTCGTCTGGTTCGGATTCATTCCGAAGAACAACGGAGTGATCACGTTGTCGATCGCGGTAAAAAGAACGGTCATCAAAACGGCTGCCACGATCAGAACAACGTGGCTTTTGATCGAATATTTTTTTCCGAAAAGGTGTCCGAGCGCGCCGAAAACGATCGCAAACAGATTAAAATAGATCATGTACAGCAGGATCACGGTCGGGTAGAATCCGAAATAAAAATTCCGCAGAAGAGAAAACCCCGTTGCCACGATAAGCCCCTGCAAGATACCGAAACGAAAACAGAAAGTGAGCAAAAGCACGGTAACGATCTCCACGCCGGACACGCCGGACAGCGCTATCTGCCCGCCGATCAGCAACGCCGTATACATGGCGGGCAACACGATGCGTTTTGCTATTTTCATCAGTTAAACGACTGATAGAGCCAGATATACAGACAACCGTCCTTCACTTTCAGCGTTTCCGCGCCGAACATGGCGGAGCCGTAAACGTTGTCTTTATAATCGACGGTGCCCCAGGCTTCGTTCGCATTGTCGGCGTCGCTCGTATAAAGCATCCAACAGCTCGAATAATCCGCGGTGTTCGCGATCCCGTTGACAGACGTGATCATGCCGTCCTTGATCTCATACGTAAGTTCGCCGTCCTCTTTCAGGCTCGCCATGTAATCGGCAAGCGTCGTGTTTTCGGTAAGCGTCATCTGATCGTTCGCTACGGTGATCACGATATACTTATCCGATTCTTTAAGAACGTGGGGTTCTTTGGCGTCTTTTAAGGAACAGCCGGCAAACGCGCACACGCACGCGACGACAAGCGCCGCCAGCATGCAACTAAGCAACTTTTTCATAGAAATATACCTCCGTAACATAAAAATCGCGCGCTCCTCTTTTATGAGCACGCGAAAATAAGCCTTTTCGGCTTTTATGTTTTTCTCCTTTGCCCAAGAAATTGACATCTGCGCCGGAACAAACCTTTTCCTTTTTTTCCGGCTTATATCGGCGGACAGGCGATCGGACTATCACCGTAATGACTGTTGCGACGGATTTTCACCGCACTTCCCCTGCTTTCCGTAACCGAGCGGTCACGACTCGCACCGAATATTCGATTGTAAACCGGGCATTTGCCGCATCCCGCGCCAAATACCCGCCTTATTATATAATTTTTTTTCGCTTCCGTCAAGCGATTCGACGTGCCCGCGGATAATTGCCTTCCGGACGCGAGATCGCATGCGGCTGTCCGATCGCGGTCGGACGGATACGGAGATCGATATTCCTCCGGAAAGCCGTGCGTTCTGCTTTTGCGGAAATCAGTATTCCTCCAGAAAGCTGTGCGTTTTTCCGCCTTTCTTATAGGCGATGATCGCTTCCGCGTTCACGTTTTCCACGCTCGCGAAAATGCACTTCTCCACGTTCGGGTTCGTTTGTTTCAGCGTACGGATCAATTCTTTCACTTCCTGCCGTTTCGATTTGTTTCCCCCGTCGTTACAGGTGGTGCAGGTATCGGTAAACCGACAGGCGCACTGAATGAAATGCAGGTCGTTATCGTCTCTCCAGGTTTTGATATCGTCCTCGCGGATCAGGTACATGGGGCGGATGAGCTCCATTCCTTTGAAGTTGGTCGATCTCAGTTTCGGCATCATCGTGCGCACCTGCCCCGCATAAAGCATACCCATCAGAATGGTTTCGATCACGTCGTCATAATGATGCCCGAGGGCGATCTTGTTGCATCCGAGGCTTTCGGCAAAGTGGTACAGGTATCCCCTTCTCATTCTCGCGCAGAGATAACAAGGAGATTTTTCCACGTGATATACCGATTCGAAAATATTGCTTTCGAAAATACGGACGGGAATTTTCAGCCGCTTTGCGTTCTGCTCGATCACGCGGCGGTTTTCCGCGTTGTATCCGGGATCCATTACAAGAAATTCCGCCTCGAAGGGCACGTCGCTGTGCCTTAAAACTTCCTGAAAAAGTTTTGCCATCAGCATGGAATCTTTCCCGCCGGAAATACACACCGCAACGCGATCTCCCGCGGAAATCATCTCGTACTCCTTCAACGCTTTCAGAAATTTTCCGAGCAGATCGGATTTGTATTTTTTTCTGATACTCCTTTCTACCCTTTCGCAGAGATCGTCATTCGCCTGCTTTTCCATTTCGTGAAAGAGCCATGCGGAATATCCGCCCTTAAGGCTGTAAGCGTCATATCCCCTTTCCCGCAGGCGTTCGGCGATATCCAGGCTGACCACGCCGCGCGCACAGCAAATAATTTGTTTTTTTCCGTCGTTTTCGGGCGGGTCACTCTCCAGCTTCTCCGCAGAGCCCCCGACGGAACCGGGAATGATCCCGTAATTCCGATCCGTTTCCGAACGGATATCGTATACCGTGTAAGTGCCGCCCGGCAAGCTTTCCAGTTCTTCCGCAGTGATTTCCATATCAGTCCTCTCCGTTTTCCTGCGGGCGGAATCCGATCAGATCTTTCACGACTTCCCCCGCAATGATCAACCCTACGACGGACGGCACGAAAGCCGTAGATCCCGGAATATCCCTCCGCGCGGTGCATTTGCGCGTCGTTCCCGGCGGACAGACGCAGTGATTGCGGCAGCTGATCTCTTCCGATTCGATCGGGCGCAACGCTTTTTCCCGGGAATATACGACTTTCAGTTTATCGATCCCCCGTTTTTTACACTCTCTCCTCATCACTTTCGCGAGGGGACAGACGGACGTTTCGTAAAGATCCGCCACACGGAAAGCCGCAGGGTCGACCTTGTTTCCCGCCCCCATGGACGAAATGATCGGAACGTTCGCCTTTTTCGCCTGTTCCGCAAGGGCAAGTTTGCCGGTCACCGTATCGATGGCGTCCACCACGTAATCGTAATCTTCGAAACGGAAGTTCCCGGCGGTTTCGGGAAGATAGAAGGTTTTGTAAGTCGTAACTTTTGCGTCCGGATTGATCGAAAGGATCCTCTGTTCCGCAACGTCCACCTTATATTTGCCGACGGTCTCTCTCGTCGCGAGGATCTGACGATTGATATTGGTGATACAAACCCTGTCGTCGTCGATCAGATCGAACGCGCCGACGCCCGAGCGCGCCAGAGCCTCGACCGTATATCCCCCGACGCCGCCGACGCCGAAGACCGCCACGCGCGAACGGGCGAGCTTTTCCATTGCCTCTTTTCCGAAGAGAAGTTCCGTTCTCGAAAACCGATTCAACATATTTCTGTCCTTTTCCGTAAAAAAGCGGACACGCCGCTTTTATATTCCCGTTTATTTTACCACAACAAAGGGCGGGGCGCAAGTTTTTACGCTCCGCTTTTTCAAATCCGTCGTCGGAAACCCGATGTATTTTTTATAATCTCCCGAGTTTTTATAATTATCCGGGACGAGTTTTTATAATTTTCCGAGAATCGACTGCGCGCGCCCCAACGGAACGGGCGGCGTCTGATCGGATACGTTTTCATCCACCCGAAGAACGGTCGCCGCGACGGGCGTTCCGCTTTTTCCGTAAGGGATACGCACCCTGTCCCCCGCAACGAGCCGGAAACCGTCCGCCAGATAAAACCACGGTCTTGTATCGTAAGGCGCATCCGGCATCACCTTTACGAAAGTGTGTCCTTCGTGCGAAGAAAGCTCCCCTCCGCAAAGCGAATGGATCATATTTCCCTCCTTTTCGCTAAACCGACCTATAAGTCGTTTAACAATTATTTTTTAAACAGATAAGAATAATCTTTTTTCAGGATGTGTTTTCTGTAAGGATACAGAAGGATCAGCACGGCGAACAGCCATGCGCCGGGATCGCCGAAGCACAGCGCGACAAACGCGGCGTGGCTCGCCGTTGCGTTTACGGCGCCGCCGTTGATCAGGGAAGGAAGAAACGCGCAGATCACCACGCGGGCGATCAACTCGCCCCCGCCGGCGGCAAGCGTCCATATCGACTTTCCGATCCCCTGTACGCCGTTTCTTAAAACAAACAGCGTTCCGAGAATGATGAAAAGAGGCAGATCCACATACAGGAAAGCATTCCCGTATCGCAGAGATTCGGAAGAGATCTTATCCGCGCTCAGAAAAATTCTCTGATAGGCGCCGCCGATCGTAAGCAGAAGCCCGATCCCCGCGAACAAAACGTATAAAAAGAGCATGATCGCAAGAGATTGGTTCGTTCCCCGTTTCACCCGTTCCGTATCGCCCGCCCCGAGATTCTGCGCGTTGTAGCTGACGATCGCCGTGCCGAGGGCGGACATGGGGCACATCATAAAGTTGATCAGTTTGTTCGCCGCACCCATTCCGTTCTGCGCGGGGTTTCCCGCAGCGAACGCCCCGCCGGGCATGATATCGAATTTCACCGTTTCGGCAAGCATGACGATCAGCCCGATCGACAGAACGGAGAATTGCAACCCGAGAGGCAATCCCTGCTTGAGATGCGCCGCAATATCCCTTGTTCCGATCTTAAAGTCCGCCTTTCCGGGACGAAGGTCTTTATATTTTATAAAGATATAGCCAAAGCACGCGACGGTGCAGAGAGCCTGCGTCAGAACGGTCGCTCCGGCGGCACCCGCCACGCCCCAACGGAACCCTTTGATAAACAGAATATCGAGCCAGATATTCATCACGGTGGAGATCAGAAGAAAAAGGAGGGGAGTAAAGGAATCGCCGATGCTCCTTAAAATACTCGTGGCAAAGTTGAAGAAAAGCTGCGCCGCAATGCCCGCATAGATCACGAAGCAATACGTATATGCCGCGCGGTACACCTGCGGGTTCTGCGGCGTAACGTTGACCCACGCAAGCATCGGGGAAATACAGCTCATTGCGATCGCCGTCAGAAGAACGGTGATCGCCAGACAGAGAACGATCTGTGTGGCAAACGATCGGCGCATCCCGTTTTTATCGCCCGCGCCGATCTTGTTGGACATGATCACGCAGAACCCCGCCGTACATCCGAATGCAAACTGCATGAAAATAAAAACGAGCGGAGAGGTGTCGTTCACCCCGGCGACCTCGTCGGCGGAAAGATTCTGTCCGCAGATCGCCGCGTCGGAAAGAATATACAATTGCTGGAGAATATAAGACACGATGATCGGTACGGTAAACTTTAATATAACCTTCCATACCGTTCCCTTCGTAAGATCGATCGGGCTGAAAAAGTCCTTAAAGGCTCTGCCCGTTCTCGCAAGAAAAGAATTGCCGCCTGCCATAGAAAACCTCTGTCCGGGAAGACTTTCGTTCCCGGAGCAAAAAGGGGATAAACGAATTTCCCGTTTATCCCCGTATCACCAAAATTATATTCTTTCCCGCGTTTGCTGTCAAGCGGAATTACGGGGAAAAAATATTTTTTCGTCGTTTTCCCGATCGGAACCGACCTCGTTTTTCCATGAAAAAAGCCCGCAAAGAAACGAAAACCGCTCTCCCCCGGGGCAAAAAAAAGAACCCTTTTCAGAAAAGCCGATTCTACCGCATCGTAAACCCGTGTTTACAATCATTTCCGCCACAACGAAAAAACGCCCCGATAAGTCGATTAACGCACTCTACACCCCACTCTCCCGACGGTAGAGTGGCTCTCTACCGTCGGGAGAGTCGGTTTTTTGAAATCGTAGAGAGAAAAACGGATACTTTTGCGTGACTTTTTCGACCGATTCGATTATAATAAAAGCAGTGACACATCCGGACATCCCCGTAAAACCGGAGAAAGGAAAAAAGGAGAAGAAAAACGTGGCAGAAAATCATGCGCGGGTGATCTATTATCGCGACGAGCTCGGCGACGAGTTTTCTTCCGCAAAGATCGAAGCGAAAAAAATAGACGAGAACTACCGCTACGTGCGCGAGGATCTCTTTCATCGCGCCCTCGCTTTTTTCGCTTACCGCATCGTGGCGACGCCCCTTTCGAAACTATGTCTGTTTCTTTCCGGTCACAGGATCGTAAACCGCAAAGTTCTGAAAAAAGCAAAGGGAAATTATTTCCTTTATGCCAACCACACAAACGCCGCGGCGGATCCTTTTATCCCGTCGATGGTCGCTTTCCCGAAAAAGGTTTCCGTGATCGTTCACCCGGCAAACGTTTCGATGCCGGTGCTCGGCAGGATCACCCCTTATCTCGGAGCGTTGCCCTTGCCGGACACGCTGAAAGCAACGGAAAACTTCCTGTCCGCGCTCGATCTCCGCGTGAAGCAAGCCGACGCGATCTGCATTTATCCGGAAGCGCATATCTGGCCCTATTACACGGGGATCCGGAATTTCAAAGACGCCTCCTTCCGTTATCCCGTGCAGTACGGTTCACCGGTATTCGCCTTCACGAACACCTATCACAAACGGAAGTTTTTCAAAAAGCCGAAGATCGTAACCTATGTGGACGGACCTTTTTATCCGGACAAAACCCTCCCCGCAAAAGAGGCGAAGCGAAAACTGCGCGACGAAGTGTATGCCGCAATGGTCGCGCGCAGCAAACTTTCGGATATCGACTATATCGTGTATCTTCCCGAAACGGAAAGAGAACCGAACGCCGGAGAAGAATAAATCACCCACAGGAAAAATTACAATGAGATATATTTTATTTTCCGGAAACTCCAAAGTGTTCGACGGCGCGCTGACCTGTCTGTTATCCGTTCTCATGCGGACAAAAACAAAAGAGCCGGTCGGCGTGTTCCTTCTCACGATGGACGTTTCCCGCATCAAACCCGATTACACACCGATCTCGGACGGCGAAACGGAGTTTCTGCAATCGGTCGCGAAAAAATACAACGAAGAAAACTTCGTAAAGAAGATCGACGTGACCGACCTTTACGAAAAGGAATTCGGCGGGTGCCCGAACGAAGGGGCTTATTGCTCCCCCTACACTCTCCTGCGCCTGTTCGCCGATAAACTGAGCGAGATCCCGGACAAGATCCTTTACCTCGACGTAGACGTTCTCTTTCAGCACGACTTTACCTTCCTTTACGACATCGACGTGTCGGGCGCGGAATACGCCGCGGCGAGAGATCATTACGGGAAATACCTTATCAATCCGCACTATATCAACGCGGGCGTACTTCTCTTCAACATGAAAAAATGCCGCGAAACGGGGCTTTTCGAAAAAGCGCGCGAGCTGATCCGGACAAAGAAACTCGTTTTTGCCGATCAGAGCGCGATCATCCGCAGCACCACAAAAAAAATACTGTTGCCTCAAAAATTCAACGATCAGAAATTTCTTCACAAACACACGGTCGTCAGGCATTTCAGCAAACGCCTGTTCTGGCTCCCTTATCCCCACACGGCAAACATCAAGCAGTGGCAGGTGGATAAAGTCCACTCCGTTTTCCGCTATCATGCCTTTGACGACATCTTAAACGAATACCTCTCCTTAAAAAAGGAATATTCGGACGGAAAAACAAACGCATAATTACGCAATAAACGACTTATACACCCAAATACAAAAAACATTAAGAAAGGACAACGCAATGACCGATAAAAAAATCGTACCGATATTTTACGCCTGTGACGACGCTTTCGTGAAATTCACGATCATCTCCATCCGTTCCATGCTCGAGAACGCGTCTCCCGACCGTTTTTACCGTTTTCATATTCTTATTACCGACGTTTCCGAACGTTCCCGCCGCGTGGCAAAAGAGCTTGAACGGGAAAACGCCGAAATTATTTTCGAGGACGTGACGAGCTATCTGACGGCGATCGAAAAGAAACTGCCTCTGCGCGATTACTATTCGAAAACCACCTATTACCGCCTGTTTATTGCGGACATGTTCCCCCAATACGACAAGGCGATCTATATCGACAGCGACACCGTCGTTCTCGGCGATATTTCCGAATTATACGACACCGACCTGAAAGACAACTACGTGGGCGCGGTGACGGAACGGGTCATGACCGACATAGACGTATACGGCAGATACGTGGAACAGGTGCTCGGCATCGACCGCTACGCCTATTTCAACGCCGGACTTCTCCTTCTCAACTGCAAACAATTCCGAAAGAACGATCTGCTGAAGAAATTCGGCGATCTTCTTTCCGTTTATAATTTTGCCGTCACGCAGGACGAAGACTATCTCAACCTGATGTGCAAAGACAGGGTTTTACACCTTGACAGAAAGTGGAACACGGAAATTCTCCCGCAGTTCGAGATCGACCCCGCAAAAGTTGCTATTTTCCACTATATCATGGTTTCCAAACCCTGGCATTATCCCGACTGCCGTTTCGGAGAATATTTCTGGAAATATGCCGAAAAAACGGAATTTTATCAGGAGCTGCGCGAAGCGTCTCTTTCCTATTCGGACGAAGAAAAACAGAGAGATATTGACTGCGGCAACAATTTAGCCCTTCTTGCCGAACGCGAGATCGCCCGCGAAGACAATTATCTGAAAATTCTTCGCAAAAAGCAGGCGCAGGACAGAGTTGCCGTGATAGAGAAGATCGGCGAGCTGGAAGCGAAAGGAAAATTCGACGTCGACGCCGAAGACGACCCGCCGACGCTCCCTTTGGAAGAAGACGTGGATTACGCCAAAAAAAAACTTATCAGCAGAATGAAAGCCGCGGCTGCCTTCAAAGCGGCGCGCGTGTTTGTAAATAACCTGATCGAAAATAAACAACTGATCATGAAAGACATCGTGGGGCTGGAAAACCTAACCTCTCTCGAAGGGGGCGCGATCATCACCTGCAACCACTTCAACGCGTTCGACAGTTTTGCCATGCAGCTCGTTTATGATCATGCCGACACGAAAAAACACAAATTTTTCCGCGTGGTGAGAGAGGGAAACTATACGAATTTCCCCGGATTTTACGGGTTTTTAATGAGAAACTGCAACACTCTTCCCCTTTCTTCCGGTTTCAAAAACATGCAGAAATTCATGAGTTCCGTTTCGGAGATCTTAAAAGACGGGCATTTCATTCTCGTTTATCCCGAACAGAGCATGTGGTGGAATTACCGCAAGCCGAAGCCTCTTAAAAAGGGGGCGTTCTCCATGGCGGCAAAAAACAACGTACCCGTTCTTCCCTGCTTTATCACGATGCAGGACAGCGACGTGCTCGGCGAAGACGGGTTTTACGTGCAGGAATACACCGTGCATATCGGCAAACCGATCTATCCGGATCCCGATTCCGCCGTGGGCGAAAATGCCGAACGCATGAAGGACGAAAACTACCTGCTCTGGAAAGATATTTACGAAAATAACTACGGGATCCCTCTCGTTTACGCCTGATCGGGCGATTCCGGAACCGTAACCGAACCGTCAAAACGCCATTCCCGGCATCTTAAGCCCGCCCATGTCATGGCTCTTAAGGTTATTTTTCTACAACTGTAATAAAACCATATATCGCAAATTTCATTCTCGTCATCCCGACCCCGCAGCATTTGCCATAGAACCTATAAAAACAAAAAAACCGCAGGCAATTCCGAAAGGAACCCTGCGGTTTTTCAACCATTTTAAATTTCAGTCATAACGGAACGCCGGAAAGTATCTGTCTCCCGTTATTTCCCGCCGACAGACGATCACACCGAACGGAGAACGACTTCCGTCGCGTCGGAAAGAAGCCCGTCTTCCACCTCTTCGATCCTCCCTTCATCCACAAGCTTTGCGACTTTCGGATCGATCGGCAGACTACCGAGAACGGGCAGAGAATATTTTTCGGCAACGGTTTTCGTTTTGCTTTCCCCGTAGGGGAAGAATTTTTCGCCGCAGCACGGGCAGGTGACGTAACTCATGTTTTCCACAAGCCCGATGATCTTCACGTTCATCATTTCCGCCATGCGGACCGCTTTTTCGACGATCATCGCAACGGCGTCCTGCGGGGTAGTCACAACAACGATCCCGTCAATCGGCAAGGACTGGAACACCGTAAGAGGAACGTCTCCCGTTCCGGGGGGCATATCGACGTACATAAAGTCTACGTCTTCCCACAGGACGTCGGTGTAGAATTGCTTCACGGCACCGCTGATCACGGGTCCGCGCCAGACGACGGGCGCACCCTCTTCTCCCAAAAGAAGGTTCATAGACATCACTTTGATCCCCTGCGCCGTCGTTACGGGATAAATGGAAGTTCCGTCCTCCGTGCCGTAAGCCGGCTCGTGCAAGCCGAACGCTTTCGGAACGGAAGGCCCCGTGATATCGGCGTCGAGGACAGCCGTTTTGAAACCTTTTCTCAACGTGTTTACGGCAAGAAGTTCGGTCACGAGGGATTTTCCCACGCCCCCTTTGCCGCTGACGACCGCGATCATCTTACCGATCTTCGTGGAATCTTTCGGCTTTGCGAGAAAATCTTTCTTTTCGCAAGTCGATTCGCACGAAGAACAATCGTGGTTACATTCGCTCATTTCGCTACCTCCGTATAATATATCATCTATAATAATTAGCGTTTTATCAACTTATAGACCCATTAATTCTGTTTTATCTTCTGATTTTTCCGTCGTCTACTTCGATCACGTTCGCAGAAGCATAGTCCGGCACGTCTTCCTTTTCGGTCACGGTGACGATCGTCTGCATTTTCCCGACGGCGGATTTCAGCCGCTTTTTGCGGGAAGAATCGAGTTCGCTCATCGCGTCGTCCAGGATCAACACGGGATATTCTCCGAACCGTTCGCGGAAAATCTCCGTTTCGGCGAGTTTCAAAGAAAGCGCCGCCGTCCGCTGCTGCCCCTGAGAACCGTAAGTCCTCACGTCCGTCCCGTTCACCTTGATCTTCAGATCGTCCCTGTGCGGGCCGACCGTCGTATAACCGAGTTCGATATCCTTTTCCGTTTTTTCCCTCAACGCTTCCGTCAGCTGCGCCCGGATCTCCTCTTCCGACCCTTCGAATTTATAATCCCCCGTCACGTCGAGGGTTTCCTTTCCCCCCGTGATCTCGCCGTGCGCTTCCCCCGCAAAGGGAGAAAGCATTTTTACGTAATCGTTCCGTTCGGAAACGATCTTCGCGCCGGCGGAGGCAAGCTGAGCATCCCAAACGGGCAACGTGTCGCGAATGAGAGAAAGATTCTCGTTTTTCAGAAGGTTATTCCTCTGCGCGAGGATCTTTTTGTATTTCTGCAAAGCGTAAAAGTAACTTCTCGAAAGCTGAGAAAGGGAAATATCGAGAAACCGCCTGCGATCTTCCGGGCTTTCCTGCACGAGGCGAAGTTCCCCGGGGTTGAAAAACACGGAATTTACGTTGCCGAGCAGTTCGCCGATCTTCGCGACGGGCACGCCGTTCACGGAAACGTCTTTGTTCTTGTCTGCATAAAATTTGATCTCCGCCGTCACGGAACCGAACCGGGTCTCCGCCCTGCAGGAAATTTTTGCCGATTTTTCGCCGTAGCGGATGACCTGCTTGTCCCTCGTGGCGCGCGGAGAATACCCCGTGCAGAGATAAAAGATCGCTTCTGCGGAATTGGTTTTTCCCTGCGCGTTGCCGCCGCAGACAATATTCATTCCTTCTTCGTAACGGAACGTTTCCTCTTTGTAATTGCGGAAATCGGTCAGTTGCAACTGCGAAACGATCATTCTCTTCTCCTTCCTCCGACGGGCGTGACAAAAAAACAAAAAGCCGCGGCGAACGGGGAAAAACCCCTTTCCGGAAAGAAGGTTTCCGCCCGGGCAAAAAAAACGAGCGCAAAAATTTCCACCGCAAGCCCTCAAACTTATTGATTTTTTTTCGCTTTTAGTATATTATATATAATACGGTTCAAATAGTAAAGTATTTTCACAGGTTGTGGTTATGGAAAGTTATGAAATTTTATGGGATAAAGCGTTGAAGGAGTTGCAATCCACGGTCAGCGCGATCTCTTATTCGACGTATATCGAACAATTAAAACCGATCGATCTTATCAACACGAAGCTCATTCTCGCGACGAAAACGGAGATTTTTGCCTCCGAAGTCGCATCGAGACTTCTCGACAAGATCCGCGCGGCGCTCCGCACCGCCGACACCGGCATCACGGACATCGAGCTTTGCGTCGGCGACAGCCGCGAAGATTACCTCGCGAAAAAAGGCTACGTGATCCCCCGCCGCGAAGAGGTGGAAGAGACCCCGATCAACCCCAAATACACTTTCGACACCTTTGTGGTCGGTTCTTCCAACCGTTACCTTTACGCCGCGGCAAAAGCGGTGGCGGACAACCCGGGCAACAGTTACAACCCGCTGTTTATCTACGGCGGCGCGGGGCTCGGTAAAACGCATATCATGCACGCGATCGCCAACCAGATCCGCAGCAACAATCCCGTGATGAACGTGGTTTACGCCACGTGCGAAAAGTTTACGAGCGACCTGATCTCCACCATCCGTCAGGGCAAAGCATACTCTCAGGAAGGAATGGATTTCAAAAGCCGTTACCGCAACGCGGACGTCCTCATCATCGACGACGTGCAGTTCCTCGCGAAAAAACAATCCACGCAGGAAGAATTTTTTCACACCTTCAACGAGCTTTACGGGCAGAACAAACAGATCGTTCTTTCCGCGGATTGCCACCCGAAGGAGATCGAACTGCTTTCCGATCGTCTCAAAACCCGTTTCGAAGGGGGGCTGATGGCGCAGGTCCTTCCGCCCGACATCGAAACGAAGATCGCCATTCTGCAGAAAAAGGCGGAAATGCGCAAATACATCCTTTCCCTCGACGTTGCCCTTTACCTCGCCGAACATTCGGATAACGACGTGCGTTCTCTCGAAGGCATGCTGAACAAGGTGATCTTCGCTTCCATGCTGCACGAATGTCCCATCACGATCGACCTTGCGAAAGAAGCGTTAAAGGAAAGCGTTTCTCCTGAAACCAAAGAAGAAGTCGTCACGACGGACGTCATTATCGACACGGTCTGCTCTTTCTATAAATTGCAGAAATCGGAGCTTCTCGGCAAAAAGAAAAACAAAGAGCTTGTCGAGCCGCGCCAGATCTGCGCTTATCTCATGACGGAACTTCTGTCCATTCCTCTCGTCACCATCGGACAAGCCCTCGGCGGAAGAGACCACACGACGGTGATCCACGCAAGAGATAAGATCGCCGAACTCGTGAACGTAAACACCCGTATCGCAACGGAAGTGAACGACCTGAAAAATCTGATCTACAAAAAATAACCGCACCCTCTTCAAAAAAGGGGCGCGGTTGCCGACGATGCCGGACAAGAATCATACGAACCTTGCCCGGCATAGGAGATCCGAGCCGCCACCGGTTCGGATCTCTCGCTTTCGGAGAGACAAAACCTCGTCCGATTTTACAAAAAACGGTCTTCTCACGGTCATCCTAAAAAATTTTTATGAATAACGAATACATCGAAGGAACTTTCGGCGCGGTCGTCATCGGCGCCGGGCATGCAGGTTGCGAAGCTGCGTTCGCCCTCGCGAAAACGGGGATCAGAACGGCGCTTACCACCGTCAATCTCGAGAACATCGCTTTCATGGCGTGCAACCCGTCCATCGGAGGCACGGCAAAAGGTCATCTCGTGCGCGAACTCGACGCGCTCGGCGGTATGATGGGTATCATTGCGGATAAAACCCTTCTGCAGATCAAAATGTTAAACCGCGGCAAGGGCGCGGCGGTGCAGTCTCTCCGTGCGCAATCGGACAAATACGATTACCACAAAGTGATGAAAAAGACCCTTGAAAACACGCCGAACCTCTCGATCCTGCAATGCGAGATCACCGATATCCTCGTGGAAAACGGAAAAGTCGTCGGAGTGAAAAACGCTTTCGGCGGCATTCTGCGCTGCGAGGCGGTCGTCATCGCCACGGGCGTTTATCTGAACAGCCGCATCGTTGCGGGGGAATGGGAACAGAACGCCGGCCCCGCGGGATTCCTGCCCGCAAACAAGCTGACGGACTGTCTGATAAAACTCGGATTCGACGTCCGTCGGTTCAAAACGGGAACTCCCGCAAGGCTTGACGGGCGCACGATCGATTATTCGGTGCTCGACGTGCAGGAGGGAGAAACGAACGTATACCCCTTCTCCTTCATGACGGACGCGGTGCCCGAAAAACAGGTGCCGTGCTACATTACCTACACCAATCCGGAAACGCACAGGATCATTTTAGACAACCTCGACCGATCTCCCTTGTACAACGGATTCATCAAAAGCACGGGACCCCGTTACTGCCCGTCCATCGAAACGAAAGTCGTAAGATTCAAAGACAAGGAAAGACATCAGATCTTTCTGGAACCGGAAGGAGCCGACACCGACGAGATCTACGTGCAGGGCATGTCCACCTCTCTCCCGCACGACGTGCAAAAAGCCATGTATCGGTCGATAAAAGGGCTGGAACACTGTGAATTTACCCGCTATGCCTATGCCATCGAATACGACTGTATCGACAGTCTCGATCTGACGCCCGCCCTTGCTTTCAAAAAGATCCCGGGGATCTTCACCGCCGGGCAGATCAACGGAACGAGCGGTTACGAGGAAGCCGCGGCGCAGGGACTTATCGCGGGGATCAACGCTTCCCTGTTTTTGCAGGGGAAGGATCCGCTGATCGTCTCCCGTGACGAAGGCTATATCGGCGTGATGATAGACGACCTCGTTACGAAAGGAACGGACGAGCCGTACCGTATGATGACTTCCCGTGCGGAATACCGCATTTTTCTTCGCCAGGACAACGCGGACGCCCGCCTGACCGAAAAGGGAAGAAAGGTCGGGCTCGTATCGGACGAACGTTACGCAAGATATAAAAAACGGCAGGAACAGATCGCGGAATTAAAGAAAAAAATCGAGATCAAAATACCGCCGAAAGAGTGCGCGGACTTTGTTAAAAGTTACGGCGGCGAAGTGTACGGCGGCGTTTCTCCCGCGGATATGATCCGACGGAATATTCCGTTTATCGATATATGCGAGCACTTTTCGCTTTACGGAGAATATCCTTACGACGTGAAAGAGACCGTAGAAACAGACACGAAATACGAAGGGTATCTCAAAAAAGGAGCGGAGCAGATCGAGCGGGCAAAGAAATTGGAAGAAAAACTTTTACCCGAAGACCTCGATTACGGCGGCATGACGGGGTTGAGGATCGAAGCGAGAGAAAAACTCGCAAAGATCCGCCCGACAAACCTCGGACAGGCAAGCAGGATCCCCGGGGTCAACCCGGCGGACGTCGCCGTGCTGATGGTTTATCTGAAGAGGTGATTTTTATGGAAGAAAAAGAGTTTACGGATCTTCCGGAAAGGGAAAATCGGACCGAAAAAAGAGAAGCGCCCGCAAACGCGCCCAAAAGTTCGGCAAACAAAAAAACCACCCCGTTAAAGAAAAACGGAAACGCGGATTTTAAACGCAGATATTTCGACTATTACGACGACATCAAGATCAGCGACCGGCAGGACTGGTGATCCCGTTTTTTCGGGAGTTCCGAAACCTTGCCGTAAAAGGGAATTTTTAAAGGCGGATATGCGGCTATAAGCCGTTTATCCGCCCTTTTATTTACAATACTTTCTTTTATTGTTGCGGAATAAACGACGGAAACGGCAATGAAAAATCGTAAGAATAACGGAAAGTGGCAAGGCAAACGTCTTCGCCGCTCACAAGTTTCAGCGTTTTCAATTCTCCGTTTTCTTCGGTGAGTTCCACGTTGCAGCTGTCGGGATCTCTCCCGAGCAGATACCCGTAAATATCGTTTTCCTGCGGGCGGAAGGAAAAGGAAACGATCCCTCCTTTTTCTTTCGCTTTTTTCATTCTTACCGACGGCACGACCAGCCCGTCGAGATCGGAGAGAGGGAAGAGAGAAAGACCTTCCGTTTCTTCCGCCGACGAGTCGCCCGTTTTGCGATAAGTCTTTTCTCCGTATCCGTAATATTCGTTTCCGCCAAAGGAGCAGTAGTATAAAAGCCTGCCGTCGAAAAAGTATTTGCGGCAATAAACGCCCTCTTTTCCGTTGCGACGGAACGTTATGTAATAATTGTCTTCCCGGGCGGCGATCCCGAGAGCCATGCTCGCGCGGTATCTGGCGGCGTCTCTCTTTTCGGTCACGAGGTGAAAAGCGAAAAAACCCGTAAACACGAAGGCAACCGCAAGCAGAGCCACGGCAAGGATCTTCGTCGTTTTTACCGTTTTTTTCAGTTTCTTCTCGTTTTTTCGGAAGGTTTCGGATCCGTTCGGCGCGACGGAATACAGCAAGGCGGGTTCGACGGATAATATCTCGGCGATTTCTTGCAGCAAAGTAACGTCGGGCAGATTTCTGTTCTGCTCCCACTTGCTGACCGCCTGCGGCGTAACGGAAAGTTTCTGCGCAAGTTTTGCCTGCGTTATCCCCTTTTCCTTTCTCGCCTTTCTGATGATTTCTCCGATGCTTTCCTCCATTCCGCCCCCGCTTTGTCTGCGCCGGATCGGCATTCCCGCCGAAACGCTGCGCCCCGAAAACCTGTAAGCAGGTTTCCTCTTTTATGATACCATATTTTTTCGGGAAACGCAACCGTGTTCACGCAACTCTTTCCCGATCGGGAAAAATTTTACGGTTTTTCGGGCGAGAAAGATCCATGAGAAACGTCGGATCCGGTTTATTTCGATTCCTTTTTGAAAAAGGCAACCGCAATCGCCCCGGGACCGATATGCGTACCGATCGCGCTGCCGATCTTATGTTTCGTTATTTTTTCGGTCTTTCCCTCCCACAGGGAAGAACTGTCCGCAATATATTTATCGAGAACGGAGCTGTCAAATCCGGAATAAGCGGTGGTAAAAGGCATCGAAAAGTCGACGCCGCCCGCTTTTTCGACCGATTCGCTGAGCAGATTATTGCCCCGCTTCGACCCGAGCGCTTTGCCGAGCATTTTAACCGAACCTTCTACGGCGATCACCGGCTTTACGTTCAATAGTTCCCCCGATATCGCGACCAGGGGAGAAATACGCCCGCCCTTTTTCAGATATTTGAGGGTTCCCATCAGAGCGATCAGTCGGATGTCCTTCTTTTTTTCTTCCAGCGCCGCGGCGATCTCGCCGGCGGACAAGCCTTGTTTCAAAAGAAGAACGGCATACTCGAGCAGGATCCTTTCCCCGAGACTTGCGGAAAGACTGTCTACCACGTAAACTTTTCCGCCGAAGTTCGCCGCTGCCCGTTTCGCCTCGTCGTACGTGCCGGAAAGCTCCGAAGACAGGGTAATGCAAACGACTCCCGCCTCTTCGTTTTCCGCCGTCATAGCGGCGAATTTCTCCTCAAAACGATAGGCGGAAATACGGCTCGTTTTCGGTATAACGTCCGTTTCGATCAGTTTTTCGAAAAACTCGTCATGAGAAAGGGTAACTCCGTCCTCATAGGTTTCGTTTCCGAAGGAAACCTCCAGCGGGATAAGCTCCACCCCGTATTGCCTTGCTTCTTCAAGATCGATATCGGACGCCGAATCGACCAGTATTTTCGTGATCATAAATTCTCCTTTTTCTCTTTCCCGGCTCGTTTAGCCGAGAGAGTTTTGAAATGATCGTAGATTTTTTTCAGAACGATATAAAAAGACGAGATCTCTTCTTCCGTGAGACAACCGCCGTCCGCGTTTATGATCTCCTCGATCTTCCCGTCGATATAGGAAGCGATCTCTTTTCCCCGATCGGTCAGAACGAGAGGGATTTTGTATTTTTTATTCTCTTCTCCCGGGCGGCGCTCCACGTAACCCTTTTCGGTCAGAACCTTCACCGCGCGCGAAACGGACGCTTTATCTTCCCCGCAAAGGGAATACAATTCCGTCAGCGTAACGCCGCTCGGCATTTCGTTCAGATAGAAAAAGCAATTTACCTGCGTTCCTTTCAGCCCTAATTTTTTCATCTCGTCGTTTTTGATCCTGCCGATACAGCGCGCAATGTTTGCCGTAAGATAAGAAAATTCGGCAAAGCGGTCTCCCGTATTTTTTCCGTTCCGTTTTTTGTTTTCTCCCATAGCTCCCTCCGGCGCGACCGATACGGCACAAGGGACAGTTTATCATAAAATTGTTGATTTGTCAACAATTTTCGGATGAACTTATTTTTCGCGGAATTCTTTTCCATCTACGAAAAAAAGCAGGCTGAGCCTGCTCCGTATTTTCCGCGAAAAAAATAAAAAGAACATGTTCGCTTTTTGCTTTCCGGAAAAGTTATCAACCTTGTCGGCTGTGTTTTTGTGGATAAGTCACCCTGTAAGGCGTTTATTCACCTCTTTTTGTGGACAAACATATTCCGGATGTGGACAACATATACTGTTTTCGGGGAGTTATCCACATTTATCCACAGAAACTTTTGTTCTTGTGGACAATTCCGGTGGATAACTTATGATCACAATGACAAAAAGAGGGTTTAAGGTCTTATCGGTGTGGATAATCGTTTTTCTTCTGTGTTTTTCGGGCTGCGGGAGTGTTTCGGAAAAGCAAACATATGCAAACGCCGTTTCGGGAACAGTCGTTCTCGACGCCGGGCACGGCGGGATAGACGGCGGCGTTACCGGAACCGTAACGGGAGCGAAAGAAAGCGATTTGAATCTCGAGATCGTAAAAGAACTCGCCGCATGCTTCCGCGCGGGCGGGTTCAAAGTGATTCTCACGAGAAAGGGGGCGGGCGGACTTTACGGGCTTCCGACGAAGGGTTTCAAACGGCGGGACATGCAGAGAAGAAAGGAGATCGCAAACAGATCGGACGCCGACCTGTTTCTTTCCGTTCACCTGAATTTTTACCCGTCTCCCTCGCGGCGCGGAGCGCAGGTTTTTTACAAAGAAAACGACGAGCGATCGAAAGCGTTTGCCGACGCTTTGCAAAGAAGCCTGAACGCCTCTCCCGATCAGCCGAAAGACTATTCGACCCTGAAAGGGGACTATTACGTGCTGAACGAATGTAACTGCGTATGCGCCCTTGCGGAATGTGGTTTTCTATCCAATCCGGAAGACGAAGAACTTCTGAGACAGAAAAGCTATCGGGAGAAAATCGCCTATTACCTGTACCGCGGCTCGGTCGACTATCTGCTTAGCCGTCAGTCAACCCGGTCGGAATAATGATCCCCCTGAAAACAAAAAAGAGCCCGTTTTCGGACTCTTTACGTTACAAACTCTCTTTTTCTTTGTTTTGATTTGATATTCTTGAAATTTTTAAAGAGGATCTGTCTTTGGGGCGCGTATCCGTATGCCGGGCAAGAGTAATACGAACCTTGCCCGGCATCGACCTGAATCTTTTATAATTTACTTTGCTTCTATATCTTAGGGTGCACATCACAATCAAATCATCATAGGCTTAGACAGTTGTTTTTATATTATGCCGTTTTCAGAAAGCAATTTCAAAATGTATTCGTTTGATTCGTTGCCGATTTTATATGCGGTACAACTTTGTTTTGTTTTGCCGTTATACATTCCCCCTATATACACTTCTTTTTCCGTTACGATCCAATCGTTTTGAATAGTCGTAAAAAAGTCGTCTTTGCTTACCCTGTATAAAACAGGTTGAACCGGCAAAATTTCATCGTACGGGACATGAACTTCTATGTCGGTAAAATCTTCTTTGCCCGTCAGCAAACCCTTTCCCGAATTCGCCACGATCCGCATATTCAAAACAATAGATTCTTCCAAAAGGGAATAATTCAGATTTCCGTTCAGGAGAATGCGTTTGTCTTTATTGCTGTCGCCGTACAATCCCGTATAATAATTGAAATTACCTGCGTCCGCATAATATTTTTTTGCCGCGTCAAATTGACTTTTTTTACAATAAATAGTCGGATTCCACCATAAAGCTTCTTTATTTTGAGCGCAATACATATCGAACGTCGAACTTTCTACTTTCCACCAGATATGATATTCGGTTTCAAAATTCGGAGTATCGTCCTTACCGAAGACAATGCCTTCCACCCATAAATTCTCATAAAATCCGGTTACATATGTTTCGCCGTCGATCTCGATATTTTTCGGGTTATTATATTTAGGCAAAAACGAACATGCGGACGTGAACGCGGTAATTGGCGCAAGCATAACGATTGCCGCAAAAACGGAAAATGCTTTCCTATCAAATTTACATCTCATGGCTCTGTCTTGTTTTAGTATGCGAAAATTTCCCTTTGGTATTATTTATCCTATTTCTTTTAGCCGTTTTATCGCTACGTCACTTTGTCACTATATCTTCCGGTTTTGTAATTGTTTTTCTTCGGGAATTTCGAATACGAGTATGGCTTTTGCCGAAAGGGTAACGGAAAAAGTAATGAGTTTCCAACCTTTTCCGGCATATTCGTTTGCCGCTTTTTCTACTTCTTCCGCCATCTTTTGGGCGCGTGGGTTATACTTTAATACGACCGTTTTATACTTCATACAGACACCTCCTCATTTCTCTTAAATTATACGGTTTTTCACTATAATGCGCTACCTGTTTTTTGTAATATTTTTGCAATTTTTCCGTAAACTCGATCCATAAGCTTAGCATTTTTTTTCGGAATGATCACCATCGTCTTCCGAATGCAAGTGTTTTTCAAGTGCAGACTGTCTGGCAAGAACGGCATTCAGTTTATCGTATGCCAGACAAGAGTAATACGAATCTTGCCAAAACGCCGCTATTTTCGCGCTTTTCGGCAAATTCTCGTTTGAAGTACGGTAAGTACGTCTGCTCTCGCCTTTACCAAAAATCATCGAAAATATCGGTGTTTTGGTTGCGGGCAAGTCTGACGGCGGATTTTTAGGCTAAGACAAGGCACGCGAACGGGTTAATACTTAACGTATAAGCCGTGAGCGTAACGCAGTATTAGTCAAAAATACGCCGTCAGACCATGGTTCGTATTATTCTTGCCTGGCATAGAGCCTCGATCATAATTTCGGTTTTCAGATTGACTTTATAGTCGTTTTCGGCTCTTCTGCGGTCTTTTTCTTCCTGACGGTTCTGACTCATCATAATGAGCGGTGCCTGAATAGCCGCTACGCAAGATAATACCAGATTAAGCAGTATGAACGGATACGGGTCAAATGCTTTTGACGCCATTATGATATTTATAACCATCCAAAGAACAAGAACGCCGACAAACGAAAAAATGAACGCCCAACTGCCTGCAAATTTTGCGATAGCATCTGCGGCTCGTTGTCCGAAAGTGTATTTTTTCTCGCTTTCGGGGCGTACCGAGATCTTACGGTCGGCAAGCAGAGAAAGAACTTCTTCGTCGCTCATATCCTGACGAATATCGTCGAGTACGTCTTTTAACAATTTTCTGTTTTCTTTCATAACGTTTCTCTTTCCTTATGGGTGCGACGCCTTTTCGTCGGTAATCTTAGCATGATCAGACCTTTTCCGAAATTTCGGGGCATTTTTCAGAAAAGCAATTTTAATTAAAAAGCAGGTAGAACATTAACTGCAAGTTATGCCGGGCAAGAATAATACGAACCTTGCCGGGCATAAATCAAATAAATTAAAAAGAGCATACAATTGTGCGTATTCGCCCCGCGGAACTTACAGAAAAGATAAAACCAATTTGTAAAGATACACGCCGAAGGGGAATGCGGCGAAGGCGATCGCGAGAAGGATCGTAAGCGAATATGCCGCAACGGAAATGACGGGAGAAACTTTAACAAGGATCTCCGGTTTCTTTTTGAGAATAAAAAACCACGCGGCGGACAGAAGAACGGCAACCGCAAGCCCGACGAGGATATAGCGGATATAAGGAGACTTGTATTCTATTTTAACCGTGTTTTCTCCTTCCTCGAGAGGGATCAGCATCATATCGAGCCCGCATTCGGCAAATTCCGCCTTTTTTCCGTTCACGGTAACGGTATAACCGTCGAGATCGGCATAATTCATAAAGAGATATTGTCCCTCTTCCGCAAGAAAAGGTTCCGTATCGATACCGTTCTTCCGCAGCGTGTAATTTACTCTGTTTTCTTTCGCCTTTTCCTGTAAAGAGGCTATCTTCGACTGTTCGATAGAATACGCGTGGCAGTACTTTACGATATCCTCTTCCGTCAGTTCTCCTTTCGTATCTTTGATCCGGATCGTTTCGGAAGAAAGGTAGGCGCGGTAGTTATAGCTGTAATGGTCGGCAAGGGAAACCTCTTTTCCCTGACCGTTCGTCGTGACGTAGCGGGAAAGATCGGGAAATTCCGCGGCAAAATAGAAATCGGATTTCGCGACGCCCGTGGCGAGGACGGTATAAAACCCGTCGTCTTCTTTTTTTACCGTAAGAGGAACCTCGGTAAAAGGAGATTCGCCCCCGCTTAAACAGGAGTAAATCTTTTCGACCGAGCGGATATAGTTCAACCCCTCGAAAGACATATCTCCGCCGCTCACTTTAAATGCGGACGGGAAACAGAGGGTGTTTTCGTAAACGACGTAGTCGTCTTCCGTGATCCCCGTTTTTTTCAGATAAGAGCGGTTGTTTGCCGCCGAAACGGAAGACGTTTTATAAACGACGTATTTATAACCGAGCAGACAGTCCGAGAACAGATTTCCGCGGTTACTCTTCGTACTGTTGGTATCGTTCCCGCCGTAAGAGAAGAATACGGGCGGGGTCAGATTTTTCGAATCCGCCATCGAGCTGAAAAAAGTGTATGCGTTATAGCGAAGGATCAGCGGAGAATCGGAAGAGATATAGTAATCGTAACCCTTCAGCCGGTAATACGGATCTTCCGTTTCCTTTTCGTTGATCTGCGTAAGCAGACTTTCGTATTTGTCGTAATTTTCCGCGCTGCCTCCCTGGCGATCTCCTTTTACGAGAGCAAACCCGAAAAAGGAAACCTGGGTAAGGGAGAAAATGCAGAGAAGGATCGCAACGTCTTTTACCTTTACGAATTTCAGCCCGAGAAAAACAGCCGCTAAGGCGAATACGATCACGGTGATCCCGAGAAGGATCGCCGTTCCTTCCAGCCCGCCTTCGGAATGAGCGAACGCGGGAAAGAAAGAATAAAAAGCCTTTCCTTTCTGAAACACCTGTCCGTCAGACGTTTTTCCGTTGAGGATATATTGAAAAAGCCGATACGTTCCGAACGAACCGCCGAACACCGCAGCCGCCGTTAACGCCATGAACGCACCCGATTTTTTCACCGGCATATCGGGGATCGTTTCGTCCTTCGCGAGATATTCCGAAATTCCCCTCAGGGCAAGATAGAACAAAAGAAAATCACCCAAAAACCCGAACCGCAACGCATAAGAATTGTAAGACCCGGCGTTTAAAAGCAACATACTTTCGTCTATCACGCACGGAAAAAGATAAATCGCAAGACAGGCATACAAGAAGTAGGAAGTCCTGTCTTTTTTTCCGCTCCGGAAAAAATAAACAACGGCGAGAAACAGAAACACGCCGTCCGCCGCGATATAAGTAAACTTTTCGTATAAAGGGGTGGCGTCGTTTATAGAGGAAGAGAAAATTCTGCTGAAGATCCCCGTGTTTCTTCCCGCGCTTTTATATGCCATAAACGCAGGAAAAAGAAGGGGCAGTGCCGCCGTCACCGCGATTACAAAAGCCATGCATAACTTCGTTAACTTCGTTTTTCTCTCTTCCTTTTTCACACAGAACGGCACGTAAAGGACAAGAGATGGAAAGAGGAGAAAGAAAGAAAAACAAGAGATGGAAAAACAGGTGTATATCATCGCCGCAAGCGAAAAAGAAAGAAGACCGATTTTATCTTCTTTCGCAAAACGGATGAAGCCGGATCCGACGAGCGGCATATAGATCATAAGATCCGTCCAGTTGATATACGTGTTGGAAACGTAAAGATACCCCGCGAAGGCATACAATAAAGACATGACCGCCCCGATGTAGGAAGGTATCTCTTTAAAATGTTTTTTTACAAACCATTGCGCGGATAAGCCGGAACAGATCACCTTGAGGGGGAGAACGAAACTGACCATATAAACGGCATTGCCGCGCCCGCCGATCAGAAAAAGAAAGGAAAACGGACTGATCGTACAAAAGGAAAGGATCCCGAAAACGTCCATTCCCCCGCCGACGAAAAAAGTGTGAAACAAACCGCTCGTTCCGTCCGCCACGGCAAAATAATGTTCCAGAAAAGGGCATACCTGAGCGAGTTGATCGTAACTCGCCATGATCGCCTTCCCGTAAGGATATATATCGAAATACGCCTGAGCAAAAGCGAAAACGGCGTAAATAAAAACAGAAATCAGAAAGTATCCGTAATTTTCTTTTAAAAATTCCGTGATCGCTTTTTTTGCGTTTTTCGAGCTTGAAATCGTCATAAATCCCTCTATAGGTCTGTTTTCGGCTTATTTTACTCTCTTTCAAAAATATCCGAAAACCGTTATTTTTCTATTTTTTCGCCGCAGTAATTACAGAAAGAACCCTCTTCCGGAATTTCTTTTCCGCAATGCGGGCATACGCGGTATAAGGCTTTTCCGCAATTCTTGCAGAATTTTCCGTCCGCCGGATTCTTCTCTCCGCAATCTTTACAAACGATAAAATTCGTACTTTCCTCTTTTGTTTCCGCCACGGCGGACGCTACCGCACGAACGGCGGGAGAGATCTCTTTCCCGGCTTCGTTTACGATCGGAACTGCCTCGTTTTTTGCGTACTTCATCAGTTCGCCGCGATATCCGAGCGAAAGCAACATCGCTCCGATCCCGATCAGAGGAAGACCGATAAACGCGAGAAAGAACAAACGGGGAAACCCACCGCTGCCTACGGATTGAAATAATTCAACGAACGCCGTTATCGTTAAAACGGCACCGATTGCGAGACAGATAAAGCCGATGAGTTTCAGGTTCTTTTTTACTTTTTCATGTTTCATTTTTCTTTTTCCTTTTATTTTTTATAGTTAAGAATTACGGTTCGATTATACCATGCCTTTGCGCGGATTGTCAATTTTTTTTCCGAAATACTCCCTCGGCGGGCGGAATTATCCTCTTTTCCCTTTCATAATCGAATTTACAGAGGTTTTTTTCTCTCTTTTCCGTTTCCTCTCGGATATAAGACCGGCGTTTTTGATTTTTTTACGATCTCTATGATCTTTCTTTCCGATCCGTCGGAAAGCTCGGCGGATTTTATTCTTCCGATCTCTCCTCCTAAAATTTTCACCGCGTTTCGCCCCTCTTCGATCTCCTCGTCGGCATTTCCTTTATACGCGATAAAACTCCCGCCCGTTTTCACGAACGGCATACAATATTCGGATAATATATTGAGGGAAGCGACTGCTCGCGCCGTCGCGTGGTCGAACCTCTCCCGATACGCGGGGTCTTTTCCGATCTCTTCCGCCCTGCCGTTTATAACGGTCATATTTTTCAGCCCGAGTTCGGAAATAACTTTTTCCAGATAGCGGCATTTCTTTCCCGTCGCTTCGATCAGGGTAAAAGAAAGATCTTCGCGTACGATCTTCAAAGGAAGGGAAGGAAACCCTCCGCCCGATCCGATTTCCGCCACTGTGGAATTCTTTGTGAACATTTCCACACCAAGCAGACTGTCGATAAAATGTTTCTCGTTTATCCCCTCGTCGTCGCATATCGCGGTCAGGTTGAACTCATTATTGTATTTTTTCAGCATTTCTCTGAAAATTTCAAATTTTTTAACCTCTTCTTCCGTCAATTCCAGACCGTATTTCAAGGCTTTTTCTTTCAAACTTTCCATATGTTTTTCCGTACTGTTTTTTTTCTATTTTACCATAAAATCAATCATTTATCAACAAGGTTTTCCGATAATTGTGGAATATTTGAGGAAATTTATGTTCACAACTTTTTCTTTCTCCCGATTTTACCGTTTTGTTCGTTTTTTTGTTGCTTTTTTTTTCCTTTTTCTATATAATAATAATTAAAGAACTTTTTATCCGTCGGAAAATTTCCCGCGAATCGATGTTTTACTTTTCTTCTTTTTGTGGACAAGTTGTTTTTCTCCACTTTTTCTCCTCTCCTCATCCACAGAAAATCTCGGGTTTTCCACCGTTTATAAACACTTAAAATTTCTTGTTTTATCTGAAATTTTTGTTGTTTAAAACGAGTTATGCACATTTAAACGTCAGCCTATTATTACTACTGTTATAAATTTATCAATAAAAGGTATTTAAGTCATGAAAATCATCGTAAACGGCACGGACCTGTCTTCCGCAGTCATGAAGGTATCCAAAGCGATCAGCTCGAAAACGACGAACCCCGTCCTGGAAGGTATCAAACTTTCCGTCCGCGGAGACGAGCTTACCCTTTCCGCCACGGATACGGAGATCGCGATCGAAAAAACGATCCGTTCGGAAACCTTTCTCGAAGGAGATACCGTCGTTCCGGGCAAACTTTTCGCCGAACTCGTGAAAAAACTGGAAACGGAAGACCAGGTGGAACTCAATATGGCGGAAGAAGGAAGGCTGAAAATCGTGTACGGGTCTTCCGAAGTTTATCTTTCCGTACTCGGCGCGGAAGAATTTCCCGTAATTTCAAAAAATATCAACGAAAAATCGTTTACCTTATTGCAGAAAGATTTTAAGGACGCCGTCATGAAGACTTCTTTCTGTTGTTCGACGGACGAGAGCCGCCCCATTCTGAAAGGATGTCTGACGGAATTGAAAGATAACGTTCTGACGTGCGTGGCTCTGGACGGTTTCCGTCTTGCGGTCGCGAAGAAACAGGTGAAAGAATCCACCGGCGATTTCAAAGTGATCGTACCCGCGCGCTCTCTCACCGAGATCACGAGACTTCTCGAAAAAGACGAAGAAGAGATCACCGTCCGGTCGGAAGGAAACGCTTTGAAGGTAGAAGTGGACGGAACCATTTTTATCACCCGTCTTTTAGAGGGAGAGTTTATCAATTACCTGCAGATCGTTCCGAAGGAATTCATTACGACGGTAAGCGTGGGAAGAGCGGCTCTTCTTAACAGTCTCGACAGAGCGACGGTCGTGGCGAGAGAATCCAAAAATCTCGTAAAACTCGATTTTAAAGAGGGATTTGTCAATATTTCCGCCAATTCCGAATCCGGTAACGTAAACGAAACTTTAATAGCGAACATGGAAGGGAAAGATATCGTGATCGCATTCAACTCGAAATATCTGTGCGACGCACTCCGCGCCGCGGGAGACGATTTTGTGAACGTTTATCTGAACAATCCCATCTCGCCCTGCGTGATCAAGCCATGTTCGGGAGAAGATTACCTCTATCTGATCCTTCCCATCCGCCTGAACGTATAAAAGGGGAAGAAAAACGTTAGTTTAAAAGGATCGTTTTTCCTTATTTTTAAGCGGAAATCTTTCCGTAAGAAAAAAAACGGGAAACTTGTTTATAAAAGTTGACAAAAAAGAGAAAAAAAAGTATAATACTAAAGCATCGTTATAAAACGGAGGAAATTGCGGGGCGCAAAAGCGGATCGCAATCGTTTTCAATGACGAAAAGAGAAAGCTGACGGGCAAAGCTGAAAGAGAAAGTCCGGAAAAATAAACAACAGGGAGCTATATTTATGAAAAGAACGTATCAGCCGAAAAAGAAAACGAGAAACAAGGTCCACGGATTCAGAAAGAGAATGTCTACCACTTCCGGGAGAAAAGTTCTCAAGAGAAGAAGAAACAAGGGTCGTAAACGTCTGACCTACTGAGCAGAAAACTAAATTGCGGTACTCGTTAAAAAGAAAAAGCGATTTCGACCGTCTTTTCAGAAAAGGGAAAAAGGGATTTTCGGGATCTTTGATGATTCTGTATTCTCCCGCAAAGGAAACGAGGATCGGGATATCGGTCGGCAAAAAGCACGGAAACAGCGTCGTGAGAAACCGCGTGAAACGGTTGATCCGCGCGGCGATGAGGGAAGAGACCCGAAAAATCGTCGGGAATTATCATATCGTGATCGTTCCCCGTGTCTGCCCGGACAAAAACGATTACCGTTTTTCGGTATACCGGAAAGATATCCGTTCCGTATTTGCAAGGGAGAAATTGACCGTCGGTGGTAAAAAAAATACTGATCAGTGTTCTTAAATTTTACAAAAAATACCTCTCGCCCGGGATCAGGAGCGGGTGTATTTTCAGACCGACCTGCAGCGTTTACGCGATAGAAGCACTCGAGAAGCATAATTTATTCTGCGCTTTTATATTGATCGTATGGCGCATTTTAAGATGTAATCCCCTGAACAAGGGTGGTTTCGACCCCGTTCCCGATCCGATCGGAAAAAAGAAATGGCTTTTATGAATTTCACGTCGGAGAAAGAAGAATTTTTTCTTTGAAAAACGGGTAATCTTTTACGGCAGACCGCAAAAAATTCAAAGGAACCGCAGTGAGGCGGCGAAACCGAAGGATTCGGAGCGGAAGAGCTTCGGGTTCTTTTTTTTGCCGGTAAAAATTTCAATCACAGGAGTAAAAATTTGATTAACGTTCTTGCCTCGATAACGGGAATAACGTCCTTCGGAGACGGGTTCGGCGCGGTCAGCCTGAGCTACGAATGGATCTGTAAAATTATCAGCTGGCTTGTATCGTTTGCGGGGGACGTAGGGTTCGGTATCATATTGTTTACCCTCGCCCTCAAACTTATCACGTTGCCTCTGGATATCGTTTCGAGAACTTCGATGAAGAAAAACTCTCTCAAAATGGAAATGATGAGAGAGGATCTCGAAAAATTACAGAAACAATACGCAAACAACCAGCAGCTTTATCAACAGAAAATGATGGCTTTATACAAGAAGAACGGGTATTCCGCCTTTTCTTCCTGTCTGCCGACCATCGTTACCCTGATATTCTTCTTCATCGTTATCGCGGCGTTCAACTCTTATTCGAAATATACCGATAAGGAAGTTTTCAATAAGATGGGCGCGGCGTATACGCAGTCGATCGAAAAATCGGAGAAAGAGGGTCTTCTTATAAAAGGAGAAGGAAACGAATATTTTCCGGAGATCAACAACGCCCTGAAACAAAAGGGATACGAAGCGTTGTTTCCCGATTATTCTTCCGAAAAAAACTCCGACCTTTCCGTGTATAAATCGTTCGTCAAAAACGACGGTTTTTTAAAGAAATATGAAAAAGTAGCTTCTTATTTCGGCGAAAGCGGTTACGATGCGGACAATGCGGATCTGAACGGACTTATCAACGTGGATGTGGATAAGTTTCTGATCGGCAAACTGAGCGCGACGGAAAAAACTTCCATGGAATCGCAGGGGATCGTGAAAAACGATACGATCGTGAGTCTGGAAGATTTCTATAACGCCGCGAACGACGCTTTGAAATCGTATATCACGGAAGAAACGACGGAAGAAGGAGAGATCAAAACCTATCGCGTGAATTACGAAAAGGTTTTAAAAGAAGATTCTTCTCTGAACGAAAAATTTCAGAAGGAAGCGGGCGCCTTCGTCGCGCAGCAAGCCGTTTCCGCCGTCGTGGAAGATTACATGAACGAAACGGTGAAAAACTCCGCCCGTCTTGCCGCGAAAGATTCTTATTACGAAAACCGTTCCGATTCCGTTCTTTTCCCGTGGGTCAAAAACCTGTGGGTGACGGATAATCCGTATTCGAGAGCGTTGCCCACCTATAAAGATTTCACGAATTCCATGAGGGCGACCGGCTGCGGAAGTTGCGGCGAAGATAAAAACGCGGATAACGTGGGAACTCTTACGGAAGACGCTTATAACGAGATCACCTATCTTCTTTCCTCGGAAAAGGAGACCGGTTTCGGAAAAGGCAACGGTTATTTCGTGCTGATCGCTTTATCGATCCTCACCATGCTCGGCTCTACGCTGATCATGAACAAAACGCAGAAAACGCAGATGCAGCTTTCTACGGTGGACGGCGAAAACGGACAAGCGGCGGCAACGCAGAAGATGATGACGTGGATGATGCCGATCATGTTCGGCGTATTCGCTTTCATGTATTCGGCGGCGTTCTCCATTTATATGGTAACGAGCTCGATTCTGTCCACGGGATTCACCCTTCTTATCAACTTATTTGTGGAAAAATCCTTCAAGAAGAAAATGGAAGCTCTCGCGGCGGAAAAAGCGGCGAAGCAGAAATACGGAAAAAAACGTTAAAAGAAAATCCGGACCCGGAATAAGATAAAAGCCGGGTCTACGGGATATAAAGACATAAAGGAGAAATCATGGCTATTTATTACGGAAAAACCGTTCAGGAAGCAATCGAGAGCGGTCTTAAGGAAGAGGGTATCACCGAGAACGAGGCGGAAATCAAAGTTCTGGAAGAACCTACGAAAGGATTTTTGGGGATCAACGCGAAAAAAGCTAAGGTGGAAATCGGAAAGAAAAGGTCGGACGGCGAACGCGCGGTCGATTTTCTCGACGGGCTGTTCGATCTGATGAAGGTGACGGCGAAATGCGTTCTCGAAGAAGAGGACGAAAGAGTCGTTATCAACCTGATCGCCGAACGCTCCTCTTCTCTGATCGGTTACAGAGGGGAAGTTTTAGACGCTCTTCAGTGCCTTGCCGGCGCCGTTGCCAACACGGGCAGAGAGGAATACAGAAGAGTTGTGGTGGACTGCGAAGAATACAGAGAGAAGAGAGAAGAAACGTTGATCTCTCTTGCGAACAAACTCGCCGCTAAAGCCGTCAGAACGGGCAGAAAGGTTACTTTGGAGCCTATGAACCCGTATGAAAGAAGAATCCTTCACTCCGCTCTTGCGGACAGCCAGGACGTAAAAACGCAGTCCGAAGGAAAGGAACCCAACCGCTACGTTGCGATCATTCCGAACAACATGAAACCTTATACGCCGAGATATAACAATAACGGCGGAAGAAATTTCGGCGGAAAGAGAAAGTACGGCGAAGACGAAGGGAACAACGGTTATCGCGGTTATAATAACAGAGGCGGTTACAGAAAATATAATAACGCCGACGAAGAAAAAACGACCGACGGCGAACAGAACGAAAACGGATACCGCAGAGAGGGCGGATACAACCGCAATAACTACGGCGCGACCCGCGTTTACAATCGCGACGGTTACAAAAAGGATTACAACCGCGAAGGCGGTTATAACCGCAACAACGGCGGGTTCAAAAAATACGACAGAGACGCCGCTCTCCGCCAGCCTCGTCCGAAAACGAGCGGTTTCGGAACCTTCCTCGGGAATAGTCTGAAAGACGCTCCCAAGGACAAAGAAACGCCCGTAACGGAAGGAACGAACACGGAAGAATAATCTCGTCCGTCCGGATGACTATCCGGAACCTTTCCGTAACGCCGCAAACGGCGGAAATCAAAAGAAAGAGAAAAGATCCGATCGAAGGCTATAAGCCGATAATCGGATCTTTTTGTTTGTTTGTCTTTGAAAAAACGCCGTCAAGGGAGTGTCTGTTTGAATAAACCCTTGCTATCAACCGAAGTCCGGATGGCTACGGATTCAGCGGTCGAGATTTTCCACGACGAGGCGGTCGAAATCGATCGGTTCTAAAAAATCGCTTTTTACGAATTTTACGCCGTTGTATTTGGCAAAATTGAACAGATGGTTTTTCACGATGACGGGAGTTGCGAGATCGAGTTCGTAACAACCCTCCGAAACGTATTGATGAAAGTGAGAGTAAGTGAATTTCTCTTCGTTTTCATATACCGTCTGCTTAATTATCTTATCGTTTTTCATTACCTTAAACCAAAGTTTAACCATTATTTACTCTCCGTGGTATCCGTTTTTTCCGCCGTCTTTGCGGGAAAGGAGAAAGAAAAAGTATCTCCGAAAGGCGGGTCGTAATCTCTGTCGAGAGAAGGCGCGATCCCTCGTATTTTTACGGAAATATCTCCTCGGCGAAGGAGGTTCATCACCTTTTCAGCCGCCTCGCCGTTTCCGCCCGCATAAAAGGAACAGAAGGAAGAAATGTTGTTTAAACCGCTTATAGAGCTATTTCTTGCCCCACCGAACAGGCTTTTTCCGTTTAAAAAGAATTCGACCGCGCACAGCTCGCCCTTTAAAAATTTTTCCGCCGTGCTCAGTGCGAGCGGCAGGTCTTCCGGCAGAAAATGAGCCGTGTGAAAAGAAAATTCGAAAACGATTTCCTTTTCATAAAAAGTCAGGACCGCCGTTTTTCCGGGATCGGCGTTTTCGATCCCGACGAGCGGGATCTCTCCGTAATAAACGAGTTTTGCCCCGTAAGGGGATAATCTTTCCTGTGCGGCGACAGCCGATTCCTTCGCGTTCATTTTTTCTTCTCCGTTTCTTTGTTTGCGGCGGTTTTTTCCGTCGGGCCTAGGTTGTATGACATAGTATACCACTTTTCTCGTTTTCTTTCAAGCGGAAGAAACCGGTTTTTGTTTTTTTTCGGGGAAATACGGGAACAGAGAGAAAGGAAGATTGAAATAACGATCGGAAGAGACGGGAAAAAGACCGAGAGATTTTTCTTTGAAAAAGGGAGAAAAAAAGGGAAAAAAAAGAAAAGACGGTATTCCGCGCGCACGTGCGGGCGATTCTTTCATAAAATTTCGGCGAAATACGTAAATTTCCGACGAGAACCATTGACAAAAAGCGTGCGAAATGGTAAAATTTTATAGACTATAAGGATAGCGGGGGTTCCCGCGCGATTTGCAAGGAGCAAAAGGATGAAAAAAATCATCGGCATTTTATTTGCGTTATTGCTTGTATCCGTATCGGCTTTTTCGATGATCGGATGCGGCACGAAAAATAGCGACAGCGGCAACGTTGCGCCTATTTCTTTCAAGTATACGCTCGAAAAAGAAGAAACGAACGACGAAAAAGCAACGGCGGAGACCTATTACGTTCTTTCCGGCGTCACCGTTTCCGATAAAGCGAAAACTCTGATCGAAAAGAACGATTACGAAGGGCTTGCGGAACTGTTCAATACCGCGGTGGAAGGCGTTTATGAGGCTCCCGCCGTCAAATATACCAAAGAAACGGTGAGAAAACTCACGATTCCCGAAACGCACGAAGGGAAAACGGTGAAGAAGATCGCGGCGGACGCCGTTGTGGATCTTGCCTTTATCGAAGAGATCGAAGTGAAAAGCAACGTCGAAGAGATCGGACTCGGCTCTTTCTCGGGTCTTACTTCTCTGAAGACGATCACCCTTCCGTTTGCCGGAAAAAAACTCGGCGCGAAGAACGGCGAAAAATCGTTCGGATATATTTTCGGAACGACTTCTTCCGACGGGTTGACGTCCTGCGCGCAGAACTACAACGAAGGTTCGAGCGATAATTCCGCCACCTATTATATTCCGTCCTCTTTGAAATCGGTTACGATCACGGGAGACAATAAAGTTTCTTCCGAAACGAAGAAGTATATTTACGAAAAAGACGAAGACGGGAAAGACAAAATCGTTTACGTAGACGATACGTACACGGGGGAAAATACCGTTTACACCGCGTCGTTCGACACGAGCGTTTACGCCGTTGCTCCCTATTCTTTCTACAACGTGACCATGGCGGAAACGATTACTTTAAGCGGTAGTATCGACGAGATCGGGGCAGATACGTTTTACGGTTGTTCTTCCTTGAAAACGATCGGTATCGGCGGTGCGAAGAAAATCGGAAGCGCGGCTTTCCAGTCTTGCACGTCCCTGAAAAACGTTGATCTTTCCGCAGTCGAAACGATCGGAGACAATGCGTTTAACGGATGCACTTCTCTCGGCGTTCTGGATAATTACGGGGTAAATAGCGCTCTTTCTCTCGCGGCAACGAAAATCGGCGAAAGCGCGTTCAACGGGTGCACTTCTCTTGATTCCGTAACCTTCTCCGTGAAAACTTCGATCGGAAACAATGCGTTCAAAGGCTGCACCGCTCTTCGTGCCGTTACCTTCTCCGCGGCGGATACGACGATCGGTAAATTTGCCTTCTCTTCCTGCACGAAGAGACTGACCGCGATCGATCTTACCAACGTGAGCGAAGTCGGCGAAGGCGCGTTCTACGGGTGCTCCGTTCTCGAAACGATCTCGAATCAGCCCTCGAGCGTAGGCGTAAACGCTTTCAAGAAGACGAAGTGGGAAGAAAATCAGAAAAAAGCATAAGCAAACCGAACGGTGAGCTTAAGTATGCCGGACAAGGTTCGTATTACTCTTGTCCGGTATAAAAAACGGGAAAAGCCGCGGGAATATTGTTTCCGGCGGCTTTTATTCATATCGGAAGGAGGTTTTTCTATGAAAAGGAACAATCGGAAAGAAACCGAAGAGCAACCTCGCATGACGGTTTACGAATACGAGGAAAAATATTCCGAAAAAACGGGCAGAAAAAGAGCGAAAGGGGTGCTTAATACCGTTATTTTCGTTCTCGCCGTCTTTCTCTTTTTGTGCGCTTTCCTTATTTTTAAAGAGTTTTATGAGATCAATCGCTACGCGGGTTACGCAGCGGCGGGGATCCTTGCCGTGGCGTACGTCGTGTTTTTCGTTGTGCCGATCGTAAAGATCCGCCTTGCGGATTCTTTTGAGACCCGCGTGAACGTGCATAATCTTCTCGCGGCAAAAAGGCATAACGCGCGCGTAAGGAAAAACCTTGCGGATAAGATCATCGATTGTTATATTACGGTAGAAGAAGGCGGATGGTATTCCGATTCGTCCGTGAAGGAGCTGATGTTTGCGAGGAAAAACGGAAACGAGGAAGATCTGAAAAATGCCCTCAACGATATTTACGACGGAGACGTAAAAAAAGCGTCCCGCGATATCATATCGAAATGCGCCCTGAAATCGGGAATGTATTCCGCGATCTCTCAGAAAGAACTTGTCGACAGTCTGCTGGTTACGGCGATCAATCTTCAAATGGTAAAAGATATCATCTTTCTGTACGGTTTTCGTCCGTCCGAAGGTAAGCTCGTCCGCATTTTCACAAAGGTTCTTTCCAATTCTCTGGTGGCGTACGGGCTTGGCGGCGTGAAGGTCGGAAACAGCGTTGTTAAGGCAATGGGAGACGTTGCAAAGGGGATTCCTCTGCTCGGCGGCGCGATCTCCGCTCTGGTAGACAGCTCCGTTCAGGGGCTCGGCAACGCGACCCTTACCGCTGTGATCGGAAGAAATACCGTGCGCTATCTCGTGAAGGAATATCGCTTGCAGAATATCCTGGATAACGTGGAACTCGAAGAAACGGACGAGGAATTTGACGAAATGTGCCGCGACGTGCGCATGTCTCTCGAAAAGAAAGGCAAAGCGAGACAGACGGCTACTGCCTGACCGTAATCGGTTTTCTGAAAAATGCTTAAAGTGGGTCTATAAGTTGCTTATCGGTTTGTTTTATAAAAAATGCTTCGACGAAAAGATAGCATTTTGTCATCCTGACCTGTAGGAAATACTTCCGAGTTTTTGCCTCGCCTGACGGGCTGACAGAGACAAGAAAACGCCACAAACAAATATAATCTGAAAGTTTTTCTTTTGTGGTCGATAAAAAATATATCATTTTGTCCTCCTGATCTGTGAATTTTCCCGATGAAACGGGAAAAATGTCCGAAGGACAAAAAGGGGGCGGCACCGCCGAGGTGCAGAAAAAGCCTGCCCGGGAAGGATCTCAAAATGATATATTTTACGAAGATGACAGGAAATATGCCTTGATCGGTCATAAGGACGCAAGACCGGAAATATAGAATACATAAAAAACGCCATTCTCAGATCCTTCGTAAGCCAGGCAAAGCGGGTCGGCTCAGGATGACAAGAATGGAGTTTTTATTCTCGAATCCTCTGTAAGCCGGGCAAAGCGGGTCGGCTCAGGATGACGAGAATGGCGTTTTTATTCTCGGATCCTCTGTAAGCCGGGCAAAGCGGGTCGGCTCAGAATGACGAGAATGGCGTTTTTGTATTCAGACCCTTCGTAAGTCCGGCAATAAGCAGGACTTACGAAGATAATAAGAATGAAGTTTTTAACAATAGAAAGGATAATCGCAAAACGCGAAATTTCAGCCGCCGATCTGGCTTTTCAGCCCTACGGATTCTACCGTTTCGAGCAGGGTCTGCATCAGATCTTTTTCCGGGGGAAGAAGCTCTTTTAATTGATAATCTCTTCCGAGCCCTGCGTATTTATCCATGCCGATGCGGTGATAAGGGAGAAGATGCAATTCCTTTACGCCAATCGTTTTTGCAAACGTGGCAATGGCGAGGATATCCTCTTTCGTTGCGTTTACGGTCGGAACGACGGGGATTCGGATGATCACGTTTGCCCCGCTTTTTACGACTTTCGCAATGTTGGATAAGATCGACTTGTTGGACTGCCCCGTAAACGTGCGATGTTTCGCGTCGTCAAGCTGTTTGATGTCCGTCATATAAATATCGATATACGGCAGGCACTTTTCGATGATCGAATAATCGGGGAAAGAAGTCGTTTCCACGGCGGTTGAAATGCCTCGTTCCTTTGCCGCGCGCAAAAGGGCTTCGCAGAATTGCGGTTGTGCGAAACATTCGCCCCCCGAAAGGGTCATTCCTCCGCCGGAACGACGATAATAATCTCTGTCTTTTTCCACTTCCGCAAGAACTTCCGCTACGGTGACGTCTCTTCCGACGTCTTTTATTTTTCCGTTTTCCTTCATTTTTTCGGGGAAAAAGTTCTGCGATTCTGGGTTGCAGCACCATTTACAGCGCAACGGACACCCCTTAAAGAAAACGATCGTGCGGATGCCCTTTCCGTCGTGTACGGAAAACCGCTGAATGTTAAAAATTCTGCCGCGAACCTTCAGGTCGTCCATTAAAAGCCTCCCTGTTCGGTACGGTTGATGATATCTTCCTGCAGACTTCTCGAAAGAGAAGTAAACAGAGCGGAATACCCGGCGACGCGTACGACAAGCCCTTTATAGTTTTCGGGATGCTTCTGCGCGTCTCTCAGCGTTTCTCTCGAAACCACGTTGAACTGCATATGGCTGCCCTTGCGGTCAAAATAAGTCTGTACGAGGGAAACGAAGTTTTCAAGCCCGTTCGTGCCCGCCAGCGCCGACGGATGGAATTTCATGTTGAACAGCGTTCCGTTGGAAGCGATGCCGTGATCGAGCGTAGAGACGGAGTTGCAGGACGCGGTAGGTCCGTTCACGTCTCTTCCCGCCGCGGGGGAAACACCGTCCGCAATGGGGGTGAAAGCGAGTCTTCCGTCCGGGGTTGCGCCCGTCTGCGCGCCGAGGGGAACGTTCGCCGAAACGGGATACATTCCCGCCTGATATCTGCCCCCTCTCGGGTTGGTGTATTTCTGGATCTCTTTCGTGTAGATATAAGCGGCTTTTCTTGCGAAAGCGTCTACCTCCGGCACGTCGTTGCCGTACTTGGGAAGGGCTTCGATGTCCGAAAGCAGTTTGAGGTATTTCTCTTTTTTGCTTTCGTCCGCAACGCCGTTTTTGACCGCAGTGAAGATTTTTGCGACCTCTGCCTGCGTAAGTTTTTTGCTGTTTTCTACCTGTTTGCAGATCTCAACCGTCAGTTTTTCCGCCTGCTCGTCCGAAAGGGGTTTGCCGTAGTTGTTGAGCATTGCCTCTTTAAAGTCCGCAAGCGTGTATTTCTTTTCGTCGAATACAAGGGTTTTGATCGCGAGCATACCGTCGGTCAGGTTTGCGATGCCGAAACCCTGCGGGCCCGTAAAGTTATAAACGGCGCCCCCTTCCTGCACGCTCTTCCCTCTGCCGATGCAGTCTTCGATCATGGAAGACAGGAAAGGCAGCGGGCATCTTTCCGCATGCGCGGCATCGATCGCGTTGTCCGCGTCGACCATAAGTTCCACGAAATAATCGGATTGTTTTTTGTAAGCGTCGTAGAATTGTTCGAACGACGTCATGTTCTCGACGGCGCCTGTCTGAAGACCGACTTTTTCGCCTCCTTCATAACCGTCCGAGAAGACCATTTCGATCGGGCGAAGGGTGTTGTAGAAGGCGGCGTCGTGCCAGCCGTCCGTTTTGCCCGATTTCTGCGGTTCCACGCAGCCGATAATGTTGTATTCGCGCGCGTCTTCCAGGGTAAGCCCTCTCGACATCAGCGCGGGAATGATCACCTCGTCGTTATAATATGCGGGGAAACCGATCCCCGTTCTCGTCAGCTCCGCGGCGCGGATCAGAAAATCATGCGGGGAACCGTTCCATACTCTCACCGAGAAAGAGGGTTGCGGCAGGAATACGTGTTCCGTCGCCGTGATCGACATAAAGGAAAGATCGTTGGTGGCGTCTACGCCCTCTTTCGTCTGCCCGCCGGCGATCAGATTCTGGAACATGCTGTATCCCGCGAAACCTTTCGCCGATTCCTGGTCGCGGCACTTGTTGATATCGTTCAGTTTTACCCATACGCAGTCGATCAGCTCCTGCGCTTCTTCTCTCGTCATGCCGTTTTTGCGGCTTGCGAGATAATACGGGTACATATACTGGTCGAATCTTCCCGGAGAAATGGAGTGACCGCTCGATTCGGTGGAAATACAGATCTGAACGAACCAGAAACTCTGGCACGCCTCGTAAAAATCGGTCGCGCCGTATGCGGGAACTTTGGCGCAGTTTGCCGAAATTCTTTCAAGTTCTTTCTTTCTTACGGGGTCGCTTTCTTTTGCGGCGAGTTCGGCGGCAAGGCGGGAATATCTCTTCGCGTAGGCGATGACCGCTTCGCACGAGATGATCACGGCGCGAAGGAAGGAGCTTTTTCTGCAATAGTCCCCGTCTCCCACGACGAGTTTCGCAAGGGCTTCTTTCGCTTCGGCGATGATGCCGGAATATCCTTCTTTCAGAACTTTGCCGTAATCGACCGTCACGTGCCCGATGCCGTTATAGAAATAGTTGCCCGGCGTGAACACGTTGTGCGCCATGGCGACGAGGGTCGCGTTGGTCATATACGCCGTTGCGAGTTCGCTCGTCGTTTTTCCTTTCCAGTAAGGGAAAACGTCTTTCAGTTTCCGTTTGGTTTCTTCGGAAATATAAAACGGATCTGCGGAGCGCGTCGCTACCGTATCGAATTCCTTTTCCAGCCATTCGAACGAAAATTCGGGGAAGATCTGGCAGGAACGGGGGTGAACGGTCGTCGCGCCGACGATCAGTTCTTTGTCTCTGATCGTGATCGGCAGATTTTCGAGAATATGCTTAAAAGCGAGCGCGCGGCGAAGAATGACCGGCTCGTTTTCCGTTTTGCGATAACTTTCCGTCAGAAGAACGGCTCTGTCCGCTTCGATTTGCGGCATTTCACGGAATAAGGTTTCTTTTAAAAAGTCGATCCTGTCCGATTTTCTGATTCTTTCCGAATAATATTCCGACATTTTTCCTCCGTTATCGGGAAACCCGAAAATTTTATGTTGTTTTGTCGCCTTTTTTGTTTTCCGACCCCCTTTCCGCGGGGGAAAACGAAAAAGACGCGGATACTTTTCTATAATATAGTATAACATGAAAGAGAAAAACAAGTCAATCGTTTTTCCGTAAAAAGGAGCTGAAATTTTTTGTTTTTCGTTTGGTTGTGTTGTTTTTTGTTGAATTAAACAAAAACAACCCGAAAGGAACGCCTGTTTTCCACATTTTAAAGGGAAAAACTCCGATCGGCGACGACGGTTGTTCCGCTGCGGAAAAGAGGGCGACAGAGGGGAAAGAAAAACGCGATATCTCAAATAAAACCGAAGAAAAAATTCTTTTATAATTATCGGAAAAACGCTTGACAAACGGTGTGTTCGTATGGTATTATATACGAGCGTTGAAATTGAATCGACGGGGTGTAGCGCAGTTGGTAGCGCACGTGGTTTGGGACCATGGGGTCGGGAGTTCGAGTCTCTTCACCCCGACCACGGAGACTCGTTCGGGCCTTTAGCTCAGTTGGTCAGAGCGGCCGGCTCATAACCGGTTGGTCCAAGGTTCGAGTCCTTGAAGGCCCACCAAACGTTAAAAAATCAAAAAATATATATGGCCTGGTAGTTCAGCTGGTTAGAACGCTAGCCTGTCACGCTAGAGGTCGTGGGTTCGAACCCCATCCAGGTCGCCATTTTTTATTCCCCGAAAGGGGGTTTTGCCTTGGTAGCTCAGTCGGTAGAGCAAGGGACTGAAAATCCCTCTGTCGGTGGTTCGATTCCGCCCTAAGGCACCATTTTTTTTGATTTTTTCGCTGGTGTAGCTCAACTGGCAGAGCAGCTGATTTGTAATCAGCAGGTTGTGGGTTCGATTCCAATCGCCAGCTCCATAATACGGACAGGTTCCCGAGCGGCCAAAGGGAACAGACTGTAAATCTGTCGTCACCTGACTTCGGTGGTCCGAATCCACCCCTGTCCACCAAATATATCCGAAACTCCTGAGGAGCGTCGGATATATTTTTTTATGTCCGCAAGGGGAAAAGGATGCCCCGGAAAAGGGAGAAAGATAGCGGGAAAGGGGCGAAAAACGCCGGAAAAGGAAAGGCAAAAGAAATTTATGAAAAATAGGTTAAAAGAGGGAAATTTCCGCCAAGCCATTGTATTTTTGCTTTAAATATGCTAAAATAAGAATATAATAGCTTAGTGTTATACGCAATATAATAACTTAGTGTTTATGCGTTTTGTCGGGAACCGATTCGCGGATCGGAAAGGTGCCCTGCCGGTTTTTTTAGGCGTTACGGGGTGCTGTCCGGCTGTGTGAAAATCGGGTTTTGGACAAACGCGCGATCCGATCGCTGCCGAAAGGCGGCTTTCCGCATCGTAAATAGTCAGGAGGTATCATGAAAAAGTCAACCAAAACGATCGTCGTGATCGCCGTGATCCTCGTTGCGGTGATCGGCGTTCTCGTTCTTGCGGGAAGGCTGATCTCCTCATCGGAGAAAAAGGAGACGACCGAATTTTTCAGGCTCGCCGGCATCGAGTATAAGCTGGAAGAGGGCGAGACCGAACCGAAAATCACGTTTGTGAAGAAAACGTCCACTTCGAGCGAATATTATATCGATAAAATCGTGATCGATACTTACACGCTGAAAGGCTACACCAAACTTTCCAACGGGAAATACGCGCTGAAATACACGGCGAATCTTTTCCCGACGAACGCTTTTCAGAACGAGATCGAGGTTCTGAAGGTGAACGGCGTCGTGTTCGATTGCGAAGACCCGAATTCCGGTTCCTTCTTCTCGAGCCTGATCATGCCTCTTCTCATGCTCGGCGTCGGGCTTGTGGTCGTGTTTGTGTTTATGCGTCAGGTGAACGGCGGCAACAAAGGCGCGCTCGACTTCGGTAAGACGAAAGCCCGCGTGAACCAGAACGTAAAAGTCCGTTTCTCCGACGTAGCCGGCGCGGAAGAAGAGAAAGAAGAACTGCAGGAAGTTGTGGAATTTCTGAAAAACCCGCGTAAGTTCTCTTCCCTCGGCGCGAGGATCCCGAAAGGCGTTCTTCTCGTAGGGCCTCCGGGAACGGGTAAAACGCTGTTTGCGAAAGCCGTTGCGGGAGAAGCGAACGTTCCCTTCTTCTCAATCAGCGGTTCCGATTTTGTGGAAATGTTTGTCGGCGTAGGGGCAAGCCGTGTGAGAGACTTGTTCAATATGGCGAAAAAGAGTATGCCGTGTATCGTCTTCATCGACGAGATCGACGCCGTCGGACGTCAGCGCGGCGCAGGGCTCGGCGGCGGTAACGACGAGCGCGAACAGACGCTCAATCAGCTGCTTGTGCAGATGGACGGTTTCGACGCCAACGAAGGCATTATCATCATGGCGGCGACCAACCGCGCGGATATTCTCGATCCGGCGTTGATGCGCCCGGGCAGATTCGATCGTCAGATCTACGTCAATATGCCGGACGTTCGCGGCAGAGAATCGATCCTGAAAGTTCACGCGAGAAACAAACCGCTTGCGGCGGACGTCAACTTTAAAGTTCTTGCCCGCATGACGGCGGGGTTCTCCGGCGCGGACATCGCGAATCTTCTGAACGAAGCCGCTATTCTCGCTGCGAGAAAGAACGAAAAGGCGATCACCAACGTCGATCTGTACGAGGCGATCAACAAAGTGATCATGGGACCGCAGAAAAAGAGCCGTCTCGTGACCGAAACGGACAAACGGATCACCGCTTATCACGAATCGGGGCACGCGATCCTCGCAAGGCTTCTTCCTCATTGCGATCCCGTACAGGAGGTTTCCATCATTCCGCGCGGCATGGCTGCGGGGTACACGATGACCAGACCCGATTCCGACGACAATCACGTTGAAAAATCCAAACTGCTCGACGATATCGTGATGACCCTCGGCGGCAGAGTGGCGGAAGAGATCATCATTAAAGATATTTCCTCCGGCGCTTCGAACGACATTTCCGTTGTGACCGACCGCGCGAGAAAAATGGTGACCGAATGGGGTATGAGCGATAAGATCGGACCCGTAAACTATGGAAGCAACGATCAGGTGTTTATCGGCAGAGATTATCAGACAAAATCAAATTACAGCGAATCGGTCGCGGCGCTGATCGACGACGAGGTGGAAGCGATCATCAAAACCGCTTATGCGAAGGCAACAGAACTGCTCACCGCAAACAAGAATCTTCTCGATAATATGGCAAGGCTTCTGATCGAACGCGAGACCATTTATCAGGACGAAGTGGATATGATCATGGCGGGAACGGACGTGCAGACCATTATTTCCACCATGGACGCGCGCGACGCGGAACGAAAGGAAAATCCCTTTAAACGTGCGGAAGGCACAATGAAGAATACGGAAGTTCCGGCAGGTAACAACGCGCCCGCAAATGCGGAGAACGGTGCGGATGCGGAAAACGGGAAATCTTCTTCGTCCGGCGACGATACGCCGCACATGCCGACCGCGGGAGACGACAACGCCTGATTCTTGGGCGGGATTGCGGATCCGTTATATATGCTTGTAACGCCCCGGTGGCGGTTGTATGCGAACTTGTCAGGTTTTAACGGGGTTCGGATCTCACCTGTGGCTAAAATAATGATCTCCGCGCACGGGGAAACTTATCCTTCTCTGCAATGCGGGAAAGCCAGGGCAATACCGGAATCGGTATTGCCTTCGTGCTCTTTTACCTTCCTTCGCGAGGTACTTATGGCGGATAAAGAAAAAGAAAATTACGAGAAAGATATTTTCGATCTTCTTGAGGAAACAAACGGCGAAAACCCGAACAAAAAAGATATGGCTGACAGAGAAAGCGTTTTGCCGGTCGAAGACGCGCCGCAACGGGGGATCCCGGCACGGGGCGGATCGGCGCAAGGCGGGGAAGAAACGGTTCTGCAACTGCCGATCGACGACGTTTTTGCCGATCCCGACCAGCCGCGGAAAGCATTCGATCGCGACGCTCTTGCCGATCTTGCCGATTCTATCAGAAAACACGGCGTGATCATGCCGATCGTTGTAAGTCGCGTCGGAAATCGCTATATGATCATCGCGGGCGAACGCAGGTACCGCGCAAGCAGGCTTGCCGGCAGAAAGACGATCCCTGCCGTCGTGAAGAAATATTCCGAGCGTGAGATCCGCGAGGTTTCGCTGATCGAAAACCTGCAAAGGGAAGATTTAAATCCGATCGAAGCCGCCAACGCCATGAAAAAACTGATGGACGAATATTCTCTTACGCAAGAGGAATTGTCTGCCCGCATCGGGAAAAGTCGTTCTACCGTGGCAAACACGTTGCGTCTTCTCACTCTTTCGCCCGTGGTGATCGATTATGTCGGTTCGGGGAAACTTTCCGCCGGGCATGCGAGAGCTCTCGTTTCCCTTCCTCGTCCGGCGCAGGAAAAACTTGCCCGCCGCATCGTTGCCGAAGGAATGAGCGTGCGCGACGTGGAAAAAGCGGTAAAACGTCTTCTCTCGCCCGATTCGGAAAAGAAGAAAAAGAAACCGTCGTTCAGCGTGGAGCTGAAGGATATGATCGATCGCATGCAACGGGTGTTCGGCACGAAAGTGACTGCCGTCGGGAACGACAACAAGGGCAGGATCTATATGGATTATTTCACGCGGGACGATCTCGACAGGATCGTGGAACTGCTTGAGATCCTGGAAAAGCGCGACGGAATATCTTCTGCGGTGCCGGAAGAGGAGGATTGACCTTTTTTCGGCAATTGCGGTGACGCTTGATGAAAATAATACATAAAATCGGTGTTTAATCGACTTATAGCCTTATATTTTGCATTTTTCTTTCCCTCTTTCGTCTTTCAGGGGCGAAATGTTCGTTTCGGCGATTATTTACGGAAACAAAACCGCAAAAAGCAATGATATATAGTTAAAAATATGAAAAAACAACGATAAACGGATCGTTTTTTCAAAACAAACACATTTTTACAAGAGAGGATCTATGGTATTTCAGGAATATTCCAAAGAGAATTTGCTTAAGGTTGCTCCTTTGATCGCAAAGAGCGACATGCTTTGCAACGATGTTTCCGTCGGAAGTTTTCTGCTCTGGCACAAAGGCGTGGATCTTGCGTTTGCCGTTGAGAACGAAACGCTGATCGTCAGGCAGAATATTGCGGGAGAGCCGGCGTTCAGTTATCCCGTCGGTAAGGATGAAGAGGGCGCCCTTCTCGCGCTTGCGAAATATACGGAAGAAAACGATCTTCCGCTGATGATCTACGGGGCGGACGAAACGCGTGTGGAAACGTTGCGGCGGGTCATGCCTTATTCGATCCGGTCTGCTTATGAAAGAAAATGGAGCGATTATCTCTACCGCTATGAAGATATTCATGATTTCGCCGGCAAAAAATATGCGGGACAACGTAATCATATCCATAAGTTCAACGCCCTGTTTCCGAACGCCGTTTTCAGAAAAATCGAAAGAGACGATCTCCCCGCGGTGCGTGATTTCCTGAAGGAATACGGCGGGGAACACGGCGACGGCGGGCAGGAAGAGAAAAGCGAACTTCTGCAGACGGAAGACCTGCTTGACTGCCTGTTTGATTATCCTTTCGAAACGGGTCTTCTTCTCGTAAACGGAAATATCGCGGCGATCACGATCGGCGAGATCGTCGGCAGGATGCTTGTGATCCATACGGAAAAGGCGCTTAGGAAATACGAAGGCGCGTATCCTGCGATTTTTCATTTGTTCGTCTGCTCTCTTGAAAACAGAGATCTCGAATTTGTCAATCGGGAAGACGATTCCGACGATCCGGGGCTCAGAACTTCGAAAACGCAGTATCATCCCGTGCGGATGGTGAATAAATATCTGGTCAAGGTAAATTCTCCCGTCTGTCACCTTGCGGAGATCCCGACGATAAAGGGTGAAAGGATCTCGCTGCGCAAGATGACGGAAAAAGATAAACCCGATTATCTTGCTCTCTCTCTCGACGACGACAACAACCGTTTCTGGGGTTACGATTATCGGGAAGACGAAAGCATTACCGGGCAGATCGACGAAAATACTTTTTACGATCGCCAGGCGTTTGATTATACTGTGGGAGACGCCGTCAATTTTGCGATCGATCAAGGCGGTAAAATGATCGGCGAAACGATCGTTTATCGGTTTACGATGGGCGGTACGGCGGAGATCGGTTGCCGCGTCGCGGCGGCTTATCACGGCGAGGGGATCGGAGACGAAGCGTTCGGACTTACGAAGAAATTTGCCGAAGACGTCCTCGGCGTTCGCCCCGTTGCGCGGTGTTATAAACAAAATCTTCCGTCCGAAAAGATGATCGTAAAAAGCGGCATGGAAAAGACGGGAGAAGACGATACTTTCTTCTATTTTTCCGTTCCTTCGAAGGAATGATCGATGGGTTACGAGTGGAAAATCGTTGCGGGGTGCGCCGCCGTTCTCCTGCTTTTTATTCTGATCGGCGTGATCCGGAAAAGGACAAAATGGTCGTTGCGGCTTGCCGAAAAAAAGAGCGGGGAAGAATTTGAACGGTTTGTCGCCCGCGTTTTCGCGGCAAACGGGTACAGGTGTGAATTTACAAAAGCGAGCGGCGATCAGGGGATCGATCTTCTTTTGAAACGCCATTTCAGAAAGATCGGGATCCAGGTGAAATGTTATTCCCATCCCGTCGGAAACGCCGCCGTGCAGGAAGCCGTTGCCGGGAAAAAGTATTATAAAACGGATAAGGTCGCCGTGGTCACAAACAATCGTTTCACAAAATCGGCGATCGCTTTGGCAGAGGCAAACGATGTGGAGCTGATCGATCGCGACGGACTTCTCATTTTGATCGAAAATGCAAAAAAGAAGAGATAAACGACTTATAGCGCGATTTATGATCGTGTTTCACATGAAAAAAGATATTTGATGCCGGACAAGGTTCGTATTCTTCTTGTCTGGCATACCGATAAAAAGGGGGTTGCGTTATGAATATTACGGTGTATCTCGGGGCGAACGAAGGGAACGATCCGAAATTTCGTTCTGCCGTCGAGGCGTTGGGAAAATGGATCGGCGAAAGCGGAAACGATCTCGTTTACGGCGGATCCAAGTCCGGACTGATGGGGGTGCTTGCCGAAAGCGTTCTGAAGGCGGGCGGAAAAGTAACGGGGGTGGAACCTCGCTTTTTCGTTGAAGCCGGTTTGGTTTACGACGACGTTACAAAACTGATCGTAACGGAAGATATGTCCGAAAGAAAGAAAAAAATGATCGAACTCGGGCAAGCTTTCATTGCTTTCCCGGGCGGAACGGGAACACTCGAAGAGATCGCGGAAGTTATGTCGAAGGTTTCTCTCGGACATCTCGACGCCCCTTGTATTCTTTATGATCTGGACGGGTTTTACACGGGTTTAAAAACCCTTCTCTGCCACATGATCGAAACCGGGCTTTCGTCCGAAGAAAAGCAGAAAGGGATCAGCTTTGCGTCCGATCTTGAGGAGATAAAAAAGATCATACGAGGTCGCTGATCGGTTTATACCGCCGTTTCCGTTATTCTTTCCGGGGTTCTTTGATCGATCTGCTTTTCAGCGCTCTGATCGGTTGATTGTCGGAAATCGCGGGGTTTCGGTAAGGTTTGTTTTCGTTCGGAGCTATAAGAAAAACGCTTCCTTTTTGTAAGGAAGCGTTTTGTTTTAAAGTTGTTTTCAGACTGCCGTGTCGTCTGCTGCCTGTGTGCTTGTCAGACGATATATTCCGTCTGTCTCCCGTAACGAAAAATCGTTTGCGCGATCGGTCGTGTTTATATAATCCGAAACGTTTTTCATGTAGCGGTAAAATGTTCTTTCGGAAATATTCTCCCTTTCGCAAAATTCTTTGCGGGTTACTTCTTTTCCACTGACCAAAGCGTCGAAAATCGATAGAACTAAAAACGTTTTCATAATTAAAACAAAGAAAGTTTTCGGTGATTGCCCTGCTCTTTTGTAACCTTCTTTCTTCTCCCCCTATTTACTTGTTGTGCCCCTTCCTCCGGATCGCAGGAAAAGTCAATAATCAGTATACTAAAGTATTCTTTGTTTGTCAAGTATTTTTTATATAATAGTAAAGCAGTAGTTTACCGGAACGGAGCTTTATTTTTATGTTGAATGACAGAATAAAAGAATTGCGTCAGGCAAAAAGAATGACGCAGGTGGATCTTGCGAAAAGCCTCGGCTTAACGAAACAGTGCGTAAGCAATTGGGAAAACGATAACGTTCTTCCGTCTGTGGAAATGCTGTCGCGGATCGCCGATTTTTTCGGGGTAAGTACCGATTATCTCTTGTGTCGCGATGACGGGCAGACGTTGGACGTGAATGGTCTTTTCCCCGACGAGATCGCACATCTGCAGGAAATCGTAAACGATCTGAAAAACAGGAAACGGGGGTAAATGTCTGCCTATAAGTCGATTATTGTTAAACAACTGATAAAAGGGTTGACATTTCTTCCGCTGTGTAGTATAATAAAGGGAAGAAGGTATCGCGGAGAAATCATGACAACTCTTTTATTGGTGCGCCACGGCTACAGCCTGTCGAACGAAAGCGGAACGTTTACCGGTCAGACGGACGTTCCCTTGACGGAAGAAGGGGTCAGGCAGGCGGAACTTACGGCGCGTTATCTTGCGGGTAATTATCAGGTGGATAGAATTTTGTCCGGAGATCTTATCCGAACCGTTCAGACAGCAAAGCCGTTATCGGAATTGACGAAACTCCCGATTCTGAAGGAAAAAGGACTTCGGGAAATTTACGGCGGAAAATGGGAAGGGAAAAGGGCAGAAGAAATTTCTTCTCTTTATCCCGCCGATTACGAAAGGTGGAAAAACGACGTCGGGAATAGTTGCCCGACAGGCGGAGAAAGCGTGAAAGAAGTTCAGGTTCGCGCCGTGAAGGAAATCGAACGAATTGTTTTCGAAAACGAAGGGAAAACAGTCGCCGTGTTCACCCACGCCTGCTTTATCCGCGCGGCGGAATGTTATTATGAGGGCTTGCCTCTGTCCGGAATGAAAAATATTCCGTGGGTCAAAAACGCATCCGTAACGGAGCTGTTTTTTGCCGGCGGAAAGTTTTCTATGGGAAAAATCGGGTATGCGGAACAATTGAATTCCCTTGTCACCTCTATTTCGAAAGGGTTTTAAATTACCTGATAATCGACTTATAGATTGATTAATATAGGGGTTTAATCATAAGAAAGAGTTGGCGGCAACGGAATATCGTCGTTATCCGACGCGGAAAAACAAAACGGAATGTCGGGCTTAAAACGCTTGCGTTTTTTCTGAAAAAAGGATATAATAAATTATAGTTTGTAAAGCCGAATACTTTACAAAAACGGAGGCTTATCGAAGCGGTCATAACGAGGCGGTCTTGAAAGGCACTTTATTTGAGGTGGTCAAAACGATAACGAAAATTCTACAAACTTTTCGGCAGGTTGTTCAATCCTCGTAAAAACCTCTTGTATTTACTG
>CAKQRE010000013.1 GCA_934271265.1 uncultured Clostridia bacterium | reverse complement strand
AAAGAAGCGAGCGGCTCAAAACTGTAAAGCAAAAGGGTGGTTTGCGATACCCCCTTTAGGGGGACCAGTACTATACCCCGGATGGGGTTATAATCAAACCCCCATCGGAGGTGGGGGTTGTATGACTCTGATCCTGCCTCTTGCACGGCTTATGAAGAATCTCAAGGCACATAGTTATTTTCGGGGATTGAAACGTTTTTTGCCATTCTCAGATCCTTCGGAAGACGGGCAAGGGGGGCGGCTCAGGATGACGAGAATGGCTTCGTTTTATTGCGGTAAAACGCGAAGAACCGAAATTGAAAATGTGCCTTGTCATTCTGATCCTGCCTCTTGCGCGGCTTATGAAGAATCTCAAGGCACATATTTATTTTCGGAAATTGAAACGTTTCCTGCCATTCTCGGATCCTTCGGAGGTCGGGCAAAGGGGTCGGCTCAGGATGACGAGAACGGCTTCGTTTTATTGCGGTAAAACGCGAAGGATTGAAAAAGAAAGTTTGACGTTCGATCGACAATGTGTTATGTCAGGCAAGGTTCGTATTTCTCTTGTCCGGCATAGAGAATATGCCAAACTAATTATTTGCTCAACTTTTTGTGCCTTAAATTAAAAAACGGAAGTGTTTTTCCTACGCCCCGACATTTATTTATAGCCAAAATAAAACCCCCGCATCGCGGGGGTTTTTGTTTTGGTTGAAAGAAGATCGGGCGGATCTGCCGCAGGCAAATACCGGGCGATTATTCCTTCGTATCGTTGTTATCGTTGTTTTCCAGGTTGTTTTCGAGGTTGTCGTAGTCGAAATCCTTGGTGGAACTTTCGGGCGCTTCGATGCCGTCGGAAGACTTTTTCGGCGTATATCTTGCGTTTTTGTTATAGCCGCCGTAGTAGCTTTCCGTCTTTGCTCTCTTCTTCGCGTTTTTCTTCCAGAGCATACGCACGAGAACCGCGATCAGGGCAACGAGGATAACCGCCGCGATGATAATGGAAATGATCTGCAACCATGCGATGTTTCCGATCGTCGTGTTATCTTCGGAGGTCGAAGTCGACGTGCTTTCGGAGGTCGAGGTCGATTCGTCGGAAGATTTTTCCACGATCTTATAAACGTCGATCACGTCGTAACGATAAAGCTGAACGTTTCCCTTCGGAGAGATCGCAACGACTTCGTAAACTTCGCCCACGGTCGTAACGGGGTTGCCGTCGTCGTCCTTTACAAGGTTATCGTCGTCTTTTTTGTTGTAATAAGAGAAGATCTCTTTCTGCTGGTAACTTTCCGTCGTCCAGTTGCCCGAAGCGTAAACGTCTTTCCAGCCGTCGATATCGGTAACGGCGGCGCTCGTTCCGTTCGTGATGCTGTCGATCAGAACAAATCCTTCCGAACCTTCCGAACCGTCTCTCGTGCCGTTCCAGACTTCGATACGGAAGCTCATCGCTTTGTCTTTCGTGGCAACGGTGAAGGATACGGGAACGTATCCGAGTCTGCCGGCAGCGGTGTTCATGGTGTCGCTCGTTACCGTTGCAAGCATTTTATAGGACTTACCGGTCAGTTTGTCGTATTCGGCGGTCGCGTAGATCGCGTTTCCGTTTTCTTCCTTTAAGTCGTCGGTAGAAACGAGGTAAACGTTAGCTTTTGCGTTTCCGGAGACGTAAATGTTTGCGGTGAAAGTATAAACGGAATTTGCGGGAACGACCGTCTTGCTTCCGAGAAGACCGCTCGAAACGGCGGAAGCGTTATAGATCATATAAGGTTGAACGTGTTTGTTTTCGTCGGGAAGAAGTTTTCCTTCCAGAGTGTTCAGAGCCGCGGTCACGCCGGTATATGCGGTATATTTTTCGGCGTAAGCGCTGTTTACGATACCCATCGTCGAATCCGTTGCGGCGGTCTTTGCCGTGAAGGACTTGGTCGCGACGGGCGTTCCCTGCGCAATGTAGGGGTACTGCGTGGAGGGGACGGAGAAGGAATACGTTTCGTCGAGTTCTTTGTAGATATCGTCCTTCGTATCGTCTTCTTCCGTTTTATCGCCGGAGTGGCTGCCGAGAACGCTCGCTTTCACCGCGTAAGTGTCGGAAGACGTGTCTGCCGCGGAGTATTCGTCTTTCGTCAGCGCGACGGTTTTGAAATCGGTGAAGATCGCATAACCGACGGGCAGATATTTCTTGTCGGTCGCCATGACGGTCGGTCCGAACGAGAAACGCACGCGGAAAGTGATAAGTTCGTCGTAATTATTCGCAATGTAGAAGGTGTATCTGATGTAATCGTTGTGATATTCGCTTTTCAGATCGTTCGTGGTGAACGAATCGAACTTTCCGGTCGAACTGTCTTTCCCGTTGTCGACGATCGCAACGCTCGCATTGGTGGCGGAGGCGTTGCCTTTTACCTTAACAAAGAAGGAGAGCTTCATGTAATGTTCGCCCGCCGTTCCGTCGAGAGAGAATTCTTTGGAGAGGTAAGAGTAGGAAGAACCGCCTTTCGAACCGTCGAAGCTCATATATACGGAGTTCGCGGGAACGGTGACGTCTCCGCCGTTCTTGATCGTCTTTTCCGTCGCGGTGTAGCCGGCGTCGTCATATTCGGCAACTTCGCCTACGTGTCCGGCATCCGTATTGTTGGGGTTGACCTTGTTCCAGGTACCCGTTTCGCCGGAGATCTTGTCGTGCGCGTCGGAAAGGTTTTTCGAAAAATCGAGTTTGAACACTCTTTCCGTATTTGCGGCAAAAGCAACGCTTTTTTCGCTCACGGTGAAGAGAGATTTGTTATACGCGGCGCTTTCATCGTCGAGAACGCTCTCGTTGCTTGCCGTGTAAAGTTTTACGTTGCCCGAGGCATCGCTTGCTTCGGCGTCGGCAAATTCCGAGGGAGAGATCGTTTCGTAAGCCACGTCGTCGAAATATGCGAAACCTTCGCAAAGTTCCTTCGTGTCGAATTTATTGCCCATGCCGAGACCGAGCGTTACCGTATATTTCGTGACGGCGGTGTCCGACGGAGCGAGGTAAACGGTGTATTTCACCCAAAGACCCTTCGTGTCGATGTTTTTGATCGTAAGGGGTTCTATGGAAGTGTTGACCGTGTTTGCGATTTTGATATATGCGCCGTACGCGCCCGCCTGCAGAGAGGTGAGGGAATCCGTTCTTACCCACGCGGTAAGCTTCGCGCAATCGGTTGCGGCAAGCGTGATCGTGGTGGAAGAAGTATAGTACTGCGCCGTGCCCTGACCGGGCTTGTCCGTCACGGAGTTGTGGATCATAAGGATCTTCGTTCCTTCCGCGCCTTCGTGCGTGCCGGGGTTGATCGCCTTGTCTTCCGAATCCTTCGGCTTATTGGTGGACGAAAGGGATTCGTAGGCTTTGTCGGCTACGTCGATAATGCCGGACGAAACGGACGAAGAAGGAGCGGAAACCGTCGAAGAGTCCGTTCTTTTCGTCCATTTCGTCGAAGAGGAAGAAACGGGGTAAGAAGAGGTACTCGTCGTGTAAAATTCGAAGTTACCGTTGTTGATCGTCTGGCTGTCCGATTCCGACTCGCTTTCGGAAGTCGATTCGGAAGTCGATTCGGACGAGGAATCGTTTCCGCTTTTGCAGGACGTTGCGAAAGCAAGGGCGAGAGACAGCATAAGAATCATCAAAAGCGTAAGCAATGCTTTGAAGTTTAACTTACTTTGCGTTGTGTTCATAAGCCACCTTTACATAGATATAGTTTTGATACCGTTCCATTATACACCACTTTTCCGTCAATTGCAATTTTTTTAAAGCAGAATCTAATAAAAATATCGTGAAAAGGAGTTTTTTGCTCGTCCGTTTCCGTTGTTTTGCCGTTTTACGGACGCGGAGAAAGACTTTTTTCGAAAACTCCCTTTTAAATTTCGGCAAAACGGTCGATAATATCCGGACGGGAGACCGTCGGAAACGGTATCCGCGGAGGCGTTATGGAAGAGGATAAGAAAAGCGTTTTGTTTACTCTGCTTACGGGCGGGATCACGGGGCTTGTGAACGGATTTTTCGGCGGCGGGGGAGGTATGATCGTCGTTCCGCTGCTGATCTTTCTGAAAAAAATGAAAACGAAGATCGCCCATGCGACGGCGCTCGCCGTGATCCTGCCGGTCACCGCGGCAAGCGCGATCGTTTATTTTTCGAAAGGAAAACTCGACTGGAATATGTTTTTCCCCGTGGGGATCGGCGTGCTTGCGGGCGGCGGGATCGGCGCTTGGCTGCTCGGAAAAATAACGGCGAAATGGATCACGAGGATCTTTGCCCTCGTGATGCTTGCAGCGGGCATAAAACTGTTTTTTTAAGGGGAAAGGTATGACAAAATGGCTGTTATTCGCCTTATGCGGCGTTATTTCCGGAATTTTGGGCGGAATGGGAATGGGAGGAGGCACGATCCTGATCCCGATACTGACCATCTTTTTCGGCGTGGGGCAGCACGAGGCGCAAGCCGTGAATCTCGCGGCGTTCATCCCTATGGCGGCGCTCGCCCTTTTTATTCACGCGAAGAAAGGAAGGATAGAGAAAAAGGGATTGTGGATCCTGTGTCTGCCGGCGGTCGTGCTGTCCGTCGCGGGGAGCTTTCTCGCCTCGGCGGCGCCTTCCGGCGTATTGCGGAAGATTTTCGGAGGATTTCTGATCGCCCTCGGGGTGTTTCAGTTCTTTTCGCCGAAGATCCCCGGGCTCGGAGATTCCGGGAGAGAGAAAGAGGAATGAACTTCCCGAAGAGATCCGGGGGAAGCGGAGATTTTTCCGCAAAGGAGATCCCGCATCCTGCGAGAGAGGAAAAAATACAACATATTGCGCAGACGATGAAAGTCAAGCCTACCGATTGTGGTTGGCAAAATGCACAATAAATAAAAAAAACTGCACAAATATCGCAAAAACCTCTTTTCAAACTCATTAAAATATGCTATGATAATGCAGGTAAAAATCAAAGAATATTGTAATCGGCAAACCTCAGCGGAACGCGGCGCGGTTGTCAGATTTTTTTACAATAGGCAAGAGGTAGTAAAAGTGGAAAAAATCGGTATTATCGACCTTGGGTCGAATACGGCGAGACTCGTCATCGTCGAAATGCTGGGTGACGGGCATTTCATGGTCGTCGATCAGTTGAAGGAAAGCGTGCGTCTCGGAAAGGATATGGAAAGAGACGGGTTTTTAAAGCCGCAACGCATTGCGGAAACGATGAAAACGTTGAAAATGTTCCGCAAACTTTGCGATGCCTACGGGATCGAGAAAATTATCGCCGTTGCGACGGCTGCGGTCAGACGTGCGAAAAACCAGAGAAGTTTCCTGGAAGAAGTCGCCACGACCTGCGGCATCAAACTTCGCGTGCTCTCGGCGGAAGAAGAGGCGATGTACGTCTATAAGGGCGTTATCAACACGATGGATATCCCCAAGGGGATCATTTTCGAGATCGGCGGCGGCAGTACGAAGATCGTGCAGTATAACAGAAAAAATCTTTTGAATTACGAAACGCTTCCGTTCGGCGCCGTTACGTTGACGGAGCTGTTCTCGGGCGACGGACTTGCCCCCGAAGAACAGGCGGCGAAGATCGAGGAATTTTTCACCGAGCAGCTGAAACGTATCGAATGGTTGAAGGATATCGACCCCGAAACGCAACTTATCGGCGTGGGCGGTTCTTTCCGCAATCTTTGCAAGATCAGCAAAATGATGAGAAAGTGCCCCCTCAACAACGTGCACAACTATAACATTCCCGCAGAAGAGTTCGATAACATCTATAACATGATCAAGGTTCTCGATCTCGACAAAAAGAAGAGGATCAAGGGTATTTCTTCCGATCGCGCGGATATTCTTCCGAGCGCGTTTGCCGCCATCGCGAGCTTTGTGAAATACATGAATTTCAACAATATGGTCATTTCCGGTTGCGGTCTGCGCGAAGGGATCATGTTCAATTACGCGGTGCCCATCACGATCGAAAAGCCGATCTCCGACGTGCTTACTTACAGCCTGCAAACGCTGATCCGTTTTTACGGATGCAATATCAAACATGTGGAACACGTGGTGAATCTGTCCGTTCAGCTGTTCAAACAGTTGCGCGTTCTGCACAAATTCCCCCGCCAGTATCTTAAAATTCTGAAAGTCGTCGCGATGCTGCATGACGCGGGCACGGCGATCCGTTATTACGATTATCACAAGCATACCGCATATATCATACGAAACGCCGCGATTTACGGCATGACCCATCGAGAGATCGTAATGGCTTCTCTCGTTGCGTCCGTACACAAGAACGACGAATTTTCCATGAGCGACGTTGTGCGGTATAAAGCCTACATTACGGAAGACGACGTAGACGCGATCCGTAAACTCGGCGTAATGCTCAGAATCGCGGAAAGTCTCGATCGCAGTATGTCTTCCTGCGTGCAGACGATCAATTGCGACGTGCTCGGCGATTCCGTTATCATGAAAACGGAAGTGGACGGCGACGCTTCGCTTGAGATCAAAGACGCGCTTACCGCTTCTCAGGACTTCAGAAGGGTGTTCCGCAAGAACCTCGAAATTCTGTAAACAATCTCTGTTTTTCCGTTTGTCGGTCTATAAGCAGTTTAAATGCATGTTTTCAAATAGAACAATCGTTTTTCGGTTTGAAAAGCGGTTGTTCTTTTTGTAACGGAAAACACGGAACGGGAGAGATAATATATTTCGGTCCTTTGCGTTTTACCGCAACAAAACGAAGCCGTTCTCGTCATCCTGAGCCAGACCCCTTTGCCTGGCTTTCGAAGGATCCGAGAATGGCAGGAACCGTTTCAATTTCCGAAAATAACTATGTGCCTTTAGATTCTTCATAAGCCGCGCAGGAGGCAGGATCAGAATGACAAGGCACATGGTTTTATGGTATGCCGGACAAGAGTAATACGAACCCTGCCAAAACACTGTTATTTCCGCGCTTTTTGGCAAATTCTCGTTTGAAGTACGGCTGGATAGTCTGTACTCGCCTTTACCAAAAATACGCCGACTTCGTCGATAAGCAGAAAGGGGAAATTGCGGATTCCCGCAAGCGGGAGCCCTCCGCAAAAATTTGCCTGCGGCAAATTGACGAACCGCGGCATAAAAGGGCATGCCGCGTCGTTCCCCTGAGAGACTACCATAAAAAAACACGTCGACGTTGTCGACGTGTTTTTTTATGGTAGCCCCATGGGGAATCGAACCCCAGTTTTTGCCGTGAGAGGGCAATGTCTTAACCGCTTGACCATGAGGCCGTATATCAAGTGCTTTTTATTGTAGCATATCCGCAGGAAAAATGCAACGATTTAAAGGCAATTTTTCTGTTTTCTCCGAAAAATGTTTTTCCGGGAATTCTCCTCGTCTTTACGGGATCCGATCGGTCGTGCCGAACGGAAGATCGATCCGTTATCGGACGAGATCTTTTATCGAAAAATCGAAAATCGTAAAAAATCTCCTGCCTGTGCCGTACGTGGTAAATTTCAACCCGCTGAAAAAGCAGGTGGGTGCGACGCTTGCCGACTCTGACTTCCTGTCATATAGGTCTGCTCAAAGACAACGACCACAGGCTTTGCATATCGGCATAGACAAATCAGCTCCCTATTTTGTGACGTGGATAGAATTACACCCCGCCTCGAACACCGCAGAAAGGATTCTCTACGGCAAATATTATAGCAAATCCGTAAGGGAAAGGCAATGGTTTTTATGGCGTATTGTTCCGAATTTTAATTTTTTTTCTGCCTTCGGGGAAAATTCTTCTGATCGGATTGACAATGCTGCCGATTTGCGATACAATTGTTTTGAATTTACTTCGGCGATCCGCGCGGAGGAACGGGGAGGTTATCATGGAATTAACGGTGCTCGGTAAATACGGACCTTTTCCGCCTGCGGGCGGGAAAACAAGCGGTTATCTGCTTACGATCGGGGAAAAGAAGATCCTTCTCGATTGCGGCGAAGGCGTTTTTTCCGCTCTGCGCGGCGTGACCGATCCTTGCGCGCTCGATTGCGTCGTGCTTTCCCATTTTCACTACGATCATGCCTCCGATCTCGGCGTTTTCAATTACTATCTCGAGAATCGGGCAAAAACGGGCGAGCCGAAGAAGATCGTTTTGTTTCATCCGGAAGACGATTCGCCTTTTGCCGCCGCGATATGCGCTCTTCCGTGGTTGATACCCGTTTGCGTGAAGGACGGAACGACAGAAAGGAGAAACGGCGTCGATCTTTCCTTTTTTGCGATGAAACATCCCGTTCCCGCCGTCGGGGTTAAAATTTCCTGCGGAAAGGAAACCTTCGCTTATTCGGGCGATACCAACGTGACCGACCGGCTGATCCCTCTTTTAACGGGGGCGGATCTTGCCGTGCTGGACGGCGCGTTTTCGGAAAAAGACGGATCTTCGCAAAAGCCGCATATGAGTATTGCCGATTGCGGCGAATATGCGAAAAAGTGTCGCGTTAAGTCGATTATCAGTCATTTTTTACCGACTTATAATGAGGAGGAAATCGTGCGGGAAATCGAAAAACAGGGCTGTATTCCTGCCGAAGAAGGAAAAACATATCGCGTATGAACGAACACGAGGGGGAAATCGCGGAAGCGGACAGAAGGAAAGAAAGACCGATCAATTACAGACCGATCCTGTTGTGGGCGGCGGCATTGATCGGAGGGATCGCTCTGTGTTCGCTGAGAAGCGACGGAAAATTGAAAAACGTGCTTCTCTGCGTCGCGATTCCCGCGGCGCTCCTTTTGGTTGCGTTTCCTTTGTGCCGCAGAATTTCGCCAGGAAAAAGAGAATGCGCGTTGTTTTTCGATTTTCTTCTCGCTGCGGTTTTTGTGGCGGCAGGGTTCTTTCTGTGTTCCGCTTCGATTTCTGCGGTAAGGCGCGGCGAGGTAGAAAACGGACGGTATTCCGTTTGCGGCGACGTTGTCTCGATCTCCGTGAAAGAGGGGTATAAGTCGATTATCCTTGATTCCTGTACGATAAACGGAAGCAGAACGGGAAAGATTTCCGTGAAGACGAAAAGCGACGTGCGGCTTTACGACAGCGTGGAATTTACCGCGCGCATAAGCAAGGCAAGGGAAAAGAACGCCGAGCTTTCTTTTTATTACCGTAATGCCGGGGTATCCTCGGTTGCGGAAGGATATCCTTCCGTGAAAGTTTCGGGGAGAAAGAGGTCTCTTCCCGCAAAAACGAACGATTTTCTGTTCGCCGTTTTCGGCGGGAAGGAAAACGGCGGCGTTGCCGTAGCTCTTTTGTCCGGCGATCTCTCGGGTGTGAATTACGAAACGCTCGAAAATTACCGCATGACGGGGATCGCGCACGTTTTTGCCGTTTCCGGCATGCACGTGGGGTTGCTGTTTACCGCGCTTTCCTTTCTTCTCGGAAAGATCCCGGGGAAAAAGGCGGTCAAATGCATTGTCATTTCTTTGGCCTTATTCTTTTATTCCTATCTGTGCGGCGGTTCGGCGTCGTCATTGCGCGCAGCCGTGATGTGCTCCGTGCTCGGGATAAGTCGCGCGCTCGGCGAAAAGTCCGATTCTCTCAATGCGTTCGGTCTATCGGCGATCGTTACTTTGTTCCTTGATCCCTTCGATCTCTTTACCGTCGGTTTTATGCTTTCCTATGCGGCGTGTTTTTCTCTGATCGTTCTCGCGCCCGCTCTGAAACGTCGCCTTGCCTTTCTTCCCGATTCGTTTGCCTCCGCCCTGTCCGTTGCGGGGGCTGCGGAACTGTTTACTCTTCCGCTTATGATCTCTTCGTTCGGAAGGTTTAATTTTATCTCTCTTATCGTCAATCTCGCGGTGCTTCCCGTGGTGTCGTTTTTGTATTACGGGCTATGGATCGCGCTGGTTTTGTATATCATTTTCCCGTTTTATCGACTTATAGGCGTAAATATTACGTCTTTCCTGTCGGGCGGGATCGACGGGGTTCTGAAAATGGCGGGCACGTTTTCCTTTTCGGCGGCGGTGTTTCCCGACGCGGCGTACGTTCCCTGGTATCTGTTGCTGATCCTTTGGAGCGATCTCGTGAATCTTCCCGAAAAAGCAAAGAAGATCTGTCTTTCGCTCACGATCGTTTTCTTTGTGGCGATCGGAGCGTTTTTCGGACTGGCGGGATAGAGACCGATCGAGCGGGGTGTCGCAAAGAACCTTTTTTAGGGAAATGCATTTCTTTCTCTTGCTTTTTTCGGGCGGAAATGATAAAATAAATCCGTCAGTTGCGTATGCTATGCCGTATTATTCTTGTCCGGCATCGGTTTCGCGCCGCGAAAGGGAGGAGCATGAAGTTCAGAGAATTGAAAAAAAGCCTTGCCGAAGGCGTTAAACCGATTTATCTGATCACGGGGGAAGACTCTTTTTTTATCGAGCGTTCGATCGCGCTGATCTGTAACGCCTGTCTTGCTCAGCCCGATCTCAACCTTACGCGGTTTGACGGAAAAGAGATAAAAGGAGAGACGGAGAAACTTGTTTCCGCTCTTTTGAGTTATCCCTTCATGAGCGAGAAAAGGGTGGTTCTCGTAAAAGAGTATTATCCGCTTGCGCAGGATCTGAAGAAACTGGCTTCTTATTTTTCTTCCCCGTGCGATACGACCGTGTTTCTGATCGCGGATTCCTCTCCGTGCGAGGGGATCGCGAAACAGAGCAACGTTACGGTGGTAGATTGCACAAAGGGGGAGATCTCCCTGCTTGCCGGATGGATCCGCGCGCGCGCCGGGAAAGACGGCGTATCTTTCGATGATCGTGCGATCGGGCTTCTGATCGATTATTGTCAGTCGGATATGACCCGTATCGCGGGCGAAACGGAAAAACTGATCGCCTACGCCGGGAACGGCGGAACGATCGTCGCGGAAGACGTTTCTTTGCTCTGCGCGAAAGAGACGGAATACGGCATTTTCGAAGCCGTCGATTTTATCGCCTTTCGCAGATACGAAAAGGCATACGCGGCGTTCGCCGGAATGCTCGAAGAGGGAGACGGACAGAAACTTTTCGCTTCGTTATACCATTATTTCAGAAGGATGCTTTACGTTTCTGTTTCAAAAGCGACGAACGCGGAACTTGCGGGATATCTTAAAGTGAAAGAGTTCGCGGTGAAGAAATCACGCGAACAGGCTGCGCGGTTTTCCCCCAAAAGGCTGAAATCGGTGGTAGATAAACTTGCCGGATACGACGCGAAGTTCAAAAGCGGCGAGGTTTCGGCAGACAGTGCGATCTGGAACGGTATTTTCGAAATTCTGATCGGCTGATCGGGCAGGGTTCGTATTATTCTTGCCTGGCATCCGGATCGGTCGATTCGTCGGAAAGCCGGCGAATGAAAAAGGAAAACGCTTTGCGTCGATGCTATTTTTCCGGGGCGGCGCATATGTTATTAAGGAGAAATCGTATGAATAGTTTTAGAACCTTCGCGGAGAAGGCGAGCGCGGCGTTTACGTCGTCGCCGGTGCAAGCCGTACTGACGATCGCCGTATTGTTTCTGATCATTCTGTACGCGCTTAGCGTGATGGAGAAAAACAACGCGGGCGGGCTTGTGATCGTGTTTATCGCGTATGTGCTTTTTACGGGTATCATCTTCATGATGCTGAAAACGGACGAAACGCCCGGAGTGATATATATTCTGATCCCGTTGCTGTTTGTTCTGGCGGTCGTCGTACTGTTTGCCACGGAGATCAAGCGGGATATCTGGGATATCGGCAATAAAAAAGGGTTGGAGATCAGACACGTGGAGAAAGGCGTGGCGGGAGACCCCAACGTGAACGGTTGCATCGACGAGATCGTGAAGGCTTTGCAGAATATGTCCAAAAACGACGTGGGCGCCCTGATCATTCTCGGAAACGGCAACCTGCCCAAAACGGTGATCGACAGCGGCGTGGTGATCGATTCGGATATTTCGTCCGCTCTGATCGAAAGTATCTTCTTCCCGAAAACCCCTCTTCACGACGGGGCGATGGTTATTAACGGATCCCGTATTCAGGCGGCGGGGTGTTTCCTTCCCCTTTCGCAGGAGATCAATTTGCCGCAGGATCTCGGAACGCGGCATCGCGCGGGTATCGGCATTACGGAAACCATCAACGTGACTTCTCTTATCGTTTCCGAGGAAACGGGGATCATTTCGATCGCGCAGGGCGGAAAGATCAAGCGTTATGCCGATTCCGAAATGCTTCGCCAGACCTTGAAGGAATATTACTGGCAGGATCTTCTCGGAGAAAAACAGTAATTCGTTTTACGGAGAAAATCGGAGGTAACGAGCAATGAAAAACGAAACGAACGAAAAAAGAAAACCGGGCGCGGGAAAAGTGATCTTCACCGTGATCGTCGCCGCCGTGCTTGCCGTATTCGTATACGTAGTCATGAAATATTGATGATCGTGGCGAAATTCGGCGGCTCGTCGCTTGCTTCTGCGGAAGAAATGGCGACGGCAGCCATGCGGCTACGGGAGATAAATCGGGCGGAAGCGATCGTCGTGTCCGCGGGCGGAGCGCGAGGGCGCGAGCCGAAGATCACAGATATGCTGATCGCGGCATACGGGGAGGTTTCGCGTGGCAAAGACTTGCGGAAAAGCCTGATGCCCTTCATCGGGCGGGCGGCGGACGTTACGGAAAAACTGAAACTGAATATCGATTGTATGAAAATACTCGGAGAAATCGAGCGCGGGTTTGCTTGTCAGCCTACGCTCGATTTTTTGATTTCGCGCGGGGAAGCCGTCTGGTCAGCGCTATTTGCCGCTTACGTCGGTTACGCCCGTGCGGAAGCAGCCGACGTTATGCGGTTCGGGACGGAAGGAGCATTCGATCCCGAACTTTCCGAACTTCTGATCCGCGAACTGTATCGGGAAAAGGGAAGGTTTGTGATCGGCGGGTTTTACGGCGCGGACGCGGACGGCAGAATCAAAACGTTTTCCCGCGGAGGGAGCGATTACACGGGGGCGGTCGTCGCGCGGGCGTTGCGGGCAGACGTATATTATAATTTTACCGACGTCGACGGGTTTTACGACAGCGACCCCAAACGCAATCCGTCTGCATCCGTTCTGCCCGAGATCTCCTTTGACAACGCGCGGAGGCTCGGCGAGTTCGGCGCGGGAGTTTTGCACCCGGACAGCGTACTTCCCCTTGTCGGCACGGGGATCTCCGTGCGCGTGGAGAATACTTTTCGAAAAGCGATCGGAACGACCGTGAAAGAGGAGTGCAAATCCGACTGTCGTGCGGCGGCGTTTCTTCCGGACTGTTTTTTTGTAAGATTGCGCACACCGGGAAAAGGGAGAATTTTTCTGAAAAAATGCGCGGAAATCTCGGGAAAACAAGCGGATTTTTATTCTTTCTCATTCCTGGAGGACGAAGCGGAATTGATTGGAAAGGCGCGCGGCGTAGGCGCGGCGGATTTGTTCTCCGATTTCGGCGCGTCCGGCGCGGAAATCATTTCTCCCGTGCGGTTACTCTTTGTCCCTTCGAGAGAGCTTGGAGGTAAAATTTCCCATTTTATCGAAAAAAACAATGTTTGCGTTCTCTCGGAAAGGCTCGGAAAACACGGGCTGACGATCTGCGTTGCGGAGGATAATGCCGACGCCGCGGAAAAGGCGTGTTATCAAATTCTTTCAGGCAACGGCTTTTCGGAATAAGAAATATATTTTATTGTGCCGTCATATTCTTATCACAATCGTCTGTTATACTATGGGTACATTCATTAGCCCATAATCCCCCCTTAATTTTGGCGGCTGTAACTTCGGTTACGGTCGTCTTTTTTTGTCCGCGTATCCGGCATCGCCGGTTTCCGGGATTCAAAGGAGGGTCGGAAAGGTTGAAGATAACACAAATCGTTGTGTATTTTTGTAAAATATGCGGCAGATAAAAACCCTCTTGCAATGTGACAGGTACCCCAAAAGTCGGAAACTTCGGGAGGTACCTGTCAATGGCTGCAAGAGGGTTCTTTTTCGTCTGTTATTAATTTCGGCTTTCGTCGGAAGGCTGCGTTTCCGTTTCTGTTTTTGCGTCCGGCTTTTCCGTTGTTTTTCCTTTTTTTGAGAAGAGGGAGAATTTCGATTCCGTTCCGGCGAAAAGCCGCTTGATATTCGCTTTGTGGCGATAAGTCATCAGAAGTACCGCGAGAACGACGCATGCGAACGTTGCGACGTTCATCGTTACCCATCCTCCTTCGAAACCGAAACAGGCGAGGGAGATCGGGCAGGAGAACCCCGCGACGATCACCGAAAGGGACATGAATCTGACGGTGAAAAGCAGGGTGAGCATGATGACCGTGGCGATCAGCGCGACGCGCCAGTCGATAAACCAGATCGCCGCGGCGGCAACGAGAAATCCTTTTCCGCCTTTGAAGCGATACCATACGGGGTAAGAATGTCCGAGCATGGCGAAAAGCCCCGTGTATGCGACGCCGAATTGCCCTTCGCCGAAATAACGACCGAACAGCCATTTCGCAAGCCCGCATACAAGCGCGGATTTCCCGATATCGAGAAAGAAAACGAACCAGGCATATTTACTGCCGAAAACTCGTTTGAAATTCGTGAATCCCGGGTTTTTGCTGCCGACGGTACGGATATCTTTATGATAGATCAGGTTGGAAAGGACGATCGCGGGGTTGATGCCTCCGATCAGATACGCCGCGATCGGAAAGAGCGCGAGAAAGGCGACGGAAAGGGCTACGGTTCCTTCATGAAACATGGTTCGTTTCTCCTTTGTGTTTGTCGTTCATGACGGCGAACAGGCTGCGGAGACGGATCGTGACCGCCCCCATATTGGAAATTTCGTCGATTTTGATCTGCGTGTAAACTTTGCCCGAGTCCTCGATGATCGAACGGACTTCGTCCGTGGTGATCGCGTCGACTCCGCAGCCGAACGAAACGAGTTGAACGAGGGCGATATCGAGATCGGACGGAGCCTCCGCGACGAATTTTGCCGCGGCGTAAAGCCTTGCGTGGTACGTCCACTGGTTGCGGACCTTTACGGGGAAGGGGGCAACCTTATCCGATAATCCGTCTTCCGATACGACGTACGCGCCCATGCCGGCGATGAGGGAGTGGATTCCGTGGTTGATCTCGGGATCGACGTGATACGGTCTGCCGGCAAGCACGATGACCGGTTTCCCTTCTTTTTTCGCCCGCTCGACGTATTCTGCCGCCGTTTTCCGGATCGAGGAGAGATAACCGTCGTATTCGGCATAAGCCGCGGCGGCGGCGAGAGAGATCTCTTTCGCCGTGAAGTTCAAGCCGTGCCCGGCAAAAACCGCGCGCACCCGCTTTGCAAACTGCTTTTTGTCGGCAAGGCTTAAAAAGTCGCAGATAAAATTCGATTCGTCAAGCCCCGGCACGTTCATTTTAAGCACCTGCGGATAATAGGCGACGACCGGGCAGTTGAAGTGGTTGAGACCTAAGCCTTCGTCGATATTGTAACTCATGTCGGGATAGAAAATGAAATCGGGTTTTTGCTCCAGAAGCCACTCTATATGTCCGTGAACGAGCTTTGCCGGGTAGCATGCGGTATCCGAAGGAATGGTGTGCTGTCCTTTTGTGTACAGATCGCGCGTGGAGAAAGGGGACACGATCACGTTGAATCCGAGGCGGCTTAAGAAAGTATGCCAGAAGGGGAGAAGTTCGTAAAAATTCAACGCCATGGGTAATCCGACCGTCTTGCCGTTTCCCGTTTTTTCGTTCTTTTTATAAGAGGAAAGAAGGGAGAGTTTATATTCGTATAGATCGGGTTCCGATTTCGTCGCCGCCTTGCCCAGTCCCTTGGAACAGCGGTTGCCCGCGATGAATACTCTTCCCTTTCCGAAATTGTTCACCGTGAGATTGCAGTGATTGGTACACCCCTGACAGGTAACGCTTTTCACGTCGTGAACGAAGGTTTTCAGCTCTTCCGCCGAAAGAAGAGAAGAAGTTTCTTTTCTGTGCGAAAGGGCATAGAGGGCGCAGCCGTAAGCTCCCATCAGCTCCGCAAGGGCGGGGCGGATGACGTTCGAGCCGATCTCCTGTTCGAAAGCGCGCAGTACGGCGTCGCTTTTGAACGTGCCGCCCTGAACGACTACGTTTTTGCCGAGGTTTTTTCCGTCCGAACAACGGATCACCTTATATAAGGCGTTTTTCACCACGCTGACGGCAAGCCCCGCGGCGATGTTTTCTACCGACGCGCCGTCCTTCTGCGCCTGTTTTACCGAGCTGTTCATGAATACCGTACAGCGGGAGCCGAGATCTACGGGGTGATCGGCAAACAGCGCGAGACGGGCAAATTCCGCCGGCGTATAGCCGAGCGCGGATGCAAACGTCTGCAAAAAAGAACCGCATCCGGAGGAGCAAGCCTCGTTCAGGTACAGACTGTCGATCGCGTCGTTACGGATTTTAAAGCACTTGATGTCCTGCCCGCCGATGTCGAGAATGAAGTCTACGTTCGGGCGGAATTTTTTGGCGGCGGTGTAATGCGCCACCGTTTCCACGATGCCGAAATCGACGCCGAAAGCGTTTCGTATCATATTCTCGCCGTATCCCGTTACCGCGGACGCGACGATCTTCACGTCGGGATAGTCCCGATAGATCTCCTCGAGATATTTTTTTACGAGGGGAACGGGATTGCCGTTGTTGGAGGAATAAAAGGGGCGGAAAATGTTGCCGTCCGCGTCGGATAAAAGCAGTTTTACCGTAGTGGAACCGGCGTCGATCCCGAGCGCCATTTCTTTTTTCGGCTCGGAAAGTTTGGAGATCCCTTCCTGTGCCTTTTCGTGGCGAAGGCGGAATTCTTCGTATTCTTCTTCCGAACGGAAGAGGGGATCGACGTTGCGGAAAGCGATCTCTTTCGACTTGCGGTTGAAAACTTCCGTGATCTCGTCGGCGTTGAGGGGTTTTCCCACGCTCGCAAAGCACGCGCCGAGGGCAACGTAATAAAGGGAGTTTGCGGGAAGAACGCCGTTTGATTTCAGAACTTCGTCAAAGGCTTTTCTGAGATAGGGGAAGAAGGTGAGCGGACCGCCGAGATAGAGAACGTTGCCTTTGATCTCGCGCCCCTGCGCGAGCCCCGCTACCGTCTGCGAAACGACGGCGTGGAAAATGCCTGCGGCGATGTCTTCTCGTCTCGCCCCCTGATTCAGAAGGGGTTGCACATCGGACTTGGCGAATACGCCGCAACGGGAAGCGATGCAGTAAACCTTCTGCGCCCGTTCGGCAAGTTCGTTCAGTTCGGTCGGAGTCACCTTCAGAAGGGACGCCATCTGGTCGATGAAAGCGCCCGTTCCGCCTGCGCACGTGCCGTTCATCCTCATTTCGAAACCGCCGGTCAGAAAGAGGATCTTCGCGTCCTCGCCGCCGAGTTCGATTACGACGTCCGTTCCCTTCTGCAGGTTTTTGACGGCGATCTGTTCGGCGTAAACTTCCTGTACGAACGGCAGATCGGATTTTTCCGCGATCCCCATTCCCGCCGAACCGGACAATGCGACGGAGAACCCTTCGTTTCCGAATTTTTCTTTCAGATCGGCGGCGATCTCCGAAATTTTTTCCGGGATACGGGATAAATGCCTTTTATAAACGGAATAAAGTATATTCTTGTTTTCGTCTAAAACCACGCATTTCAAAGTGGTCGAGCCGACGTCAAGCCCCAGCGATTTCACGTTCCGATTCCTCCTCTTCCGTTTCCTGTTCTTTCTTCTGACGTTCTTCCTCTTCTTCTTCGGCGATCGCGAGCATCAGCTTGATCCTGTTTTCCTGGTTTACTTTGGATGCGCCCGCGTCGTAGTCGACGGGGAAAATATTTGCGTCCGGATACAGCTCGCGGAGCTTTCGGATCGTTCCTTTCGCCACGATGTGGTTGGGAAGACATCCGAAGGGCTGCGCGCACACGATGTTGGTATATCCCTTTTCGATCAGCTCGCACACTTCGCCCGGCAGAAGCCAGCCTTCGCCCATCTTCACGCCGCGGTCGATCACGGTGTCCGCAAGCTGTTTCACCCTTTCGAAAGAAACCGGCGCGACAAATTCCGGATAGGGCTTAAGTGCCTCTATAAGGTCGTTATCCCACTTATCTCCCAACTTTTCGATTTTTTTCCCGATGAAGACGTTCGAGCGTTTTCCACCGTAATAAAGATAGTCCGTTTCGTTGTTTGCGAAGCAATACTGGAAGAAACCGAGTACGCCGGGAACCATGTATTCGCATCCCTGCGACAGCAGGAATTTTTCGAGCCCGTTGTTGCCGAACGACGAATATTTTACGTAAATTTCGCCTACGATGCCGACTTTTTTCAGCTTTTTGTCTTCCCGCTCGATCTCGTGAAAATCCTTGGCGATCGCCGCGAGGTTTTTTCTCATCGATCTTCCCGTAAGCCCTTTTTTGCGGCGGAACTGCGAAGTGAGCTCCGCTACCCACTTTTTCACGAGTTTTTCGGTGTCGCCTTTATGTACTTCGTAGGGGAGGGTCTGATTCTTTAAAAGAAGGAGCATGTCCCCGTAAACGACGGAGCGCATGGCGCAAAGGATCATCAGCGGGGTGATCTTAAAACCGCTGTATTTCTCGTATCCGCCGAAACTGAGAGAGATCACGGGCACGTATTCCATCCCCATGTTCTTAAGAGCTTTGCGAAGAAGACAGATATAGTTGGAAGCACGGCAACCGCCTCCCGTCTGAAACTGAATGAGGGCGCATTTGTGCGGATCGTAATCGCCGCAGGTCAGAGCGTAAAGCTGTTGCCCGGCCGTGCATATGGCAGGGTAGCACATATCGTTGTGAAGATATTTCAGCCCCGTGTCGATCACTTTTTTTCCTTCGTAGTCGAGAACTTTGAAGTTATAACCGAACTGCCGGAAAATTTCCGAGATCAGCTCCATATGGGTGGGGAAGATCCCGGGGGACAGAATGGTATATTCTTTTTTCATCTGCGGCGTAAAATCCATCGTCATAAATTATTTTATTAACCTGCCTGTAAGTCGATTATCCTTGTATTTTTCATTTTTTTCGTTCTGAACCGAAAAGTTTACGCGGGAGAAAAGGGAAGTTTTTCCCGTTAAAAAGAAAAGGGGAATTTTCGAAATTCCCCATCTTACGCTGTTTATTATATCATTTTTTTTCGTAAAAGTAAACTGACAAAACCCGCCGATTGCCCAAATTTGTGACAAATGCGAAAAATTGTCCCGAGAAGAACGTCGTTCTCGCTTATTTGTCTCCGCGCGCGGCGCATCGCTCGGACATATCCTTTAAGATTCCGCAGAAAAGATCGATGATCTCGTGGTAACCTTCCACGATATCGTCCGTCATATCGCTTTTCGACCACAGGATACAAAGCCCGAACAGCTGGCATTGCAGAAAATGTACGAAACCATGTTTTTCCTTATCCGGCAACGGGTATTGTTTTGCCATTTCGGCAACGAAAGTATTCGCCGTGTGATTGCACATTTTCAGGATGAAATCTTCGTAGTATTCCCGATCGACGGAATTATAGATATGGTAGATCGCCTTTTTGTTGACCTGGCTGTAACGGTATGCCATGGCGATCGTTCCCCCGATGGAATCGAGGGTCTGATTTTCGCTGATCAGCGTGTCGAGCAGTTCTCTGATCACCACCTCGAGCAATTCCGGAACGTCTTTGAAATGATAATAAAAGGTATTTCGGCTGATCCCGCATTCCCCGATGATCGTTTTTACCGTGATCTTGTTCAGGGGTTTCTCGTTCAACAGCTTAATAAAAGCCTTTTTGATGGCTTCCTGCGTGTAGTTCGGCAAAGAATGTCCTCCTTTCGTCGAAGACGGAGACCGCAAAGAACGGGATATCGGCGTAAAATGCCTGTGTTTTTCTGTCCGTTACGGTTGATTTTGCATTAAAGAACGATCTTTACGTGCGTTTTTTTGCCTTTGTGCAGAACGAACGATCCCGCGGATAAAACGTCTGCGGATAAATTCACGGTGTCTGCCGTCGCTTTGTCGTTTCCGACGGAAACGCCGCCCGCGTCCACGAGCCGTCTCGCTTCGCTTTTCGATTTGCAGATATTCGCCGCCACCATAATGTCGAGAAGATTCGTCATTCCGTGCGCGTCGAAAACGGGCATATCTTCTTCGTTGCCGCCGAAAGCCGCCTTCGCCTGTTTCTGCGCGAGAAGGGCTTTTTCTTCGCCGTGCACGAGTTTCGTCACCTCGAAAGCGAGGCGTTCCTTCGCGGCGTTCATGCGTTCGTCGTTATGGGCGGTAAGCTCCGCGATCTCTTCGAGATCCATAAAGGTGAGAAGTTTCATGCACTCGGCAACCTTTACGTCTTCCACGTTGCGGAAATACTGATAGAAATCGTAAACGGAGCACTTGTTTTCGTCAAGCCACAGCGCGCCTTTCTGGGTTTTGCCCATTTTTTTGCCTTCGCTGTTCAAAAGCAGGGTGCAGGTCATGCAAAAGGCGTTTTTCTTTTCTTTTCTGCGGATCAGGTCTACGCCGGCAAGCATGTTCGACCACTGATCGTCGCCGCCGAGTTCGAGCATACATCCGTATTTGCGGTTTAGCACGAGGAAATCGTATCCCTGCATCAGCATGTAATTGAATTCGAAGAAGGTAAGCCCTTTTTCCATGCGCTGTTTGAAACATTTTGCCGTAAGCATTTCGTTTACGGAGAAATAAACGCCGATGTCGCGGAGAAAGTTTACGTAATTCAGATCGAGCAGCCAGTCCGCATTGTTGGCGATGATCGCGCCGTTTTCCCCTTCGAAGGAGATGAAACGCTGCATCTGCTTTTTGAAACAATCTATATTATGATCGATGGTTTCTCTCGTCATCATCTGCCGCATGTCGCTTCTGCCGGAAGGATCGCCGATCATGCCGGTGCCGCCGCCGAACAGGGCGATCGGTTTGTGTCCGAATTTCTGCATCCATGCCATCGCCATAATGGGAATATAATGCCCGATATGCAGACTGTCCGCCGTCGGATCAAAGCCTACGTAAAAAGGCACGCTTTCGGTTTCGAGGAGCTTACGAAGGTCGTCTTCGTAAATGGTTTGTTTAATAAAACCACGTTCGGTCAATACGTCAAATACACTTTTCATCTATACAGTTCCTTTTCAAAACGAAAGCCGGTAGCGGCTTTCGTTTTCCGATGAATACCGTTATTTTATCATGAAACGCAAAGAAAAGCAATCGAAAAACGGCGGATTCCGTTTTTACGCTAAAATTTCTTCTTTTTCACGGGGTTGATCGGGGGCGGTGTATGCGGTTTGATCGCGCCGCCTGACGGGAAAACGGGGGAATGGAAAAACTTTAAAAGATTTTTCGGAAAAATTACGGGCGAACGATTGAAAAACTTTTTTCTTTGTGGTATACTGAAAAAGTAAGTTATTTATTAACGGAGGATATATCATGCAATATTCAAACGAAGTGGAAAATATGGTTTGTATTGCGAAAGGTCCTAAGCACGGACCCGCTCCCATTCCCGAAGAGGGCAAGTGGATCGAAGCAAAACAGATTACGGATATCAGCGGTTTCACGCACGGCGTGGGCTGGTGTGCTCCTCAGCAGGGTGCCTGCAAACTCAGCCTCAACGTGAAAAACGGCGTGATCGAAGAAGCTCTTATCGAAACGATCGGTTGTTCCGGTATGACCCATTCCGCGGCTATGGCTTCGGAGATCCTTCCCGGCAAAACCATTCTCGAGGCTTTGAACACCGACCTTGTGTGCGACGCGATCAACACCGCGATGAGAGAACTTTTCCTTCAGATCGTTTACGGCAGAACGCAGTCCGCTTATTCGGATGACGGGCTTGTTGTCGGCGCAGGTCTCGAAGACCTCGGCAAAGGGCTTCGTTCGCAGGTCGGCACGATGTACGGCACGAAAGCGAAGGGCACGAGATACCTTGAAATGGCGGAAGGCTATGTTACGAGAATGGCTCTCGACGAAGATATGCAGGTCATCGGTTACGAATTCGTTTCCCTCGGCAAAATGACAGACTTCATCAAGAAAGGCATGTCTCCCGACGAAGCGTATCAGAAAGCCATGGGTCACTACGGCAGATTCGAAAACGCTTACAAGTATATCGATCCGCGTAAGGAATAAGGAGGTGCGTTATGTCATTATTCGAAGGATATGAAAGAAGAATCGAAAAAGTCAACAAAACTTTGAAAGAATACGGCATTTCTTCGATTGAAGAATGTAAAGAGATCTGCCTTTCCCACGGGGTCGATTGCGATGATATCGTAAGAAGCACGCAGCCTATCTGCTTTGAAAACGCCGTCTGGGCGTACACGGTAGGCGCGGCGATCGCCATTAAGAGCGGCGCGAAGAAAGCGGCGGACGCGGCGGCTAAGATCGGCGTGGGTCTGCAGTCCTTCTGCATTCCCGGTTCCGTTGCCGAAAACAGAAAAGTCGGTCTCGGACACGGCAACCTCGGCGCGATGCTTCTTTCCGACGATACCGATTGTTTCTGCTTCCTTGCGGGGCACGAATCGTTTGCGGCGGCGGAAGGCGCGATCAAGATCGCTCTGAACGCAAACACCGTGAGACAGAAACCGTTGAGAGTTATCCTGAACGGTCTCGGCAAAGACGCCGCTATGATCATTTCGAGAATCAACGGCTTCACCTATGTGGAAACCACGTTCGATCCTTATACCGAAAAGGTTACGGTCGTTTACGAAAAAGCGTATTCCGACGGTCCGAGAGCAAAAGTAAAATGCTACGGCGCGGATAACGTTCCGGAAGGCGTTGCCATCATGAAACTGGAAAACGTTTCCGTTTCCATCACCGGTAACTCCACCAATCCCACGAGATTCCAGCACCCCGTTGCAGGTACCTATAAAAAGTGGTGCGTGGAAAACGGCAAGAAATATTTCTCCGTTGCTTCCGGCGGCGGTACGGGCAGAACCCTTCACCCGGATAACATGGCGGCAGGTCCTTCCAGCTACGGCATGACCGACACGATGGGCAGAATGCACTCCGACGCGCAGTTTGCAGGATCTTCGTCCGTTCCCGCACACGTGGAAATGATGGGTCTCATCGGTATGGGTAACAACCCCATGGTCGGCGCGACGGTCGCGGTTGCGGTTGCCGTCGAAAAGGCGATGAACAAATAATTTAAAATCGATTTTAAAACCTCGCAGACCTTGCCGTAAATTACGGCAGGGTTTTCGGGTTGTATGCCGGGAATGGTTCGTATTACTCTTGCCCGGCATCGTTGAGGTGAATACCGATACGGATTTTCGCCCCGCGGGCAAGGCGTTTTCGCTTTCCTGCGGGGTTTTTGCTTTATTATTTTCGGCTTTCCCCTTTGCTTTGTATATAAGAAGATTGAAAAGGATAGAAATATGCTTTTTTATTTTGATCCTGCCGCTTGCCCGGCATATGAAGGATTTGTTTTTTGTCATTGAAGGTCGAAACCCCCAACGGGAGTTGGGGAGAATAGAGTAAGCAGTGGCGATGTAATATGGAAAAAAGATTCCTCCGATGTTATTATAAAGCAGGTATCGCAAACCGCAATAAAAAACATCGGAGGAATCAAAAATGGACACAAATAGTTTAGCACACACGAAATGGGAATGTCAATATCATAAGATATTTAATCTTGGGGAAAACTAAAAA
>CAKQRE010000012.1 GCA_934271265.1 uncultured Clostridia bacterium | reverse complement strand
TTCATTTTTCGCTCTTCCTTTATAAACTGTTGATGAAAGGTTCTATACTCGTGAACTCTTTGATGTATTGAATACCGAGAGTTCTGACGTACGTTTTGAAATTCGTCTTTATTTCCGCAAGTTGACTTTCGGTGAATAAGCCCGTATTGTTAGAAACCGAAACTTTTGCGGGGAAAAGCCATTCCATATCGATATGCGATTTTAAACTTGCATATTTTGCGGGATCTTTCTTATACATTTCGATTTTCGAATATGCGTCGTCCAGGTGCCTGAACATTGCAACGATATCACCTTGCTTTACAAATTCCATTGAACCCGAAATGCTTCCGTTCATATTTGCCGACCAGCCCCAATTGTTATCCTTAAGGCATCTTGCAAACCATAACCTTAAATCCTCGAACATCTCTCTCATCGGAGCAGCGGCTTCGGCGTACATAGCGTTGAAATATTCGTCAAAAATGTTTTCCACGCTAAGTTCGCTGTTCCATGCAAGTTTGGAATACATATAAATCGCAAGCACGTTGAAGCCCGTGTCCGCGCCCGTCTGACAACTCTTGATCTGCGGGAAGGTAAGGCTATAATTGTTTGCTTTTAAATATTTATAATAACCGGGGTAGAAACTGTACAAATCCCAAAACGTAAAGAAGTCGTTATAAAATCCGCCATAAGACCACGCCCATGTTCCGGGATACGCCTTACCCCAAAGTCTTATATATTCTTTTTGTTCGATATTTGCGACATCGTCGAACGATACACCCGTATGCAGGTGGCTTTGAGCGAAGAACGGGGCAACGCTTACGCCGTCGTTAAACTTTAAATCCGCCGCAATATCTATATTGCCGTTCGCGTCTTCTCCGAAAGGAGGTCTCGACGTGTCAAGGTACGCAAAGAACATATATTTTAAGTCTTCTCTGCGGTACGCCGCATTTTCTTCGAGTTCCATCCATGCGTCGACTTTCTTACCGACGTCGTGCATAAATTTCATGAGCGCAGCGGAGTTTGCGTCGTTGTGCTCACTCTTCATTTTCATACATTCCGTACATTTACACATCGGAACGTTATCCATTTGTCCTAAAAGAACTGCTTTATACTGCGGATATTCCGCGGCGGGATACCACACGAGCGACTGCTCGATTTTTTCTGCGCAGATCGTCGTCATTATATCGTAAGTATCTTTTCCGTGCGCCGTATAGCAAAGCTGTCCCGAGCCCGAATAAAACTCAGGATACGTCCCGCCGTATTTTTGCTCGGGCAAGAAATATAAACTGTTGTGGTTATTCTTGATTTCAGTCGTTTTCGTATCGCCTGTGTGAATGGGCAAAAGAAGATCGCCGTAACTGTCGCGGAGTCTTAAACGATAAGAAATCATTTTTCCGTCCGTCGAGTCGGAAGAACCTGCCATATAACCTATTCTCTGACGATATTCTATATCCGGAATGTCGGTTACGTCGTAGTCGAGAAGTTTAAGGTTTGTTACGTTTGTTCTGAGCGTATAACTATCGGTAAAGAAATATTCAAACCCGAAGTTAATCTTCAAAAAATCGTAAACGCCGTTCAGAACACCGGTTTCCGCGCCGCCGATGATATATACGGT
>CAKQRE010000011.1 GCA_934271265.1 uncultured Clostridia bacterium | reverse complement strand
GTGTTCTCCGTAACCCCGCGGAAGCATACGCGTGAGGTGTCAAGAATGCTCAAGGCAATCCATGCACAGGAGAGCAAGGAAGCGGCGCGGAAGAAAGCAAAAGACGTTGTAGAGCAGCTCCGCGCGATGAAGCTGAGGGAAGCGGCGAAAAAGGTGGAGGACGGGATTGAGGAAACGCTGACCTATATGGATTTTCCGTCCCAGCACGGGCTGAAAATCCGCACAAACAATGTTATTGAGCGCATGAACCGAGAGATCCGGAGACGAACCCGCGTTGTCGGCACTTTTCCGGACGGAAAGTCTGCTCTGATGCTGGTTTGCGCCAGACTGCGGTATGTGTCGGGAAAGGAGTGGGGAACAAAACGGTATCTTTGCATGAAATACATGACCGGCAGCAATTGCGAAAGCGAAATTGCATGAGGTAGCATATCCCGCCGCTGCTGTCAAGGGTCTGCGTGACCGCAACCGGTCACTCCGATGAATGCCGCTGACGCGGCACCCTTGACAGCACCGCCGGGATATGCTCCGAGGCACCCAAGCGGGGCTTAGCAGCCCCCTCGCCGGACTTTCCGGCGCAAAACTTCATTTTCCCAGATACAATTTTGCGAAAAACTATTGACAGGACCTAACGAAATACCCACAAATCCAACGATAACCCCACAAAGATAACGATTACCCATAAATCCAACGAAATATTGTTGGCAACGAAAAAGCGCCACCGCGGAAAATTATCTGCGATGGCGTTTTTCAGTTGCCCAACGGGCTTGTTTTTCAGAAATGCACCGAAAAAAGACCCGATAAAGCCCATAAAGCAAAAATAAGGACTACCATTCTATCAAAATAGTAGTCCTTATTTGGTGCGGGTAGCAGGACTTGAACCTGTACCGAATTGCTCCGACAAGAACCTGAATCTTGCGCGTCTGCCAGTTCCGCCATACCCGCATATAAACGCTCCTCTTTCCGAAAGAAGCTTTCCGCCGGCACCATCCGCCGACCATATTACTATAAACTATTTTAAAGAAAAAGTCAATCTTTTGCGTGCATTTTCCGGGAAGTTTTTTCACATTGTTTCAGACCCGTTTTTCCTGACGATGCCGGGCAAGAATAAAAGACAAAGGGGCTGACCGAAACAAATCGGTCAGCCCCTTTGCGTTATTCGGTTCCGCCTTTTTTCAAAGACGGTTTATTTTTCGGGAAAAATCAGTTTTCCTTCTTTTTGCGAAGCGCAACCACTCCGGCAAGTGCGGCAAGCGCAAGCACGCCCGTTGCACCGAGACCGCTCTTGCAGCCTTTCTTCTTGCTTTCGCCTGCAGATTCCTTAACGGATTCCGTAGCGGAGGCAGATTCGGAAGTAGATTCGGAAGCGGATTCGCCTGCGGAAGTGCTTTCCGACGTATCGGGTTTCTTCGTCACTTCGATCGCGGAATAATCGATCGCCGCGTCGTAAGCATATTCCTGAAGACCGAGTATCATTTCCGCCTTAGCCGTTTTATCGGGAACGGAAACGGTGAGAATGGTCGAGGTAAGGTTGAAGGTTCCGAGATCATCGGTGATGGTCTGCTCTCTCGCGCTGTCAACTTTGATACCGATCCCCGTGCCCGTTGCCTTGATCTTTACAACGTGTACGCCGAGAGGATCCTTGTTTTCGGACTTGTTGATATTAATGGGAAGCTGCGTGCCTTCGACGAGGTAAGAACCGTCCTTCTTGACAACGGAGTAAGTCATATAAAGCGCATAGTTGGTACCTGCGATTTCGCTTGCTTCGTAGTTGGTGTAAATGGTCACATACAGGGTGCAACCGCTGTACGGATCGAAGAACGTGAATTTAACGTATCCGTTTTTGCCCTGCTGATCAAGACCGTCTTTGATATAGCCGATCGTGGACTTGAAGTCGATCTTGAAGGAACCGCCTTCGGTCAGGTCATACGCCTTCATGAAAGTAAGCGCGTTCTCGTTGGTGAGAAGGTATGCGCCGTTGCCCGTTTCAAGTTTGCCGGCGCCGCTCTTCGCGTAGCCGTCCTCGGTGAATTCGTTTACATAAACGTAAGCGGGGATGATCTTGTTGCCGCTGACCACGAAAAATTCGTTTGCGCCGACCTCATCCGCGATCGCTTCTTTTTTGATCGTAAGTTTGCCGTTTGCAAAGCTCCAGAGTTCAGCCGCAAGAGCTTCGTCGTTCTTCATGACGGCGTTTACCGTCGCGATATCGGAACCGAGGGTCAATTCGGTATCCGCAAGCGCACCCTTCTTTGCGAAAGCAAGAACGGAAGCTCCCATGTTGGAGGAAGAATACGTGAGAGCGATCGCCGTACCCGTACCCGTCTTGGTGTCTTCCACCTGAAGGAAACCGGTCTTCGCGAACGCGAGTTTCGCAAAATAGGAAGCTTTGATCGTAAGTTTGCCGTTTTCGTAAGCGAGATCGTCTGCCGCGGATTCTACGCCGCTGCTCGAAGTAACTTTAAGAGAAGTTCCGTCGGTGTTGATCAGATTAAGGGTAAGATCTACGGGTTTTGCAAGGTCGATCGAATATTTGCTCTTGTCGGTCGTATCGACGGGTCCCGTGATCGCGATACCGTTCACGTCTTTGTTTACCGTGAAATCAAACGGCTGACCGTTCTGACGAGCGAAGAAGAAACCGACATAAGCTTTTCCGTCGCGGAAATCAGCCTGCGTTTTGGAAGGCGTGCCGCAATCGACGCCGTTGATTCTGAAGTAACCTTCTTCCGCAGTCGCGCCGAAATACATTTCGACAACGATATTCTTCACTTCCGAAAGAAGAGGATAGTGCACGTTGGTGGAAGCCTCAGCGACGAAGCCGGCAAGTCTCTGGATGTCCGTTCTGCCGCCGAAGAAGAGAGCCTGAAGCATGGAGTCATTCAGGGTACCGTCGGAGAAATAATCGTTATAAGCCTGCGTATCGTGAACGGCAAGCATCGCCCAGGTCGTACCCGCGTCGACCGCGCTGAATTCAAGGGTGATCGGTTTCGTTACGTCGAGAGCTTTGTTGTAAACAAGTCTGGTGGAAAGATTGCCCGCGTTGAATACGTTCATGTTACCGGAAGTATAATAACCGGAAGTCGTAAGTTCGCCGCTTGCAAGGTCGACCGATCTTGCATACCAGCCTTCCGCGGCGGGTTTGCAGTAAACAGAACCGGTAAGGCTGTCTTCGCCGAGGGTCACCGTGAACTTAAAGCTGCGATAGGTTTCGAATGCTTTCGCAAGATATTCCTGCGTGAACGCAAGCGTGTAGGTCGTACCGTCTTTCGTCAGCGTGTAGTCGGTATTCGCCGCGATCTGCGTGCTCGCCGCGGAAACACCCGTTTTCACGATAACATCTTCCGCCGTATACGTTTTCCCGGTATAGGTGAAACGATAGCTCAGGGAGTCGGAAGAATTGATTTCCTTATAAGAATCCCCGTCCCATACCGGAGGAGCGGCAAGCTGAACGGTCATGGCAACCGCGCCTTTGCCGTTCGTGCCTTCAACCGTCAGAGCGGAACTCTTCTTTAAAGCGGACATATAAACCGTCCAGAAGGAAGCGTTAAGGGTATATTTCGTGCCGCCCTCGACAGCTTCTGCCGTATAGGTGGAAGCGTCGGTCACTTCAACGCCGTTCACTTTGAACGTAGCCGTTCCCTGAACGTTTCTCGCGATAAAGCTGAGTCCTTCGGGAGCTTCGCCCTGAGACAAATCGACCTGAGCAAGACCCGAGGAAATGTTCGTCACATAAGGAGCATTGTATTCGCCGAACAGCATTACGCAATTTTCAGCAACACCGCCCGCACCGAAAACGATATAGCATCCGTTCGGGAAAAGATCGGGCGTAACCCAATTATAAAGAGAAACCTTCGCGTCGGCTTGGGTACCGAGCTGGCTGCCGTCGATTTTCACATACGAGATATCGCCATCCGTACCGGTTCCGATATGGAACTCGAAGGTGTGCAACTGATCGGTCAGATCGGCGGGCAAGCCGTTGACACCCTGGTGAGGCGCATACGACCCGTCGGAAGCACCCGGGTGAAGCTGAGCACCCTGAGTGGGAACGTCAAGAATCAGGTGGGGGAATTTATCGCTATTCGCAGCATCTGCAGACGCATGCCCGACATGGTGCACGGAAGTCCATCCGTCTTTACCGTTCAGAAGACAGAACGCCGTCCACTGACCTTTGTTGGAAAGCATAAACTGAAACGACACGGTTCTGTTAGGCATATCCAACACGTTCACATTGTTGATCGTTGCTCCCGGATACGTATTTTTATAAATTCCGGAGCTTCCAGTTAAATCGACAAGCGGCGTTTTGGGATTGCTGAATTCCCACGTCTTTGTAGTCGTCGTCTCGTCGGCAAGAACCTGTTTCTGGTTCATCGTAATGCCGCAAACGAGACATAATGCCATAACTACCGATAAAAATACGGTAATTAAGGACTTAGCCTTGGTTGTTTTACTCATAATTTCTACCTCCCGGTATATTTTCTTAAAGCGTTCGCTTTTAAGCCGAAACAAATGTTTCCCCTCGCCGTTTTCTATGCGGCACAGGATTCCCGATTCCCGGAGGAGATCCCCCGGGAATCCGGAACCTGCAAGGGGGATAAATTAAAAAGGGTAAACAAAATCAGTAAGCCATTCTGTAGGCGTAGTTCAGTCTGCCGATCGGCGCACAGTCTCCCCCGCAATAGAATGCGAAGATATCGCCGAAAGAATACACGCCCACGCCGTCGTTCAGAGCGGTGGCTTTGTTGGCAAATATGTTATCGGTCGCTTTCAGCCCGATCTCGTCCGCGCTCGTTACGCCGAGAGCCTCGAGAGGGATCTTATACGCGATGCACTTGCCTTCTTTATAATAGTTTGCCGCGACCGAAAGTTTTTTGACAGTGATCCTTCCGTCCTCGTCCGTGCCGAGGCGGTCGATCGTGGTTTCGCCGTTCGCGCCCGGGGTACGATTGATATAGAAATCGTAACCGTTCCAGCCCGTGCCTTTGTTTGTGGAAAGCCACAGGTTCATCCAGTTGAAATCGCCTTCGGTATGATCGGTAATATCGTCTTTCGCGGCGACGAGAACGTAAAGATTTGCGCTGTCGTTCGCGATCTTGATATAGTCGATATCGTTTCTTGCCGAGTTATCGGTATAAGTGTATTTGTTCGCCGCGCTCTTTTCGTTACGGTTATTGGCGTCCGTAGTGAAATCGACGTATTTCGCTTTCACGTCGTTCCAGGCGGAAAGATCCGTAATGTCGATCGTCTTTCTCATCCACATCGCGGTGGAAGAATTTTTGCCCGTCGCTTTGCCGTATTTGAATTCGCGCACGTATTCGCACAGTTGCAGGAAAAAGTTATCCCCGTAACCGTTCGCGTCTCTCATCATTTCGATATCGCGGGAGAACGCGATATTGAACGTATCCACGAACGTTGCGTAAGAATTGCCCGTATTCAGTTTCTGCGCGACCCATTCGTTCCAGCCCGTTACCGTGACCATCCAGACTTCTTCGCTGCCCGAATAGTTCAGCACGTTTTTCCATTCGCCGGAGAAATTGTAGCCGAGTTTCGCCGATTCCACGTTGTCCGTCTGATAGGCGTATTTCTGCGTTGGAAGCGCCCCTCTGCCGCGATAAGTCAAGCCCTTATTGCCCTTGTTTCTCGCAAGGAATGCCTCCGAGGACCAGCTGCCGCCGATGTGCTGCGCGATGGAAACGTTCATGATACCGCCGTAGTTTTCCTGCGGGTAGCTGTAGTCCATCCACGGGAAACCGTTCGCATAGGAAGACGAAGTGACCGCCGTGGGCCAGACCACGTTTCTGATCCAGAAAGCGTTCGCAACTTCTTTCTTGCTTAAATACTGCGAATCGAATCCGTACGTCACGAGCAAAGGTTTCCCCGACGGGTTTCTCACGGGATCCGCGGTAAACCAGCAGGACTTGTATTTGAAATTGTCTTTGGCGTAATAGTTATCGTATACCCATTCCACGACCTGCGTTACCGCCTTGTCGCTCCCCGTATAGGGGTTGCAGCAGATGGGAACGATCTGCGGAACGTCGTAACCGAGTTTCTGCATCGCGAGGATCTCTTCCAGCAAAGCGGTGGTCGCCTTTTTGTAAAGATTCGCCCCGCCCGCGTTCGCGTTGGTGAAATCGAGATAAAGGAAATCGATCCCCGCCATGGAAAGGAGTTCGAGGTGTCTTCTGATCACCCAGGTATCCCACGAATTGTAGTAGCCGTACATGGGCTCTTCAAAATAGTGGAAAGCGTTCATCGGCGAGACGCTCGCGTCGTAGCCCGCGCTTCCGGGAAGGATCCACAAAGGATTTCCCGCCAGATCGTACGGATTGTACTTTTCCTGCAGTTTGGAAATGTCGTAAATATTGCCCCAGCCTTCGCCGAGCCACATGAAGTAGAAAATACCTACGTATTTCCCGCCCGTTTTCTTCGCGTGCGTTTTAATTTCGGAATCGCCGTCGTGATAGGAACCGGAGATCTGCGATTTCGTAAATTCGAGGTCGCCCGCAGAGAGAAGCTCTTCGGTATAAGCCGCGTCGTACACGTCGAGCCAATCCTCGCCGTAACGATAGCCTTCGGGTTCTGCCGTAGACCCGCTTTCCGACTCGCTTTCCGATTCGCTTGCGGATTCGCTTTCCGGCTCCTTCGTCGAATTGCTTTCGCTCTGAGAAGTTTTTTCGGATTCCGAGGAAGAGGGCGTGTTGCCGCACCCCGCCGAAATACCCATAGTAAGCACCATCATGACCGATAAGATTTTAATCAATAAATTTTTTTTCAACGATTTTCCTCCGTCCGGTATCGCTTATTTCGTATACCAGCTGTAATTGATCCTGCCGATGGGGGCGCAATCGCCGTTCGTGTAAAGATCGGTGATATCAAAATCCTTCTGCAGATTGTCCGTCACCTTGAACTGCAAGCCGATGCGAGTGTCGGTAATGCCGAGCGCGCTCTTTTTCACCCGGACGATCATCACGTTGCCGGAAACGTAAGTGTCGCACGTGCCCGCAGATTCAAACGTATTGTTCGAGATCTTGTCGAGGCTTGCCGTCGTTCCGTTTAAACTTCTGTTCACTACGTAACCGAGGTTGTTGAAACCGCCCTCTTCGCCTTCCACGCCGATCCAGAGATTCATCCAGCGGGTATCGTCTGCCGATTTCGCCGTGATCGCGTCCGTCGCGGCGATCATGAACCAAAGGTTTTCGGAATCGCTTGCCACCCTGACTTCGCGGATGTCGTTTCTGCCCGTGTCGTTTTTATAATACGTGCTCCCGACGCCCGCGTGATCTCTCGCCTTCGTATCGCCGGTAAGATCGGCATACGAACGGACGTTCGCCCAGTTTGCGAGGTCGAGCATATCCGTTCCGTCCGCGATCGGCGCGTTATACGTTTTGTCGTTAAAACCGTATCCTTTGTATTTGCGGATATTCTTTACGAGTTGCAGGAAACAGTTGTCGAGATAACCGCCGTTCATCATTTCGATATCGCGGGAAAATTCCATATCGAACGTATCCACGAAATACCCGTATCCCGCGCCGAGCATCGGATCGGTGCTCTGTTTCTGCGCGATCCATTCGTTCCAGCCGGTCACGAATACGAGGTTGATCCCCTCCGTTTCGTAAACGGTGTTCCACTGCTCTTCGAAGTTGACGTTTTTCGCCGCGTTTTCGTAATTGTTGGCTTTTTTCGCGTTCGACCAGCCTCTTCCGCGGTTGGCGTTATAAACCTCGAGGGCTTTTTCTTTGGAATAAACTTTTTTCAGATCGTCGGACAAACCGTCGTAATTATACGGCGCGTAAAGCCCGGACAAAGAGAAGTTGATCCCCGATTTGTTCGCGTCCGACAGATTGCCGCCGATCCCCGTGTGCTGAGAAACGGAAACGCTCATGATGCCGTAATCGTTCGCCGCGTCCACGAAAGTTTCCTGCGGATAGCGGTAAGAGATCCACGGGAATTTGTTCTTGTCGAAATTTCTGATCGGCCACTGCGCCGCCTTGAAATAGAAGCGGCTCTGAATCGCCGCGTCCCCGCCCTGATAATCGGCGATGATCCACGGCTTGCTGCCGTTTCCGGTGAACCAGATATCGTCGTAAGTGTTTCTGCGATAGAACTTCCGGTAGATATCTTCCGTCATGCCGGTGGAATCGCTGTTGGTCATAAACATGGCTTTCGGCACGTTATACCCGAGTTTTTTATACTCGAGAAGAACGTCGAGCACCTGTTTGGCAGCCGCCTGATAACAGTCGTTATTCGTGGCGTCGAAACAGATAAAGTCAAGCCCCGCGTTGATAAACAGCTCTACGTGCTTTCTCACGACCCATTCGTCTTCCACCTGGTAATAGCCGTACATCGGCTCTCCCCAATAGGTGAAAGAGGGCATGCCGGGGATCTCGTCCCCTTTCAGGGTGTTCTCGGCTTTTCCCCGATTCACGTAGGAATCGATCGTCGTCGTTTCGGACGCCTGGCTGAGCCAGAGGAAATAGAACACGCCGACCACGTTTTCGTTATACGCGCTCACCTGACCGAACGATCTGCCGTAGTCGTCCGTACCGGCGGTCTGAAAGAACCCGCTGCCGAGATCGATCGAGGGAACGTATTCCCCCGTGATCTCCGCTTTCTCGCCGGTACTGTCCGACTGCCCGACCTTGTTTCCGCAGGCGGCAGCCGACGTTGCGAGCGCAAGGCACAGCGCAAGCGCCGTTAAATTTTTTCTCATGGAATTTCTCCCTCGTTTTTAAGGATCAGTTACCCGAAGTGTTGAACGGGTTGCCGTTCAGCGCGGAACCGGTCGCCTCCGCGACTTTCGAATAATCGGTGTATTTCAGATTCGCGTTGCTCGCATAGCTTGCGAAGCCCGATTTGATCGCGTCGAACATAGCGGTACCGTCCCAGGTCTTTTCCGTCCCGCGGAAGTAATTGCTGAGGATGCCGCCCACTTTGTCGTAAACGTATTCGGTGGTATCTCCCACTCTCGCCTGGTTCATGCCGGAGCATTTACCGAAGATCAGGTAAGGAGAAGTCGTGCAGTCGCCCGAAGCGGAGATCAGACCCGTAAAGTCGATCTCGGAAGGAACGGTAACGTTCTTCACGAGCTGGCGCATGGTGACGGGCGCTTTGTTCTGGCTCTTGTAGTAAGCGTAGATCGAGCTCTGCCCTTCGGGAGAATAAAGATACATCATGAAGTCTACCGCAAATTTGTTATTGGTAGCCGTGCTGTTCAGGATACCGTAATTTTCCTGCGGGCCGCCGTACGCTCTCACGTTATTCGCAACGCCCGGAAGAGTAGATTCCATCGCGGGCATCAGGAACCAGCCGATCTCGCTGCCGATTTCGGAAGAGCTCGGATAAACGGAGCCTTTCTTGTGCGCGTCCCTGTACGTTCTCACGTAGTCGAGAGCTTCCACGTAGAAGAGCTTCATATCGTTGTATGCGCCGCCGCCTTTCGAGTAAACGATGGTCGTTTCGTTGAAACGGTTGAACATATCGCCGTAAGCAGCCTGTTTATCGGCATAGCTCATCAGGTCGTAAAGGTTTTCCATCACTTCTTTGTATTTCGCGGAAGTGGGGTTGTAACCTTCTTTATTGAAGTAAAGGTCGACCACTTTGTTGAGGTTGTAAGAATATTTGTCCGCAGAATCGATTCCTGCGTCGTTCGCATCGTAAACCCATTCGTCATCCCCTTCGAGGAAGCTGTAATCGCCCGAAACGGAGTGAACTTCGTTGATGAAATCGCGGTAATACTGATCGAGATACATGTTCACGAGGTGGGAAAGCATGTTGAACGCGACTTCGCCCGTAGACTGCGTGCTCGTGGAGAGCGCGAGAGGGGTTTTGAAGTTTTTGCCCGCAGCGGTCTTCGCTTTTTCGAGCGCGCCGAGCATCCACGACCAGGTGATCTTCGAATTATCGATCGTACCGTCCGCGGCAACGCCCTCGTATCCTTCGAGAACGTCCGCGACCGCCTGTTTGTTATAGAACACGGTGAGATAGTTGGAAGAATAGCTCAGCCCGGGAACGGTCATCGAAGAACCGGAGACCTGCGTTCTGTAAGCGTCCGCCTCCAGACCTTCTTTCCACGTTTTACCGCCCATATAGGGGTTGGCGGTTTCGAGCGCTTCCGTGAAATCGTAAAGCTTGTTCGTCCCGTAGTATTCGGGAATAACGCCCGTGCATACGATCGTGGGCGCGCTTACCGTGCCGCCCGCCATCGTTTTAACGGACTGCGAATACGCCGTGGGGTCGGTGTTGTTTTTTATGATGACCGAAATGTCGTTGCCCTTTTCGTACTGATAGTCCATATAAGCTTCGGCAACTCTCTCGAGCGCTCTCTGCTCGATAATGTTTACGGTCGTGTACATTTCGATGGTAGCCGAAAGCCCCGTTTCGCCCGAAGGTTTGGATTCGGAAGTGCTTTCCGAAGGTTTCGACGTCGATTCCGAAGCAGAAGTCTGTTCGGAAGAGCCGCTCTCCGTTTTGTTTCCGCATGCAACCGCGGAAAACGCCATTACAAAGCCGAGCACCGCTACGAGTGTCGTTTGCAAAAATTTCTTCATAAATTTCCTCCTTGAAGAAACAGATTTTTATTTTATCCCCTTTCCCGTGAGCCGGATATCGACAAACCGGCACGGGAAAAGAATATTCTGCAGGATCCCGGAACGCCCCTCCGGGGCGGGGCCGGTCAGAGTTTCATGCCGCTTGCGAAGTCGCCGCCGATGAAGAACTTCACGCTGATCGCCGTAGAGATGATCAGCGGGATGCCCGCAACGAGATACATCGCGTACTGCACGCCCTGTTCGTAGTTCGCCGCGATCGATTTGAGGTAGGGCATCAGCACGCCCTTGTTCAGGTTCTTCAGATAAAGAAGCTGAGGCCACATATAATCGTTATACATCGCCGCGAAAATGGAAATGCCCTGGATCATCATGATGGGGAACGTGAGGGGAAGACAGATATACGCGAACATTCCGAAGGTATTCGCCCCGTCGAGTTCCGCCGCTTCGTACAGAGAAGCGGGTTGCTGCCCCATGAACGTTCTCATCAGGAAAACGGATGCGATCTGGTTGCCCGCGATATACGGCAGAATGAGACCGAGCCAGTTTTCCGAAAGGTTAAGCCAGTTTGCCACCACGATATACGTGGGGGAAAGGAGCACCGCGCCCGGAACGAGCATCGGCGCGATAAAGGCGAAGAACAGAAACTTCTTGCCCGCGAACGCCTTTCTTTCAAACAGAAAAGCCACGTAACAGCTTAAAAACAACACCGCCACCGTAGAGATAAGATCGATCAGAACGGTATTCAGCAGAGGCATGGACAACACCTGGAAGGCGTCCGAATAGTTTTTGAACATCCACCCCGACTTCGGGAAAGTCCAGATGGGGTAATTCGTGATGTCCTGCGCGGATTTGACCGACATGATCAGGGTGACGAATATGGGCATTAAGGCGAGGATCAGCGTGATCGCCAGGATCACGATGAGAACGGCTTGCGCGGCAGTCCCCTCGATCCCTCTCTTTCTGTATCTGATTTTCTTTGCGGGTCCGGAAGGATCCGTCCGCAACTGTACGTTCTGTACGTTTTCCATAAACTTTCTCTCCTCCCGTTACGAATTATCCGACTGCATTCTGAAGTTGAAGAAGGTCGCCACGCTGAGGAACAGGAAGATGATGATCCCCATGACGCTCGCTATGCCGTAGTTGGCGTTCACGATCTCGCGATACATCAGCAGCGCCGGCGTTTTGATCTGTCCGTCCACGCCGTGAATGACGAAGATACTCGTGTAGTTCTGCACCGACGCGATGAACGACGTCACGAAAATGTATTTGATCTGCGGAACGATCAGCGGAATATCGATCTTCACGATCCTCTTCCACCATGAACATCCGTCGAGTTTCGCCGCTTCGAAATAAGAAACGTTGATCCCCGTGATCGCGCCGTAAAAGATCAGATAGGAACCGATCCACGGGAAACCGAACGCGATGAGCGTTCCGACCGCCGTCGCGTTGGACGCGCTGTACACCCAGTTTTTCACAAACCCGGGGACGAACACCCCGATCAGGGCGTTCACCAGACTGTTCTGCGTCGCGCCGAACACGCCGGACTGCCACACGAGAACGGTCGCCACGCCGGGAAGAACGCCCGGGAGGAAGAGCAGGATCCTCGTCCAGAGAGAAAACTGTTTGCATCTGACCGCCACGATAAGCTCCGCCAGAATGATCGGCGGGATCAGCGCTTTCAGAAGATCGGCGACCAGGAATACGAGCATCGTTTTCGCCGAGCTCCAGAATTCCGCCGTTTTTACCACCGCGCGGAAGTTCGCCCACCCGACGAACGAGTCTTTCACGCCGGGCACGTAATCGTAAAACGCAAGGCGGAACCCGAACACGATGGGGATATAATAGAACAGCGTGAGCAGTACGAAAGGTATGATCAGAGAAATGTAAACGAGCCGGTATTTATATAATGCACGGAAAAACGCGATCGCTTTCGCGTTGATCTTTTGTCTGTACGTCGCGGAAAGCCCGAATCCGAAATAGAGCGAGGCGAAAACCGCCAGGATCATAACGATCGCAAATACCGTGCGGAGCCTTGTGTATAACACTTTCGCGTGCGCGTCCGCCGCATTATAATAAATAACGCTCGTGTTCGTGATGTCGCTTTCGTCGCGGAGAGCAAATCCGTTTTCCGACCACATGATCAGATTGGCTTTGTCTTCCGCCTTCATGTTCAGCGTAACTTTCATGGATCCGGCGTCGATCATCGCCACGCCGCCGTTCTGGATCTTCGCCACGAAGTTTTTGCCCGTGGTGTACACGAAAGACGTGTTCAGCGTGATCCCGAGAGACGCGCTCGAAACCGTATTGCCGGAAGTCAGATCGATCTTATAGATCGTGCTGTTTTCGCCGATCGCGGAAACGTAACCGTCCCCGCAGGAAAGAGATACGATCGACTCTTCGATCGTGCCGGATAACGCCAGATCGGTCGTTTCGGCGCCGTCGTACACGCCGATCGCGTTGCCGTTCGCAAAGTAAAGTTTTCCGCCCGTAACGCCGCTTCCGCCGATCTTTCCGGCGCTTTGTTTCACCGTTTTTCTTTCGCCGCTTTCAAGATCGAACGCGTAGATACGGTTATTGAGATTTCTCGCGCTGAAAATGCCGCGCACGAAAAGCGTTTTTCCGTCTTCCGACAGAAGAAGCTGCGAGTTGGAAACGTTCCCCTGCGCGTTGATGCCGCCCGTTTCGTATACGGCGCACTTTGCGAGGAACTCTTCCCCGGAAGGCGTTTCGTCGCCCTCGGCAACTTTTTTCGGGGTGAAGGCGGCTGCGTCGTTTACGTTGAAGGAAACCACGTTGCCGTTGGCGTAAAGGGCGTAAACGACGTCTCCGTTTTTCGTGATATCGTAAAGCGCGCGCGAATAAAGCGCGCCGACGTTCCATAAGGTTTCGCCGTCCATATCCACGGCGTAGATCTCGCCTTTCTGATTCCCGGCGATCTTGATCGTCTCGTCGTCGGTATACATTTTCGTGATGCCGTCGTTCGGATCGACGCCGAGATCACTGCTCCCGCCCGCGATCTTCGCCGAGTACGCAACCATGATCACCGACCCGACAAACACCGCCAAAGACAGAATCAAACCGATCAGAAACGGAATGTTAATTTTTCTTTTTTCCATATAAAACACCTTAATAAAGAACTTATAGGGGGATTTCTGTTCGTCGCAGACGAACAGAAAGGGTATACCCTTTCCGGATTTTCCGGTCGTTTGTTTTTAAGTCTGTTCCGAGGCAGACGACGTTCCCGTGCTTGCCCGCGGGACGTATCTCGAAACGATATTCTTCGTTCCGCCCGATCTCCCGAGCACGTAGTTTACGTATTGCCGCGCCTCTTCTTCGATGAAGGAATCGATCGTTCCGAGCGATGTGGCGGAATACTGTCCGAGCAGGATATTGTCGAACCCGACCACGAACGCCTCTTTTCCGATCTCGACGCCCGCTTCTCTCAAAGCGCGCATCGCGCCGATCGCCATCATGTCGTTCATGCAAAAGAGAGCGTCCGGTTTTTCTCCGCTTCCGAGCAGTTTCGCCACCGTTTCATACCCGGCGTTCAACGCGGATATCTCGGGATATTCCCCCATCAGAACGGTCTTTTCCGGTTCCGTCTGCCCGTTTTCCCTCATTAAGGAAAGATAGCTTACGATACGTTTATCCCGCAAAAAGCTTTCGTCCGCGCCGCAGAGAAAATAAAACTTTTTCGCGCCGCGCGCCACCATGCCCTCAAACGCCTCGCGGATGGCGGGCAGATAGTCGATGGAAATTTTTACCGGATCTTCGTGAAGCCCGGGGTGGATCACCTTGATGTTGGCGCAGCGGATCTTTTTCAGATCGCTTTCGCTCATCGGTACGAATGCTAGGTTGATGATCGCCGAAACCCTGTTTTCCAGCACTTTATTGAGAATTTTCGAAAAATTGTGTTTTGTTACGAGATAGACCGAAATGGTGTAATCGTAATCCTCGAACAAACTGACCATGTGGTTGAAAACTTCCAGATAATAATAATTGGACATATCCGGAACCAACATCGCCACGAAGTTGCTGTTTTTGTTATTGCTCACGTTTACGGCAAGTTTGTTCTGCGTATACCCGTATTCCGATATAACGGACAAAACTTTTTCTCTCGTTTTTTCGGAAACGGAATCGGATCCGCTCATCACACGGGTCACGGTGGTTTTCGAAACCCCGGCGATCTCCGCGATCGATTTTCTGCTTACGTTTTTTTCCATTACACCCTTCTTACGCACGCTATCCGCTTTTTATTATCGCCGCTTACGGCAAAATCATGCCGAAAACGGCGTTTCCCGTCTTATCGACGGGAAAATCGAAGAGTCTTTTCATTTTGTACCCAGGTACACAATAAAAATATTAAAAGGTCCGAAAACCTTTCGCATACTCCCTTTTCGTACCTTATTATAACATGACATCGGGATCTTGTCAATAGAAAACCCGAAATTTTCATTATTTTTACAATTTGGTCTTTTTCCTCCCGTCCCCGGAAACGCGCCGCCGTCAGACCATGGCTCGTATTATTCTTGCCTGGCATCCCTTCCGTTTTTTCCTTTTCGCCGAAAAATGCGGGCGGGTTCTCCGCACGGTGGAAAAAAGGTGAAAAAACCGCTTTTTCGCCCTTCTTTTCTTGTAAAATACACCGCTTTGTGCTATACTGTCGATAATTATGAAAGCTGTTGAATTCGAACAAGTGAATTATCGCTACACGGGCGAGACGTCGTACGTGCTGCGGGATCTTTCCTTAGAGATCGAAAAGGGATCGTTCGTCGTCGTGCTCGGCAGAAACGGAAGCGGCAAATCGACGGCGGCGAAAATGATCAACGCCCTGCTCATGCCCGAGTCGGGGCGGGTCGTCGTGCTCGGAAAAGCCACGGTCGACGCCGAAAAGGACGGAACGATCTTCGAGATCCGCAAAACGGCGGGCATGGTGTTTCAGAACCCCGATAACCAGCAGATCGCTTCCATCGTGGAGGACGACGTTGTTTTCGGACCGGAGAACGTGGGGCTCCCCCGGGAAGAAATAGGCAAAAGGATCGAATTCGCCCTGAACGCCACGGGGACGGAAGAATTTCGTCACGCACAGGTCGCGCGGCTTTCCGGCGGACAAAAACAGCGCGTGGCGATCGCGGGGGTACTCGCCCTGCGCCCGGAAATCGTCATTCTCGACGAATCCACTTCCATGCTCGACCCCAAGGGAAGAAAGGAAGTAACGGAAGTCATCCGCAAACTGCAACGGGAAAACGGCATCACCGTGATCGATATCACCCACTATATGGACGAAGCGGTCGGCGCCGACCGCGTTTACGTGATCCGCGAAGGGGAACTCGCCTTTTCCGGCACCCCGCGCGAACTTTATGCCGACAGAGACCTTCTGCTCGCATGCGGGCTGGAACTTCCGCGCGCGGCGGAGATCGCGAGAAAACTGAACGAACACGGGGTCCCCGTCGGAGAGGGCATCCTGACGACGGAGGAGTTGACGGAGAAATTATGCGAATTGTTGCACACGATCTGACGTTTACCTACAATCAAAAAACGAAATTCGCGAAAAAGGCGTTGGACAACGTTTCCATCACCGTGGAAGAGGGCTCTTTTTTCGGTATCATCGGGCATACCGGCAGCGGAAAATCCACTTTCGTTCAGCACCTGAACGGTCTAATCCCGGTGGAGAGCGGCACCCTGACCGTCGGCGATTTCGATCTTTCCAAGGGGAAAAAGGCGGATAAAAAGGGACTTCGCGCGCTGCGGGCGAAGATCGGCATGGTCTTTCAATACCCCGAATATCAACTTTTCGCCACCACCGTCTACGAGGACGTGGCTTTCGGTTATAAAAACTTTTTCCCGGACAAGACGGAAGAGGAAACGAGGGCCGCCGTCATGCAGGCTCTTGTCACGGTCGGGCTGAACCCTTCCGTAGCGGAAAAATCCCCCTTCGATCTTTCCGGCGGACAAAAACGCCGCGTGGCGATCGCGGGGGTACTCGTTTCCGACCCGGACGTTCTCGTTCTGGACGAACCGGTCGCCGGTCTCGACCCCGCGGGAAAAACGGAACTGATGGAACTTTTGCACCGCATCCACAACGGCGGCGATAAAACGGTCGTCATCGTTTCGCACGACATGGACGACGTTGCCGAAAACTGCGACGCCGTGGCGGTATTCTCGGAAGGAAAAGTCGTGATGACGGGCACGCCGGAAGAAATTTTCGCGCGGCGCGAAGAACTCGAATCTCTCCGCCTCGACGTCCCCGTCACCGAAAAACTGCTCGATTCTCTCCGCGCGGAAGGATTCGGGCTTTCCTCCTCTCTCCGGACGGACGATTTCGTTTCCGCCGTTTCCGCCCTCTGGCACGACGGAAAATAAAACCGGACAAAAAAGGATATAAACTGCAAAATCAGTCGATAATCGACTTATATAACGCTTTATTGAGGATATTATGCTAAGCGACATGACATTCGGACAGTATTATCCGACGGAATCCGCCGTACATCGGATGGACCCGAGGACAAAGCTGATCCTTCTGATCGTATACATCGTGACGGTTTTCGTCGCCAAAAACTTTTACGGGCTCGCCGTTTCCCTGATCTTCGTGCTTGCGGCGATCCTGTTTTCGAGAGTTCCTCTCCGCTCCGTGTTAAAGAGCCTGAAAGGGATCTTCTTTCTCGTTATCTTCACTTTTATTTTAAACGTCCTGTTTTACTTCCCGCAGGAAGGCGACCGCGTTTTGTTCTGGCGGATCTCCGTTCAGGGCATCGTTTCGGCGTCCTTCTTTGCGTTAAGGATCATTTTCCTCGTGCTCGGCAGTTCCGTGCTCACGCTGACGACCACACCCGTCAGTCTGACGGACGGTCTCGAATCGTTGCTCACCCCCCTTTCGTGGCTGCATTTTCCCGTGCACGATCTCGCGCTGATCATGTCCATCGCCCTTCGCTTTATCCCCACCCTCGCGGAAGAAACGGACAGGATCATCCGTGCGCAGAAGGCGCGCGGCGCCGATTTCGAAAGCGGAAACCTGATCCGGAGAGCAAAGGCGTTGATCCCGGTGCTCGTTCCCTTGCTGATCGGCGCTTTCCGCCGCGCAAACGAACTCGGAGACGCCATGGACGCCCGTTGTTACGCGGGCAGTCCGCATAGAACGAAATATAAAAAACTGAAATTTTCCTACCGCGACCCGATCGCCGTTCTCGCAACGGGGATCTTCCTCGCGGGGGTCATTCTGTGCAACGTATACGCGGCTTACCTGCCCGTTTTGTTCTGACAAAGCCGACCGACCGACGAAAAAACCGTCGTCCCCTATCCCGGAAGAATTAGCGGAGGCATTTATGAAAAGGATCGTTCTCACAATTTCATATGACGGCACCGATTTCTGCGGCTGGCAGATCCAGCCGGGGAAAAGAACGGTTCAGGGAGAACTCGAAGCCGCCCTTTCGAAGATCACGGGAGAAGAACGGGTCGTCGTAACGGGAAGCGGCAGAACGGACAGCGGCGTGCATGCGGAAAGGCAGATCGCCCATTTCGATACGGGATCTTCCGTTCCGCCGGAACGCTTCCGCCCTGCCCTGAACACGGTGCTCCCCGCAGACGTAAAATGCCTTGCGAGCGAAGAAGCCCGGGAAGGGTTCCACGCAAGATTTTCCGCAAAGAGAAAAACATACCGTTATTCCTTTTATCTTTCGGATACCGAGCTTCCCTTAAAAAGCCGCTATGCGGTCAGGATCGACCCGAAAACGGACGTAAACGCCATGGCGGAAGGCGCAAAAAAACTTGTCGGCACGCATGATTTTTCCTGTTTTCTCGCAAGCAATTCCTCTGTAAAAGACACGGTGCGGACGGTTTATTCCGCCACCGTCGCCCGCGAAGAAGAAAACGTTTTTTTCGAGATCTGCGGCAACGGTTTTTTATATAATATGGTAAGGATCGCCGCCGGCACTCTTTTAAAAGCGGGCGAACATAAAATTTTCCCGGAAAGCATTGCGGAGATCGTGGAGAAAAAAGATCGGTCTCTTGCCGGCATGACCATGCCGCCGCAAGGGCTTACCCTCGTTTCCGTGGAATATTCCGAAAAAAACCGGGAATAAACGCGCGGTTTGCCATGTTCGGAGGACAAACTTGCCCGAAACACCGGAAAAAGGCTTTTTTCGGGAAAATGCTTTCAAACGCTTGACAAACCGAACGGGATTTTATAAAATAGTATGGCGATTATAAGGAAACGTACGCTTGATGAACTAGCCCCTCTGACAGGTCGTTCCTCTATATAATAAAATATCGGAGATGATACGATGAAGAGTTACATGGCTACCAACCAGACGGTTGAAAGAAAATGGTACGTCGTCGACGCTTCCGGAATGGCTCTCGGCAGACTTGCTTCGCAGGTCGCTTCGATCCTTCGCGGAAAAAACAAGCCTACGTTCACCCCGAACGTTGACACCGGCGATTTCGTTATCGTTCTGAACAGCGACAAAGTTGTTCTCACGGGTAAGAAACTGGAACAGAAATTTTACACTTATCACACGGGTTACATCGGCGGACTCAAACAGGTTCCGTACAGCAGAATGATGGCTGAAAAGTCCGACCTTGCCGTTTACGAAGCGGTTAAGGGCATGCTTCCCAAGAATAAGCTCGGCAGACAAATGCTCACCAAGCTGAGAGTTTACAAAGGTGCGGAACACAACCACCAAGCTCAGCAGCCTGTTGAACTTACGTTAGAGAAATAATCGGAGGAATCGGTCATGGCAAAAGTATCTGTTAAGAAAAAACTTCAGTACTGGGGAACGGGCAGAAGAAAGAGCGCCGTTGCAAGAGTCAGACTCATCCCCGGCGGCACGGGCGCGATCAACATCAACGGCAGAAGCATTGACGAATATTGCGACCTTGACACTTTAAAACTGATCATTCGTCAGCCCCTTGTTTTAACGGAAACCGATTCCAAGTATGACGTTTTCGTAAACGTGAACGGCGGTGGTTTCACCGGTCAGGCAGGCGCGATCCGTCACGGCATCGCAAGAGCGCTTATCGTTGCGGAACCCGAACTTCGCCCCGCCCTTAAGAAAGAAGGTTATCTCACGAGAGATCCGAGAATGAAGGAAAGAAAGAAGTACGGCTTGAAAAAAGCTCGTCGCGCTCCTCAGTTCTCCAAGAGATAATCGAAAAGAAAGAAATCCGCGATTTTTGCGGATCGTCTTTCGGATCTGTTACAAATTCAAAAAACCGCCCTGCGTATTCCGCAAGGCGGTTTTCTTATGAGGAAAAACGTTTTAGTTATTATTCTTTAGGCTTTTGAAATTGCGGTTTGCGTGATAACAAAAACCTCAGCCATTCTCAGATCCTTCGGAAGCCGGGCAAGGATGTCGGCTCAGGATGACGAGAATGGCTGTTTTCCTAATCCAACCTTTTTGGCTCAACGTCAAATGTTGGGTCGTGGAATGTTAAACAGACTTAAAAAGTGTATTATACCATAAAACCATGTGCCTTGTCATTCTGATCCTGCCTCTTGCGCTGCTTATGAAGAATCTCAAGGCTCATGGTTATTGCAATGGTAAACGTTTCTTGCCATTCTCAGATCCTTCGGAAGTCGGGCAAGGTAGTCGGCTCAGGATGACAAGGAAGGTTTCCCGTTAAAAACACTTCCAAGTTTTCGCCTTACCCGACGGACTGACAGAGACAAGAAAACGCCGCAAACAAATATAATCTAAAGGTTTCAATACCGATAAAGGCTACGTCCCTTAAGGACTAAGGGCGTACGATAAGTTGTTGTTATGATAAACCCGCAAGGGATAAACGGAGTTCTCGGAAAAGGATGATGCCCGAAGAAGGAAAAACGGACTCGGAAAGCAGTTGTTCCTTCTTCGGAAAAAGAAAAGCGGTTATCCGAAAGAATGCATTATATTTGCGAAGAAAACGGACTCGGAAAGCAGTTGTCTCCTCTTCGAAAAAGAAAAACGGTTATCCGAAAGAACGAAAATAATTGCAAGTTTGTCTGTGTTTATAGCAGTTTACTGATAGTTACTAATTATTTTAGATCCTTCGCTGGCAGGGCTACGGGGCAAGGCTCAGGATGACAAAAAAACGATTGTCGAGTCGGGATATGACTGAAAATATATATTTGCTCCGCAGAAAACTTTTATAAAAGAAAAAGGCGCATTGCGCCTTTTGTTTGTTATTGATTCAGCCGATAACCGCTATAAAACAGGCAGTTTATCGATTTATAGACCGTCTTTTATGATTGTTTGTCGAAAAGCTCCGTAAAGAGGCGGGCTGCAAACGCACCGAGATCGGTATCTTCCGCGGCGGTACCGCCGCTTACGCCGACCCCGCCGACGATCTGCCCGTTCAGAACCAACGGTTCGCCACCGCCGAGATAGATCAGCTGATCGACTGTCTGCAAACCGTAAAGAGAATTTCCCTTTTCCACTTCTTCCTGAAGTTTCGCCGTGCTCATTTTAACCGCAACGGACGTATAGGCTTTTTTTGCCGCCACTTCGTAGCTGACGAGAAACGCCCCGTCCATCACTTCCACGGAAACGGGACGCCCTTGCGAGTTTGCCACGGCGACCACGATTTTCATTCCTTTTTCTGCGGCGAACCTGCGCACGCCCTCGCTCAGCAGTTTCGCCTGCTGAAGCGTCACGTCTTTTCCCATATCCGAGATCTCTCCTTTTCCGATTTCCCGCGCGATTTTTTCGGCTTCCGCCCCCACGGAGAAAGTTTCCTTCTTCGTCTCTTCTTTCCCGCCTGCAAAAACGGGACCGCTCTGTTTCCTGCCGTTGTCGAAGTCCGCTTTGCGGGCGGCAATATACAGATAATCGGAAAGGCGATTGACGTAAATGCGGAAATTCGGGTGGATCGGATAGCGTTTCGCCGTAACGGCAAGCGTTCGTTCCGCCCTGCGGCACACCGTACGGGCAACGTCCAGACGAGCGGATAATTCGCAGCCGCCCGGGATCACGAAAGTTTTTTCCCTTTCGAACGTACCTTCCGTGCGGTCGATCTCCCCTTCCAGAAATTCGATCTCCGGATCGGGAACGTCGTAATTTTTATCGTTTGGATAGGCGATGCCGGACATCAGCGTGATCAACGTTTTCTGAATACGGAAAAGAGACGCCGTCAGATGATCGCACGTGCTTGCCGCTTTGCAAAGCCCGAGGTGACTCGTCAATTCGTCGAGCGTGCCGAGAGACTCGAACCGTTCGTCCGCTTTTGAAATTTTCATCGGGGAAGACAGGGTGGAAAAACCGCCGTCCCCGCTTTTGGTATAGATATTCATATTTCGGAAACCTTTCGGCAGACGCGCCGCCTTTGTTGATTCGGATAAAACTTGCCGTCGGGGCAATCATGATCTCCCGCTATTCCCCCGTAATTATTATATAATCTTTTTTTCGGTTTGTCAACGAAATAGAAAGTTTCGGATCGTTTTTTCCCGCCTGTCCGCATTTCTTTCCGTCTGCCGCTCCGATCTTTCTCCGCCTGCATAAACGGACAAAGGGCGGAACGGACAGCGCGGGATCTTTTTTGTCGGATTTTCATCGTTTACTTGACTATATATGTGTATTTTGTTAAAATATAATGTGCTTGTAACATTATTATATAAAAACGACTGTCCGGCTATATTTTTCGGCGGTTTCCGAACAAAACGCCCGCGCTTTGCGACAACGGAACGGCGAAAACGATAAAACCGGAATCAAGAACCGAGAGAACAACGGTAAATAACAAAAAGAGCGGAAAAAAATGAATCAATTACTGAAAAAAGGGATCGTTGCGCTCCTTGCCGCCGCGTTTGCGTTTCAGGCGTTCGGGTGCGGGCAACACGAGGAACCGACCGCCCCGACCCTTGTGGTCGCAACGTATGAAAAGCATGCCGACGCGATGAACCGCCTGGCGGACGCTTTCAATTCGCAGAATACCGACGTGCAGGTTTCCGTGCGCGTTTACGGAAGCGAAAACGAGAAAAACTACTACCTTTCCCACAATGCGGACGACGCCGATCTTTACACTTTCGACTACGCGCTCGACGCCGAAAATTATGCCGATAAACTTTACGCCCTGAACAGGCTGGGAACGACCAACCGCTATCTGGTCGGCACGATCAACTATCTCCGCACGAACGACGATCTCGTTTACGTTCTGCCGACGGACGGGCTATATCTGACGCAGTGTTATAACGTCGAACTGTTGAACGCGGACAATCTCGAGATCCCGACTACCATTGCCGAACTCGTAAGTCTGACGGGCAGGCTGAGAAAATACGTGAAGGAAGATATGGTTTCCGCCAGCGCGACCGTAGGCGGAAAAGACTCCGTTCTGTTTGCCCTGATGAGCATGGCATATCCCCTGTATTTAAACACGGCGCGCGGCACGGATTTTTTCAATCGTTTTATCTCGGGCGAGGCTTCCATTCTCGACGACGAGTACGTGAAAGAATGGACAAACGTCTTCGAGCATCTGAAGATCCTTTACGAAAACGGATTTTACTCTCTTGCCGATCTCGACGCCACGCTGACGGACGGCATCGACCGCTTTCATTCGGGCAAATATTTCGCCATGCAGAATTCGGCAAAAGTGTTCGCCGCGACGGATTTCGCCGACCGATCGGATTTCCGTTACGTTCCCTTTGTGGGGAATACCGAAAGAAACGGCTGCATCGGATCGATCCCGAGTTTCTTTCTGGGGCTTTCCGCAAAAACGGGCTTAAACAATAACACGAAAGCAAAAGCGAAAAAATTTCTCGATTTCTTCGCGACCGACGAAGGGCAAGCCTGCATCCGGAAGGAATCGATCACAGAGACGAAAGAATACGTTTCCTATCTGAAAAACACAGCCGCGGAAACGCCGGACATATTTGCCGGCTTGCAGCAAAAAATAGACGAGGGCAGATTTTTCCTTGCCGACATATTCTATTATTCCTTCTCTTATTGCATCGACGACGTGATCTCCTACCTTTCCGACGACATCAATCTGGAGCGGATGCTCGAAGGGATCGACAGGAAGATCAGAGAGGGCAAAAACGCCGCGAGGAACCCCGTGGCGAAAATCACGTCCGCTTACGATTTCGATCCCGACAAACTTTATACGGAAAGAACCTTCTACGGCGACTTTTACGCAAACGCCCTCGCTTCGGCAGATTACGTGGACGCCGTGCTCGTGCCCTCGAAATACGTGCGATGCGCGCTTTTAAAAGGAGTTTTAACGGAAAACGATCTCGAATCGGTTTTCCCCGACCACGAACTCGTCTATGCGGAGATCACGGCGAAAACCTTTGCGGAAATCTATCGGAAAATTCAGGACGGAACGCTCGCCGCCCCGGAAGGCGAAGGCGGTTGTTATCCCCTTGCGCCTAAAATTTCCGTACGGAACGGAAAAGCCGTCCGTCGGGACGGATCGGAATTGAAGGACGACGAGAAGATTTTCGTACTCATTCCGAAAGACGCCGCTGCGGCGACCGAAGATATCCGCATCGGAAAAGAAACGACGGTAAAGCAACTTCTTTTATCTTATTTCCGCAAGGAAGCCGAACGCTGAAATAACAAGAAACGCTTATTGCCGGGAGACGATAAGCGACACGGAGGAAACGCTTATGAAACGGAAAAAACTTCCGGCGATCCTCGCCTTGCTGCTGTGCCTGCTCGCGACCGCCCTGCTCGCGACCGCCTGCGACACGCCGGGAGACCTCGACGACGGAGAGATCGCGTCCGTCGATATTCGGTTCACCACCCTGAACGAGGAATACGTAAGAAACGAAAAAATCGACTTTTCCGGGCTGGACGTTACGGCAGTTTATAAGAACGGCGTCGTGCACACACTCGGCAAAAGTATCGCAACGATCTCCGGCGGAGACACGTCCGTTGCGGGAAAGAACAAAGAACTCACCGTTTCTTACCGCGGATACGAAAAAACTTACTTTTACAACGTGCGCAACACGCGGCTGACCATTCACCTTGGCAGACACGAATGGAACGAGCAGACGACCGTCGTTGAAGAAACGGAAGACAACTATACCGACCTTTCGGCATACGAACCCCATCCCGGTAACGACACGGACGAATTTGCCGGCTGGTTTACCGACGAAGAGTGCTCAAGCCCCGTCGATACGAATTTCGACGGCATGATCGACACCTCTTTCGACCGCGAGATCTACGCCGGTTACGACGCCGATTATTCAACGCGGTTTTCTTACGAGGAAGAAGGCAACGAGATCACGCTGACGAAACTCATCGGGCTGGACGTTTTCGACGACGGCGCGCTCACGATCCCGGAAACGGTGAAACTTCGCCCCGTTACGAAGATCGCGGCGGATTTCGTCGATCCCGATTACGCCTCCTGGTATTCTTATTCCTCGATCGATTTCGGCAGAAGATCCAAAGTAAGAGAGATCGGTGACAACGCGTTCGCTCACCTTTCCGTATCTTCCGTCAATTTTCCGAAAACCCTCGTTTCGATCGGCAACGGCGCTTTCGCCGCGTGTAAATTAACGCAACTGTCCTTTCCCGTTTCTCTGGAAAGAATAGACTCTTCTGCGTTTTATATGAACAGCTCTCTTCAGACGATCGATTTCGCCCGGAACGGCTCCCTTCGCTTTCTCGGAGACAGCGCGTTCGAATACTGCACTTCTCTTCTTTCCGTCACCCTTCCGGACGGTATTTCTTCCGTCGGCATGTTCGCTTTCTCCCATTGCGAAAACCTGACGGAGGTTTCCTTCGGAAAAAACACCCGTCAGATCGGTCTGCACGCTTTCCGCGATTGTCCGGCGCTCGAAGGGATCGAGATCTCGCCGCTCTGCGAATATTATGAATCGATCGATTCCAACCTGTATTCGAAAGACGGAAAAACCTTCATCCGTTACTGTTTCGGCAAGCAGGACGAAACCTTCGTTCTTCCCGAAGGGGTCACAACGATTTACGAAGGCGCGTTCGACAGCGATATGGTGGACTCCGCATTAAAGAATATCGTTCTGCCCGAGGGGCTTACGTATATCGGCGATTACGCTTTCCGTTCGTTCGACGGCGATTTCACCCTTCCCGCCTCTTTGAAAACGATCTCTCCGTTCGCCTTCAGCGAAAGCCTTACGGAAACCTTCCGGATCGACGAAAACAACCCCTATTTTACGGTAAATAACGGCGCGATCTACAGCAAGGACATGACGAAACTCATTGCTGTCCCCTCTCGCCGTCCCGACGACGAATTCGTGCTCGACAGCCGCACGGAAACGATCGGCACGGGTGCGCTCGATTATAACGAGACCATCCGCTTTGTCGTTATCCCGTCCGATTCGAACCTCAAAAAGATGGAAGAAAGCAGCTTCGTGCCCTTCCGCATGAAAAACCTTTGCGGCGTTTATCTGAACGGACAAAAACCTTTCTCCCTCGAAGACAACGCCATGTATTCCGAGGGATTAGCGGGCGCGAACAAAAACTTTTATATCTTCGTTCCCGCAGATAACCTGCAAGCCTATCGGGACGCCTGGAAAGATTATCGCGTGTTTGCCGAAAACGGCGAACCGACCGTCACCGCGGACGAACTCCTCGGCTATTTAAGAACGATCGACGAAACGGACGAAGCGGTGATCGCGTCCATGAAACAACTTCTCTCTTCCGACTTCGGATCGGCGGAAGAATTTGCCGGGCTTTTACAGGACTATATCGCCGGGCTTTCGGGAGACAATCCCCGGATCTATTTCTCCGTCGTATTCAACGCGATCGACGGGATTTCCTACGGCAACGCGATCGACGGAAACACGCAAAGTTATATCGAAACTTTCGAAAAACTCGTGATCCCTTATCTTACGGAGTATTATTACGCCCTCGACGACCGTACCTTCGGCACCATCCTACCCTTTGAAGACGTAAGCGATCACTATGACCGTCTGCCAGACGGTATCCGCGAAAAGATCCCCGTCGACAAAGAAAAGATCGCGGCGATCCTGCAAAGGCTCGACGAAACGATGAGGATCCAGAAAAAGATCCTTCGGGACGCATCCGACGTCATGACGGGCGTTATCCCCTCGGATATCGATAAGATCCGCGAGATCCTCGCGGACTACAACCGTTACGACGTCGGTCTCGTTCAGAAAAAATGGAGCGATTCCCTGCATATTTTCGGGCTTCTCTGCTCCGATCGGATCGCGGATTTCCTTGCCATGGAGATCACGAAGGACAATTTCACCGAAGCGAGGACCCTTTGCGACCGTTACAATTCTCTCCCATCGGGAGAAGAGCAGGTCGGCATCAACCTGTTCCTCTCTCAGTACCTCAAAACGGACAGCCGGAGAAAGCACCTTTATCGCTATAACGATTATCGGGAAGCCTATGCCGAATTTGCGGCGAAGATCCCCGGATTCGTCGAGGAAACGAACCGGGACGTTCTCTTTTACGATCTTATCGCCCCTTTCGACGCCGCGACCTGCAAAACGGCGATCGACCGGTTTGACAAGCTCGATTCCGAAGAACGCGTTTCCGGCGCCGAATCGAAGCGGGACGCAATGGCACTCAGGCTTTGCATATTTATGTTCAACGACGTCGCGATCTCGGAAGATTCTTACGACGTTGCAAGCTCCTATTATCGGAATTCCCTCGCATTTTCCGATGAAGCGTGGGAAAACTGCGGCGTTACGGAAGAAGAGCTTGCAAAATACAACAGTCAGAAAGAGGCTTTACTCGCCCTTTACGGCAAGCACAACGCCGTTCTCGTGACATACCTGGAAAACCCGTGGAAACTTATCGGTTCGGGCGTCACGGATTCCGACCTCGACGCTTTGTGGCTACAAGCGAAAAACGATCCGCTTTATTCTCATTTCTGTTATTACGCGAAAAAAAATCACGAGGATAAAACCGACGCCGCAACGATCGCCATTCCCATCGAGAAAGGTTTCTTCTCTATAAAAAGATGCCTTCTCGAAAAGAAATTCGTTGCCGATTTTTCCGCCGTTACCGAGGAAAATTACGACGCCGCGACCGATCGTATTTTCGGCGTGTTCGAAAAAAACGGGTCGCTTGGGATCTCTTATTTTGTGAATCTGGAAGACAAAACGATCGCCTCTTTTTACGACAGTCTTCTCTTAAGTAAAGAAGAAAAGGAAAAATACGACGAACTGATCGCCCAGTACCGGAATTTATCAGAGTGAAAAAAATGAAAAAGAAAGTAACTTTCAGTTTTCTTTACAACAGAAGAACCCGAGAGATCTCGGAATGTAAAAATCCTTCGTTAAACGGCTTATCGATAGACGAAGCGATTCACGATCCGACTTTCGTTTCCTTTTTCGACGACGTGAACGGATTCAACGACAAACGGCTTCTCGAGTTTCTCGACCTCGGTCTTCCCACGGAAAAATCCTTCCGGGCAAAAACGTCTTCCGAAACCTACATTCTCCGGATCGAACAGACGGGCGACGACGCGCTCCGTTTCGAATGTATTTCACGACATTCGAGGCAAGTTTTTTTCGCGTCGGAATTCAACAAGCTGTATCTCATCGGCGCGCTCATTATCGCGGCGGTCATCGCGGCGAGCCTTTTCACGGTCTTCCGCTTAAGAAGCTCCATGGTGGAAAAGAAAACGGAAGAGGCAAACGAAACCGTTCAGACCATCACCACTCAGATCGACAATACGATCTCCGCCGAATTCAACGCATGGATCGACGAGCTGCGGTTCGTGGGATCCTCTCTCTCCGATTACAAAACGGTAAAAAATCACGAGAACGAGATCGACCTTATCCTTTCCCGTTTCCGCGAGCACCTGCCTTTTTCGGATCTCGGGATCCTGCTGAAATCGGGGGATTTGTATTTCTCCTCCTCGCGAACCTACTGCATTTCTTACGAGAACGTGGCGCAGAACCTGATCGTAAACGGCAATTCCGTCTGCCTGGACGTGATCGATATCGGTAAAACGGAAAACGTGATTTTCGGGATCCTTCTGGATATGGAAGATAACGCCGACAATCAGACGATCGCCGCCGTCTGCGGGCTTTCGGACATCTCCAAGATCAACGATCTGCTTACGATCGGGGCATTCGATAACCGTACCTACGTAGCCATTCTGAAAGACGACGGTTTCCGCATCGCCATCAGCACGAATACCCCCTTAAAAGAGGATACCGAATACGCAAGCTTCTTCGACGACCTGCAAAGCCAACTCGGGGAAAAAATCGCCGCCGAAACGGAAGCGGATTTCCTTGCGGGCAACAAAGGGATGCTCACGATGATTTTCGACGAAGAGAACTATTACGTTTATTATTCCATGCTGAGCGCATACGACAACCACCGTATCAGGAATAACGGCTGGCACCTGATGCTTTTCATTCCCGAAAACATTATTTTCAACAGCGTAAACACCATGTTCCAGACGATTCTGATCGTTATCATCGGAATTCTTTGCATTGCCGTGTTTATTACGATATTGCTCGTTTTCGTGTTTCTGCGCAAATACGGCAACGATTTAATGCTTAAAAAACAGCTCGTTGTAAGCGATATGCTCGGAAAAGCGGCGGACAAAGCGGTAGAGGCTTCGTATGCGAAAACCATGTTCTTTTCCAACATGTCTCACGATATCCGAACCCCCATCAACGGCATTATCGGAATGACGACCATCGCCATGCGACACGCCGACGACCGCGCCGTGGTGCTCGACTGTCTGCAAAAAATAGACAAAACCTCTTTTCACCTGCTTTCGTTGATCAACGACGTGCTCGACATGAGCCGCATAGAAAGCAAAAAAACAGAGATAAGTAATAATGCGATCAACATCGAAACGATTATCGAGGAATGTAAATCGATCGTTTCCGGACAGCTTGCGGACAGAGATCTCGATTTTATCTGCGAAACCGTAAACATAAAACATCCGGACGTTCTCGGAGACAGTCTTCACCTGAAACAGATCCTGATCAACATTCTCGGAAACTCCGTGAAATTCACCGCAGACGGCGGCAGGATCAGATTCGTTACCGAAGAAAAAGAGCTTACGGACGATACCGTTTCCTTCTCTTTTACCGTAACGGATACCGGTTGCGGCATGACGAAAGAGTTTATCGAACACGCTTTCGAACCGTTCTCCCAGGAAAACAGCGGGATGCGCACCAATTATGCGGGTACGGGGCTCGGTCTTGCGATCGCCAACCAACTCACCCGGCTTATGAACGGCAGAATCGACGTGCAAAGCGAGGTCGGAAAAGGTTCCTCCTTCTGTGTGACCATTCCCTTCGGGATCTGCAAAGCCGCCTTACCCGACCCGGATCAAACGGACGCTGCGAACGAGGTCGATTTCAAAAAGATCCGGATCCTTCTCGTCGAAGATAACGATTTAAACAGGGAGCTTGCCACCGTTCTTCTCGGCGACGCGGGGATCACGGTCGAGACAGCCGAAAACGGACAGACTGCCGTCAACGCATTTCTCGGACACGAACCGTATTATTACGACGCGATCCTCATGGACGTTATGATGCCCGTTATGGACGGTTTATCCGCCACGAGAGCCATCAGAGCTTCTTCCGCGGCAGATGCGCGCTCGATCCCCGTGATCGCCATGACGGCAAACGCGTTCGAGGAAGATATCCGCAAAACGCACGACGCGGGCATGAACGCTCACCTTTCCAAACCGATCGTGATCAAAGAAGTTCTGAACGTCCTCGCAAGTTTTGTTTCCGCCCCGAAAACGCCGGATGTCGGGACGGAAGACGACAACCCGGGCGCGAATGAAAGCGGCTGCGCGGATGCCGATTGCGGCGCGGGTGAAAGCGGCTGCGCGGACGAAAGCGATGGCGCGGGTGTAAGCGGCTGCGCGGACGCCGATTGCGGCACGGGCACGAATGAAGATCCGGATCGCAACTGCCGGAGGGGAGAAGAAGCGTAAATTCCCGAAAAGGAAATCACTGAATTTCGCATGCCGTTCTTGCCTTGCCGGGCAAGATCGGCATGCTTTTATTTCTTTTATTCTCACCTTTCTCATGTTCTTCCCGGGCATGCTTTTCTTTTTCGAAGAGGAGACAACTGCTTTCCGAGTCCGTTTTCTCCTCTGTAGCCGGGAAAAATTCGGATTGGTTAAGCCTTAGCCGTGCCTTTTCCGTATCTTCCGGCAAATACTCGCTTGCTGTACGAAGGAAGTACGGCTTCGCTCGTCTTTTCCGAAATCTATCGAAAAAATCACGGCTAAGGTGCTTCGCAGTTTTAAGCGTACGGAAAGCCTATAAGACAAGGCAGCCGAACGCGATTGTACTTTAGCGTACTATAAGTGAGGATAACGCAGTATTATGGATTTTCCGTGCGCTTAAAACCTTGACAAATCCGAGTTTTTCCCGGCTTCATCACCTTTTTCCGAGAACTCCATTTATCCCATGCGGTTTTATTATAACAATAACTTATCGTACGCCCTTAGTCCTTAAGGGACATAGCTTTTATCGGTATTGAAACCTTTAGATTATATTTGTTTGTGGCGTTTTCTTGTCTCTGTCAGCCCATCGGGCAGGGCGAAAACTTGGTAGTATTTTTACGGGGAACCTTCCTTGTCATCCTGAGCCTTGCCCCTTGCCCGGCATATGAAGGATTTGTTTTTTGTCATTCTGATCCTACCCCTTGCCCTACCCGGTGAAGAATCTCAAAAAACATAGGATACGGGATGCCCCGCCGAGGGGGTTCAAGGTATATTCTTTCGGATAACCGCTTTTTTTCGAACTTGCCTGGTATACCCGATAATAACATGGCGCATGAATAATTCTTTCGCCATGCCCCTCGGAAACCCGCAAAAAAATCTCAAAAAAAATTTTTCATACCCCCTTAAAAAACGGTTGACATTTCTTCTCGTTCGGCGTATAATTCTCCCATAAATGAGGCAACGAGGTCTCGGAAACATTTTCCGCGGCTCGGTGTCTCTTTTTTTATTTTCTGTTACTAACGGCACTCCGACGGGAAAATCATTTTTCGGCTTCAGGGAGACTGCTATGCAACACGATCTGCCGAAAGGCTTCGGTTATGAGAAACTTCCTTACCGCTACGTTGCGAAATACGAAAACGGCAGCTGGCAGAAAGGAGAACTTACGGACAACGCGAACGTCGTTTTGAACGAATCCGCCTGCGTTCTGCATTACGCGCAATCGATTTTCGAAGGGCTGAAAGCCTACCGGACAAAGGAAGGGAAAATCGTCTGCTTCCGCCCGGATCTGAACGAAGCAAGACTGAAAGATTCCGCGGAAAGAATGATGATTCCGCCCCTGCCGGAAGGAATGTTCCGGGAAGCGGTCAGACTTGTGGTAAAGGCAAACGAAAAACACATTCCTCCTTACGGAAGCGGCGGTTCCCTTTATTTAAGACCGATCATTTACGGAACAAGCCCCGTTCTCGGGGTGAAACCGGCAAAAGAGTTTGAATTCAGGCTTTTCGCTTCACCGGTCGCGTCTTATTTTCACAAAGCGGAAGGGATACGCCTTCGCGTTTCCGATTTCGACCGCGCCGCCCCGCACGGAACGGGACATATAAAAGCCGGTTTAAACTATGCAATGAGCCTTTACCCCATTTCGGACGCCCACGCAAAGGGTTTTGACGAAAATTTGTATCCCGACCCCGCAACGCGTACCTTTATCGAAGAAACGGGAGGGGCGAATATTCTTTTCGTAAAAGGCAACACCCTCGTAACTCCCCTTTCTCCGTCCATTTTGCCGTCCATCACAAGGCGTTCTCTTTTGTTTCTTGCAAAAAACTACCTTAAAATGGAAACGGAGGAGAGAAAAATCGCCTTAAGCGAACTGGGCGATTTCGAAGAAGCGGGACTTTGCGGCACCGCCGCGGTGATCTCTCCCGTGAGAGAAATCGTTTTCGCCGGGATTTCGTTCCGCTATTCCGTATCGGAGAGGGGGAAATTGCAAGCCCTTTCGGACTTATTAAAAGCCGTTCAAGCGGGCGACAGCTTCGCTCCCGACGGTTGGTTATACAAAATTTAACATTTTACCGCGTTTTAACAATATTTAACCAAAAACGGTTATTCAATATGAAATAATTTTTACGGAGGATATCAAGCAATGGAAGCAACAACGGAAATTTTCGGAAGCCTTGTCTTTAACGACTCGGTGATGAAAGCGAGATTACCAAAGGACACCTACAAACTTGTTCGGCTTGCGATCGATAACGGCAAACGCCTCGATCTCGAAACGGCAAACGTGATCGCAAACGCAATGAAGGACTGGGCTGTGGAACACGGCGCCACCCACTATACCCATTGGTTCCAGCCGATGACCGGCGTTACGGCGGAAAAGCACGACAGTTTTATTTCGCCCGAGAAAAACGGTTCCGTCATCATGGAATTTTCAGGCAAAGAACTCGTCCGCGGCGAACCCGACGCTTCCAGCTTCCCTTCCGGCGGTCTCCGCGCAACGTTCGAAGCGAGGGGCTACACCGCATGGGATCCCACTTCCTACGCATTTCTGAAAGACGGCGTTCTGTGCATCCCCACGGCGTTCTGCTCTTACGGCGGCGAAGCGCTCGATAAAAAGACCCCCTTGCTCCGCTCGATGGAAGCCATCAACAAACAGGCGCTCCGCGTGCTGAAACTTTTCGGAAACGACAACGTGAAAGCGGTGAAAACGACCGTCGGACCCGAGCAGGAATATTTCCTTATCCCGAAAGAACTTTACGATAAACGCAAAGACCTTATTTATACGGGCAGAACCCTTTTCGGAGCAAAAGCCCCGAAGGGTCAGGAACTCGAGGATCACTACTTCGGCGCGATCAAACCCCGCGTGCAGGAATTCATGAAAGAGTTGAACGACGAATTGTGGAAACTCGGCGTTCTGGCTAAAACAGAGCATAACGAAGTCGCGCCGGCTCAGCACGAACTCGCCCCCATTTTCACCACGACCAACATCGCGACCGATCACAATCAGCTCACGATGGAGATCATGCAGAAGGTTGCGAAAAAGCACGGCATGGTATGTCTTCTGCACGAAAAACCGTTTGCCGGCGTAAACGGAAGCGGCAAACACAACAACTGGTCGATCAGCACCGATACGGGCGTAAACCTGCTCGAACCGGGCGAAACGCCGTTTGACAACGCGCAGTTCCTTCTTTTCCTCACAGCCGTTATCAAAGCGGTTGACGAATACCAGGATCTTCTTCGCATTTCCGCGGCAAGCGCGGGCAACGATCACAGACTCGGCGCAAACGAAGCCCCGCCGGCAGTCGTTTCCATGTTCCTCGGCGACGAGCTGACGGATATCCTTACCGCGATCGAAAAAGAATCGGCTTACGAAGGAAAGGAAAAAACGCAGATGAAAATCGGCGTGCACGTTATCCCGAAATTCCCGAAAGATTCGACGGACAGAAACAGAACCTCTCCCTTTGCGTTCACGGGGAACAAATTCGAATTCCGTATGGTCGGTTCGGCAGCTTCCATATCGGAAGCAAATATCGTGCTGAACACCGCCGTTGCGGAGGAACTGAAACTGTTTGCCGACGAACTTGAAAACGCAACCGATTTCACCGGCGCCCTGCACGATCTCATCAAAAAGACGGTCACCGAACATAAACGGATCATCTTTAACGGCAACGGCTATAACGACGAATGGCTGAAAGAAGCGGAAAAAAGAGGACTTCTCAACCTGAAATCCACCCCCGAATGTCTCCCCTATTTCCTGAAAGAGAAGAACGTGGAACTCTTCACGAAACACGGCGTTCTTTCCGAAACGGAGATCCATGCGAGATACGAGATCATGCTTGAAAACTACATCAAGACGATCAACATCGAGGCGCTTACCATGATCGACATGGTAAACAAAGATATTCTCCCCGCAATTTCCGCTTATATCCGCGACCTTTCAAAATCCGCGGAAAAACGCGCGAAGATCCTGCCCGATTTCAAAGGCGGATTCGAAGAAGCGAGAATTTCCGCGCTTGCGGTTCTCGAAAGATCCGTTTACGAAAAGGTGGAAAATCTCGAAGAACTTCTCGTCAATTCCGAAATTTCCAATTCTCTGAAGAAAGCGGAATACTTCCGTTCCAAGATATTCGTGGCTATGCAGACCCTGCGTACCGACGTGGACGCCGCAGAGCGTATCACCTCGGCTAAATACTGGCCTTACCCCTCTTACGGCGAACTTCTCTTCGGCGTAAGATAATCCGAAACACGATCAAAAAAATGGTCGCGGCAAGAACTGCCGCGACCGTTTTTTTAATTAAATTCTACATTAATCGACTTATAGGCTTAGTATTCGTTATTCTTAATTACCCGCTTTCGCAAACCGGAATTATGGCAGCTCATCTTCGAAAACAACAATTCCGTCTTCGGCGTAATACAATTGAGATGATAACATTTTTTCAAATTCGCGGAAACGGAAACAACGATTGTTTAAAAAGGAAGCCAGATAAACACTTTCCCCGTCTCTCGAAGCAATATAAACGATCATCTGTTTCTGACACGAAAAAGGATACCTTTCATCTTTCTCGACCGGAAGCAGATAAAGACCGTAAAAATACTCTTCAGGTATAATTTCTCCGGTAACGAGAGCGATTATTTCGGGTATGGAGAAAAGTTTTAAGTATTTGCGCGTACCGCCGACAAAAACGAAATCATTCAGTTTTTCGTAGAAATAATCGGCATCCAGCTTTTTTCCGCCGAATTTATTGAAAATAATATCTTCTTCCTCTTTGATCGTTCTGCCGGGTAAAGCATTATTTCCTTTTGTTTCGATCAATTTTTTGTCATAAGCAAGAACTTTTTTTTGACGATCTTTTATGATCCGGAGTTTAACCCGAAATAACAGCTCTTCCGGTATCTCGTTTTCATAACTGATAACACCGTTCACACAGTAACGCAATGCGGAAGAAAATTTTTCCTCGTATTCATTCGTGCGAAGTGTATGATTCGATAAAAAACTCGCTATATACACGTTGACTTTGTCACAAGAAGCGATATAAACAAGCAATTGGTTTTCGTAGGGCTTTGTATATCGTTCGTCTTTTTCCAACTCAATGAGATACAGCCCGTAGAAATACTCCTCAGGTATAATTTCCTCGGTGGCAATTTCAATAATTTCGCATATAGAAGAACTTTTCAAAAAATCCCGATCTCCGCATTCGAAAATAAAATCGTCAAGATGTTTGTAAAAATAGTCGAGATCCAGTTTTTTCCCGCCGAATTTGTTTATGATCAGATCCTCTTCTTCCGCCACGGTTCTGCCTGATGGAAAATTGATAAGTGTTTTATTATACTCGCGAATAGCCTCTTGATTATCCTTAAACACACTTCTGAAATACCGATAATATAATTCTTCTTCCCTGTCCATATCTTTCTCACATGTCTTTTATGTTATTTGCGGATAGCCGTAAAAGCTATGCGCTCCGTGCTCTACAGGGTGATAATGTTTAAAACAAACCCCGTGTATAGTTTTGTCACGTTTGTAATAAATCTCACAATAATTATTTTAACATATAATCACATAATTGTCAATATGAAATCCTATGCTTATTGTAATCCTACACATTACTACACTATAAAAAATAAAAACATAATTGACAAATCTTGAATATTGATTTATAATTAATACAAGTATAACAATGCTTTAATTTCTTATAATTTGGAATCCGGAAAAATTTATTATATCAAAATACGAAATTTTGGTAATACAGCGAGATCTGGAAATCTTTACTGCTCGTATTAAGGAGACTTTTATTATGACAAAAAGAACAATATGTATTATTAACTGCTTTTTATTGGTCTTTATTTTTCTTTGTGTCTATGGAAATATCTGTTATAGAGCTGCTTTTGAAGGGAAAGGTGGTGCTGATTTTCCGCAAAGAATAGTAGTATGTGTTTATTTTGCAATATTAATTATTCTTTCTATTTTTAACTTGTGCAATCATCCCTGCTACTCAAACAAATTACTGCTTTTTACAGGAATATTTTCAGCAATTTTGACAATAAATTTGATTATATTTTTTATGATATCACTTATTGTCCCCGGCATGCTGCAACTATCCACTCTTGATTTCTTCGATTGGGTTATAATAATCTTCCCGCCCATTATCAGTAGTCTTTATTTCTTTGCGGCATTTAAGAAAAAATAAACTTTTTTGTCATAATCCTTTCATTTCAAATTATAACTATTGGCAAAACCGGGGCATTGGATTTCAATGCCCCGGTTTTAACATTTACAACAAAACAATTCATTTTATAAATCGACACACATTTTCCGCCTTTAGGCACGTTTAAATTAGCCTGAAAATCGCCGTCGGACACGCCCGTGAATAAACGGTTGACTTTTTTTGAAATTTATAATATAGTTTTTAAAGGATCGTGAGAATTTTCCCCCTTCACGATCGTATGATATATGAAGGAAGAAATGCAAAAGACAGCAAACGATGAACAAACTGAGATTGAAGCACCTGCTTTCCGGATTGAAAGCAGGGAAAAAAGAATACTTCGAAGAATTTTACCGGCTGACGAAAGGGGCGGTATGGTACTCTGTTTTGCGATACGTAAAGTCGCGCTTTTATGCGGAAGATATCATACAGGATACTTACATCGCCTTTCTTAATCATCTGGAAGCGGTAAACGGCGACCCGCTGCCCTTTCTTTGCACCATAGCGAAAAACAAAGCTTTGGACAGCATAAAAAAAGACGCCAGGCTCGATAAAAATCCTCTTTCCGAAAATATGCCGACCGAAACGGACGAAAATTCGTTCGACGCTCCGCTTCTGGATCTTTGCCGGAAACGGTTAACGGAAGAAGATTTTTACATTCTCGAAAACACGGTTCTGTTCGGCTACACGCGAGTGGAAGTGGCAAAAACACTCGGAAGGCCGGTTTCCACCGTCAACCGCAGATACAACGATATTTTAAAGAAAATCAAAAAATTCGCAACGGAGGTCTATCGATGAACGCACGCAAAAAACTGAACGAAGAAATCGGAAATGCCGCGCCCGATCTCGGCAAAAAAATCTCCGACCGGATCGACTGGGACGCGATCGCGCATCCGAAGACGAAGACAAATCGACCCTTACGCCGCCCGCTTGCGTTCTCCCTTCTCGCAACGGCTTGCCTTGCGGCGATCGCGATCCCTCTGTTTGCCGTGATCCTGCGTCCGTCTTCCCCCGTGCCCGCCTTTGCCGCATACGACGTTGTGATCGACGTAAACCCGAACATTTCTTTCACGGTCGGAGAAGGCGGCATCGTAACGCAGCAGAAAGGACTGAACGAAGACGGGATCGTATTCCTGCATTTCCGGAATTACGTCGGGAAAACCGTGGACGAAGCGACCGGATCGGTACTTACCGACATGAAAAGCAAGGGGCTGATTTCAGAAGGAAGCGTGATCCGCATTTCCGCTTTCGATCACAAAACAAGACAGATCAAAGACGATATCCAATATAAAATCGGAAAAAACATTGAAAACCTGATCGGCTCCGACGTGACCACCCTGTTTTTGTCTGACGACGAACTGGATAAGATCGAAGATTATTATAAGAATCATACCGTCAACGAAGACGAAAAACAATTGCTCGAAAATTTCAGAAACAAGGTTTTACGCGTGGCAAACGAAAAACTTACCGACTGCAAAACCCTTCTGTGCACCCTTAAAAAATACCGGGAAAGCGAAACCTTCGTAGATTTGTCCGCCGAGGACAGAGACCTGCTTGTCTCCTTTCTTCGGAAATATCGGTTTGAACACGATTTCGACGAAAACGGAGAGATCTCTTACGACGATCTCGAAGATTTTCTCGAGGAACTCGACGACGCTTGCAGTGACATTGCGGAAGGAATCGAAGAAATCGAAAAAAACGGCGACGATTACACAGAGCTTACGGAAAAACTCGCGGATCTGCTCAAAGACTGTCTCTGGGAAAAGGACTGAAAGGCAGTTTTCTCCGAAAAAAAATTAATCTTTCCGAAAAGTGAGAATTTCCCCCTTTCCCGATCGTATTATTTACGAGAACGGAAGTTCAACGAGAAAAACAAAGCGGAAAACCGCAACAAAGGAGGAACCCCACCATGAAAAAAAACATTCTCGCCGCAATCGCAACACTCACCCTTGCAACCGCGCTGACCACGGTAAACGTTTCCTGCGCAAACAACGGCAACAAGTCAGGCAAGAAAGAAACTCCGTCGGCGACCTTTCATTCAAGCGAAAATTTCTTTGCTCTCTCGGCGGCGTCCGGCGTCAGTTTCCTCGACGGCGCAGCCTCTATGAATCAAGCTGCGGCAGGCGTCAGCTTCCTCAAAGGCGCAGCCGTTATGAATCACACTGCGGCGGCAATCGACACGCTTTCCGTCGAAACACCCGCTACCCGCCCTTCGGAATTTACGGACGAAGACGTTAAAGAGATCAATAACACCCTCGTTATGTTCGATTCGATCGTAGGGAGCGATCTCTCCGCAAAAACAGACAAGAATGACGCTACGGACGAGAAATACTCCGTTTACGAATACAAAATGACGATCTCCTTCGGCGGAAAAAACGCCGTGATGTATTATAACGAGACAGATCTGAGAACGGAGACCGATCACGACGAAGAAGAAACAGAAGAAGACGACGACGAAGAAGAAACGAAAGAAGAAACGGAAGAAGAAACGGAAGCCAGGCTCGAGGGCGTGCTCGTATCGGACGAATACGAGTATTCGGCAACGGGTATGAGAAAGGAAGAAACCTCTGCCGACGAGACGGAATACGAACTCGAACTGATCGTAAAGAAAAGCGAAACGACGTTCGTGAAATTTTCTTACGGAACGGAAACCGAAAATACGGAACGCGAAACGGAATATAAGTGCGAGATCTACGAGAACGGCAAAAAGATCCAGAAAACCAAAATCGAATTCGAAGAGGAAGACGGACAAACCGAAATCAAATTCAAACTCGAGAAGAACGGAAATTTCGAAGGCGCCGAGTATAAAATCGTGAAACGTTCCGGAAACAAATACGATATCCGCAGAGAACAAAACGGCAAAAAGACGTACATCCTTGCCGAAAAAACGGAACAAGGCTATAAATTTACCTATTCCAACGGTTTTTCCGAGATTCCCGACGAAAACGCGATCATACAACCGGTAAACATTTAATAATCTGCCATAACGAAAGGCACCGCGATACGACAAAAGTATCGCGGTGCCTTTTTCAGCTTTTATAAAAACTCAGTCTTTCTTTTTCTTAAGCGCAACGATCGCCGCGCCGATTTGACGTATAATCCGTGAGCGTAACGTAGTATTGGTCAAGAATACGCCGTCAGACCATGGTTCATATTATTCTTACCCGGTATGACGGGCAGGAATAATAAGAATCTTGCCCGGCATACCGCATTTCGGGAGACGTTACGGCTGATAGACGGTCTGACGCAATCTCAAAAGGTAATTCCACTTTAACCCGTCGAAACCGCAGCTCGAAACGAGTTCCGATATATTACCCGTTCCTATGCTTTCTATCACGGTGCAATTGATCGCCTTACCGTTATTTACAGGGACAAAACCATCAAAAGAAATGGATTTTCTGAGTTCTTCGATCTTTCGGGCATCGGCAGGATACTTCGCTTTGAACTCGGAAAGCGTGTATTCTTTATATTCCGTCGAGCCGGTCTTTTGTGCGTTTTCATCAAGATATATAACGCATTTTGTGGTGTAAGTGATCCCTTGGTTATCTTTACCCACGGCGTAAACGATATAACGCGGAGTTTCCGAGTATGAGTCATTGGACAGATATAGTCCTTTTTCTCCAAACAACGTAATATTGCTTACGCCGTATTCGAGTTCTCCGTACAACGTGGTCGAATTTTCGATCGTTCCGTCGTTTCTGCCGACGAAGCCGCCGAGGCGAACGGAGTCTTTAAGATAAACGTTGTCGCCTTGCGAAAGCAGTATGGATACGGGTCTTTCGGCGAAGCAGTTTTTGATTTCGCCCGAGTTGTGACCGACGAACGAGCCTATATAACAGTTTAGACTTCTCGCGAGAGAAACGCTCACCGCGCTGAAATCGCTTTCGCCGCTCTGATTGACGTTTTTCATCCTGCCGTTGTTCGTCCCTACGGTCACGCCCACGGCGAATTCATTGTTTCCGTCGATGTTTATCTGTCCGCCTGCGGATGCGATAAGTCCGTCTATAAGTCCGTTATTCGTACCTATCGCGCCCGAAACGGAAAGTTTTCCGGTCGGACTTACGGCGATGGAAATTTCAGCCATGCTGTGGCAATCGATTATCTTTCCGCTTGCCGTCAGTTCTCCGACAAACGCTCCGAGCGTGGTCGCGTCGGTCGAGCCGCTTATCGAGAAGGATCCAATTACGGAAAGGTTATAAATCGTTCCGCTCACTTTAGAAAAAATTCCGAAGTTGCGTTTCGTTCCGCTTTTTGCGGCAATGCGTATTTTATATCCGTTTCCGTTGAACACGCCCGAGAATCCGTTTTGGGCGTCCGCTCCGAGCGCGGTCCAGTCCGCGAGATTGTCATAGTCGAAGATCGCACCGCCCTCGATGATGTCGTTTGTCAGAACGTAGTTCTCATAAGGCGCGAGGTTCACGTTCTGCAGTTCCTCGAAGGTGGAAATCGGTTTCGCGTATGCCGCATAAAGAGTTGTCGCCTTTTCGATTGCCGTAACGGGATAGCCGTTTTCGTCTTTAAAATGGCTGAAAACAAGCCCTTGAGCGTTCGGGGTTGGATTTTCGAGTTCGATTGCGAGTCTTCCGAATGGAACGTTTAAGATCGACTTTTCGGTATTCCCGTCGGCGAATTTTCCGTCTCCCGCGACGAGCTTTATTTCAAAAACGTCGGCGTCGGATTCGTAAACGGCGTAATACGTCGTTTTTCCCGAGTAAACGGTTCCGGCGAGTTGTTCCTGCGTGATGAGATCTTTGCCGTCCGTCGTCCAGCCGACGAATTTCATTCCTTTGCAGAGCGGCGTTTTCTCGAACGCGATCTTCTCGCCCGCCGTACCGTAATCGGAGATTTCAACGCTGCCGTCGTCGAAGGTTTTTATACCCGTAAGGTCGCCGCCGTCCTCCTCTCTGTATGATTCCGCACGGAACGTGAGATGAACTTTTATCGCGGTGTCGTGAACGTAAACGCCGTAGAAAACAAGGTCCTCGCTAAAAGTTATCGTATCGCCCGCTTTCACGGAAATAGCGGAGCTTCCGTCCGTCGGCTTTGTTTCCCAACGATCGAAACGATAGTAGTTTTCGCTGTAATAATCTACGTTTGGCGCGGTCATTGTCGATCCGTAAGACTCATAATAATTCGCTACGTGCCTGAACCCGCTCATATACCCGTTGCAGATCACACCGTCTATCAACGTTCCGTCCGGTTCGAAACAATTTCCGTCCGAAACAAACGCTATGTTAACGATTTTCGGCGTGGCAGGCTTGAAAACGATCTCCACCGTGGCATCGTTATCGAAAGGGATATACGCCATGTACCCGTCGTTATAAAACGCGGATCTCAGTTCTTCGCCGTCTACCGTCCATTTAAGATAATCGGGAACGAAAGTTTTGGACTTGCTGTCCACCGCAAAATCGCTTGCCGTAAGATAATAACCCCTGCCGTACAAATCGCTTACTTTAAGCTCGGTTTTCGATTTATCTCCCCCGAAGTAAACGTTTCCGGTACCGTCGGATTCTTCCGTTTGAACTTTCCCTTTAAAAGTAAGGGTTATCGTGGCGGGGTTGAGCGAATAATAAGCGAAATAGGTCGCGTCCTCGCCGCCGATTTTCAGATCTTCGGCGTCGACTTTATGTTCAGGCGAATAAGGCACCGTCGTCCAGCAGACGAAAGCAAAATCGCCTTTTTCGTCCGAATAATCCTTCGGACGGACGCGAGAGATATCTTTGCCGTAAACGTCCGTGAGTTTAAACGTTTTTTCGCCGTTTTCAAACTTTCCGCCCATCGCATCGAACGTTATCGTGTGTTCTTTCGCCGTTTCGTCGAACTGCGCTCTGAAAACGATATAAGTTTTCACGTTGCCGCTAATGTCTTTTTCCGAACCGACGATATAAGTTTCCGCGTCTACACCCCAGCCTTTGAACGCGTATTCGCTCATACCCTTCACGTCGCCGCGTACGGGGTCGGCGATTTTCTCTGCCGAAATGATTTCCCTAAGCGTTTTCCCGAAGTAATCGCCCTCGATTATTTTATAATAATATTCATAACCGTAGTCGCTTACGCTGACAAACGCGATCGTCGGCAGTACCGTTTTTTCGGAGAATACGGGCGTATAAACTTCGTTTTTGACAAACGCTATGCGTATTCCGTAAGGATATTCGTCCCCCCGATCGTTTTTCCAGCCGTAAAACGCATAGTATTTTTTACCGCTCTCGTCGAAATAATCGTTAAGTTTCGGAAGCGAGTAAAACGCCGCGTCGTCGGTCGAACCGAACGTCCAGGTCTTACCTTTTGCCGTATATACTCTGGTTCCGTCCGGTTTTGTTTCGAAATTCACTCCGTCCGCAAAACTCTGAAGGGGATCGCTCAGGATAAACCCGGCGGTAAGCTCGTTAAACGTATAGGTTGCCGTAAGGTTCACGGTAACGTCTTTTTCGGGCATTTGCGCAGGGATATTCGTTTCGTCCCAGACGACCGACCGGGATCTTATCGTTTCGTTCAGCGTCATAAGCGGATAGCCTGCAAGTCTGCTTATCACCGTTTCGTCCGAAAAATTGAGTTTCAGCATAGCAACGTTGATCGGCTCGCCTTGTTTTATGCCGTAATCGCCGATTTTCTGTCCGTTCGCGACGATATTGACGTAATATACCGGCAATTCGTCAAACCCCTTGCGTTCGTACAGCACGTAATAGATCCTGTTTTTCGTTACGTCGGGCATAGCGGCAACGCTGTAGTAACGGCTGTTTGCTTCGTCTTCGGGATTGATATCGCGATAACCCGTGATAACGTAAGTATTTCCGTTTTGTTGAAATTCGCCGCCTATCTCAAGCCCCGCGGGAGGTGCCGGACGAATGGTTTTGCCGTTATAATCGAAAGGCTTATATTCGACTTTGACGCGTCCGAAAGTCTCCGTTTCCAGAACGTAGGTTTCGGTAAACACGTTCGAGTCCGTATACGTTGCGACAAACGTCGCCCCGCTCTTTATCCCTTCAAAGTTGTTAAGGTACAGATCGGAATCGGTGTCCACCCGTATGATCGGATAAAGCCCCGCTTCGATATCGAAACCGACGAAAAAGTCGTCGTTCGGATCCACGTTGAAATAGTCGATCGTAAAGCGCAACCCGCTCGTACTCACGAAGGCGTCATACTTCTTCCCGTAAACGTCGGGCGCGGTTATTTTGTCCGTAAGCACGATAAACGAACGAAGCGACGGAACGTAAAGCATATCCGCCGAAAGCAGATGTTCGGTTCTCGCGATTTCGGACGAAGTGAGATATACCGGCGTATCGAATTCGGCTTTGAAAACACGCTGTTTCCATTTCAAACGATAATAACAGGTGTTTACGATGAGATACCCGTTATATATCTGAGTCGCGTTTTCGTAGGTAACAACGGGATAAGTTCCGTCGAAACTCTCGTCGATCCGGTCGCCCAGGAACGGGAAATATTTTTCCCAAAGGTCGCTTAAGTCGAGATAATACCCCTGACGGACGGGCAACTCGTCTTCGGAGAGATCGGGCGGAACGACTTGTTCGCCCTCGAGATACGAAAGCCGCGCCAGAACTTCGGAATGAGTCGAGCCGCCGCCCGCGTAATATTCGTTGCGGAATTCGTTGTTCATAACGGCGTAATCTCTTCCGTCCGGGTTACGGTATTCCACGTAGAAAATTCTCTCTATCCCGCTCGCGTAAACGCCGTGCCGCGGCAGAAGTTTCACCTTGATTACGTATTTCAGCGATTTATACGGAAAGTTTCTGCTTATGATCGGGCTTCCGTTGCTGATGGTTACGTATTTGTCATAATCCCTCGTCTGATAGTCGGGATCGTCTACCAATTCGAATTCATAGTCGAGATATTTTCCGTATCGGTTTCTCAGCGCGCTGTCGTAAACCTCGTCGTCGCCCGTCGCTATGTCGAGATATCTCATCTGAACGGTACTCATTT
>CAKQRE010000010.1 GCA_934271265.1 uncultured Clostridia bacterium | reverse complement strand
TTCACTCTTTTCCCCGAAACGTCGTATCCGCCGACGTCACGCGTATTCGACACCCCGTCTATCTTCAAAGTCCTCGGGGCTTTTTTCGTCCCGAAAGTTTTAACCCCGCTCGTTTTACCGCTTACCGCATCTTCGATTTTATAAAAGTATTTCTGTCCGCCGTAAAGATTTTCTATCTTCAGTTCGGAAGAATTTGTCGTATAAGTTTTACGATCCGAAAAATCTTCCTTTTCGGAAACCGAAACGAGATAACTTCCGTTTTTCTCGCCGGTCCATTTTATCTCAACGGGTTCCGGGAAATAATGATCGCCTTTGGTTTTGTCAAGATAATTAAGACTCGATCCGAGATAGTAATTATTAACGTAATCGGTCACTTCGGAATTGTTAAGGGATATGGTCCGGCTTCCGTCCGGAGATAAAACCGATATCGGATCATCGACCGTTACGGTATCGTTGCAAGAACACATCACAGCAATCACCCCCGCGCATAATAATGACAAGATTTTATCTTTGTTCATAAATTTTCGCCTTACAATTTTTCGATTTCTTTTATTTTTACATGAATTTTTAATTGTATCGGATTGTAACGTATCAGAATTATAACATCCGTTCCGCCGAATGTCTATATCGTTTCATGCAATATTTGTATCGTTCTTTAATTGTTATTTCAAACGTTTTGTATTCGATCCCGAAATACTTGCTTAAAAACGAAATACCGATAATCTGAAGATTATTCGTCGAATATTTATATAGAACGGTGAAAGGCAGTAACGGCAGCTACCGTTTGATTTTAAGCCGGAAATAATTTCTTGTAAAAAAACAAAACGAACTCAAGATCGACTCGGGTTCGTTTTATTCTTGTCTGGTGCTGCTGATCGGATTTGAACCGATACGGATTTAACTCCGAGGGATTTTAAGTCCCTTGCGTCTGCCTGTTCCGCCACAGCAGCATTTGTCATATCCGATGCGGCATACCCGCACCGTCTTTTAGAATTATAGCATAGCACGCGGGAAAAGTCAAGAATAGAAAGATCGTTGCCGGAAGGTTTTTTAAACTTTTTTATATCGACAAAAGCTCGGGGGAGACCCTTCCCGGATCTCCCCCGAAAACAGCACCGATCCGCGTTAAAACAATTCCTCAGCCCCGGCTTTTCCGTCGCCCGAAGTCTGTTTTTCCCACGGAAGCTCTTCCCCCGCTTTGAAATTGTATACCGGCTTCATCACGTCGACGATATCGACGGTATCGCCGATCACGCCGATAATGTCTCCGAGCGACTTATATGCCATCGGCGATTCGTCAAGCGTCTGCACGCCCACGGAAGTGGAATAAACGCCTTTCATCTCTTCCCTGTAAACCTCCGGATCAAGAGTTTCCTTTGCCTTTTGCCGGGACATGACCCTGCCCGCCCCGTGAGGCGCGGAATCGTTCCATTCGGGATTCCCCTTGCCGATCGCAAGCACGGAACCGTCGCGCATGTTGATCGGGATCAGGACTTTCTCCCCTTTGCGGGCGGAGATAGCGCCTTTTCTTAAAACCATCTCTTTCGTATCGATATAATTATGCACCGTGTGAAAACTTCCGGCAGAGGTCATTCCCGTTTTTTCAAGGATGATCTCTGCCATTTTTTCGCGGTTTCTTGCGGCAAAACGCTGACATATTTCCACGTCGTGCAGATAGCGGGAGAGAAAATCGCCGTAAAGCCAGCACAGGTCTTCCGGCACATCCGGTTCCTTCTCTTCATATTCTTTCCCGAGCGTTTTCAGCGCAGCCTGTATCTCCGCCCTTCTCCCTTCCGCCTTATACGAAGAAATAATTTCATCTCGCCGGCGGAAATATTCCGCTTTTCCCGCATGCAGATCGATCGCAAGATTCTGGTAGACTTCCGCCACCTGTTTGCCGAGATTCCGGCTGCCCGAGTGAATGATCAGATAAAACGTGCCGTCCGCCGCCCTGTCGATCTCGATAAAGTGATTGCCTCCGCCAAGCGTGCCGAGAGAGCGTTCCAGCCGACGAGCATCCCGCAGGTCCCGATAGCATTTCAGTCCCGTCAGGTCGAAGCGTTCGATCCGCCCGTCCCACACACGCATTCCGGAAGGGATCGCATGACACGCCTCGTCTGTTTTTGCGAAATCGAGTTTCGTTCCGGCGAGTTTTACGGTATACATGCCGCATCCGATATCTACGCCGACAATATTCGGGCAAACTTTATCTTTTACCGTCATAGTCGTTCCGATCGTGCACCCCTTTCCGGCATGAACGTCCGGCATGATGCGGACTTTGCTTCCTTCCGTCAATCCGTAGTCGCACATGCGGCGGATCTGCCCGATCGCCTCGTCTTCGATCACGTTTGCATAGCAGATCGCCGTGCAGAATTTTCCTTTGATTTCCACAGGCTTAACGTTCGTCATCTCTGCCCTCCCGTTCCCTTTCCGCCGAGCATCCCGACGAGTTTTGTCAGCATGTCGCCGTCACCGCTCAGAGAAATATTGCCCACGTGTTCGCAGATACGTTCCACGTATTCCAATTCTTTCAGGCGATACAGCGTTTTGTTTTCTTCCATCAGTTTTGCCGTGTTTAAAAGCGATCTCGTGGAAGCTACCTCTTCGCGGCGGGATATCACGTTTGCCTGCGCTTTTTTCTCCGCCACGAGAACGGTGTTCATGATCTCGCGGATCTCGCCCGGAAGAATGATATCCTTCACGCCCGCGCCTGTTATTTCCACAAACAGCTCCTTCTCCTTTTCTTTCAGGCGGGCGAGCACGTATGCCGAAAGCTTCTCCTTGGCGGCGAGAATATCGTCAAGCCGGTATTGCCCGACAAAATCGCGCAGAGCAAGTTGCGCCGCAACGTGCAGGTGTTCGGTGAAATCGTCCACTTCCGAAAGAACTTTCGCACAGTCGGTAACGCGGTAATCGAAAACGAGATTGATCCTGAGCGAAACCTTATCCTGCGTCATGATCTCCTGCCCGGTAACGTTCATCTGCGTGAGGCGGATATCCGCGTAACCGACGTCCGTCTTCACGTTCGATTTCCAGAAATAATACACGCCCGGTTCCAGCAAACGGACGAATTTGTTATCGAAATTCAGCCGCGCTTTCTGATACTCTTTCACTTCGATCCTGCTATAAAGAGAAGCGGGGATCTTGTCGAATATGTATTTCGGAAAATTTTCTTCCACTTCGGGCGTAGAAGTATCCGCCGTGCGGAATTCATGCGTTTCGCCGTTTTTCCAGAACGCATATTTCCCGCGGGAAGACAGCGCACCGGCAAAACCTCCGTTTACGAAATGAAAAACGATCTGCTCGTCGCCGACCTCGGTCACGACGACGCGTTCCGCAAAACTTTTATCCGCCAGCAGAACGTCAAGCGGACAATCGGGGCAAACCGCCTGTTTTCCGTCCGAAACAACGATCTTTCTGCCGCCGTAAAGACGATATTTCCCCGCGTCGAGCGTTTTTACATACTTTCCGTTCTTAAACAGAAACCCTTTCTGATTTTCGTTGATAATTACCTTTTTCATATATAAGATCCTCCTTCGGGATGAATTTTGCGATGCGTTTGTCCGTTTGCCGAAAAGTTGATTTCGGATCCGCAGAATACGGCGGCAGACTCGTTGAGTTTCCCGTGGTGCCGGAAGAGAACAGATCTCTCCCGACCTGCCGGGCGATCGGATCTGACCCGGTCGCCTGCGGCTGCGAAAGCGGAAAGGAAAATTTTTCTCCCGTTCGGCTTTTCGCCCCGAAAAACGATATCCCGAATCCGGCAAAGCCGTGTTTCCGCCGCTTTCAGCCCATCGGAAAACGGGTAAAAGCGGAACAAACGCTTTTCGTTGGTTTGTGTTGTTCTTCGCTACCTTGCGAATTGATTTTGCTCCTTGCGGAGCGAGACGTCTGCCAGACACGCTTCGCCTTGCGGCGCGGCGTTTCGGGGATCGAACCCGAGGTTACGCAATTACAGCCCTGCGATAAGGCTAACAGCGCCGCATTTCTTCCCTGCGGCAAGGGAGTAAGCAAAACCGTCATACGCGCCGGAACCTCCTTGCGCAACGCGGCGGTTTGTATCCGCCTGTTTTCCTCTTACACCCCCATTATAGCAAACCGAAAAAGTTTTTTCACGGAAAAAAAGTTGCGAACTCGATCAGAGCCCGCAACTTTTTTGCATATTCAGACGTTTTTTGATCAGGTTTATAAAACTTTCCGGCGAAACGACCTTCACCATCGGTCCGAACGACAGCACACGGATCAGAATTTCCGTTTCGTCGCATGCGTCGTAACCGATCGTTACGAGATACCGCCCGTCGTTCGTTTTTTCCGCTTCCTTCTCGAAATGCGCGAAATGAAGGAAAACTCTGTCCGGGGCGTTCCGCTCGTCGGTGACGAGCAAAGTAACTTTCTTATTTTCGCGTTTCTTTCCGTCCGGACGGAAAGCCGGCGCTTTCTCCGCCGCCTCGCAGGAAAGGATACGCGCAAGATTGATCGTTTTTCCGAACCTGCAACCGGAAGTTATCACGCGGAATTTATCGTCCTTTTCGGAATATTCCAGACACTCCGGCCAGGCAATCATCCGATCGATCCGTCCATGCCCCGTTTTTATCTCAAATTTCAACGGACTTCCCTTCCCGATCGCGTCCAGAATCAGTCGGAAACGACGGATATAATTTTCGTCCGAATAATCGTCGCCGTCGGCATAGCGATCGTAAATGCAGATATCTTCCTGCCGGAATAATGGTTCCACGTCGGGAAAATCGGGCAGGATCTCGCCGAACAGACGGATCCTCGGATCGAGAGAGATCGCTTTCAGCCAGCGTTTCTGCAAAAGAGTGAGCGGCAACTCGGGAACGCTTTTCACGATCGGCGTTTTCTCTTCGGTCAGAAGTTTCCATTTCCCTTTTTTCAACGAGTTTTCTATCGTGATAAAGCTTTCGCCGAATGCCTTTTCCCTGGCGATCTCCCCGATTCTTTTCTCTGTCGGCGGAGCGGTCAACCCCTCTTTCAGGATCTCCGCGACCGCACTGTAATAAGCGCCGTATAGTTCGCTGAATATCACCTTTCTTCTCCCGTTCCGTATAACTCATACATGTCTCTGATATCGCCGAGAAATCTTTCCTGCAATCTGCGATCGGAAAAACAAACGTCGACGATCCGTCCGATAAACGTCCTGATCCACGGGATCAGCTCCGTTGCGTCATACACGTCGGCGGAGAAACGACTCGAATTTTTATCGATACGCTCTACCGTCCCGCAACGCTTTTCCCTCTCCAGCCGTTCGTGAATAAAAGTTTCGTTATCGCCGTAAACCACGGTAAAACCCACATGTTCCGTTCTGTTGCCGAAAAAACTCTGCGCGCTCACGCCCCACAGCCGATCTCCGATGCCGTCGAGTTTCGCGCGGTATTCGTCAAACCGATCGCACGTTTTCCCGATTTTCACGGAAAGGATCCGATCCGCACGGAAGGAAGAGATCCTTTTGTTTTCGGGAATGTACGCCATCAGATATTGCCTGCCGCTTTGTACGCCGATCATAAGGCGCAACGGAACGACGGAATGTGCGGTAATCCCCCCCCTTTTCCCGGGCGTTTCGATCGTGACGCTTTTCTTCTCCCCCATTCCCTCGAAAAGAGAACAAACGATCCCGCTGTCGAGCGCGGAGGTGATATAATGATGCTTGAAAGCAAAACAATCCTCGTGTTTTTTCGTTTTGTCGAGCAGATAAGAACCGATCACCCCGCACGGAGCGACCTCGGAAAAAAAGTCGAGAATATCCGCATAAGGGGTCATATCCGTCTGCTTTGCAAGACGATACCGAACCGTTTTACCCGACTTTTCCGAGAGAACGATCCCTTCCTCCGTATATTCTTTCAGCTTTTTGCGGACGGTGGATTCGTCGAACGCCGTGTTCGCGTCCGGCAACGCCGCGCAAACGCCGTCCGCGATCTCCGCCGACGTCATCCCCGTTTTCGTTGAAGATAAAAGGTCGAGAAGGATAAAATGAAGGGTGATATCGCCGTCCGTAAAACTTTTCGCCTTCCATGCCCGATAAAGGGGATTATGGCGGACAACGCGGCTGTCCACCGATAAAAACACATTCTTCCCGTCCGCCTGTCTGCGGAATCTCATATAATCGCCGAGCAGACTTTCCATGCGACGTTTTTCGTCGTCGTAAGAACGGGCGCTTTTACTTGTATATTCGCTTCTGCTTTTAAACCCGTAAACGTAAAATTCGCGCATATATTCTCTGATCCGCCCGAAGTTTTTGATCCGCTCGTTATATGCCATTTTCCGTTTCCTCCGGCTTGTTTCCGTTTCCCGGAAACAGGCGATCCGTCCGCTCTCGGGCGGCGGAAATAAAACACAAAAAAAACCGGAAACCGTTACGGTTTCCGGACCTGACCCCGCTTAAAAACGGGACTTATGGAGGCGCCACCCGGATTTGAACCGGGGCGTAAGGGTTTTGCAGACCCTTGCCTTACCACTTGGCTATAGCGCCGCATTTGATTGCCCGCGAAAACGTTCGCAAACCATCAAAGCTGTTTTATTTTACCATAAATAAAGTCTCTTGTCAACCGTTTCACAAATACTTTTCGCAAGAAATCTGCTGTTTTTTCAAAACGGGCGCGGTCGCATCAGAAATAGCTCACTTTGATCCGCTTGCCCATTTGTTTTAAACTTTTGGAAAGCTCTTCCACCAGATTCATCTTGATGTTGAAATTGATGGGAAGATCGGGATTCTGATGAGCGGGATTGATCGCTCTGCCCACGTAAAAATTGATATCCGTAGCCTCTTCGAAAAGCATGCGGCAGATAAGGGACGCGCCGTCTTTACCGAAACTCCATTTTTCGTAAAGCGTATTATCTTTCAGCGCGTCTCTCGCGTATTCCACGACCTTGTTCATCGTGATGACCCCTTCCGTAACGAGATCTACCCCTTCGATCTCCGCAATGGGCGGAACGTCGCTGCGGACAAATTCGAGCGTAGGCTTCAGCTCTTTGCCGAGATACTTCGCCGCAATGGAAGAAGTGGTTCCGCCGCACACGATGTGCTTGCCTTCCTTGGAGAAAAACAAAGCCATCATGCGGTCGGCGTCGTCTTTGTTGGACGGAGGGCCGAACAAAAGATTGACCGGTTCGCGTTTTCTCACTTTGATCACGCAAGCCGTCGTATCGTCACCCGGCTTATTGCCGTACAGATTGTTACATTCGTCCACTAAAATGGTGGAAAGAGTTTTCGCCGTGTAGCCGCAATAAACGTAAGGCAGCATAAACGAGATGATATCGTCTCTCTTCCAGCCGAAATTGTATTTCGTCCCGAGCCCCGCATGAGGGCAACCGTCGCTCATCAGAATGAAGATATCTCCGTCTTTTAGCTGAATAAACGACTTATAGACCTTCTTTCCGCAAACGTTCATCTCCGTTCTATGGTACAGATAGGGCGCGCCCTCCCTTAAAACGACGACCTGCGGATTATCGAATTCGATCATCTCCGCATGTTCGTTGTCCACCACGTGCACGATGGTGAACGTGGAATACGCCACGCCCCGCACCGAACACACGGGAAGGGTCGCCGCGATCGTTTCCACGCAATCGCCGACGGAAAGCCCCTCCGCCATCATGGTGGAAATGATTTTGGAGGTAAGCGTAGATAAAATACTCGCCTTTACGCCGCTGCCGAGCCCGTCGGCAAGTACGACGACGGAAGAATTCTCTCCCTGTTCCACGACGTCCACGTGATCGCCGCAAAGTTGTTCTCCGTAGTGGTTGATGCTTTTAAAGCCGATATCCACGCAAAGATCATTCATCGGTTATAGACTCCTTGAGTTTGGTCAGCGCGATCTTTGTTTCCGCCGCCGTTTCGCCGAGCAAGGACGCGATCTCCTGAACGATACGCATCTGCTTATCCACGACTTTATCGGCGACTTCTACCGTCTGGCGGGAAATATTTTCCTTTTTCTCGCGCTCCGTTTCCTCATCGGTGATATCCCTCATAATGCAGACGAGCAGGTGATACGTTCCGTCGTACACCACCGTCTGCTCGATATATTTTTCGTATTCGGCGAGATAGGTTCTCTCGTCGCGCACGCTCCTCTTCGTGCCGAGCACCTTGCGGAACACGGCGGTATCGAGGATGCGATCCACCGTTTCGCCGAGCACGTCGCTCGCGGCGCGGATGTTCATGATCTTTCTCGCCGCGGCGTTGATCTGCTGCACTTCGAGTTTTTCGTTCAGAACGATCAGTCCGTTCGGCGTATTGTTCACGATACAGTCGGAAAAACTTTCCGCCTTGTCCTTCAGATACGGCAGACACATGGAGATCTCCGCCTTTCCCTGATAGATCGCGATCGCCTTTTCGCGGCAGGTATCGTACCCGCAGGAGCCGCAGTTCAGCTCGTCCTCTTTTTTGAATTTCCCCATTTTGCGGAGGATATCCGCGATCTCGCTTTCGCTCGGCGCGGCAAGTTTTTTCTCGATCGCCGTCATGTTCTTTTTCAGAGACGCACTCTCCGGCTGCTCTACCCGGAAGTCCTTCTTTCCCGCATAGCGCGAAACGAAGGCATAATCCCGAACGGGCGAACGGTGATATTTTTCCATGACCGGCCCGCCGACGCAACTCCCCACGCACGCGGACATCTCGATAAAGCACTTATGTATTTTTCCGCTTCTGATATCCTCTAAGGCGGCGATGCAGTTTTCCACCCCGTCGATGGCGAGGTACGTATAGTCCGCCGTCTGATCCATCGTTTTCAGGATCCCGCCCGTCGTCGGGAAAAAGCGCGCCCTGCTCTCTTCCGTCTTATCCGTTTCGGGAACGAGCTCTACCTTTTCGTCGCGGAACCATTTCGCGATCTCCTCGTAAGTCAGAACCGCGTCCACAATGCCCTCGTAATAAGCGGCTTCGTCCTTTTTGGCGACGCACGGACCTACGAAAACGACTTTCGCGCCCGGAATCCTTCTTTTGATATCGAGCGCGTGCGCCTGCATGGGCGAATAAATTTCCGCCAGAGAGGGCAGAACGTCCGGGTAATACTTCTGGATCAGAAGGTTTACGGAATGACAGCAGGACGAGATCACGACGTCCCGCGTTTCCGCCGCCAGCATTTTTTCGTACTCCCGTTTGACGATCGTAGCGCCGATCGCCGTTTCTTCCGCGTCGTAAAACCCGAGTTTTTTCAAAGCGTTCCTCACGGAACGGATACCGATCCCGTCGTAATTGGCGATAAACGACGGCGCGAGACTGACGACGACGGGACTGCCTGACTGAAGAAGAACCTTTACTTTTTCCGTCTCGCTCGCGATCTCTTTCGCATTCTGCGGACAAACGACGAAACATTGCCCGCAAAGGATGCACTCGTTTCCGATAATGTGCGCCTGATTCCCCGAAAAACGGATGGATTTCACCGGGCAGTGGCGAATACATTTATAACAGTTTTTGCAATTCGATTTTTTTAAAGTCAGGCAATCCGCCATACTTCTCATTCTCCCTTATCCGCGGCGACCGCGGTCATTACCTTATCATTCCAGAACTCGCGGAAAGTATCCGCGGTGATCCCCGTATAAACTTCCTCGCCGACGGTGATCGTCACGCCGACGCGATTGCATTTTCCCGCGCAGAAACTACCGACCAGCGCGATCTCGTTTTCCAGATGGTTCTCCGCCACCTGTTTTTCCATCATTTCCACGATCTCGGGCGCACCTTTCAGATGACAGGAACTCCCGACGCACACTCTTACGACTACCATATCACGTTACCCTCGTCAGCACTTCTTTACGGAAAAATTCTTCCGTTTTTTCCGGGCTTACGGAAAAGAGCTCGTCGTTTACCGTCACGCAGACGCCGTCTTTACAACGTCCCATGCAAAAGGTGCCGCCGAGTTCCACCCGGTCTCCCGCCTTTTCGCGCGCGATAAGGTTTTGCAGCTCCTCCACGACCTGCCTCGAACCTTTGATATGGCAGGAACTTCCGATACACACGGTTACTTTTATCATGCTTTTCTCCTGCTTTTCCGCTTCCCGCCGCCGCAACCGGAATTTTCGCGCGAACGCAACCGTGCGAACCCCTCTGCCGCCGGAAACGGTTTCTATTCTATTACCGTTACTATTGTACTATATCCCGCAAAAGTTTTCAAGCCGTTATCCGAAAAATTTACCGTTTTTTCAATATTTTCGGATGAAAATTTCCGTCACAACCGGCATTTTTCCGGGAATACGCTATAAAATAGCCGATTTATCGACTTATAGATAAGTTTTTTATTTCCCGACCAGAACCTTCACCGTCCGATAGCCGTAATACGTAAGCGCTGCCGTCGCTCCGCGGGAAAGCCTTTCGCCGCATACCGCGACGGGCACGGCGGGCGGACAGGACAGCACAAGTCCGGAAAGAACGCGCCCTTCCGCTTCCCCGACGGGAATTTCCTCCCACGGCGCAAAAAGCGCCTCGCGGACGGTCGTAACCCGTTCGCACCGGACGGGCGCGGGCGGGATCTCGTCGATCGCCTTTTTGCGGGTGAGAGAAAGCAAATTTTTTTCGAGAAGAGAGATCGAATCTTCCCCGTTGCAGGGAGAAAACAGAAACACGATAAACGCACGGTCGGCATATTCCGTTTCGATCTTCCTTTTTCTTAAGTAAGCCGCGACCTCCGTCCCCTTATATCCGTATTTCAGACAGTCTATCGTCATTTTCAGGGGTTCGTTCCCGTACAGGGTAAATCCTTTTCCCCTAAGGCGGGCTTTTGTTTCTTCGATCCTTTTTGCCGTTCTGCGGACTTCCTCCGTAAAACTTTCCGCCGTTCCGTTAAAGCGATCGAGAGAAGAAAGCAACAGATACGACGGGCTTGTGGAAGCAAACAGATACATGGCAAAATTCAGGTTATCGCAAAAAAACGACGGCGCAGACGGTGCCACGTGCACGTATGCCGTACCCGTAAGACACGGCAGAGTTTTATGCGCCGATTCGATGCAGATGTCCGCCCCGAGCGCAAGCGGGTGCAGAATCGGATCGGTAAAACGAAGATATGCCCCGTGCGCGTTATCCGCAACGAGAAGGGCGCCGTGTTTTTTACACACTTTCGCAATTCCTTCGACGTCGCATCGATACCCGAGGTAGTCGGGGGAAGTCACGTAAACCGCCACCGCCCTTTTTGCCGAAAGGGCTAAGTCGATCTCTTCCGGCGTAACGTGTACGGAGATCGCATTGCCGCCCTCGCCGTAAAGCCATTCGGGAGAGAGATCGTTCAGCCCGCAAGCCGACAAAAAGGAAGAATGAACGTTTCTCGCGGCAAAGATCACGGGATCTTTCCCGACCGAGGTCGCATACGTTTTCAGAAGATACATAACGGCGCGGATGCCGAGCGAAGATCCCTCGCAGGAATACACGGTTTTCGCCGAACCGAAAATCAGAGCGGCGTTCTTTTCGCTTTCCGCAATGATCCCGTCCGGGCGGTAAAGCACGTCCGCCCCGTCGATCTCCGTAATGTCGTCCCGCTCGACCATTCCTTTCCCCTTATGCCCGGGCATATAAAAACGATGTTCCTTTTTCCTGTTCCTTGCGATAAAATCGCATATAGGCGTATTCATTTTCTCTCCTTATCTTCCGTGCGGGAAAAGCGTTTTGCGGCTATCCCGACCTTTCTTTTCTTGTTTTTAAAAATCCCCGGAGAGAAATCAGGCAGGACTCTTCGGGGAAACATTCTCTTTCTTTCGGTTACGGAAAAAGTCTCCGGTAACGAAAAGATCGCCCGAGGGATCAATCGTCGTCCTTGGAAATTTCCGTCATGATCGCGCACTCCATACGTTTTTTAAAGAGTTCGCAACCGTATTTGTAAACGCCGTTCACCGAGCCCGTGGCATGGTATGCGTTTGCCGCGCACCCGCCCGAACAATACAATTTTGCCCAGCAGTCGTCGCAGTCTTTTCTCGTATACACGTTGCAGGACGCAAATTCGTTCTGCGCGGGAATGTTCGTCACCCCGTTCCACACGTCGCCGAGTTTAAACTTTTCCTCTCCGACGAACTGATGGCAGGGATACAGATCTCCCCACGGCGTTACCGCCATGTATTCCGTACCGCTTCCGCAACCGGAAACGCGCTTATATACGCAAGGTCCGCCCTTTAGGTCGATCATATAATGATAAAAGGTGAACGGACGCCCTTCCCTTCTCCGCTCTATCATCAGTTTCGCGAGATCTTCGTACTGCCTTTCGACGACGGGAAGGTCTTCTTCCGTCAGCGCGGAAGGATCTCCCGCCTTGCAGACGACGGGTTCCATGCTCAGCTCGGTAAAACCGAGATCGAGCATTGCCTCGATATCTTTTAAAAAGTCCGGGTTATGATGGGTAAACGTACCGCGCATGTAATAATTTTTATCGCCGCGCGCCTTCACGAGTTTCTGAAACTTCGGCACGATGCGGTCGTAGCTTCCGTTCCCCGCATAATCCACGCGGAAACGGTCGTGCACTTCCTTTCTGCCGTCGAGGGAAAGCACGACGTTGCTCATTTCCCTGTTCGCAAAATCGATCACGTCGTCGTCGATCAGAACGCCGTTGGTCGTCAGCGTGAACCGGAAATTTTTACCGTGCTCTTTTTCTGCCGAACGGGCATACGCGACAAGGCGTTTCACCACGTCGAAATTCATCAACGGTTCTCCGCCGAAAAAGTCCACCTCGAGATTGCGGCGGGTCCCGGAATGGGCGATCAGGAAATCGAGAGCCTGTTTGCCGACTTCAAAGCTCATGATCGCTCTGTCGCCGTGATATTTTCCCTGGCTCGCGAAACAATAGGAACAGTTCAGATTGCAGGTATGCGCCACGTGCAGACAAAGCGCCTTTACGATACCCGCGCTTTTCTGCTTCAGCTTATCCGCCAAAGGACGGAAAACGTCCTCGGTGAAAAGTTTTCCCTCTTCTTTCAGTGCCGCGATCTCGTCGTAACATTCGGCAACTTCCTCTTCCGGACACTCTTTATGCGCCGCCGAAACTTCCTTCACGATTTCCTCTTTCGTCTTTTCGGGAAAAAGAGAGATCACGTCGTAAGCGACGTCGTCTACGGAATGTACGGAACCCGAACATCCGTCGATCACGATATTATACCCGTTCAATTTGTACTGATGAACCATTTCTTCCGTTCTCCTGCCCGCGGGCGGGCGGTAAAAATAGGGCTCGCCACCCCGAAAAGGATCGCGAGCCTTCGATTTTGCGTTTGTTCGTAACAAGAAGAAAAACGGCGGGAACCGGTAACTTTTCCGATCGCCTTCCGCTTTCTTAAATTACTTGCTTTCCTTGGAATTTTCGCACTTCTGGTTAGCGATACCGCAGCTCGTCTTGCAAGCGGACTGGCAGGAAGTCTGGCATTCGCCGCAACCGCCCTTGACAGCGCTTTCGCAAAGGTTACGCGTTTCAACCGTTTTAACGTGTTTCATTTCAGTCGTCTCCGTTATTTTATTGCGGCTCCGATCAGCCGCTTTCCGCCACCCGCCCGACAGGTCGGGAAACGGAACGATTTCATTATCTTTTACGATTATATCACATGCGGGGAAAATTGTCAACGAAATATCGTCTTCGGGGAGATAATTCTCTTCTCCCTTCCGATAATTTTCTCTTTTCCGCCCCCAACAGGCGTCTGTTTGTCACCCGACTTACCGATCGGACGGAAGTTCGGTAAGCCCTCTCTCGTACAATTTTTGCAGCGACAGCAGGATCCCGAGTTTCGCATGATACCACGTGAGCCCGCCCTGGAAATACACCGCGTACGGTTCGCGGATGGGTCCGTCGGCGGAAAGTTCGATGGAAGACCCCTGAACGAATGCGCCCGCCGCCATGATGACGGGGCTGTCGTACCCCGGCATATCCCACGGGATGGGGGTCACGTAACTGTCCACCGGAGCGGCTTCCTGGATCCCCTTACAAAAAGCGACCATCCTGTCCTCGCTTCCGAGTTCAACCGCCTGTATGATGTCGTGGCGTTTCTCCTTCCCGGAAGGAATCACCTTATACCCCAGTTTTTCGTACAGGTTGGCGGCAAAGATCGCCCCTTTGAGCGCGCCCGCAACGACGGTCGGAGCCATAAAAAATCCCTGATAAAAACTCTGCATCACGCCGAGACTCGCCCCGACTTCCTGTCCGAGCCCCGGAGCGGAAAGGCGGTAAGCGCAACGGTCGATACATTCCTTCGTTCCCACGATATAGCCGCCGATCGGCGCAAGCCCGCCGCCCGGGTTTTTGATGAGGGAGCCGACCGTCATATCCGCGCCGAAATCGGAAGGTTCGTATTCTTCCACAAATTCCCCGTAACAGTTGTCCACCATGACGAGCACGCCCGGTTTTACCTTCTTCACGAAGGCGATCAGTTCGGCGATCTGCTTTACCGAAAAAGTCGGACGCGTCTGATACCCTTTGCTCCTTTGGATCGTGACCAGTTTCGTCTTTTCGTTGATCGCCGCTTTCACCCCGTCGAAATCGATCGAGCCGTCCGGCAAAAGGTCTGCCTGACGGTAGGAAACGCCGTATTCTTTGAGCGAACACTTACTCGGGCGGATCCCGATCACCTCTTCCAGCGTATCGTAAGGCTTCCCGACGGCGGAAAGCAATTCGTCCCCCGGGAGAAGATTTGCCGATAAAGCGACGGTAAGAGCGTGCGTGCCGCAGACGATCTGTGGGCGGACGAGAGCCGCCTCGGTATGAAAAGTATCGGCGTATACTTTTTCGATCTTGTCTCTTCCGAGGTCGTTATAGCCGTAACCGGTCGTCGCCGCAAAGCATGCCGCGTCCACCTTGTTTTTGCGCATCGCATTCAAAACCTTGCACTGATTGTATTCCGCCATGCGGTCTATCTCTTCGAATCTCTCTTTCAGCTCTTCCGCGATCTTCTCGCCGAAAGCGTACACCTCGTCGGAAACGCCCGCTTCGCGGTATTCTTTCATGATATCCATTTTTTGTCCTTTCCGCAGACAACGCCTGCCTTTGATATCGTCTATTGTAACACATGCGGGCGATTTTCGCAATCGAATTGCCCCCTCCGCGAAAAAAAGCGCAGGAAAAGAAAAACGCTCCGAAGTGTTTATCACGGATCAAAAAATACGCCCGGCATATTTTCCGAAAAAGGAAAACAGCCGGGTCATACTTCTCTTTTTATCTGTTTATCGACTTATATGCGCACTTTTGCATATTTCACGCCATAAGATTTCAGATATCCTTATCGAGCACGCGGTGCAGAAACTCCGCCGTGCGCGGGTTTTTCGGCGAGCCGAAGATCACCTGCGGTGCGTCGTCCTCGGCGATCACCCCGCCGTCCATAAACACCACGCGGGTAGAAACTTCCTTCGCGAAACTCATTTCGTGCGTCACGACAAGCATGGTAAGCCCCGAGGAGGCGAGCTCTTTCATAACGTGCAGCACCTCGCCTACCATTTCGGGATCCAAAGCGGAAGTCGGTTCGTCGAACAGAAGAACGTCGGGATCCATCGCGAGTGCGCGGGCGATCGCAACGCGCTGCTTCTGTCCGCCGGAAAGCTGTTTGGGGCGGGCGTTCACGAAGGCTTCCATGCCGACTTTCGCAAGATAACCGCGGGCGATTTTTTCCGCTTCTTCCTGCGTTCTGCCGAGCACCTTTCTCTGTCCGATCACGCAGTTAGACAGAACGTTCATGTTGTTGAAAAGATTGAACTGCTGGAACACCATACCCACTTTCGCGCGGTATCGGCGAAGATCGAAAGTCGGGGCGAGAATATTCTGTCCGCAGTAATCGATCTCGCCCGCGGTCGGGCGTTCGAGCAGATTGACGCAACGAAGCATCGTGCTTTTCCCGGAACCGGACGCGCCGATGATCGACACGACCTCGCCTTTATTGACGGCAAGGTCGATGCCTTTCAACACTTCGTGCGTACCGAAAGATTTTTTAACGCCGGAAAGGCGAATGATCGGTTCAGTCATCGGGGACCTCCTTAACGGAAACTTTGATCACGGAAGCGGAATCGCTTTGCGAACCGCAGATCGTGTAATTGTCTTTGCCGTCGAGCAAACGCTCGAACAGGCGAAGAAGGCGGGTGATCGCAAACGTCATCACGAAATACATCACGCAGACGATAAGATAGGTTTCGAAAATCGCGTACGTCGCTTTGGATGCAACCGTCGCCTGATAGAAGAGTTCGGCAACGCCGATCACGTTCAATACGGACGTATCTTTGATGTTGATCACAAACTCGTTGGAAACGGCGGGAAGAATATTTCTCATTACCTGCGGGATCACCACGTGAACCATGGTCTGGAAATGAGACATACCGATCGACTCCGCCCCCTCGTACTGTCCTTTATCGACGGAAACGATACCGCCGCGCACGATTTCCGAAATGTATGCGCCCGTGTTGACGGAAACGATCAGAATGGCGGAAGGAAGCAGCGGCAGGGTCACGCCGCCGGACAGGAAAGCGTACCCCCAGTAGATCACCATCGCCTGAACCATCATCGGGGTGCTGCGGAAAATTTCGATATAACAGCTCAGTATAAAGTTGACGATACGTTGCAACGCTTTCACCCACGTTTTGCGGGAAAGAGGAATCGTTCTCACGATGCCGACCAAAATACCGATCAGCAGCCCCGCAAGCGTTGAAACGAGAGAGATGAGAAGCGTATACCCCACGCCGCGGAATAGTTGCCCCGCATAGCGGTTCCAGACGCTCGCGACCGACGCGAAGAAGGACGTATCCCCTTCGTCCGTAACGTCTACGGCAAGTTTTTCGGCAGAATCGACGGCGTCTTTCATCAGTTGCTGACGTTCTTCTTCGGTAATTTTCGCGAGCGCCGCATTGATCTCCGCACGGAGAGACGATCCCTTTTTGATCCCGACGGCAAGCGTTACGTTGGAAAGATCGGTAACTTCAAAGCCCTTTCCGTCTTCGGCGTTGTTGACGAAAGGAATATAGGTGAAATTTTTATTGGCGTTGCGGTCCGCCGTCGCGCCGGGTTCTTCGGCGATATACCCGTCGACCGTTTTGCTCGAAAGAGCGGTGATCATCGTGGGGAAATCCTCCATAGGCGTCTGGTGCTTCACGTCCGGGATCTGATCGACCACGGTATCATGGAAGGTTCCCGCCTGCGCAACGATCTTCGCGCCGCTCAGGTCGGAAAGCGTTTTCGCATTCGCATACGCGGAATCTTTTCTGACCACGACCACAAGATTCGAATTATAATAGGCGTCCGAAAAATCGACCTTCGCTTTTCTTTCGTCCGTCGGGCTCATCCCGGCAATGATCAGATCGAGCGCCCCCGACTGCGCGGCGGGAATGAGCGAATCCCATTCATACGCATGCACTTCGAGGGTTTTCCCCATGCTTTCGGCAATTTTTTTCGCGATTTTGATATCGTAGCCGTTGGCGTATTGCCCCGATTTCCCGTAAATGGGAACGGCGCCGTCCTCGTCGGACAACTGCGTCCAGTTATACGGCTGATACCCGCATTCCATACCGACTTTCAGAACGTTTTCGTCTTTATCCTTATCCTTACAGGAAGAAAAAACGAACACGAAAGTCAGAATCGCCGCAAGCAGTAAAAATACCGCGGACCTTCTTTTGTTTTTCATTGCGACCTCCGCTGAGTGCCGCCCGGATCGCAACCGCTTACGATCGACGGGTCGGCTCCCGATGAATTTTACATACAAAAACGCCCTGCGAAAAGCATGTGCAATATCGCAGGGCGCGTAAAAACCCGTTTGAATATCGATAGCTCTCCGCTTTATAAAAGCGACAGTTAACGGAATGTTATTCCGTTTCCCAACCGAGTTTCCCCTTAAAAGAAAAAACGATTTCGGCAAACTTGCCTTTCCGCCGCGAACCCGTTTAAGCGGGAACCCTTCGCGAAGTACTTATCTTGTTTGCGCCTCTACCTGAAAATATGAAATTTTCGCTACGTTTTTGACGTATGCGTTTATTTTACCCTATTTTTTTCGTTTGGCAAGCGTTTTACACCCGTTTATCAAAATAATTTTCTAACCGCAGGCTGAGTGCAGATCCCCCGAATGAAACGGGAAAAATGTCCGAAGGGTAAAAGGGGGCGGCGCCGCCGAGGGGTCTCAAGGCGTATTTTCTGCAAACGAAATTCATTCTTTCGGATAACCGCTTTTCTTTTTTCGAAAAAGGGACAACTGCTTTCCGAGTCCGTTTTCTCCGCAAGCATAATGCATTCTTTCGGGTAACCGCTTTTCTTTTTCCGAAGAAGGAACAACTGCTTTCCGAGTCCGTTTTTCCTTCTTCGGGCATCATCCTTTTCCGAGAACTCCGTTTATCCCATGCGGGTTTATCATAACAATAACTTATCGT
>CAKQRE010000009.1 GCA_934271265.1 uncultured Clostridia bacterium | reverse complement strand
CTTTTCGGCAAATTCTCGTTTGAAGTACGGAAAGTACGTCTGCTCTCGCCTTTACCAAAAATCATCGAAAATATCGGCGTTTTGGTTGCGGGCAAGTCTGACGGCGGATTTTTAGGCTAAGACAAGGCACGCGAACGGGTTAATACTTGACGTATAAGCCGTGAGCGTAACGTAGTATTAGTCAAAAATACGCCGTCAGACCATGATTCGTAATATTCTTGTCCGGCATAGGGAAAGCCGTTTAAAAATTTTTTGGGAAAAACGGCGTGAGAAAGCCTTTTTGTTTGTTTCTTTTTCGTTTTTGTGGTACAATAAAAGGCGCGATCTTTTTTTGGGAAGATCGGATTTCCGTCGGGAGAAAGACGGAATGGAAACAGGAGAAAAAATATGACCCGAAAGACGGCTGCGGAAATTACGGACAGACTGATGAAGGAATATCCGGACGCGAAACCCGCGCTCCGCTATTCTTCCGCATACGAGCTTCTGGTTGCGGTGATGCTTTCCGCACAGTGTACCGACGAGCGCGTGAACAAGGTGACGGACAGGCTTTTTGCGATCGCAAACACCCCGGAAAAAATGGTAAAACTTTCGCAGGCAGAACTCGAAAAAGAAATTTTCTCCTGCGGGCTTTACCGAAGCAAGGCGGAGCATATTCTCTCCGCTTCGAAGGATATTCTCGGGAAATTCGGCGGCAAGGTACCGGATAATCTCGATGATCTTCGCTTGCTTGCGGGGGTGGGAAGAAAAACGGCGAACGTTGTTTACAGCGTATGGTTCCACGGGGATGCGATCGCGGTGGATACTCACGTTTTCCGCGTTTCGGCGAGGATCGGGCTTGCAAAGGGGAAAACCCCGCTCGAAACGGAAAATAAACTGATGAAGATCCTGGCAAAAGATAAATGGTACGCCATGCATCACTGCCTGATATGGCACGGAAGAAAGGTTTGTTCGGCAAGAAAACCGGACTGTGAGCATTGCGTGCTTGCCGATCTGTGCGAGACGGGGAAAAAGACGATCGCGGGATCGCGATGAGAAAACGGAATATGCCGGCAAGGGATAAAACTGCCCGGCATACGGAGGAGAAACGAAATAATGTTTATCGATAAAGAAGGTATTACGATCAAAGCGGGAAACGGCGGCGACGGCGTCGTTTCCTTTATGCGATACAAAGGGGTCGCGAACGGCGGACCGGACGGCGGCGACGGGGGAAACGGCGGAAGCGTTTACCTCGTGGGAGACAGGCATAAAACAAGCCTGATCGATTTTAAATTCAAACGCAAATACGTTGCGGAAAGCGGCGGCAAGGGCGAACCCAACAATCGCCACGGAAAAAACGGTGAAGATCTTTATATCGCCGTTCCCCTCGGAACGGTCTGCAGGGACGGAGAGACGGGCGGGATCTTATGCGACGTGTATTACGACGGTCAGAAAGCCCTCGTTCTCGAAGGAGGCAAAGGGGGAAAGGGCAACACGCACTTCTGTACGAGTAAACGCCACGCCCCCCACTTCGCGCAGACGGGCGAAAAGATCGAGGCAAGAAAAATCGTTCTCGAACTGAAAACGATCGCGGACGTCGGTCTGGTAGGATTTCCCAACGTGGGAAAATCCACTCTGCTTTCCAGAATTTCGGGTGCGAAACCGAAGATCGCGAATTATCATTTCACGACCCTTTCGCCGAATCTCGGGGTGGTGAAGTATTATGACGAATCGTTTGTGTGCGCCGATATCCCGGGGCTGATCGAAGGAGCCTCCGAGGGCGCGGGGCTCGGTTTCGACTTTCTCAGACATATCGAAAGAACGCGCCTTCTCGTGCACGTGGTCGACGTTTCCGGCTCGGAAGGGAGAGACCCGTATGAAGATTATCTGCAGATCAACCGCGAACTTTCCGGATATTCGGAAACGCTTGCCGCGCGTCCGCAGATCATCGCCCTGAATAAATGTGATTTTTACGGCTCGGAAGAAAAGATCGCCGCGTTTAAAAAAAGACTTGCGGAAGACGGAGACGACAGAAAAGTATTCTGTATTTCCGCTTTGAAAGGGGAAGGTCTGGAAGACCTGATCCGCGAGATCGTTTCCGTTCTTGCGACCCTTCCCGCGCCGAAGCCCCTCGAATTCGAGGAGTTTCGTTACGAAAAGAAAAATCCGAGCGAGTTTACCGTGGATTACGATGAGGAAGACGGCGTATTCGTCGTGGACGGACCGCTCGTGTCGTTGCTTGAAAGAAACGTCGTGCTGGACGATATGGACAGTCTTGCCTACATGCAGAAAACGCTTCTTGATTTCGGCGTGATCGCGGAATTGCGTAAAAAAGGCGCGAAAGACGGCGATACGGTCGTGATCGGCGAGATCGAGTTCGACTTCGTCGATTAAGCGGCGATTCCCGGAAAAGCGAACGCTGTTCGCGTTTCGGATATAAATAATCAATCGGAAAGGAAAGAAAAATATGTTTACTTCAAAGCAAAGAAGCAATCTGCGCTCTCTCGCGCAGGATATCGAGCCGATCGGACAGATCGGGAAGGGCGGACTTTCGGACAATATGATCGCGTCTTTTTCGGACGCCCTCGAAAAACGCGAGCTGATCAAGATCACCGTTTTAAACAATTCGGAAGACGACGCGAAAGGCATTTCGGAAGAACTTGCAAAAAAGTTGCGCGCCGAGATCGTGTGCACGATCGGACACAAGATCGTTCTGTATCGCTTCAGCCATAAAGACGGCGTGAAACACGTTGAGTATTGAAAAACGGGTCATTCCGAAAGCGTGCGTAAGGTATTTTCCCGTCATGTAATTTTTCATGCCGTTTTCGTCAGCCTGAACCGTGCCTGTTGTCCGGTTTTCGAAGGATCCGGGAATCATAGGCTTAGTTATATCTGATCTCTCCCTCTGCTTCTTTACCGCAATATCCGATAAAGACCCAAGGGAAAACCGGCTATAAGTCGATCAATAACTAAAAAGGAAGGGTTTTGCACGGAGATCCTTCCTTTTTTTATTCTCTTCCGCGATTCTTCTCCGGCAGGTTTTTATGGTACCTCGCCGGCATGTAACCGTACATCTGTTTTTCGTTTTTCCTTTCCGGTATCGTCACGCTGTCGTAATAAAGCCGCCAGAGTTTCAGAAATTTGTCTTCTTCGCGATCGGGGAAATAAGTCACGGTGCGATCACCCAGGGGGAGAACGATCGTTTGTTTTCCGTCGTACGCGCCGAGGATGTTTCGTTTCGTATCGTGGATCAGGAAAGGTTGGATGCGGAACCTTGCGGCGAAATGGGGCATCAGAAGATCCGTGATGTCGTTATCCGGCTCGTAACGGGCGTAAAAATAACCTTTTTCCGCGCGGGTAAAACGAAGAAACCCCGTCATCCGGTGCGTTTCGAGTCCGATTTTTCGCACGGCATCGCGAACGGCGAGAACGGTCGGATCGGCATAGTTTTCGGAAACGTCGTACGGTTTGTTGTCGAGCGCAAGGCGCAGATAGCGGAACGCGACGGTGTATTTCAGCTTATCCCCCCATCTCATAATTTTTCTTACGTCTGCAAGAAGCCCTTTCGTGCGGCATGCCGAAAGCCCTTTTTTTACCCGTTCCGCATTGTTTCCGTCGGAAAGGATCCGGATCGCTTCGTCTCCGAAAGCTTGCTGTATTTCCCCGTCCGTGGTCACGAGATCGGGGAATTTTTTTTGCGTATAGGCGGTAAACAGGGCGCAGTAAAGCCCGGTTTCCGTCCCGTCGAAAAGAAAAACGATCATAGATAAATCCTTTTTCGGCTGAAGCCGACCGAAAAGCCGTTCATTGGTTATATTTCGATCACTCAGAGAAATAGTGCCCCGATAAGCCGATTATCGCTCATAATTCACCCGTTACGGCTGTGAGGGCGACGGCGGGATCGGAAAAGAGAGAAAGTTGCGCCGGGCTCGCGCCGTTGTCGGCGAGGAGAAGGGCGTTTTTTAAAGCCGATCTGTTTTCCAGTCCGAAAAATCGCCCGTTGCAGGTAATAAAGTGTTCCGCGCGCTTTAATACGACGCGCATGCGGGCTAAATCTTCGAAAGAAAGTTTTCCGTATCGCCGCGCTTTCACGATTTTCGTCGCTCCGCGAAAACCGATCCCCGGCACGCGCAGAAGAAGCTCGGGCGGGGCGGTGTTCACCTCCACCGGGAAGAATTCCGGGTGTTTCAACGCCCAACCGCATTTCGGGTCGAATCCCTCGGAAAGGTTTTCGTCTTCGGCTAAAAGCTCTTCCGCCGTAAAGCCGTAAAAGCGGATAAGCCAGTCCGCCTGATAAAGGCGATGTTCTTTCAATAGCCCCGCCGGCGCGGACGGAAGAAGTTTCGATTCCGGATTCGTGGGGATATAAGACGAATAATACACTCTTTTCAAGGAGAATTTACGGTATAGCGCCTGGGACAGGCGAAGGATCGCGCCGTCCGGTTCCGGAGATGCTCCCACGATCATCTGCGTGGTCTGCCCGGCGGGCAAAAAGAGATCGTTCCGCAATTGCTTCGATTCGCGGTATTCCTCCGCCGCAAGAGACATCGGCGTGAAGATCCCCGTTTTCGTCTTCTGCGGAGCAAGCAGTTTCAGGCTTCTTTCGGAAGGAAGCTCCACGTTGAAACTCATGCGGTCGACGTATCTTCCTGCTTTGCGGATGAGGGAAGGGTCGGCGGAGGGGATCCCCTTTAAATGGATGTATCCGTTGAAGCGGTACAGTTTTCTGAGGCGCATCGCCGTTTCCGTCAGTTTTTCCATCGTGTAATCGGGGTTTTGTTCGATCGCGGAGGAAAGGAATAGCCCTTCGATCATGTTTCTTCTGTAAAAATCGACGGTAAGTTCGCAGATCTCGTCCGGCGTGGCGGAAGCGCGCGGCACGTCGTTTCCGCGGCGGTTCACGCAGTATTCGCAGGAATAAACGCACCGGTTGCTTTGCAGAATTTTCAGAAGGGAGATACAGCGCCCGTCCTCCGTGAAAGAGTGGCAGATCCCGCCGTATGCGGTATCGCCGAGACAGCCGTTACGGCTTTTTCTGTGCGAACCGGAAGAGGAGCATGACACGTCGAACTTCGCGCCGTTGACCAATATGGCAAGTTTTTCAAGATCAAGCATAATTTACCAAACAAACGTTCTTATTTGAGATAAGTATATCACTTTTATAACGATATGTCAAACAAATGTTTGCGTAAAATCAAAGGTGTACGAAATTTCCTTTTTCGACATGCGGATACAGGAATAATATATACAAGGAATATAAATATTCCGCGATCGTTCCGAATGGTTTGACTTTTTCTGCGAAAAGGAATAAAATAAATAACCGGCGGCTTTTCGGCTTTTTGCCGGAGGCTATGGAAAACCGAAATGGGAACGAAATCGAAATGCATAAGAAAAATTTGATCTGCATATGTGCGGCGCTGTTGTTTTCGTTTGTTTTTCCGCTCTCGTTTTTTGCGGCTGGGTGCGGAAACGGAACGAAGGAAGGCGTGCGTAACGATAAAAATCTGCCTGTGATCGTGATCGGCAGCGACAATTATCCTCCGTATAACTACGAGGACGCAAACGGAAACCCGACGGGGATCGACGTGGATCTTGCGACGGAAGCCTTTTACAGGATCGGTTATCGCGCCGTGTTTACGCTGATCGACTGGGAGGAAAAGAAAGAACTGGTTGAAAGCGGAAAGATCGATTGCATCTGGGGCAGTTTTTCGATCGACGGCAGAGAAGACCTTTACAAATGGTCATCCCCTTACATGTACAGCAGACAGATCGTTGCGGTAAGAAAGAGCAGCGATATCTATACGCTTTCCGATCTTAAGGGAAAAAAGATTGCCGTGCAGTCCACCACGAAACCGGAAGAAATATTTCTTTCCCGCAGCGATCCCAGGATCCCGGAAATCGGCGAGATCTTTTCGTTACAGGACATAGAATTGCTTTATCCGTTTCTGAGCAAAGGGTATGCCGACGCGATCGCCGCGCACGAAGTGTCCGTTCTGCAGGGAATGGCGGATTACAATCTGACCGACTTCCGTATTCTGGAAGAACCGTTGCTGTCCGTCGGGCTCGGGGTGGCGTTTGCGAAAACGGATGCCAGAGGGCTCGAAAAGAAACTTTCGGAGAAACTGAAAGAAATGCACGACGACGGAACCATGGAGAAGATCGTGGGAAATTATCTCGAAAACCCGGGCAAATATCTGGAGGCGGACGGTTATGCGAAATAAAGAAAGCGCAACGCGCGTTGCCCGCCGCGACAGGATGATCCGGATCGTCGCGGGGATCGTTATCGTGTTTGTGTCGTGGTTTATCTCTTCCCGCACCGATATGAACAGCGCGGAACGTTCTCTGATAACAACGACGTCGTATATCAAAGAACAATGTAATCGTTTCGTTCGCATCGAAATGGCAACGGAAACGAAAAGTCTGATACGGGTGACGGAAAGTTGCAATCAGGTTGCTTACATGCTTGCGGATAATACATCGGAAGAAGACGGTGAAACGCTGAAGGAGATTGCCGACAAAGTATACGTTTCGGGGATCGTTCTTCTGGATAAAAAGGGGAAAATAACGTCGCAGTATCACGACGCGGGAAGCGCGCCGGAAGGCTTTCCCGAAATGCTTGCGTCGGACGTGTTGCTGAATTCGGCGGATCACCCCGAGAAAAGATATGCCGTGCGCCTGCATTGCAGCGACGGCGGCGAGGCGGATGTCGCCGCCGAGGCGAGAAAGGACGGAAACGGTGTGATCGTCGTTTATTATTACACCACGGCGGAATATAAGAATGCGTTCAGTCTGTCCGTTGCGGCTCTTCTTTCCGGATATCGGACGGATAACGACGGAACGATCGTCGTGTGCGACGGCGCCTTGATCGTCGCTTCGAACGACGAGTCTCTGATCGGAAAAAGCGCGGATGACGTTCCCATTCTGAAGAAGATAAAAAACGCCGGAGAAACGGGAAAATTACATCACGCGAAATCGGAGAGTTCCGTTTTTAAAGATTTCGGGCTGATGCAACGCGGGCGCGATTTTTACGTGTACGGATATCTCTCCGAGCGAAGTGTGTTTCACGACTCGCCGAGAGTCCTTCTGTATACGTCCGTCGCCTATCTTATCGTTCTCGCGGGGATCGCGACCATACGCTGGAGAACAGCGCAGCACTACCGCGAAGAACAGATGAAAAGGCAGAAACAATATACCGAAAGCCTTTGGGCTACCAATAAGCAGCTGAGCGAAGCGGTAGAGCGGGCAGATCGAGCGAGCGCGGCAAAAACAAGTTTCTTGTCCCGCATGAGCCACGATATCCGAACGCCGCTTAACGGGATCATCGGTCTTCTCGAAATCGATTCCGCGCATCCGGACGATATTGCCCTCGCAAAAGCCAATCGCGAAAAAATGCAGATAGCCGCCAATTACCTTCTCGCATTGATCAACGACGTTCTGCAGATGAGCAAGCTGGAAAGCGGGGAGATCAATCTCTCGCATGAAGTCGTAGATCTCGGCGCCTTGCTGAAAGACGTCGCCGCCATTGTGGAACAGCGCGCGGCGGAATCCGGCGTGACGCTTATACTGAACAAGGGAGGAGATCGGTTCGAAACGAATTTCGTTTACGGCAGCCCTCTGCATCTGCGGCAGATCTTTCTGAATATTTACGCAAACTGCATCAAATACAACAAAGCGGGAGGAAGCGTCAGTACGCAAATCGAATGCGTCGATAAAACGGACGATACGGTGACGTATCGCTGGACGATCGCCGATACGGGAATCGGAATGAGCGAGGATTTCCTGCAACATATTTTCGACCCGTTCACGCAGGAGAACTCGGACGCAAGAAGCGTTTATCGGGGAACGGGGCTCGGGATGTCGATCGTGAAAGGACTGATCGATCGCATCGGCGGGCAGATCGAGGTGTCGAGCAGGAAAGGCGTGGGATCGGTGTTCACGATCACGATCCCGTTCGAAATCGCCCGGGAAGCGTCCGCACGGGAGGAGAACGTTCTGAAAACGGTCGGCAAAGACGAAACGTTGCCTTCGATAAAAGGGCTTTCCCTGCTTGTTGCGGAGGATAACGATCTGAATCTCGAGATCGTCGAAAGGCTTCTGACCGACGCCGGCGCGAATGTTACCGTCGCAAGAGACGGAAAGCAGGCGATCGGCCTGTTTGAAAGCAGTCCGGTCGGTTCGTTCGACGCGATCTTAATGGACGTGATGATGCCCGTTATGGACGGGCTTGCCGCCACGAAAGAGATCCGCGCGCTCGACCGTGCGGACGCGAAAACGATTCCGATCGTCGCGATGACGGCGAACGCTTTTCAGGAAGACGCCGAACAGTGTATCGCCGCGGGGATGAACGCCCATTTCGCAAAGCCGCTCGATATCGGGAAACTGATCGGAATGCTCCGTAACTTATGCGACAAATAAAAGGAGAAAGGATGCGGAAAACAAACCGTCCGAACAGATCTCCGCAGCGCTTATTAACGACAAAAAAATATCCGCCCGAAAAAAACGGGCGGATATTTTTCTATGACGTGTTTCTTCCGGACGTGCGGAAAATCCGATTTTTCCGTCACGTTGCGGCGGACGATCGCGCGCGCCCGCCTGAGCCTCCGGAAGCGCAGTTCGTGCCGGATACGGAAAGCAGGGCGAGAAGAAGTAACAGCTGCGTGATCGAAATGCCGCCGTTTAAATAAAAAACAAACATTAAGCCGATCAGTACGATATCGTCGTTCATCGCGAAATCCCTCCGAAAAGACAAATTTCTCTTCATTTCCAATTTATGCGACAATTTTTCCCCGTATGCACGTATTGACATATTTCCGCACGTGCGATACAATAGAAGCGTAGGGCGGATCCCGGCTTTTTCCGAGGAGGATTCGCCGTTCGGGGGGATAAATATGGAAAACGAAACGCTGCTTGTAAACGACAAGACAAGGGGGATCATCGAAAATTACGTGCCGAAGGAAGATATCCTCGACGATCTCGTCGGCTTTTTCTCTCTCTTTTCGGATAAAACGAGGCTCAGAATTTTATCGGCTCTCGTTTTAAGCGAACTTTGCGTTACGGATATTTCCGTCGTGCTGGGGATCAATCAGACGACCGTCAGCCATCAGCTTCGGCTTTTAAGAAGCTACGGCGCGGTTTTGTGCCGCAGGGAAGGAAAGATCGTCTATTATTCCCTGCGCGAAAGCTCCATGGGAGATATTCTCCTGAAAGGGCTGGAATACCTGAGCCACTGAACCGTTAAAGGGTCGATCCTTTTTTCGGGGAAAGAAACCTCGCGGTCTCTTTTTCGGTCAAAGCGCGCCATTCGCCTTCCTTCAGGGAAGGGTCGAGGGGGATCCCGGCGAAAGAGATCCTCTTTAAAAATACGATCTTGTTGCCGCGGGCGGCGAACATTCTTTTGATCTCGTGATATTTGCCTTCCGTCAGGGTGATCACGCCGGCGTTGTCGCCCGTCCGCGCGATGCGGCAGGGCTTTGTTACGTAACCGTCCGCAAGGGCGACGCCCCGTTCGACGGCAAGCTCGTCTTCTTCCGTAAAGGGGTCGGCAAGAGAAAATTCGTACTCCTTTTCCACGTGGCTTCTGGGCGCGAGAGCGCGGTGCGCGGCTTGTCCGTCGTTCGTTAAAAGAACGAAACCGAGGGTGTCTTTATCCAGCCTTCCGCAGGGGAAGAGGTTGAATTTTTTATACTCTTCGGGAAGAAGATCGAGTACGGTTTTATCCGCTTTGTCTTCCGTCGCGCTGACTACGCCTTCGGGCTTGTTCAGCATGAGGTAGAGATAAGGGCGGTAAAGGATCTGTTTTCCGTCGAGAAAGATCTCGTCTTTTTCCGGGTCGATTTTCGCATCCGGCTTTTTTATCGTTACGCCGTTTACGGCGGCTTTGCCTTTTCTGATCTTATCCGTGCATTCTTTGCGCGAAAGCGCGGTCACGGTCGAAAAAAATTTATCCAGTCTCATACCGTTTATCTTAGCATAAATTCGTTATTCTGTCAAAGAAAAGGGGCGCCCGAAGATAAAACGATACGAAAAAGGATAAAATTACGTAGCGTCCGCCCGAAGGGCTTGCCTTTTTCTTCGTTTTCGGATATAATAATGAAGAATCGTTGGGGAGCCGGACAGACCGGTTTTCCGTCGGCTGAAATTCGGGAAGCGAGGAACGAGGAATGACGGAAAAGCAAAACGCGCGCATAAAAATTCTGCAACCTGTTTTCGATACGCCGCCCGAAGACAAAGAGGCGATCGTCTGTGGCGAAGATGAGGATATAGCCGGCAAATTCCGTTCGGTTTCGTTTGCGTCGGAAACTTTTGAAAGGGAGCGTTTCGACGGCTGCGTCTTCGAAAAGTGCGATTTCCGCGAAGGCGGCTTCCGCCATTGCTTTTTCGATAACATTGTTTTCGACGGGTGCGATCTTTCGAACGTTTCGTTTGCCGATTGTTCGTTCAATCGCGTGAGGTTTGAAGAGTGCAAAGCGGTAGGCGTTTCTTTCGACCGCGCCGCGATCAGGGACGTGTCTTTTTCGGCGTGTAATCTGTCTTTCTCTTCTCTTTTCGAAAGCAAGGCGCAAAGTTTGCTCTTCAAAAAATGCAGGATGGAGCAGTTTTCCTTTTACCGGACAAAACAAAAACAGCTTTTCTTCCGCGAAGACGAGCTGTTTTCGATCGAGGTGAACGGAACAAGCCTGAAAGGATGCGACATTTCCGATTGCGTTTTCACGGGCGCCTCTTTTACGGGGGACGAATTCCGCGGGTGCGCGGTTTCTTTTGAACAGGCGGTCACGCTGTCGAAAATACTCGGTATTATTATAAAATAGAGCTGAAAGCGGGCGGGGTCGCCCGGAAGGAGATAAAAAAATGGATTTCGAAAAAATCTGCGAAGAGAGGTATTCCGTGCGCGCGTTTGCGGATAAAATGCCGGAAGACGGAAAAATCGAAAAACTTCTCGCCATGGCAAGGCTTGCGCCGACGGCGTGTAACAACCAGCCGTACGAGATCTTCGTTCTGAAATCGGAAGAGGCGATCGCTAAGATCCGCGAGATCACGCCGTGCGCCTTCGACGCGCCCCTTGTTTTCGTCGTATGCGCAGACGAGAGTAAATCCTGGAAAAACTCGTTCAGCGGGGAACCCTCCGTATTGCAGGATATCGGCATCGTCACGACCACGCTGATGTACGGCGCGACGGAACTCGGGCTTGCCTCCACCTACGTGTGCCATTTCGATCCGGAGAGAGTGAAAAAGGAATTTTCTCTTCCCGATCGCTTATCGCCGAAGAGCCTTCTTCCCGTGGGGTACCCCGCGGAAAACGCAAAGCCGAGCGACAGGCACTTTAAGAGAAGGGCGTTGACGGAGTTTGTTCATACGCTGTAAAATATTGCGATAAACGGCTTATAAGCCGTTTTACGTTTGATAAAAACGAACGGATGACGAAGGGAAAATGAAATAAACAAACGGAGTTTTCGAAAATGAAACTTTTGATCATACGGCACGGCGATCCCGATTACGCGTGCGACACCGTGACGGAAAAGGGGAAACGGGAGATCTCTCTTCTTGCCGATATGCTGAAAAAACAGGGAGTGGATTACCTTTATACCTCCCCTTTGGGCAGGGCGAAAGATACTTGCGCCGCCACGGCGGAGGCGATCGGCAAAACGCCCGTCGTAATGAATTGGCTGGAAGAATTCGATCATCGCATCGATCTTCCCACGGGAGAAAAAAATCATCTGATCTGGGATATGCTGCCCGCGTACTGGACGAGCGTTCCCGAAATGTACGATAACGAAAAATGGCTCGATCTTCCCGAAATGAAAGCGGGAAACATGCGGTATTATTACGAGACCGTTTGCCGCGGACTCGACGAGCTTCTCGAAAAGCACGGTTATCGCCGCAACGGAAAGATCTACGACGCGGTGGATCCCAACAGAGACACGGTTGCGCTGTTCTGCCATTTCGGACTGGAAACGGTGCTTCTTTCCCACCTGTTCAACATTCCGCCGATGATCCTTTCCCATCATTTCGTCGCGTTGCCGTCTTCCGTTACGACCCTTTTCACGGAAGAGAGAAGAAAGGGAATCGCGATTTTCCGCTGTTCCTGTTTCGGAAGTACCGCGCATCTGTACGCGGGCGGAGAAGAGCCGTCTTTCTCGGCGAGATTCTGCGAGACCTTCGATTCCGACGAACGACACGACTGAAAGGATAGGGCGTATGAGCGACAACAAAAGAAGAGCCGTTAAGGCAAAAGATTATTTCATAAACAGAAAGAAAAGCGACCCCGTTCGTCCGAAAGCAAAAACGCAAGGCGTCGCCCTCGGAAACGTCCGGGAGAAAAAAGAGGTCGCGGAGGAAACGAAACGGCTTACGAACGGCAATTATCTCGTCACGATCTCCGGCTATACCGAAGATCTGAAAGGGTTGACCTCGATCGGCGGTATTCCGTGCGAGGTGTTCGGCGCGATCGACGGGGAAAGGGAAGAGATCGCCGTCGATAAAAAGACGGAAGATCTTATTTCGGCACACTTCGTTTCCTGCGAACGCCCGTCTCCCGCCCGCGTGAAGGCGGAGTGTCCGTATTTCGGTATCTGCGGAAACTGCGCGGTCTCTCACATGTCCCGCGAGGGACAGAGCGCGCTGAAAAAAAGCGTGGTCGAAAAATGCGTGCCCGGCTCGTACGGGAAAGTTTCGGACGTCGTGACCGGCGCGGACAGGGAATACCGCAATAAGGTTCACCTTGCTTTCGGCGAGGAAAACAACAAGCTGTACGCAGGGTTTTTCTCGGAAACGGGGAACCGCGTCGTCCCGGCGGATCGCTGCCTTCTGCACGGGAAATGGTATGCCGATTTCCGCAATATCGTGGTGAAATGGGCGCGCTCGTTCAATCTGCACGCCTATAAACCGTGGTCGGGGAAAGGATTGCTGCGCTTTGCCGCCGCCCGCTACGACAACGGGAATCTCCTCGCGACGATCGTTGCCACGAGCGGAAAGATTTCCGGGCTTGAAAGGTTGTATCGCGCCCTTTGTGAAAAGTTCGGAAAAGTGGGACTTTACGTCTCGGAAAACAAGGGAAAGCTCCCGGACGTGATGTCCGGCGATCTCCGCTACGTTGCGGGTGAGAAAACGCTGAAAGGAGAACTGCTCGGCGTTTCCTACGAGCTTTCGCCGAGATCCTTCTTTCAGGTAAACGAAGAGGTCGCCGCCAAAGCGTATTCCGATATTTTAAACGAGATCTCCGCCTCGGAAGAATCCCGCGTGATCGATTGTTTCAGCGGGATCGGCGTCACGTCCGTCCTCTTTGCCCGTTCGGGGAAAGAGGTCACGAGTATCGAGATCGAAAAAGACGCCGTGAGCGACGCGAAAAAAATCGCCGCGGAGAACGGCGCCGGCGGCAGGATCCGGGCGATCGCGGGGGACGTTTTCAAGGTGCTTCCCAAAATCGGCAACGGAAAAGATTCCGTGTTTTTCGTCGATCCTCCGAGAAAGGGTCTCGGCGAAGGGGTGTGTCGCCTTCTCGTCGGGTTCGGTCCCTCGAAGATCGTTTACCTGTCCTGCAACCCCGTGACCCTCGGGGAGGACGTAAAAAGGCTTACGAAGGCGGGATACGTTCTTTCCTACGTCCGTCCGTACGACTTCTTCCCGCAGACGAGGCATATCGAATCTCTTGCCGTTTTAAAGCGCGAAAGCTGACGCGGATTTGTGCAAAAACCCGAAAAGCCTTCCGATAAGTCGGTAAACAGGCAATTATAAAAAATAAGCAGAATAAAGCGGACGGTTGACGGAGCCGTATTTCCCCGAATCGGAAAGGGGAGTCAGGCTCCGTGCGCCGTCCGCGTTTCTATTGCGGTTATGTACTTTTCTGGGTGAATTTATGCCGGTTACTTGCAGCCGAATCCGAAATTCATGCCCGGTTTGTCGCCCTTACAGCCGCAGCAGCAGAGCGCGATGAGAACGGGAAGCAGGCATCCGCAGTTGCAGATCTTTTCAAGAATGCCGGTCAGGCATCCGTTTCCGCAGAGGCAGACGATGAGAAGGATCATTAAGACCCAGAGGCAGCAGTTATCTCCGCCGAGACCGAAACAGTTCATTATGACGATTTCCTCCTATCTTCGTACAGCACGATCATCTTTTGTCGCTGTCAATATCAGTATATTGGAAAAATAATTTTTTTGTTACCTTTGCCGCTTTTTCGGTTGAAAAATTTCATCGTATCCTGTATAATAATATCTGATTGCGGGAATACCGGTCTTATTTGTCTGCCGCGGATATCCTTTTCGGGAATCCGACGGCGAGTCTGCAAGCGGAAGACGGGCTTTTTGCCCGCAACGGGTCTAACGGGTATCGTTATGCGCTTTTGCGGAAAGAATTACGTAAAAGCGGCAAATTCAGGGCGAACCCGATCGGAGGTTTTTATTTATGAACGGTTTTATGCGCAGTAAATCCAGGCAAATCGCGTTGATCGCGATCTTTGCGGCACTCGTCGTCGTGCTGCAGGTTTTCGGCAGCAACTTCAAAATCGGAACGGTTTCGTTCAGTTTCGTTCTCGTGCCCATCGTTCTCGGCGGTATGGTCGGCGGCGTCGGCGTCGGGGCGGCGCTCGGTGCGGTGTTCGGCATCGTTACGATCGTCATGGGCGCAACGGGTGCCGACGGATTCACGCAGTATCTTCTTACGAACGCGCCCGTCGGAACGATCCTCGTCTGCCTCGTAAAGGCGACTGCCGCAGGCGCGGTTTCCGCCCTTGCTTTCGGTCTGTTGAAAAACAAGAATACGCTTGCGGCGACTTTTGTCGCGGCGATCGTCGCGCCCGTCGTGAATACGGGTATTTTCATCGTCGGGATGCTGTGCATGAAAAGTACGGTGCTTTCGCTTATGGCGGCTTCGGGGCTCGGGGAGGACGTGATCTACTTCCTTTTTATCGGCTGCGCCGGGATCAATTTCCTTGTGGAGCTCGGGCTTAATCTTGTTCTGAGCCCCGCCCTGTACCGCGTTATGAAGGCGGTTTTAAAATAAATATCGGATCCGGTTTTCCCGTCGTAAACGGAAAACCGGTAAACGGACGGTTATGATTTTTTGTATCGATATCGGAAATACCAATATAAAATACGCCGTGTTCGACGGGGAGAGGCTGCTGGCTTCTTTCCGCGTTTCTTCGCTGAGAAACGCCACGTCGGACGAATACGGCGTTGTCGTAAGAGATCTGCTGAAAGCGGCGGAGATCGACAAAGAGGAGATCGAAGGGGTCATCATGTCCTCGGTGATCCCTTCTTTAAATTATACGATCGAGCATATGTGCCGCGATTATCTCGGGCATAAACCGCTCGTCGTAGGTCCCGGGCTTAAAACGGGGCTCAACGTAAAAACGGAAAATTCGCGCGAGGTCGGATCGGATATCATCGTGGACTGCGTCAGCGCGCTTTCCCGTTACGGGGAGGGGACCCCTCTCATCTGCATCGATTTCGGCACCGCCACCACCTTCGACGCCGTTTCCGCAAAAGGGGAACTGATCGGCGTGGTGATCGCCCCCGGGATCAGGGGCGCGCTCGATTCTCTTGTTTCCGGCACGGCGAAACTGCCGAGCATCGAACTGGAGAAACCCCCTTCCGTCATGGGAAAAAACACGGTCACCTGCATGCAGTCCGGCATCGTGTACGGCTTTGTCGGACTGGTGGAAAACATCGTCGCGGGGATCAAAAAAGAACTCGGCGAGGAAAACGTGAAAGTCGTCGCTACGGGCGGCGTGGGCAGCATTATCTGTAAGGAAGCGAAGTGTATCGACGTTTTCGACCGCATGCTCACTCTGAACGGACTGAGGATCATTTACGGAATGAATCAGACGGAGAAGACGGAGAGATCATGTCTAAAGAAGTAAAAATCGGCAGACTGACGATCGGCGGGGGCAACCCCGTCGCCGTACAGTCCATGGCAAACGTCAAAACTTCGAAGATCGCGGAGGTTTCCGATCAGATCGAACGGCTTGCCGCCGCGGGGTGCGATATCATGCGCGTTTCCGTCAAAGACGAAGAAGACGCCCGCGCGATCCCGGAGATCAGAAAGAGGATCTCGGTTCCCCTCGTGGCGGATATCCATTTCAACTATAAATACGCCATAGCCGCGCTTGACGGCGGGGCGGACAAGATCCGCATCAATCCCGGCAACATCGGCGGGGAAGACAAGGTCGCGGAAGTCGCGCGCGCCCTGAGGAGAAACGGCGCCGCCGTGCGCGTCGGGTCGAATTCCGGCAGCGTGGAAAAGGAACTTCTGAAAAAATACGGAAAGAACGAGATCTCCCTTGCGGAGAGCGCGTTGAAAGACGTGGCGATCCTCGAAAAATACGGGGTGGAGAACATCGTGATCTCCGCCAAGGCTTCCGGCGTTCCCCTCACGGTAAAAACCTATCGCTATCTTCACGAAAAAACGGATTATCCCCTTCACGTCGGCGTGACGGAAGCGGGTACCTGCGACATGGGCGTCGTGAAGAGCAGTATCGGGATCGGAGCCCTTCTTCTCGACGGGATCGGGGATACCGTACGCGTTTCTCTCACGGCGCAGCCGATCGAAGAAGTCGTTGTCGCCCGTCGCATTTTAAGGAGCGTCGGGCTGGATAAAAACTTTGCGGAAGTTATCTCTTGTCCCACTTGCGGAAGGACGGAATACGACAGCATTTCCCTTGCGAAAAAGGTGGAAGAAATGACCGCCGGGATCACCGTTCCGTTAAAGATCGCCGTGATGGGTTGCGTGGTGAACGGACCGGGCGAAGCCGCCGACTGCGATATCGGTATCGCGGGGGGCGGTGGCGTGTGCGCCTTTTTCAAAAAGGGCGTGATCTATCGCAAGGTGCCATTTTGCGACGCGGAAAAAGAATTTTTAAAGGAAATCGAAAATCTTGTCGACACAAACGGAAGAAAGTAAAAAAAATCTCGCCGCGGTGAGGGGGCTTGCGGAAAGTCTTTCCCGCGCGAAACTGACGGGGATCACGCTGGATCCGTTTACGGGCGAAGCGGTTTTCGACTATATCAGCGACGCCGCCGTCTCCGACGGGGAAAAAGAAAAGATCGCGGCATATCTGAGGGGGAAGGTTTCTCCTTCGGTCACGAAAGTCGTCGTTCGTGTGACGAAGATCGTTGCGGACGAAGAACTTGCGGTGAACGCCGCTTACGATTTCGTTACGAAAAGCTTCATGTCGATCGCAAGATCGGTAAAAAAGAGCGATTTTTCCGCCGAGGTGAAAGACGGACGGGGAAAAGTGACCGTCCGCGTGAACAGCGACGTTTACGCCTATTTTACGGCGAACGGCGTGGCGGATCGCATCTGTGCCCGCCTTGACGAGACGTTCTGCGATACCTTTACGGTAACGGCGGAAGACAGCGGGAGGACGGAAGAGATCCGTACCGACCTTCTGAAAGACAAGGTGAACCCGTCCGACGTGGAAACCATCCGCTTTCGTACATACCGGTTTTCCGACGCGGTGAAACTGTGGGGCGAGGAGCTCGGCGATACCGCCGTTTACATCGCGGACAGCGGGCTTTGCGGCGGGCAAGCGACTTTTGCGGGAAAGATCGCGGCGATCAGTCAGAAAGAAACCAAGACGGGAAAACCGTTTTTCATTCTCGATCTCGACGACACGACGGGCAGGCTTGCCTGCAAAGTGTTCATGACAAAAGAGAAAGAGGTAAAAATTCAGAAGATCAACGTCGGATCGGAGATCGCCGTGCGCGGAGATCTGAGTTCTTTCAACGGACAGCCGAGTTTCCGCGTCGCCGACCTTTCTTTCTGCAAATTTCCCGAAAATTTCGTACCGGAAGAAAGACCTTCGAAAGGGGTACCTTCCGAATATTCCTGCGTGTTCCCGGAACCGCTGACCGAATCGGTGCAGGGCGATTTCCTGACCGAGGCGAGACCGGTGCCCGAATGTCTGCTCGGGAAAACGTTCGTCGTCGCCGATATCGAAACGACGGGGCTTTCCGTGAACGACGGAGACAAAGTGACGGAGATCGGCGCCGTGAAGATCGAAAACGGCAAGATCACCGAAAAATTCCAGACGCTGATCGATCCCGAGCGGAAGATCAGCGAAGAGATCACCGCGCTCACCGGGATCGACAACGGAATGGTTGCGGGTAAACCCGTTTTCGCGCAGGCGTTTCCCGATTTTTTCAAGTTTACCGACGGCTGTTCCCTCGTGTTTCACAATGCCGAATTCGACTATCGTTTCTTAAGGACGATGGCAAGACCTGTCGGGTATAAATGGGAACACCCCGTTTACGATACCATGCTTATCTCGCGGGAGCTTCTTCCCCGCCTGAAAAATCACAAGCTGAACACGGTGTGCGAGTATTTCCGCATCGAATTTCTTCATCACCGCGCTCTTTCGGACGCGCACGCCACGGCGAAACTCTTTCTCGAACTCGTCGCGATGAAGAACGCCTTGCCCGATCCTTCGATGTGAGATCCCGGTTTTGTCGGGGCGGTTTCGCCGTTTTTTCGGGCAAAACGGAGAGCGAATGAGGAAAAATCTGTTTTAAACGACGGAAAGCCGCTTAAATTGCTTGCAAAACGCAAAAAAAAGTGTTATAATAAAGACACTGAATATGATTTACTTGTATTGAGGGTGGTTGCGTGCCGCTCTCAAATTTTTATGTAAGGGATTCGCGGGGCGGTCGGAAGGTCTTTTCTTCCTTCTTTCCGCGGCGAAATCAAGGAGACGATTTATGAAATTCATCGCAACGGAAGAGATCGAAAAAGCGATTTCACCGAAAGCGGAAGAGATGGGGCTCGAGATCTTCGGGATCGAAACCAAACTCGGCAGAAATCCCTCTCTCACGGTCTTCGTCGATAAAAAGGAAGGGGGGATCGACATCGATACCGTGGAAGCCTTTCACAATGCGATCGACGGGCTGCTCGACGAGATCGACGCGTCTTCCGGCGCGGCGTACACGCTGAACGTTTCCAGCCCGGGGCTTGACAGACCGCTGAAAACCGAACGCGATTTCGAGCGCGCTCTCGGCGAAGAGGTAGAGGTGAAGCTGTTTGCTCCCATGACGGGCAGAAAAAATTTCGAATGCGTGCTCACGGGATACGATAAAAATAACGTCACGCTGAAAGAAGGGGAGAAGGAATTTAAAATCCCCCTCAATAAAATCGCAAAAATCAATCGGGCGATCAAGTTCGAATAATCGGAATATAAAGGAGTTTTACGATGATCAATAAGGATTTCTTTCTGGCGATGGAAGAACTCGACACGGAAAAAGGGATCAAGCCGGAGATATTAATCGAAACCTTAAAAAACGCTCTCGTCTGCGCCTATAAAAAACAATCGGGAGACGCGAGCGACGTCGAGATCGATATGAATCCGGAGAAAAAATCGGTCAAATTCTACGCTCTGAAAACGGTCGTGGACGAAGTGAACGATTTTGATAAGGAGATCTCGCTGGAAGAGGCGAGAGAGATCAAAAAGACATACAAGACGGGGGATACGGTAAAAATCGAATTCGTTCCCAAGGAATTCGGTCGTATCGCCGCGCAGACCGCGAAACAGGTGCTCATGCAGAAGTTCCGCGAGACGGAGCGCGACAACACCCTCGCTCAGTTCGAGGATAAAGAGGACGAGATCAAAACGTGCACCGTCCGCCGCACCGACGAGAAAAACGTTTACGTGGAGATCGGCGCCGGCGAAGTGGAAGCGGTCATGCTTCCGCAGGATCAGGTTCCGGGCGAAACGTACAACGTGAACGATAAGCTCACGGTTTACGTGAAAAAGGTCAAGAGCATGGGCAAGAACGCTCAGATCCTCGTTTCGAGAACGGCGCCCGGTCTCGTGAAGAGACTGTTCGAAAACGTGGTGCCCGAAATGGCGCAGGGGATCGTGACCGTGAAAGCCGTTGCGAGAGAGGCGGGACAGAGAACGAAGATCGCCATCTGCAGCAACGATCCCAACGTGGACGCCGTCGGCGCATGCGTCGGCAACAAGGGGATGCGCGTGAACGAGGTCGTGAGAGAGCTGAACGGCGAAAAGATCGACATCGTTCTCTGGAGTGAAGATCCCCTCGAATTCATCGCGAAATCCCTTTCTCCCGCAAAGGTTCTGAAAGTCAGCGCGATCGAAGGAGAAAAGGTGGCGAGAGTCGTCGTTCCGGACGATAAACTTTCTCTCGCGATCGGCAGAGACGGTCAGAATGCCCGTCTCGCGGCGAGACTGACCGGCTGGAAGATCGACGTGAAGAGCGAATCGAAAGCCGCCCTCGAAGACGCGCAGAACGCCGCGCTCGAGGAAGAAACGGAAGAATTCGGACAGGAAGAAACCGAATCCGAAGAGAAATAATTTAACCCGGGCGTTCCTTATCCGCCATGGCGCGGGGAAAGGGTCGCCGGGACAGAAATCCGGGAGAATTTATGGCAGAAAAAAGAGTTCCGCAAAGAACCTGTATCGCATGTCGTAAAGAATTTGACAAAAAAGAGCTTTATCGGATCGTAAGGACGAAGGAAGGAACGTTTTTCCTCGATAAAACGGGAAAGGCGGACGGCAGGGGCGCATACCTCTGCAAAAGTCCGGAGTGCTATGCAAAGCTTGCGAAGTACCGCCTGCTTGACAGGACGTTCCGTCAGTCCGTGTCCGAAGAAGTTTATCGTACGATCGGGGAGGGTATCCTTGGAGAAACGAAGTAAGATCTGCGCCTATCTCGGCTTTGCGATCAAAGCGAGGAAATTCCGGGGCGGGCTGAATACGATCGCAACGATAAAAAAGGGAGTTTATCTCATTCTCGTTTGTAAAACGGCGTCGGAGAACACCGTGAAAGAAGGGATCAAGGCGGCGGAAAAGTTCCGATGTCCCGCTTTTATCACTTCGGCGCAGACGCTGGAAGAGATGACGAACGTTCCGAATGTGAAAATTGCCGCCGTGACGGAGAGAAATCTGGCGGACGCGATAGTGAAAAATTCCGGAGACGAGATTACGGGTTTAACGGGAGGCCATAAGATTTAATATGGAAGAAAAGAGAGAAGACATTTTCAAAAACTTAAAGAAGATCAACGCGATTTCCGGCGAGATCGAAGGGCTGAAGGAAAAAGTCAGAGCGATCGGCAGCGAGGCTGCCGCGATCGGCAAACGCATCGCGCAGAAAGATCGCGAACTGAAAGCCGCCGAAGCGGAGAGAAGAGAGAGGGAAGAAGCGGAAGCCCGTGCGGCGGAAGCAGACGGATCGTTCGCGGAGACTCCCGCCGAAGAACAGGAAATTCCCGCAAAGGCGGAAACGCCCGCTCCCGAAGCGAATGCCGCCCCGGAGAAGGAGAAAGTTCCGGCAAAGGAAGGATCTCCCGTCGCGGAAAAGAAAAACACGAAAAAACCCGTAAAGGCAGAAAAGGATGAAGTTCCCGCCGCGGAAGAAAAGAAGGATGTTCCCGTAAAGGAAACGTCCGTCGTTTCCGAACCCGTAAAGGAAGAAAAAGAGGTCGTCGCGGAGAAAAAGCCGGAAGAGGCGAAGCCCGAGGCGCCTGTGAAAGAGGCGAAAAAAGAACCCGCGAAGGAAGCCGTTAAGGAAGGAAAGGCGGAGGCTCCCGCAGAAAAACCCGCCGTGAAAGAACCCGCAAAAGAAAACGACGAAAACAAACCTTCGGACAAAAAGGCGAAGGCGGAAAAGGCGGCGGATAAAGAAAAAAATACGGACGAGGCAAAACCCGCCGCAAAAGAGGAAGAGAAGAAGCCCGATCCCGTGATGGACGAAAAAGCGAAGAGGGAAGCCCGCAGAAAAGCGGTGGAAGAGGCTCAGGCAAGAGCCCTTGCCGAAGCGAGAGCGAAAATTCTCGAACAGAAGAAAAAAGAAGCGATCGCGCGCGGCGAAGATCCCAATCTCGTGAAACTCCCGAGCCAGCAGCCGAGAAGCGAACAGACGAGAACGCGCACCGTTTACGGGAAAGACGGCAAACCTCAGACCCGCAGAGAATACGTCCCGCAGGACGGAGCGAGAAGAGGGGACAGACCGCAGAGACCGAACGGAACCGCAGGAGGAACTTTCCAGAGAGGGCCGAGACCGGCAGGCGCGGGATTCGCTAAAAAGCCCGTCGAGGTCACGTTCGTACCCAAGGATACGGGCAAGACGTTCGGCAATAAAAAGAAGAGCAGCGAAAAGAGTTACGACGACAAGAAGTCTCTCAACAAAAAATCGCTTATCAAAACGCAGGTCAGCGTAGAGGATTTCGACGAAAACAAGACCGGATACAGAAAACTTCGCGTTAAAAAGGATAAAAAGGCGGAGCAGTCTCAGACGATCAAAATCGAAAAAGCGGTCATCAACAAAGAGATCATCCCCATTAAAGAGCTTTCCGAAAAACTCGGCATTTCGGCGATCGAGATCACGAAGAAACTCTTTAAAGAGGGTATCATGAAAACCATCAACGACTCCGTGGATTACGATACCGCCGGCGTTATCGCCGCGGATCTCGGCATCGAGCTCGAGCTGAAGATGGATAAGACGGCGGAAGACGTTCTGAACGAAGCGTTCGACGCGGCAACCGATTCGGAAGAGAATCTCGTGAAACGTCCGCCGGTCGTCACCGTGATGGGACACGTCGACCACGGCAAGACCTCTTTGCTCGACCGCATCAGAAGCGCGAACGTCACCGCGACGGAAGCGGGCGGCATCACGCAGCACATCGGCGCGTACACCGTGTCCGTCAACGGCGAAAAGATCACTTTCCTCGACACCCCCGGTCACGCGGCGTTTACCGCCATGCGGCAGCGCGGCGCGCAGATCACCGATATTGCGGTCATCGTGATCGCCGCGGACGACGGCATCATGCCGCAGACGATCGAAGCCATTCACCATGCGCAGGCGGCAGGCGTTTCCATCATCGTTGCGGCGAACAAGATCGATAAGCCGCAGGCGGATATCGAAAGAGTAAAGAAACAGCTTGCCGATCAGTCCGTACTCGTGGAAGAGTGGGGCGGCGACGTCGCTCTCGTTCCCGTTTCGGCAAAGACGGGCGAAGGGATCGAAAATCTTCTTGAAACCATCGTTTTAACGGCGGACGTGAAAGAGCTGAAAGCTAATCCGAACAGACCGGCAAAAGGCGCGATCATCGAAGCCAAGCTCGACAAGGGCAAGGGCCCCGTCGCGACGGTGCTTATCCAGAACGGTACCCTTCACACGGGCGACAATCTCGTTGCCGGCACGATCACCGGCAGGGTGAGAGCGATGATAGACGACAAGGGCAGAAACGTGAAAGAAGCGGGTCCGTCCATGGCGGTATCCATTCTCGGCTTAGAGGAAGTTCCGAATGCGGGCGATTCCATCTTCGCGGTGGAGCAGGATAAACTTTCCAAACTCGTCGCGCAGGAGAGAAAGAACAAAGAGAGAGAAGAAATGATCAAGCAGACGCAGAAAGTGTCTTTGGACGATCTTTTCTCCAAGATTTCGGACGGCAACTTAAAGGCTCTCAACATCCTTATCAAAGCGGACGTTCAGGGCTCGGTGGAAGCGGTGAAACAATCTCTTTCCGAACTTTCCAACGAAGAAGTCAAGGTCAACGTGGTGCATGCGGGCGTCGGCGCGATCAACGAAACGGACGTCATGCTTGCCGATTCTTCCAACGCGATCATCATCGGGTTCAACGTTCGCCCCGATTCCAAGGCGAAAGCTCTTGCGGAAAGAAGCAAAGTGGACGTCCGCCTGTATCGTATCATTTACGAGGCGATCGACGACGTGACGAACGCGATGAAGGGTCTTATTTCTCCCAAAACGCACGAAACCTACATGGGCAAGGCGGAAGTCCGTCAGACGTTCAAGATCACGGGCGTCGGAATGGTCGCAGGCTGCTATGTGACGGAAGGCAAGATCGTGAGAAACGGAAAACTCCGCATTTATCGCGACGACGTGATGATCTGCGAAGGCAACGTCAATCAGTTAAAGAGATTCAAAGACGACGTGAAAGAGGTTTCGCAGGGCTTTGAATGCGGTATTTCCATCGAAAACTTCAACGATATCAAAGTGGGAGATTTCATCGAAAGCTATATCATCGAGGTCAAACCCGTCGTATAATACCGGGAATGATGATTTACGAGGGTCGACGCGTTTTTTTCGCGCCGCCCTTTTCTCGAAAAAGGAGACATATCATGAAAGTAAAACGCGAACAGAGACTGAACAGCGAATTTCAGCGTGAAATCTACGATATATTGAAAAACAAAGTAAAGGATCCGGAGATCTCCGAGATGTTCAGCATTCTCGAGGTCGATACGACAAACGATCTGAAATACGCGAAGGTTTACGTTTCCGTCTTTTCGACGGACGAAAACAAACGCGCGGCGACCTTCGCGGCGATCTCCCGCGCGGCAAAACAGGTGAGAGGGGAGCTTTCCCGTACCATGCACATCCGCACGGTACCCGAGCTTACCTTCATTCTCGATAATTCGTCCGTTTACGGACAGAAGATCGACGATATTTTAAGCAAGATAACCTATTCCACCGAACCCGGCGAAGAGGGCGAAGACAAATGACGATCGAAGAGTTTGCGAAAAACCTTACCGGATACGAAAGTTATCTTATTTTCTGTCACTGCCGTCCGGACGGAGATACGCTCGGGTGCGGTTCGGCGTTGCAGGCTGCGCTTCGTTCCCTCGGGAAAAGGGCGGATATGATCTGCGAATCGGATATTCCCGCCAAGTTTGCCTTTCTCGGATTTTCGGGTGAGGTGCTGAAACTCGGTGACGTAAAGAGAAAATACGACGCGCACATTGCCGTGGACTGTTCGGTGGAATCGATGTTCGGCGAGAATTACACTCTGTTTCGCTCGTGCAGAAACACCTTTCAGATCGATCATCACGTGTCAAATTCCCGTTACGCGAAATACAATTACGTAAAGGAGACCGCGGCTTGCTGCGAGTCGGTTTATCGCCTTATCCTCGCGCTCGGCGCGAAGATCGACAAGACGATCGCCGACAGGCTCCTTCTCGGTATCTCCACCGATACGGGCAATTTCGAGCACAGCAACGTGACGGCGGAAACGCTTGCGATCGCTTCCGAACTCGTCGCGCAGGGCGCCGATCTGCATGAGATCGCTTACCGCATGTATAAAAATCAGCCGCTCGCACGGGCAAAGCTGTATGCGAAAGTCATCGGCGGCATGCGGCTTTATCTTGACGGAAAAGTCGCGATGATCTCCGTTTTCCGCAAGGATCTCGAAGAATTCGGCGCAACGAAAGATATGACGGAAGGATTTATCGATTTTCCCCTTTCGGTGGAAGGGGTGGAAGTTGCGGTATCGCTTCTCGAAAACGGAAACAATACCTATAAAATAAGTTACAGGAGCAAGGGTAAGGTAGACGTGAACGCCGTGGCGTCGTCCTTCGGCGGCGGCGGACATAAAATGGCGAGCGGATCCATGCTTTCCGGGTTCTATGAGGACGTGAAGGACAAGATCCTCCGCGAGATCTCCTTTTACCTTTGACAGACTATGAACGGATTTCTCAATCTGTATAAACCGAAGGGCGTCAGCTCGGCGTTCGTTCTCAATCAGATAAAACGCTCCGTCCGCGGCGAGACCGTCGGACATATGGGCACGCTCGATCCTCTCGCTTCCGGCGTTCTGCCCGTGGCGATCGGCAAATCCGCCCGCCTTTTCGATTTTCTGTTGGACAAGTCGAAAACCTACGTGGCGGATTTCGCTTTCGGCTACGAAACGGATACGCTCGATCTGGAGGGAAAGGTGATCAGAACGTCACCGGTGATCCCGACGGAAGAAGAGATCGCGAAGGTGCTTCCGTCTCTCTGCGGAGACGTCGATCAGATCCCTCCGCTTTTTTCCGCAAAATGCGTGAACGGCAAGCGGGGATACGAACTTGCGCGAAAGGGAAAGGAATTTACCCTGCCGCCGAAGCGGGTCCACATTGAAAAGATAGAACTGCTCGGGCGGACAGAGGAAAACAAATACCGCTTTCTGATCGTGTGCGGGGGCGGAACGTATATCCGTTCGATCGCGCGGGATATCGGCGAAGCCCTCGGCAGCTGTGCCACGATGACCGATCTCGTGCGGAGATCCTCCGGAATATTCGACATCGATTCCTCCGTCACGGCGGAGCGATTTGCGAACGCGGAAGACAAGAAATCCCTTCTGATCCCTCCCGACGAAGTCGTTTCTTTTCCGAAGATAGAATTGACAGAACGGGAAGCGGAGAGGTTGTTTAACGGCTTATACGACCGTTTTTCTTTTCCGGACGGCATTTATCGCGTGTACGAACCGAACGCTTTTTACGGCGTCGGGATCCTGACGGACGGAAAACTGAAAGTGAAAGCATATATCAGAGATAATGAAAATTCTTGATTACGGCGAAAAATACGAAAACCCCGTCGTGCTCGTGCTCGGTTTTTTCGATTGCGTGCACGTCGGGCATGCGGCGCTCGTGAAAGAAGCGATCTCCCGTTCCGACGAAGGCGAACCTTGCGTGTTCACTTTCGGAAACGACATGGGGAGTTTTTTCGGCAAGGGCGAGGGAAGCGTGCTTACCTTTTCCGAGCGGACGGAAAGGCTCGGCGAGCTCGGCATAGGGCTTGCGGTGAAAGCCGTTTTCGATCGCGCATTTTCGGAGACGGAACCGGAAGAGTTTCTCGATAAACTCTTTTCGTCGTTGAACGTGAAACGGGTGGTGTGCGGGTTCGATTATACCTTCGGCAGATACGGTAAAGGAAACGTCGGGATGCTCGCGGATTCTTGCGGGGAACGAAACATCGGTTTTTCCGCCGTCGGGTGCGTGGAAATGTCCGGCGAAAAAGTTTCCACCACAAAGGTGAAAGAGCTTCTTGCCGCGGGTGACGTTTCCGCGGCGAACAAACTTCTCGGCTACCCCTATTTTTTAAGGGGGGAAGTCGTGAAAGATCGCGGCGTGGGAAGAACGATCGGATTTCCGACGGCAAACGTGAAGATCGGAAAGGATAAATTCCGCATTGCCGCCGGCGTTTACGAGAGCTTCTGTACGGTGGACGGCGTTACCTATCCCGCGATCACCAACTACGGGGCGAGACCCACGTTCGGTCTCGGCGAAGTGCTTACGGAAACCTATCTGATCGGATATTCCGGCGACTTATACGGAAAATCCCTCCGCGTGAATTTTCTGAAATATCTGCGGGGAGACAAAAAGTTTGCGGGCATAGAAGAATTGAAAGAACAACTGAGAAAAGACGAGGAGACGTCGAAAAATGATTTTATTCGGACCGAGCGGTAACAGCGAGAGTTTTATTGCGGAAAAACATAAATCCACGGAAGAAGCCGCGGCATGGTGCAAGGCGAGGGATCTCGACTATTTCGAGTATTCCTTCGGGCGCGGCGTCAATATGGGAGAAGCGAAAGCGATCTCGATCGGAAACGCGTTTCAAGCGGCGGGGGTAGGGATCAGCGTACACGCTCCCTATTTTATCAATCTTGCAAGCCCGGAAGAAGAAAAAGCGGAAAATTCTTACGGATATATTCTCGACAGTGCGAAAGCCGTGCGTCTGATGCAGGGGAACCGCGTGGTATTTCACCCGGCGGCGCAGGGAAAAGACGAGCGATCCGTGGCGGTGAAAAGAACGGAGGACAGACTGAAGATCCTTCGCGACCGCATTTACGAAGCGGGACTCGACGATATCCTGTTCTGCCCGGAGACGATGGGAAAGCTCGCGCAGATCGGAACGATCGAGGAGGTCACGGCGTTCTGCGGGATCGACCGGATATTTGTTCCCGCCGTCGATTTCGGCCACGTGAACGCGCGGGAAGGCGGAAGTTTAAAAACGGTTTCCGACTATAAAACACGGCTCGAATATATGATAGGCGAGCTCGGCGAGGAAAAGATGAAGCACTTCCACGTGCATTTTTCCAAAATACAGTATTCGGCAAAAGGGGAGATACGTCATCTCACGTTCGAGGATACCGTTTACGGACCCGAATTCGAGCCTCTTGCCGTCGCTCTGAAGGAGCTTTCTTTAGAGCCGGTCGTGATATGCGAGTCGGCAGGCACGCAGGCGGAGGATGCCGCTGCGATGAAAAAGATTTATTTTTCGCTGTAAAAACGATCGTCGCGGGGCAAGGAGAAAAATGAGAAAAATTTTCATTTTTCCGTCATGGAAATCTGCCGATTCGGCTTGACATTTTTCCGAAAAAACAATATATTAAAGAAAATCGGTAATAAATTTTTAAGGTGATATATGAAATTGATCAGGAGACTGGCGCAGTGCGTCAGGGAGTACAAAAAGGCGTCGATTCTGACGCCGATTTTTGTCTCGTTCGAGGTCTTTATCGAAGTTCTGATGCCCCTTATCATCGTCTATTTCGGACAGGCGATCCGAAATTCCGATCAGAAGATGATGATCGTCTGGGGTGTGGTGCTTCTCCTGCTGGCGCCGCTGTCGCTCACGTTCGGCGTGCTTTCCGGCAAACAATGCGCCGTCGCGTCCTGCGGGTTTGCGAAAAATCTGAGAAAGGATCTTTATGCGTCGGTGCAGAATTTCTCTTTTTCGAACATAGACAAATTTTCCACGTCGAGTCTTGTTACAAGGCTCACGACCGACGTTTCCAACGTTCAGATGGCATATATGATGATCATTCGTATCGCGGTGCGTTGTCCGCTGATGATGATATCCGCGATCGTAATGGCTTTTATCATCAGCTGGCAGCTCGCTCTGATCTTCGTGGTACTGGTTCCGATCCTCGGATTTGTCCTTTACCTCATCATCAGAAAGGCGATGCCTCTTTTCGACAGCGTTTTCAAAAAATACGATAACCTGAACAATTCCGTGCAGGAAAACGTTCGCGCCATGCGTGTGGTGAAAGCCTACGTAAGGGAAGATTACGAAACGGAAAAATTCAACAAAGCGGCGGAAGAAGTCTGCGCCGATTTCACGAAGGCGGAAAAAATCGTAGCGTTCAACAACCCCGTCGTCAGTTTCGCGATGTACATGTCGATGATCCTCATCGCCTTTCTCGGTTCGAAACTGATCATTTCCTGCGGGGGAACGTGGATCAATAGCGAAAGCCTTTCTTCCATGCTGACCTATTCCATGCAGGTGCTTATGAGCCTTGTCATGGTGTCCATGATCTTCGTTATGGTCACGATCTCCGCCACCTCCGCAAAGCGTATTTACGAGGTGCTGGAAGAAAAAAGCGATATCGTAAATCCCGAAAACCCCGTTATGAGCGTGAAAGACGGCTCGATCGATTTTAACGGCGTTTCCTTCAAATACAGCAAGACGGCGGAAAAATTCGCGCTCGAAAACATCGATCTTCATATCCGGTCGGGCGAGACGATCGGGGTGATCGGCGGAACGGGTTCTTCGAAATCGACCCTCGTCAACCTGATCACGAGACTGTACGACGTTTCCGTCGGCGAAGTTCTCGTCGGCGGGGTGAACGTGAAACGGTACGATCTCGAATCCCTGCGTAACGCGGTTGCCGTGGTATTGCAGAAAAACGTACTCTTTTCGGGAACGATCGCCGAGAACCTTCGTTGGGGCAACCGGAACGCCACGCAGGAACAGCTCGAAGAGGCTTGCCGTCTCGCGCAGGCGGACGAATTTATCAGATCTTTCCCGGACGGGTACGATACCTATATCGAACAGGGCGGCACGAACGTGTCCGGCGGACAGAAACAGCGCCTTTGCATCGCGCGAGCCCTTCTGAAACAGCCGAAGGTCCTCATTCTCGACGACAGCACTTCCGCCGTCGATACCAAGACGGACGCATTGATCCGTCAGGGGATGAAAAAGTACATTCCCGAGACGACGAAGATCATCATCGCGCAGAGGATCTCCTCCGTGCAGGACGCCGATAAAATCATCGTGATGGATCAGGGAACGATCAACGGGATCGGTACGCACGAGGAACTTCTGAAAAACAACGCGATCTACCGCGAAGTGTACGATATCCAGAACAGGATCTCCGCGCAGGGAGGTGAACAGGCATGAACGGACCGATGAAAAAACAAGCCGGAAGAGGGGTCCCTCTGAACGGTAAAGCGATGAAACGCCTGCTCGGCTTTTTGCTGAAAGAATACAAAGGCGGGGTAATTACGATCGCCGTATGCCTGATCTTAAGCGCGGTCACAGGATCTCTCGGCGGTATCTTCATGAAAAACCTTTACGACGCGATCGACAGCGCGCTCCGCTACGGCGTCGGGGAATGGTGGGGCAGGATCGTTTCCATCATCATGCTGATGTGCGGTATTTATCTCCTCTCGGTGCTTTTTACCTTTATCTATTCGAGGGTGGGAGCGATCGTCACGCAGGGGTTTCTCAAAAAGATGAGAGAAAAAATGTTTGCCGGCATGCAGAGGCTTCCCGTCAGATATTTCGATACTCACAAGCACGGCGATATCATGAGTTACTACACGAACGATATCGACGCGCTGCGCCAGCTGATCTCTCAGAGCGTTCCGCAGCTCTGCACGTCCGTCATCACGGTCGCGATGGTGTTCTGCATCATGCTGTTTTACAGCGTCTGGCTCACGATCCTCGTGCTGATCGCCGTATTCGCCATGGTTAAGGTGACGGCGAAAGTCGGCGGCGGCTCGGCGAAATACTTTATTCGTCAGCAACAGGCTCTCGGGAAAGCGGAAGGTTATATCGAAGAGTCGATGAACGGTCAGAAGGTCATCAAAGTCTTCTGCCACGAGGAGAGATCGAAAGCGGAATTCGACGCGCTGAACGACGCCTTGTACGAAGATTCCGAAAAAGCGAACCGCTTTGCCAATATCCTGATGCCCATTCTCGGAAATATCGGCAACATTCTTTACGTCGTGGTGGCGTTTGTCGGCGGATTTGCCTATCTGTTCGCAAACGGCGCGGCAATCAATCTTTCCTTTGAGAATCTCATCGCGGGCGGGTCGTTTTTCGCGCCTCTCTCCCTTTCCACGGTCATCGCTTTTCTTAATATGTCGAGACAGTTCTCCAATCAGGTTTCGCAGGTTTCCAACCAGGTCAACTCCGTTGCCATGGGTCTTGCCGGCGCGAACAGAATTTTCGCGCTGATCGACGAAAAGCCGGAAACGGACGAAGGGTACGTCACTCTCGTGAACGCGCGCGTCGCAGAAGACGGAACGATCACGGAATCGAAAGAGAGAACGGGAAGTTGGGCATGGCGGCATCCGCACACTGCGGACGGTTCCGTTACGTATACCCCCCTTCGCGGCGATATCGTGATGGACGACGTCGATTTCGGCTACGTGCCCGATAAGATCGTTCTGCACGACGTGACCCTTCACGCAAAGCCGGGTGAAAAATTTGCGTTCGTCGGCGCGACGGGCGCGGGAAAAACGACGATCACGAACCTGATCAATCGGTTTTACGACATTGCGGACGGAAAGATCCGTTACGACGGGATCAACATCAACAAGATCAAAAAAGCCGATCTTCGCCATTCGCTCGGCATCGTGTTGCAGGATACGAATCTTTTTACGGGAACGGTTATGGAAAATATCCGCTACGGGAAACTTGATGCGACCGACGAAGAGGTATACGCCGCGGCGAAACTCGCCAACGCGCATAACTTCATTACAAGGCTTCCGGACGGTTATCAAACCATGCTCACGAGCGACGGAGCGAATCTGTCGCAGGGGCAGAGACAACTTCTTTCCATTGCGAGAGCGGCGATCTGCAACGCCCCCGTCATGATCATGGACGAAGCGACTTCCTCCATCGATACGAGAACGGAGCTAATCGTTCAGCAGGGAACGGACAGACTGATGGAAGGAAGGACGGTATTCGTGATCGCGCATCGTCTCTCCACCGTGCAGAATTCCGACGTGATCACGGTTTTAGATCACGGGCACGTGATCGAGCAGGGGAACCACGAGCAGCTTATCGCCCTGAAGGGCAAATATTATCAGCTGTACACGGGCGCATTCGAACTCGAATAAGCGTTTTTCCGATAGGATACTGTATGCCCTGAGATCTTTCCCGGGCGAGGTATCGGGCAGGATCGGAATGACAAGGCATATAATCGAATGCCGGATTATCACAGAATGATAAAAACTTCCGTCGCGGAGACCCCTTGAAAGGATTTCCGTGCGGAAGTTTTTTTATGCGATTATGCGGTTATTAAATCGTGGGGATCGGTTTTTCTTCCGGAAAGATAACGGAGAGAAGTTCGGGAAGAGAGGAGATCACGTACGTCGCGCCGTGCGTTTCCGCATGCCCTTTCGGGGCGAACAGGCAGGTATCCGTTCCCCATGCTTTGCCGAGGGCAACGTCCGTCAGCGGAGAATCGCCGCAGAAAAGCGTTCGCTTGCGGGCAAGATCGGGTATAGCGCGTTCGATCGCGAGGAAAAAACCCTCGTTCGGTTTGTTCACGCCGATCTCGTCGGAGATGAAAAGTTTTTCGAAGAGGTCTTCTATCCCGGCGGCTTTCAGCCTGCCGCGCTGGACGTAAGAGATCCCGTTCGTCGCAAGGAACAGACGCACCCCTTTCTCTTTCAGCAGGGAAAGCGTTTCCTTTGCCCCCGCGATGAGGGCGGAACCTTCCGCAAGATTTTTCCCGTATTCTTTCGCAAAGGCGGCGGGGTCGAACTTCCTTCCGATCTTTTCGCCGTAATCGAGAAAACGCTTTGTAAGCAGAGTCGGTTTGTCGATTTTTCCGAGGGAATAAAGATCCCAGTATCCCTGATTGATCGGAGCATAGATCGCGTAATTTTCTTTTTCGTGAGGAAGAGAAAATTTCTCGCTCGCCTTTAAGAACGCCCGTTCCGCCGCAGCTTGAAAGTCAAAAACGGTGTCGTCGGCGTCGAGCAGAAGAATGTCGTATTTTTTCATAAGAACAGTATAACAAATTTTTGTTCCTTTTGCAAATAATCGGAACGGAAAAATTGACTTTAAAGCGTTAAAATAGTATACTATAATAGCACATGGAATTATTATCGGAAAAGAGGTCGTTATGAAAAAAATTTACAAAACGGTGCCCGTCGCGAAGGACTATATCTGGGGCGGCAACAAGCTCAGAAATTTCGGAAAGAATTCCGATCGGGATCGGATCGCCGAAACGTGGGAGTTGTCCTTTCATCAAAACGGTCCCTCCGGGACGGAAAGCGGAAAACTTCTTTCGGATGTTCTCGGAAAAGAGGATCTCGGGAAAAACTGCGAGGCGTTTTCCGATTTTCCCGTTCTCGTGAAACTGATCGACAGCGCGGAAGACCTTTCCGTTCAGGTCCATCCGGACGACGCTTATGCCCTCGAAAAAGAGCATTCCTTCGGGAAGACGGAAATGTGGTATATCGTCGCGGCGGAAAAGGGCGCCGGGATCTATCTCGGGCTGAAAGATAAAACCGATCCCGAAACCTTCCGCAAGGCTTGCGAAGAGGGAACGGTGACCGATCTTCTCCGCTTTTACGAGGTGAAACCGGGCGAATCTTATTTTATTCCCGCAGGCACGGTGCACGCGATCGGAAAGGGCGTTACCCTGTGCGAGATCCAGCAGAGCAGCGATCTGACCTATCGCGTTTACGATTACAAAAGAAAAGGGGCGGACGGAAAGGAAAGAGAACTTCATCTCGACAAGGCGATGGAGGTGATCGATTTTTCCGCGACGACCGTACCGTCTTTTTCGGCGGAAACGAAAGAAGGAAGGCTTCTCGGCGCGTCCCGCTGCTTTACGGCGTACGAAAAAAAGATCGCGGGAACAACGGAAGGGGAAACGGGGAAAAATTCCTTTGCCGCTTATACGTTCATATCGGGTAAAGGTACGATCGACGGTCTGCCGTATTCTGCCGGCGATACCTTTTTCATTGCGGCGAACAGCGGTAAGTTTGAAATTTGCGGCGACGGCACGGCGATCGTGACGGAAGTCAGAAAATATTACGTGGGGATCGACCTCGGCGGAACGTTTATCAAAGGCGGTATCGTCGACGACCTCGGAGAGATCGTTCTGTCCGACAAGGTGCCCACCGGAGCGGACGGGGGATCGGAGCAGGTGACGGACAACATTGCCGGGCTTGTGAAAACTCTGCTTGCCCGTACCGGTCTTTCCGCAAACGATACGGAAGGGATCGGGATCGGCGCGCCCGGCATGATCGACAGCAGAAGGGGAGAAGTCGTATTCTCCAACAATCTCGGCTGGCATCATTTCATGCTGACGGAGGGTGTGGAAAAACGCACGGGTTTAAGGGCGAAAGTCGCGAACGACGCAAACGTGGCGGCTCTCGGAGAAGCTCGTTTCGGCGCGGGCAGTCAGTTTGACGATACCGTTCTTTTTACCCTCGGAACGGGGGTGGGCGGCGGAATCGTCATCGGAAAGAAACTGTTCGAAGGAAACCGTTCCGCCGGGGCGGAGATCGGACATATGGTGATCGTGGAAAACGGCGAACCGTGTACGTGCGGAAGGAGGGGCTGTCTCGAAGCGTACGCTTCCGCAACCGCGCTCATCCGCGAGACGAAAAAGGCGATGCAAGCCCATAAAGACAGCAAAATGTGGGAGATCGGAAGCCTTGACGCCGTGACCGGAAAAACGGCTTTCGATTACGAAAACAAGGATCCTTACGCGAAAGAAGTCGTCGGAAATTACGAGAAAATGCTTGCTTGCGGCATTGCGAACATCGGCAACATTTTCCGTCCGGAAGCGGTTCTTCTCGGCGGCGGAGTCTGCGCGCAGGGAGACAATCTGATAAAGCCCGTTCAGGAGATCGTGAACGAAAATCTTTTCGCGAAAGAAAAAGGTCCTTCCGTACCGATTTTCGCGGCGAGTCTCGGCAATCGCGCGGGGATCCTCGGGGCGGCGGCGCTTCTGATGTGAGCCGGGTATTGATGCGGGTAAACAGGGGAAATACAGGCAAATTTTACGATTTTTGTCCGATTTACCCCCGATAAAGTTGACAGGAAAGCCGTTTTCATTATATAATAAGTAAAATACGACGTAAGATAAAATTTTTAGGGTAGTGTATGTGTTTTTTTAAGATATCGCTTGCGGGAGACCTCGGCAGCGGAAAAACGACGGTCGGGGCGATCCTGAAGGAAAAATTCAATGCGGAGATCGTTTCCGTCGGCAAGATCCAGAGAGCAATGGCTGCCGAAATGGGAATGGATACCCTTGCGTTCAACCGCTATCAGGAACAGCATCCCGAGTTCGATAAGATCCTTGACGATAAACTGAGGGCTTACGAAAAGGAAGAGGGAAATTTTATTTTCGATTCTCGTATGGCATGGCATTTCGTGCCGAGCGCCTTTTCGGTGTATATGAAAGCGGATCCGATCGAATCGGCAAAGCGCGTGCTTGCCGCCGCGCGGGAAGACGAGTCGTTTTCCTCCGTGGAAGAAGCCGCCGAAAGCCTGAAAAAGAGACGGGCGAGCGAAAGAGAAAGATATCTGAAATTTTACGGCGTAGACATAACCGATCTTACGCATTACGATCTCGTCGTCGAAACGACGGGAAAAACGCCGCAGGAGGTTGCGGAAGCGATCGAAAACGGCTGGAAAAACAAAGAGAAAAAGGCAGGTAACAGATAATGCATTGGGCTGAGAGGCTTGCGGACGAATTGATCTCGGAAAATCCGGGGAAAGAAGAATTTTTGTGCGTTGCGGGAACGAGCCCGTCCGGATCCGTTCATATCGGAAACTTCCGCGACGTGGCAACGCCGTATTTTGTGGTGAAAGCGCTCCGCGCGAGGGGTAAAAAGGCGAAACTCATGCTTTCGTGGGACGATTTCGATCGTCTGAGAAAGGTGCCGAAGAACATCGCGGCGATCGCGCCCGATTTTGAGAAATACCTCGGTATGCCGTACTGCATGATCCCCGATCCTTACGGAAAATATTCCTCTTTTGCGGAGTATAACGAGAAGGAATACGAGAGATCCCTCGAAGAGATGGGGATCGATATCGAGTATCGCTACCAGGGTAAGGAATACACCTCGGGCAGGTACGTCCCCGGGATCCTGACCGCCATGCATGCGAGAAAAGAAATTTACGATATTCTGATGAGATACAAAACGCAGGACAGCGACGAAGGCGAAAGAGAAAGCTATTATCCTGTCAGTGTGTACTGTTCTTCCTGTAAAAAGGACTTCACGAAGGTCGTTTCCTATAACGAAGAAAAAGAAGAGATCACTTACGTATGCAAAGCCTGCGGAAAAGAGGAAACCGTTTCTCTCCGCGACTATCACTACGTGAAACTCATGTGGAAGATAGACTGGCCCATGCGTTGGGGCGTGGAAGGGGTAGACTTCGAGCCGGGCGGTATCGATCATGCGGCGGCTTCGGGATCTTACGTCGTGGCGAAGGACATCGCGAAGGAGATCTTCGACGTGAAAGCCCCCAAGTTCCAGCCTTACGGATGGCTTTCCATCGCGGGGCTCGGAGACATGCATTCTTCGACGGGAAACAACATCACACCCGCGACCGTTCTCGAGGTATACGAACCGGAGATGGTTCGCTGGCTTTTCGCGAAATACGCGCCGACGGACGGATTCGCCTTCAATTTCGACGATACGATCATCCGTCATTACAGCGAGTTCGACAAAGGGCTCGAAGCGGTGAAAAAGGGCGAGGCGGACGAGTACAACACCGCCGTTTACAATCTTTGCATGATCAACGGCATCGAAGGCAAGGGGAAGGTTCCGTTCGGGGTTCTGGCGTCCGTTGCGCCGATCGTTGATTTCAACGCGCAGGCGGTAAAAGACATTCTTGCCAAGATCGGCGTGGAATTCGACGAGAGGGACGAAGAGAGACTTCTCCGCGTAAAGAACTGGATCACGAAACATCAGCCGTCCAAGATGTATAAACTGCTTGCGGAAAAGAATACGGCTTACCACGAAACGCTCGGCGACGAAGAGAAAGAGTGCCTGAAAAAACTGCACGATTATCTCGAAACCGCAGGAACGCTCACCGAGAAAGAGATCCAGCAGTATCTGTACGATCTGATCAATAAGCCGGAACTTACGAAAAAAGAAAACACGGCGCGTCAGCAGAAATTCTTCGCGGTATTCTATAACGTTCTCTTCGGCAGCGACAAGGGACCGAGACTTTATCTTTTCCTCGCCGCGATCGATAAGAGCAAATATCTTCACCTTCTGGAATTCTGAGAGGAAACTATGCGGGAAAATTTTAAATTCGACGAACTTGTCTATACGAGACCGGACGGCGATTTGCTGAAAAAAACGCTTGAAAAGCTGACGGAAGATCTGAAAAACGCGGAGACCTATACCCGCGCGCGGGAAGTGTTTTTCGAAAAGGAAAAACTGACTGCCGATTTTCACACGATGACGACGATCGCCTCGATCCGCCATACCGTCGATACGAAGGATAAGTTTTACGACGAAGAAGACGAGGCGATGAACGAACTGTATCCTACGGTCGTTCCCTATCTTCTCGCTTTCTCGAACGAGCTTTACGACGGAAAATTCCGTCCGGAGTTCGAAAAGGAATTCGGAAAACAGCTTTTCGTTTCCATCGAAATCGACAGAAAGTCTTTCACGGAAAAAAACATTCCGCTCATGCAGAGAGAAGCGAAACTTTGCAGCGAGTATGAAAAGCTGATCGCCTCCGCGGAAATTTCCTTCCGCGGCGAAAAACTGAATTTATACGGGATCCTGAAATATGTGGAAGATCCCGATCGTGATACGAGAAAGGAAGCCGCGGCGGCTTATTCCTCCTTCTTTTCGACGAACGAGAAGAGAATGGAAGAGATCTGGGACGAACTCATTCATATCCGCAACGAAATGGGGCGCAATCTCGGGTTTGAAAATTTTATTCCCCTCGGTTATCTGCAACAGGGCAGAACGGATTACGACGCGAAAGACGTTGCCGCTTTCCGCGAGCAGGTAAGGGAAGAACTCGTTCCCTTTTGCGAAACCCTTTATAAAGCGCAGGCGGAAAGGCTCGGCGTGGAAAAAATCCGTTTTTACGATGAGAAATGCGTGTTTAAAAGCGGGAACGCCGTTCCCGTCGGAGACGATGATTTTCTGATCGAACGCGCGCGGGAAATGTACCGCGATATGAGCGAAGAAACGGGCGAGTTTATCGATTACATGCTCGATCACAGATTGCTCGATCTGAAAAACAAACCGGGGAAGGCTTCTACCGGCTATATGACGGAGCTTGAAAACTACAAGGCGCCTTTCGTGTTCTCCTGTTTCAATCACACCACGTTCGACGTGGAAGTGCTGACGCACGAACTCGGACACGCGTTTGCCGGTTATATGGCGATGCGCACCCAGCCGATCTCCGCTTATTATTCGGAAACGACGGATATCGCCGAGATCCATTCCATGAGCATGGAACAGTTTTCCTATCCGTATGCCGAAAAATTTTTCGGCGATTCCGCGGATAAATTCCGTTTCTCCCATCTGCAGGAAGCATTGACGTTCGTGCCCTTCGGCGTGGCGGTAGACGAATATCAGCATCTCGTTTACGAAAACGAAGATCTTACGCCGAGAGAGAGAACGGCGCTCTGGAAAAGACTCGAAGAGAAGTATATGCCGTGGAGAGATTACGGGGACGACGAATTTTTCGCTCGCGGCGGATGGTGGTATCATAAGATCCACATCTTCCTGTATCCCTTCTATTATATCAATTATACGCTCACCACGATGGGCGCGATGGAATTCAAAAAGAAATTTGCGGAGGACAAAAACGCCGCATGGAACGACTATATGACGCTTTGCAAGGTCGGCGGTAGTCTCGGCTATAAAGAAACGCTTAAAACCGCGCATCTCGCTCTTCCCTTCGGAGAGGGCAGCGTAAAAAAAGCCTGCGCCTATGCGGAATCTATTCTGATCGGGTCGATAGAGGCAATGAAAAAAGTATGAACAAAGTAATTTTTCCTAAAAAAATCGTAAAAGCGAAAGGTAACGGAGATTTTAAGAAGCTCCTTTCCAAAAAAGAAGTGCAGATCGGACTGAACGAGCAATCGCTCACCGCGATGGAAAACGGAGACTACGTGATCCTCGATTTCGGCAAAGAATATGCGGGCGGACTCAGGATCCTTACGTTTTCCGTCGGCGGAGAAGGTAAGGCGAAGATCCGTCTCGGGGAGTCTGTTTCCGAGGTGTTGCACGGCGTAGGCGAATGCGGCGCGACGAACGACCACGCGACGAGAGATCTGACCGTAAAACTCGAGAACTATTCGGATATGACTTTCTGCAACTCCGGGTTCCGGTTCGCACGGGTAGAAATTCCCGAGGGGAGCAGCGCGCAGATCAAAAGCATTCTTCTGAAAAGCGACGTGTTTGAAAAGCCTTTTACGGGGAGCTTCCGCTGCGACGATAAACTTGTAAACGATATTTTCCGCACCGCGGCGTATACCGTAAGGCTGTGCCTGCAAAACGGCATGATCTGGGACGGGATCAAGCGCGACCGCCTCGTGTGGATCGGGGATATTTATCCCGAAATGCGCTCGGTAACTTCCTTGTTCGGGAGGTTGGATAACGTCGACCGTTCGCTCAATTTCGTAAGAGACGAAACGCCGCTGCCCGGATGGATGAACAATATTTCCACTTACTCTTTCTGGTGGATCGTTATTTTAAAAGACTATTTCCTGTATAACGGAGATATGAAGTATCTCGGAGAGCAGAGAGAATATCTGAAAGCTCTGCTCGATCAGATCGATTCCTGCGTGGCAGAGGACGGAACTCTTCTGTTTACCGGATATCTGATCGACTGGCCGACCCATTACGTGGAGCCCGCCGACGGCGAGGACAGACGGCTTGACGAGATCGCCGGCGTGCACGCGCTCGCTCTGATGGCTGCAAACGCCGCGGAATATCTCTTCGGCGTGCTCGGCGAGGACGGGGCAAAGGCGGCGAACTTAAAGGCAAAACTTCTGAAAAAGACCTATTCCGTAAGGAAATACAAACAGATCTCCGCGCTTCGTGTGTACGCGGGTATCGGCACAAAGGATGACGAACGCCTTCTTCTCGAGGGCGGGGCGCACGGCATGTCCACGTTTATGTCTTACTTTATCCTGCAGGGGTTTGCCGAAAACGGAAAACATGCCGAGGCCCTTTCCGTTATGAAAGAGTTTTACGGCGGCATGCTTTCTCTCGGGGCAACGACTTTCTGGGAAGATTTCGATATCGACTGGCTGAAAAACGCAGGCAGGATCGATAAAATGCCGAAAAAAGGTCAGGTGGACGTTCATGCGGCTTACGGAGCGTTCTGCTATAAGGGGCTTCGCCACAGCTTCTGTCACGGCTGGTCGAGCGGCGTGGTCGCCTATCTGGTGCAGTCGGTTGCCGGGATCGAGGTTCTGGACGCAGGTTGTAAAAAAATTGCGATCCGCCCCCATCTCGACGGGCTTACATCGGTGGACGCCGTATTCCCGACGCCTTATGGTAAACTGAAAGTCTCTCACCGCAAAAACGAAAAGGGAGAGATCGAAACGTCGATCGACGCGCCTCAGGGGATCGAAATCGTCCGCTGAAATCAGAAAACGGCAGGCAGATAATTTTGAAACGACAAACAGAAAAGAACCGCTTTTCGGGGAACACCCGGGGCGGTTTTTTTATGTGGCAGGTTAGCTATGTCGTGCTATTTTGATCCTGCCGCTTGCCCGGCTGATGAAGAATTTAATTTTTGTCATCCTGAGCCTTGCCCCGTAGTCCTACCAGCGAAGGATCTTAAGACATATTTGCATTCGGTATTATTGACAAGCCGTATCATTTTGAGATTCTTCCTAAGCCCGTCAGGATTGTTGGGTCAGAATGACAAAACGATATAATAAGTGTCCTGTCATCCCCTGTCATCCTGAGCCGACCCCGTAGCCCTACCCGCGAAGGATCTGAAAACACTTCCAAGTTTTCGCCTTGCTTGATGGGCTGACAGAGACAAGAAAACGCCACAAACAAATATAATCTTAAAGCTTCAATACCGATAAAGGCTACGTCCCTTAAGGACTAAGGGCGTACGATAAGTAATTGTTATGATAAACCCGCATGGGATAAACGGAGTTCTCGGAAAAAGGTGATGCTCGAAGAGGAGAAAACGGACTCGGAAAGCAGTTGTCTCCTCTTCGAAAAAGAAAAGCAGTTATCCGAAAGAATGCATTATGTTTGCGGAGAAAACGGACTCGGAAAGCAGTTGTCTCCTCTTCGAAAAAAGAAAAACGGTTATCCGAAAGAATGAATTTCGTTTGCAGAAAATACGCCTTGTGACCCCTCGGCAGCGCCGCCCCATTTTGTCCTTCAGACATTTTTCCTTTTTTGGGAAACATTTTATAAAATGAGCCGAGAAAAGGAAAAAATAACTTGAAAAAAACGAAAAAATATGATAATATATAAGATATAGGCTTGGCTTTCGCTTTTTTCGTTTCACGGCGGAGGTCTACAGAACACAATGGGAGGAAGGGAATGTCTCATAACGATTACAATTCGCAGGACATAAAAATTCTCGAGGGTCTCGAAGCGGTCAGGGTTCGACCCGGTATGTATATCGGTTCGACGGGGCCGAAGGGACTTCATCATATTCTATGGGAGATCGTGGACAATGCGATCGACGAGGCGGCAAACGGTTATGCCGATAAGATCGACGTAATTTTATACAAGGACGGGAGCGTTTCCGTAGAAGACAACGGGCGCGGTATTCCGACCGATATTCATAAGCAGGCTGGCGTTTCTGGCGTACAGGTCGTATTTACCCAGCTTCATGCGGGCGGTAAATTCAATAACGAGAACTACAGTTTCTCGGGCGGGTTGCACGGCGTAGGCGCGTCCGTTACGAACGCGTTGTCCGAATGGCTTAAGGTGGAAGTATACAAAAAAACCGTTTATAAAATGGAATTCCACAGCTATTACAACGCGCAGAAAAAGAAGATCATATCGGGCGAACCCGTCGCGCCTCTCGAAAATACGGGGATCAAAACGGATAAGCACGGAACGCTCGTCCGCTTTAAGCCGGACGCGAAGGTGTTTGAAACGGTAGAATTCAGCCTTGAGACCATTTCAAAAAGGCTCCGCGAGCTCGCTTTCCTCAACAAAGGGCTTGCCATTCACCTGGTAGATCTGAGAGACGACGAAAAATTCTACAACAAAACCTTCCGTTACGAAGGCGGGCTCGTGGATTACGTGCTTTACCTGAACGAAGGGAAACAACATCTTTACGAGCCGCCGGTATATGCAAAAACGGAGAAGGACGGGATCCAGGTGGAATTCGCCATTCAGCATACGGACAGTTATACCGAAAGTGTTTTCTCCTTCGTGAACAACATTCCCACGCCCGAAGGGGGCACGCACGAAATCGGCTTCAAGTCTGCCGTGACCCGTGTGATGAACGATTTCGCAAAGGCGAATAATTATATTAAAGAAAAAGACCTCGTGATGCAGGGCGAAGACTTCCGCGAGGGTATGACGGCGATCGTTTCCGTCAAGATGAAGAACGTGGAATTCGAGGGACAGACCAAGACGAAACTCGGTAACCCCGAAGCGAAAAACGCCGTCGATTCCGCCGTGACGGAGGAGCTTGACAAGCTCGTAAAAAACAAGAAAAACAAAGCGATTTTCGACGCGATGATGAAAAAGGCGCTGGGCGCGGCAAAGGCGAGAAACGCAGCGAAACACGCCAAGGAGATCGCCCGCGCGAAAAGCGGCGCCGACGCGACGAAACTGATCGGTAAACTCGCTTCCTGCACGAGCAGAAAAGCGGAACTTAACGAAGTGTTCATCGTCGAGGGCGATTCCGCAGGCGGCAGTGCGAAACAGGGAAGAGACCGTCAGCATCAGGCGATCCTGCCCCTTCGCGGAAAACCGCTCAACGCAGAGAAAAAGCGGATCGAGGAAGTATTGAAAAACGAAGAGATCCGCACGATCATCTCTGCGCTCGGCACGGGGATCGGCAGCGATTTCAATATCAAAAACTTAAACTATTATAAAGTTATTATCCTTTCCGATGCCGATCAGGACGGCGCGCACATCCGCGCGATCCTTCTTACCTTCTTCTTCCGCTATATGAAGGAACTGATCTCCGGCGGGCACGTTTACATCGGTATGCCCCCTCTTTATAAAGTATATAAAAAGGATATCGTGGAATACGCTTACGACGATTCTCAGTTGCAGAAGGCGATCGATAAGGTAGGCAGGGGATATCAGTTGCAGCGTTATAAAGGTCTCGGTGAAATGAACCCGGAACAGCTCTGGGACACGACGATGGATCCGAAACACCGCGTTCTGATGCAGGTCACGATCGAAGACGCCGCCGAAGCGGAAAAGCTGATCACCACGCTGATGGGCGACGATATCGAAAGCAGAAAACAATATATTTCCGAACATGCCGACTTCAATAAAGAAGACAAGTTTATGGACAGAGTAAACGTTTAAGGAGGACAAAGAAGTAATTATGGCTGAAGAAATGAAAGATTCCGTCATCACAAGTCCTCTCGAGGACGTTCTGCACAATTCCATGATCCCTTACGCGGAATACGTTATTCTTGACCGCGCGCTTCCCCGCGTGGAGGATGGATTGAAACCCGTTCAGAGAAGAATTCTGTACTCCATGTACGATCAGGGGATGACCCCGGACAAGGGATATAAAAAGAGCGCGAGGGTGGTCGGCGACTGTCTTGCAAAATACCACCCGCACGGCGATACTTCCGTTTACGACGCAATGGTGCGTCTCGCACAGCCTTACAACATGCGTAACACCCTTGTGGACGGACACGGCAACTTCGGATCGATCGACGGCGACAGCGCCGCCGCAATGAGATATACCGAGGTAAAATTACAGCCTCTTGCCCTCGAGCTCGTTTCCGATATCGATAAAGATACGGTGAACTGGGCGCTTAACTTCGACGACTCGCTGAAAGAGCCGGAAACTCTTCCCGGAAGATTTCCGAATCTTCTTGTGAACGGCGCGTCCGGCATTGCCGTCGGACTTGCCACGAATATTCCGACCCATAACCTCGCCGAGGTGATCGACGGCGTTATCGCCTATCTCGATAATCCGAAGATCTCCCTGGACGATATGATGAAGATCGTAAAGGGACCCGATTTCCCGACGGGCGGATACCTCATTGCCGGGGAAGAGCTTCGCGCCGCTTACGAGACGGGAAAAGGGAAGGTCCGTATCCGCGCGAAGATCAACATCGAGGACGCCGACAACGGAAAGAAGAATATCGTGATCACCGAGATCCCTTATCAGGTGAATAAGGCGATGCTTTTGAAAAAAATTGCCGAATTACAGGAAACGAATAAGGATATTTTAGGCGGAATTGCCGATATCTGCGACGAATCCGACCGTTCCGGCATGCGCGCCGTCATCAAATTGAAAAAGGAAGTCGATCCGAAACCGATTCTCGAGTTTTTATTGAAATATACGCAGCTACAGGTTTCGTTCGGTATCAATATGGTCGCCATCGCGGACGGCAAACCGAAGCTGATGGGACTGCTCGAGATCATCCGTTATTACGTCGATTATCAGATCAACGTTATTCTTCGCCGCACGAAATTCGATTTCAATAAAGCGAAAGAAAGGGCGCATATTCTCGAAGGGCTTATTATTGCCGTAACGGATATCGATAAAGTTATCAAAATCATCAAAACCTCGCCCGATACGCCGACCGCTAAGGTGAATCTTCGCCAGGCATTCGATCTTTCCGATCGTCAGGCTCAGGCGATCCTCGATCTTCGTCTTGCAAGGATCACGAAACTCGAAGTGAACAACCTGAAAGACGAGCTTGCGGCGATGAAAAAACTGATGGCTGAATTGCAGGCGATCATCGACAGTAAAAAACTTCAGAAAGAAGTGGTGAAAAAAGAGATCACCGTCATCAAAAAGAAGTATCGCGACGACAGAAGAACGGTCATCGTGAATGCGCCGGAAGATATTTCCGTCGTAAAGAGCAAAGAAGACCGTAAGATCGAAAAATACGTTGTCGGCATGAATGCGAACGGCTTGATCCGCCGCGTGAAGCTTGCTACTTACAAACGTTATTCGGGCAATGCTACGCCGAATAAAGCGGAGCTTTTCCTGTTTAAAACGGAAGCGGAATCGGACGATTATATCTACGCTTTCACCAACAAGGGAGACTGCTATAAAATAGACGCGGAATTTATTCCCGAGGCAAGCGGCGCGATGAGCGGCGGCGTGAAATTCGGACAAGTCTGTAAAGACGCTTTGCTCGGCGAACAACCCGTTGCCTTCTTTGCCGTGAAAGACCTTGCCGTTCCGCAGGGTAAACTTCTGTTCTTTACGAAGGACGGCATTGTAAAGCGTACCGACTGGCAGGAATACACCGTTCTGAAAAATCATTATCAGGCGATCAAATTAAAGGAAGGAGACGAAGTCGTTTCCGTTCAGCAGGAAAAAGAGAAGCACGATATCTTCTTTGCGTCGGAAAAGGGCATGTGCCTTTATTGTTCCGGGGATATTCCCGAACAGGGCAGGGTCGCCGGCGGCGTGAAGGGGATGAACCTCGCGGAGGATGACAAGATCCTTTCCGTGACGCAGCTGGAAGAAGAGAAAGACTATAACGTTGCGATCGTAACGAATGCGGGAACTTTCAAACAAGTGATGCTCGGCACGATCGGAAAACTCGACCGCGCGAGGAAGGGCGTTAAAATATGCGATCTCGACGAGGACGACAAGATGATCCTTGCCGAACCCGTGGAAGACGGGAAGAAGACCGGTATTCTGATCGTGAAGGAAGACGGATCGGTCGCTCACGTAAACAGCGACGATCTCTCCCTCGAATCGAGAACGACGAAAGGCAAACCTCTGCCGGAAACGGGAGGCGATCGCCTGAAAGAGGCATATTCCTTTCGCTCCGGGGAGGGAAGCGCGACCTGATGAACTTTGTGAAAACGATAGCATCGAAGAGGGTAATGTCAATATGAATTCAGAGGAAAAATCGAGAGAGGACGTGATTTGCGAAAAGGCGAAAGCCTGCTACCGCAACGCCATAAGGATCATCGGCGACCTCGAAGAGAACGTTTTTTCCAAAAGAGAAGGGTTCTCTTATACGAGAAGTCAGTTGTTCGCCGATTACGACGCCTATCTGCAGGCGATCCTGGTTAAAATTTGCGTCAGAAAGGAAGATTTCGGCGAAAAGGAAATGGCGTTGATCGAAACGATCGCCGATTACGGTAAATTGGTCGACGGTATGGATTTCACCCTTTTTGCGGGGTGCGGCAAAGAAATGCGCGAAAAACTCGGCGAGAAAGCGGATGAGAGACTGGAAGAGATCCCGATCTGTATCAAACTTTCCGCCGCAGTGGACAGCGGGAGAGATTCCGGCGTAACGAAGGCATTGCTCGATAATACCGCTCGCGTCGCTTTTTGTCTGAAATACCTTGACGAGGCGCAGGACAGAAAAAACAACGAGGACGTTTCCGCCGCGCTGAAAAATATCTACGTATTTCTGAACGCAAACGGCATTCGTCTGAATTAAAGGAAAAGAAAACAGCCTTTCCCGTAACGGAAAGGCTGTTTTTTTGGATGATAAAAATGAAAATTGTAGGATAAACGGCTTATAGGTTTGTTTTCTCAGATGAAAACCGAAACGTTCCGCAAAAACATGGAGAGAAGGACGGAAGAAAAATTATTCTTCCGTTTTTACTTTTACCACGATTTTTGCAAGCACGTCGGGAAGGAATTTCACGTCTACGTTGTAGTTTCCGGGGGTTTTGATCGCCTCTTTCAGAACGATCTTCTTTTTGTCGACCTCAAAGCCGGCTTCCTGTAATTTGTCCGCGATTTCCTTCGAGGTCACGCTTCCGAAAATTTTACCGTTCGCGCCCACTTTCACGCAGCAGGTCACTTCGCGCTTGTTCAGAGAGGCTGCAACCTCTTTCCATTTTTTGATCTCTTCCGCTTTATGATATTCCTCCGCCTTTTTCTTGTTCTGTACGGAGTTTACCTGGGTGGAAGTCGCTTCGATCGCCTGTTTCTTTTTAAAGAGACAGTTTCTTGCGAAACCGTCGCTGACTTCGACGATATCGTCTTTTTTTCCCGTTCCTTTTACGTCGGTCAGAAGTATTACTTTCATTTCAAAAATCTCCTTATTGTTTTTATCGGTCCATGTGGTTCATGTAGCTGTTTCCGAGACAGATGATGATCTGGATCGGAATGCCGAGAATGAATAACGGCCATAAGCGGTAATTCAGGAATTGCAGAAAGATACACGTTAAAAGCGACCAGCTGAGGATCGTCAGAGAGACGAGCCTCACTTTGCTTTTACGGTACCAATGACGGTTGAAATAGAGCACGAGCCCGCAACAGGCGGGGATCGCCCATACGAAGATCTGCCACAGAGCTTTCGGGCGGAACACGAGCGTATAACTGAAAACGATGGTTGCGATCAGCCACACCACGGTAAGAGACATCAGAAGGATGGTGATCTGCGTCGGGCTGTTGCGCTTGTCCTTTTCGATCTGCGCGATCTCTCCGATCATTTTATCGTCGTGTTCGGAAATCAGGAAATCGACGGTAACGCCGTACAATTTTGCCAGCGCGGCAAGCGTGGCGAGATCGGGCACGGAGTCGCCGTTTTCCCACTTGGAAACGGCTTTATCGCTGAAATTGACGTATTGCCCGACAAAAGACTGCGTATATCCGAATCGCTTTCTCAGCTCCGTCAGATTGGTCGAAATGTTTTGTTTTATGTTTGCAATGTCCATAGATCCATTTTAAAGAATACGGAGAAAAAACGCAAGCGATTTCATCCGTTCTTTTTCGTTTCGTTGCGGCAAGAAAGGGGTTTTATGGAGAAAATCCGTTTTTTATCCGCACAAACGGGAAATCCTTTTTTATTTCTGCAGAAGTTTTTCCGTTTCTTCCGCAACGTGTTCGGCGGTGAAACCGAATTTCACGAGCAGGTCTTTAAAGGGGGCGGATGCGCCGAACGTTTCCATACCGATCACTTTTCCGTCCAGCCCGACGTAACGGTACCAGGTGTCGGGCGAAGCCATTTCCACGGCGACGCGCGCTCTTACCGAAGAGGGAAGAACCGACTCGCGGTAGGCTTTCGTCTGTTTGTCGAAAAGAGCGGTGCAGGGAACGGACACGACGCGGGCGTCGATCCCTTTCTCTCTCAAAAGTTTCTGCGCGTTCATGCAAAGTTCTACTTCCGAACCGCTCGCGAGAAGAATGGCGTCCGGTTTTTTCTTTTCCGAATCGCTGAGAATATACGCGCCCTTCATGGTTCTCTCGTCGGAATTTTCGTATTGCGGAAGATTCTGGCGGCTCAGCACGAGACAGGTAGGACCTTCTCCCGTCAAAGCGGAGATCCAGGCGTAAGCCGTTTCTTTACCGTCCGCGGGGCGGAAAACTTTCATTCCGGGGATCGTGCGCAGCCCGACCAGCTGTTCGATCGGCTGATGGGTAGGTCCGTCTTCGCCGACGCCGATGGAGTCGTGCGTGAGAATATAGGTCACCTTCTGCTTCATGAGGGCGGAAAGCCTCATGGCGTTTTTCATGTAATCGGAGAAAACAAAGAAAGTCGCGCAGTAAACTCTCAATCCGCCGTGAAGGCTCATGCCGTTGCAGATCGCCGCCATGGCGTGTTCGCGGATACCGAAGTGGAAATTGGAACCCGCTCTGTCTTCGGCGGAATAATACGCTTTGTTTTTCATGAGCGATTTGTTGGAAGGCGCGAGATCCGCGCTTCCTCCCACGAGGTTGGGAACAAGGTCGGAAAGCTTGTTTAAAACGGCGTAGCTCGTATTTCTCGTGGCGTCCGGTTTTCCGAAGGAGAAGAGATCTTTTTCGGAAAGCAGGTCGGGAAGTTTTCCGTTCATGTAGTCGCGGTATTTTGCGGCAAGTTCTGGATAATCCTTTTCGTATGCCGCGAAAAGATCTTTCCACGCTTTCTGCAGTCTCGCGCCTTTTCTCTTATAGCGGGGCGCGATCTTTGCAACTTCTTCGGGAAGAGTGAAGGGGGGATAATCGTATCCGAGGTTTTCGCGTAAACCTTTCACGCCTTCCTCGCCGAGAGGAGCGCCGTGAACGGACGCGCTTCCCGCTTTGGGAGAACCGAAGCCGATCTGCGTTCTGCAAATGATAAGGCTCGGCTTTTCCGTTTCCCGTTTCGCCTTGAGCACGGCGCGGTTGATCGCTTTCATGTCGTTGCCGTCCGCAACGTAAAGGACCTGCCAGCCTTGCGCCTCGTGGCGTTTCCCGACGTCCTCCGTGAACGCGGAATCGGTATCGCCTTCGATCGTAATGTTGTTTTTATCGTAAAATACAATGAGTTTGCCGAGTTTCAGGGTGCCCGCAAGGGATGCCGCTTCATACTCGATGCCTTCCATCATGCAGCCGTCTCCGGTGAGCGCGTAGGTGTAGTGGTCGACGATCGGGTAGCCTTCGCGGTTGAATTCCGCGGCGAGCCTTGTTTCCGCGATCGCCATACCGACGGCATTCGCGACGCCCTGACCGAGGGGACCCGTGGTCGTTTCGATGCCGGGAGTATGTCCGTATTCCGGATGCCCCGGCGTTTTCGAACCGAGCTGACGGAAGTTTTTAATGTCTTCCATGGAAACGGCATAGCCGAAAATATGCAGGAGCGCATAGTCGAGCATAGAGCCGTGCCCCGCGGAAAGAATAAAACGGTCTCTGTTATCGAAAGACGGATTCTTCGGGTTAAAGTGCAGATGGTTGGCAAAGAGGGTGTAGGCGATCGGCGCGCTGCCGAGTGGTAAGCCGGGGTGCCCGGATTTTGCCTTTTCGATCGCTTCCGCCGATAAAACACGGATCGTATTTACCGCAAGTTGACTTTCGTTCATTCAAAAACTCCTTGTATCAAAACGCTTTCGTCCTTCCGGATCCGTCCGCCCGAACGGGGGAAACGGATTTCCGGTCGGTTCGCTCTCCGCCTTATCCCGGCGGAGATCACACACCTCTATTTTACAACATTCCGCCCGGAAAACGCAAACGATTTCTTCCCGTTTTTTCGCTTTTTGTCAAAAATAAAGAGAAAGAGGGCTGCATAAAAGAGAAAGAGGGCGGCATTCTTGTGCGAAATTGCAAAATTTCAGGGAAAACGGGGCGAATTGTGCGTCGGTTTTATAATTTCGCTTTACATTTTCTTTTTTTTTGTGTATACTTTATCATGTATAAATATAATTAATCATTATAATTCCGCGCCGCGGGAGATATTTTGCGGTTGCGGAACAAAACGGAGACGAAATGTTAGTCAGAAATTTGCTCGGCGCGAGATTCAAGGAAACGCCGAAGGATTGTCAGATCGCAAGCCATGCCCTTATGATGAAGGGCGGTTACATGAAGTTTATGTGCGCGGGCAGTTATTCTCTTTTTACCCCCGCGAAACGCATCATGCGCAAAATCGAAAATATTCTGCGGGAAGAGATGGATCGCGTAGGCGGACAGGAAGTCCTTTTCCCCGTCGTGATGCCGGCTTCGCTCTGGGAAGAGTCCGGAAGATACACGAGCATCGGGAGCGAGATGGCTCGGTTTACCGATCGCAACGGCACGAAAATGGTTCTCGGTATGACGCATGAGGAAGCCGCTGTACATCTTGCGAGGGATATCGCGAAATCGTATACCGATTTTCCTTTTATGATCTACCAGATCCAGACGAAGTACCGCGACGAGCCCCGTGCCCGCGGCGGATTGATCCGCGTGCGCGAGTTCACCATGAAGGACGCCTATTCCTTCCATACCTCTCAGGAAGATCTCGAAAAATATTATTACGCTTTATACGAGGCGTATAACCGCATTTTCAAGCGTGCGGGCGTAAAAAACTTCATTGCCGTGAAAAGCGACAGCGGTATGATGGGGGGCAGCGTTTCTCACGAATTCATGCTTCTGACCGATATCGGCGAAGACACGCTTGCCGTCTGCGAAAACGAAGGGTGCGATTATCGCGCCAACGTGGAAGTTGCGGACTGCATCACCCACGAGATCCCGGGCGAGATCGAGGAAATGAGAGAGATCCATACGCCGAACGTGAAGACGATCGCGGCGCTCGAACACGTCCTTCATACGGACCCGACGAGAATGTGTAAAGCCGTCGTTTACCAGGAAAACGCGACGGACGATCTCGTGGTCGTATTCCTGCGCGGCGATCTCGACGTGAACGAAACGAAACTTCGCAACTATCTGAAAACGGAAGTACATCCCGCATCCGGCGTGCTCGAAAGCAACGGCATCGTGCCGGGATTCATCGGACCGGTGAACTTCACGGGGCATGCAAAAGTCGTGTACGACCGCTCGCTTGCGGAAGTAAAATCCTTCTGTTGCGGGGCAAACAAAAAAGATTATCATCTCGCCGGCGTGAACATGGAAAGAGACGTCGGAAAAGTGGAATATGCCGAAGTCGCGAAAGCCTATAACGGCGGGATCTGTCCCGTCTGCGGAAAGCCGACCATCAGACTTTACCGCGGCGTCGAGATCGGAAATATCTTCCAGCTCGGCACGAAATACACAAAATCGATGGGCATGACTTATGTGGACGCGGACGGAAGCAGAAAGAACCCGATCATGGGATGTTACGGCATCGGCGTGGGAAGACTTTGCGCTTCTATCTGCGAAGAACAGCATGACGCTTACGGACCGATCTGGCCGATCACGATCGCGCCGTGGCACGCGGAGATCTGCTGTCTGCAGTCGGAAGATCCCGAAGTGAAAGGGGTTGCCGATAAACTTTACGAAAGTCTTAGCGCCCGCGGAACGGAAGTTCTGTACGACGACCGTGATATCCGTGCGGGCGCCATGTTTGCCGACGCCGATCTCTTCGGTGTGCCGGTACGCGTTGTCGTAAGCCGCAAAACGTGCGATCGCGGCGTCGTGGAGGTTTCCTTCCGCGACAAGACCTTCAAAGGGGAAGCTCCGATCGCGGAAGCGGAAGAATTTATCGAAGGAAAAATCGGGGAGCTGTTCGACCGTTATCGCGTGTGATAAGAGAATTTTGCGAAAAAAAACGGTCGCGGTACTGCCGGATGCTTTACGGGAGAAAAAATCATGGAAAATGAAAACGTGAGGATAAAAGACCCCTCTGCGGGGAAAAAAGAGTATAATCCGAAACGGTTCAACGCGCTCGACTCGGCGATCGTCTATCTGATCGTTCTTACGTGCTGGCTGCTGTTTCCTCTTTTTCTGCGGACGTTCGCCGGGGGTATGCTTCGCGCCGTATACCGGTTCGATTATTACGCTTACATGATCGTAAGCACGCTGCTTTCGCAGGCTCTGCTTTTTCTGATCGCTTTTGCGTATTGTAAGATCCGGCGGGTGGATCCCTTTTCGGGTGCGGGGTACGTGGCAAAGTGGGACGGCGTACAGGTTCTGATGAGCCTTCTTCTCGTTGCCGGCATTATGGTTAGTTTTTATTATACCCATCTCGCGTTCGGAGAAGACGCTTCCGATTTTTTCGGCGCGGCAAACGTGCCGGATAATCCGCCGACAAGCGTTCTTTCTCCCTTGTTCGTTCTTCTCTACCTGTTGCTTACCGCTCTTCTTCCGGCTGTGGTCGAAGAAATGCTGTTCCGCGGGATCGTCATGCGGGGGCTGGAGCAATTCGGCGGCGTATGCGCCGTTCTTTGTTCCGCCGTTATGTTCTCGTTTATGCACGGGTCTTTTCAGATGATGATCCTGCAATTTCTCGGCGGGGTAGCGATCGCCTCGGTCGTATCTATCACGAGGAACTGGCTTCTCGGCTCGGCAATGCATTTCTTTAACAATTCCTTTACGGTCGCGGTCGGACTGATGATGAACCACACGATCGCGTCGCAGACGGGAACGAAAGGGGCGTATCTTCTCGGCAGTTTTACGGATGCCGTCATGATCGCCTTCGGCGTGATCTGCCTTACGGTATCCGTCGTATATTTCGGCACGATGCTCGTGGGAAACGAAAAGAAAAAAGCTCTCGGCGGGAAACCGTGGCACAGCGGCAGGTTTTATGCCGTAAAGGACGAAAACGGGGAAGTTGCCCTTCGCGACGCGACGGAGAGCGCGCCTTTCCGCGGCGACGGCATGACCTATCGGATCGGCGGTAAGTTCCGCGAAAATTCCGGGAAAGCAAATCCGACCGTCGCGGCGATCCTGCTCGGGATCGGGATCTTATTCGCTTTCGTGCAGATCGTATTTCAATTATAAATGAGGTGACCTGAATGATTTATTCCGTATTGTATTCGTTGCAGACTTTTTCGGGATCGCTTGCGCAGGCGATCGGCAGCGGTCTCGCTGCGGACGGATATCTGCTGTTTTTGTTTATGACGCTCGGCTTTAAATTTTTGTTTTTCGCCGTGGGATTTCTCTTCCGCGGGTTTGCCCTTTACAGAATGTCGGTAAGGTCGGGGCTCGGGAAAGCGTGGTTTGCGTTCGTCCCCTTTCTTGCGTTGTATCTCATGGGCGAGCTGCAGGGGAAAGAGGGGCTGTTTGCAAAATATAAAGCTCTCGGACTTGCGGCGGCTCTGACCGCAGGCGGTTACGTTCTTGCTCTCGGCGTGCTCGACGGCGTTTACGGCATTCCGCTGATCAGATTGCTGCTTGAAGGAAAAGCGCTGATCGAGGAAGACTTCGCAGTGTACGGGCTTCCCTTTATGCTCACGTCGCTTGCAAATATCTGTTCCCTTGCGACGATCGTCCTGACGTTCATACTGTGCATGAATCTGTACAAGATCTATAACCCGCAGAAAGCGTCCGTCCTTTCCGTTTGGGCGATCGTATTCGACGTGCTGTTCTCGTCCGACCTGCTTTTCGCGATTTTCCTTTTCTCGGTAAGAAACAACGAAAGAGGAGATTACGGACAGTATCTGAGAGAGCGCGCGGCACGTTACCGCGCGAGCGGCGGTTTCGGGAATTATCGCAACGGAAACGCTTACGGCAATCCGTTCGGGAACTACGGCGATACGCCTTACGGAAATAATCGGTACGGCGAATCTCCCTCTGCCTCCTCTCAGAAGCCGGCGGAAGATCCTTTTTCCGAATTTTCCGATAAAAAAACGGACGAAAGCGATCCGTTTGCAGATTTTAATTCCCACGCGAACGAGCAAGGGGAGAATAAGCAGGATCCCGCAAAGGGGTCCGACGGCGGAAATACAAATGACGGAAACGATCTGTTTTCCTGAAAGGAGCGACCGATGACATACGGACAGAATATCGCGGCGATCTCTACCGCCCCCGGAACGGGCGGCGTCGCGGTCATCAGGATCAGCGGGGAAAGCCCGCTTGCGATCGCGGAGAAAATGTTCCGTCCGATCGGGAAAACTCCCGTGAAGGATTTCGAACCATATAAAATGTATCCCGGAGAAATCGACGGCGGCGATTTTACCGATTTCGGTATGTGCGTATTCTTCCGCGGACCGAAGAGCTACACGGGAGAAGATACGATCGAGTTTCATTGCCACGGCGGGGTCGCGATCTCCCGCGGGGTGTTAAAGCGCGCGCTTGCTCTCGGCGCGAGAATGGCGACGAACGGGGAGTTCACCCGCCGCGCCTTTTTAAACGGCAAGATGAGCCTTTCTTCCTGCGAAGGGTTGATCGATATGATCAACAGCGAATCGGTCGGCGGCGTACGTGCGGGGTATTATCTCTATCGCGAAAAACTGAATGCGATCGTAAAAGAGATGCAGGCTAAGCTCACTTACGCGCTTGCGTTTCTCAATGCGGATATCGATTATCCGGACGAAGGGGTCGGCGAGGACAATGCGGAGGATATCCGCGGTAGTCTTTGCGAAGTGCTGAAAAAAACGGATGACCTGCTTTCCCGTTACGGCAAGGGCAGAACGATCAAAAGCGGCGTGAAAGTCGCGTTGCTCGGGCGCCCGAATACGGGGAAGAGTTCTTTTCTCAACCGTTTGCTCGATTACGAAAAGGCGATCGTTTCTTCCGTCGCGGGAACAACGCGCGACCTTGTGGAGGGCGAGATCGTTATCGACGGCGTGAAGTATCTGCTTACCGATACCGCCGGTATCCGCGACAGCGGGGACGATCTTGAAAATTCCGGGATCGAACGTTCGGTTCGCGCCATGAAGGAGAGCGACGTGTGCGTGGTCGTGCTCGACGGTTCTTTGCCCCTCGGCGAGGACGATAAAAAGGTACTTGAAGACACGAAAGATCTCGAAAGGATCGTCGTCGTGAACAAAAGCGATCTTCCCGCCGTTTGCGATGTTATAGGGGACGTGCGCGTTTCGGCGAAAACGGGAGAAGGGGTCGACGAATTCAGAGCGTTGCTTTCCGAAAAGGCGATGGGCGGCAAAATCGATTTCAACGCCGATTTTCTTACGGAGGAAAGGCATAAAGACGCCTTGCTCCGCGTACGGGAAGCTCTGAGCGACGCTCTTTCCGGTATGGACAGAACGCCCGATCTCGTGACGATCGATATCAAGGACGCATGGGAAGCCCTCGGAGAGATCAGCGGCGAAAGCGCGAACGAAAGGATCATAGACGAGATATTCGGAAAATTCTGCGTCGGAAAATGATCCCGGTAAATACGATCTGCCTGTAGCTGCGGGCGGCGGAAATTGCGCGACGGAAGAAAAGAGGGGAAAAGGGAGAAAATAAGAAAAAACGGGAGGTCACGCATGGTCGATCTTGATTTATACAAGCTTTTTTATACGGTGGCGAAGAACGGAAGTTTAACGAAAGCCGCGCAGGAATTGCATATTTCTCAGCCTGCGGTTTCACAGGCGATCAAACAGCTCGAATACAAGCTCGGCGGGAAACTTTTTAACCGTGTTTCCCGCGGAATGGAGCTGACCGAAACGGGCGGAAGACAGGTGTTTGCCGCCGTCGATCAGGCGATGAAGCTCATCGGCGCGGCGGAAGCGAAGTTTAAAGAGATGAAAACGGTTGCGACGGGCACGGTGAGGATCAGCGCGTCCGATACCGTCGTGACGCACTATCTGATGCGTTATATTAAAAAGTATCACGATATCTACCCGAACGTGACCATAACTTTCAAAGACAGCACGACGAAAGAGACCCTCGAGCTGATCAAATCGAATAAGGCGGATATCGGTTTCGTCAATCTTCCCGTTTACGATAAAAACGTGATCCTGACGGGACAGACGGGCGTTGTGGAAGATATTTTCGTTGCGTCGGACAAATTCTCCAATTTGTTCGACAGAGTGATCCCTCTCGAAAACCTGCCCAATTACCCCATTCTGATGCTGGATAATTCCACGTCTACCACAAAAGAGATCGTGAATTTTCTGGAATCGCTGAATATCAATATCGTGCCGGAGTTCGAGATCGGAAGCGTGGAACTTCTGATCGAAATGGCGAAAAACGGTATGGGGATCGCGTGCATTCCCCGCAGATACGTGCAGGAACAGCTCGAGAGAAAGGAATTGTCCGAGATCAAAGTCACGCCGACTCTTCCCCTTCGGGCAACGGGCGTTGTGCTGAGTAAAGAGGTTGAATCTCATTCCTACGCGGTGAAGGAGTTTATCCGTATTCTCGATAACAACCTTTACAACGTGTGACCTGCGGAAAAGTTTACGGAAGAAGGAAAGCGTATGGACAGAACGATCGTCGCGATCGGCGGCGGAGAACTGAAGAGCAAAGAGACGGCTTTGATCGATCGTTTCCTTTGCGAAGAAGCAAAAAAACGCGCGGGAGACAGACGGGCTGTCGCGTTGTTCGTCGGAACGGCGAGCAGAGACTGCATGCCTTATTACAATACCTTTCATAAAACCTATACGGGAGACAACGGGCTGAAAACGGACGTCGCTCTCCTGTCGCGCGGCGTGGCGGACGAGGAGAAGCTGAAAAAGAAATTCGAAACGGCGGATCTGATCTACGTGGGCGGGGGCGATACCGTTTACATGCTTTCGAAATGGAAGGAAACGGGCGTGACGGAATCGATCCTTGCGGCTTATCGGCGCGGCGCGATCCTCTGCGGGCTTTCCGCCGGGGCGATCTGCTGGTTTCGCGAAATGTATACCGACAGTAAGACGGACGCGGGCGAAGATACCCCTTACGGATATGAAAACGCGCTCGGTATCCTAAGCGGCGGGGCGTGCCCTCATTTCGACGAAAGAAAGGAAGATTTTCTTCTGTCGGTCGGGCAAGGCGTTCACGAAAGCATTTTTTATTGCATCGGGAATCGCTCTGCGCTCGTGTTCCGGAACGAAACCTTTGAAAAGGCGATCGGCGAAGGACAAAGCTTTCTGTATGAAAGAGGGAACAACGCTTTGAAAGAGCTTTGACGATATCGTTCGGAAAGGAAAGCGTTGCGGTGCGCCGGCGGTGAAAGGGGTGAAACCGTCGGGAAAGGATGTGAAAGACCATTGAAATCACCCGGATCAAAACAGTCGCGAAAGTGAGGAAAGTACCCGTAAAAAGGGTAAACGGAATTGTGAAAAAGTAAAATTTTGTGCCAAAAAGTGCAAAAAATCGCTTTTTTCACATTTATTTCATTCCGTTGCTTTCCTGTTATAATATAATTGATTTATAATCGTTTCAATAAAAACGGATATACGGAGGTAAAAACGATGTATAAAATTTTGATCGTAGACGACGAAGCGAAAATCAGAGAGGTTCTCGCGGAGTATGCGGAATTCGAAGGGTTTGAATCGGATCAGGCGGGAGACGGCATGGAAGCCGTGCAGAAATGCAAACAGAACGATTACGACCTTATTCTCATGGATATCATGATGCCCAAGCTCGACGGATATTCCGCTGTGAAAGAGATCCGCAAAACGAAAGATATTCCCGTTATCATGCTTTCGGCGAGAGGGGAAGAGTACGATAAACTTTTCGGTTTCGAGATCGGGGTCGACGATTACGTCGTGAAACCGTTTTCCCCCAAGGAAGTCATGGCGCGTATCAACGCCGTATTAAAGCGTAACGCCAATTCCAAGAATCAGCAGAAGAACAACTCCGTGATGAAATTCGAAGGGCTCGAGATCGATATGCTCGGGCGCAACGTTTACGTAGACGGCGAAAAAGCCGACCTTACGCCGAAGGAGTACGAGTTGCTTTTCTATATGGTAAACAACCGCGGCATTGCCCTTTCGAGAGAAAAACTTCTTTCCGACGTTTGGGGTTATGATTTTTACGGGGACGATCGTACCGTGGACACCCATATCAAAATGCTGAGAAGCAATCTGAAACAGTACAGAAAATTCATCGTTACGTTAAGGGGTATGGGTTATAAGTTCGAATTATGAAGAAGCCGGATTTCAGAAAACTGAAATTTAAAATGTGGCTCTACTTCACCGTTTTCATCCTGTCGATCATCGCGTTCGTCTGGATTTTTCAGCTTGCTCTTTTAGAGGGGTATTATCGGCGGGAAAAGATATCGAGCATGCGGGATTATTCCGTAAGGCTTCAGGCAAAAACGGGAAACGACGGCGCGTTCGAAATGATCGCGCAGACGTGCCGGGAAGCGGGGGTCAACGTTTATCTTGTAAAGATCGACCATACCGCCGCGGAATACATTCTGAAATATCCTTCCGGCGCGAGTTTTTCCAATCTTGCCGCTACGGAATCCGCAACGATCTCCCGCGCGGTGGAAAGCCTGATCAATGCGAAAGAAAACGAAGTATGCGACGTATATCAGGCGGTCGATCCGAACGATCATGAAAAACGGCAAAGCGTGTTTTACAGCGCCGCCGCGATCCTGAACACGAACGGCGAGGTCGATTGTTATCTCGTTCTCACGAGTTCCCGCGAAAGGCTTTCGGAAACGGTGTTTATTTTAAGGGCGCAGTTTATCCTCGTTACGGCGGTCGTGGTGGTGATCGGCTTTTTCCTTTCCTGGTATCTTGCCGGAAAACTTTCTAAACCGATCGACGAAATGAGCGCGGTAGCGAAAAAATGGGCGGACGGAGACAGCTCCGTCACGTTCCGCACGGAGGGCAGTTATACCGAGATCAACGAGCTCGGCAAAACGCTGAACTATGCGAAAGATTGCGTGATCAAGTCCGGCATGTTACAAAGGGATCTTCTCGCAAACGTTTCGCACGATCTGAAAACGCCGCTTACGATGATTAAGGCATATGCGGAAATGATCGGCGATTTTTCCGGCAACGATCCCGAGAAAAGGGCGAAGCACGCGCAGGTCATCATAGAGGAAGCGGACAGGCTTGCCATGCTTGTGACCGATATTCTGAATCTTTCCAAGTTGCAGTCGGCAGTAGAAACGTTCGACCCGCAGGAATTTGACTTGTCCGAGCTTACGGAAAAGGTGATCGGGCGGTTTTCCGATTACGTGGAAAACCAGGGGTATCAGATCGAAGACCATATCGCGCCCGACCTTATTACCGTTGCCGACGAAAAGAAAATAGAGCAGGTCATTTACAATCTTCTCGGAAACTCCATCAACTATACCGGGGAAGACAAGGTGGTAAAAGTGTATCTCACGGCGGAGAACGACAAGATCTTACTTGAGATAATCGACTCCGGCAAGGGGATATCCGCCGAAAAGCTTCCGACGATATGGGATCGCTACAAGCGCATATCGGAAACGAATTCCCGCCCGGTGAAGGGTACGGGGCTCGGGCTTTCCATCGTTAAGGCAATTCTGGATAATCATAAATTAAAATACGGCGTTCGTAGCAAGAAGGACTGCGGCAGTAACTTTTTCGTCGAATTTAACAGGGTGAAAAATGAATAACGATTATTTACGCGTCAATTCGAAGGACGAAGAAGAAGGGATCTGCACCGATACGTTCGAGGCGAAAGAAGAACCGGTTGTCGAGGAAAAACAAAACAAGCCCACTTTGTTTTCCGTTCTCGGAATTCACAGAAAAGGCGGCATGCTTTCGGAAAATTTGAAAGTGCCCGATATCAGGGACGCTTTTCCCGTTCTTCTTATTACCGTTTTTCTCAATTTATTTCTGTTTTTCGTGGCGCAGATGACGATGAGCACCATGCTTCTTCTTATCATGGCGCTAACTTCTTCTTTGATACTGCCTCTTTTTACCGTGTATTTCGTTTACGGGCTTAACGTAATGAAAAACGTTTCCTACGTGCGCATTTTCGGCGGCTTTGCGATCGGGCTTATCCTGTACGTTCTTCTCGACGTGGTAAAGAATTATAGTTCGGAGCTTCTTTTCAACGAGAGATGGATCCTTTGGGTGTTCAATCGTCTGATAGACGACGTCGCGCTGTTTTTCGTTGCGATGCTCTACGTGAAGTTTTCAAAGAAAGATAATATTTTCGCGATCGTGCTTCTCGTAACCACCGTTTACGGCGGATTCGGCGCGGCAAAAAGCATGACAGGGCAGATCGAACAGCTGATGACGGTCGTTACGTTCGGCGGTTCAGGCTCTAATTCACAACCGACAAGCGCGATACTTTTTTCCGATTATTATTTCCGGAAATATTCGGCGGGCTTTTTCTCGTCCGTTGCGTATTATTCGGTTTTTCTCTCCTTTATGTTCTTCTTTCAGTCGATCATCTGCGGAGGGATCGTCGCGCTTACGTCTTCGCCCGTCCGAGCGGACAGAGGAAAGGAAAGTTCGGTATATCTTCTTTTGTTGCTTTGCTGCTGTATGAATCTGATGGTGTCGTTCGATTCCACGATCGTATTCTTCGGAACCATTTTAAAATCGGTTGCCTTTCTTGTCTGCGCGATCGTGTTTCTGAAAATGTTCAACTATCTGTTGTCCCGCGCGAATTTTTCCGAACCGTAATTCCGTTTGACCTCATAAGACTATGTTTCCGTCATTCTGCCCCCTGCACCCCTTTTTGAGATTTTTCACAAGTCGGGCAGGCGGGCAGGATCAAAATGACAAAAAGGTTTGCGGCTAAAAGAAAAAACACAAGTTTTCGCCCCGCCTGACGGGCTGACAGCGACAAGAAAACGCTACAAACAAATATAATCTAAAGGTTTAAATACCGATAAAGACTTCGTCCCTTAAGGACTAAGGGCGTACGATAAGTTATTGTTATGATAAACCCGCATGGGATAAACGGAGTTCTCGGAAAAAGGTGATGCTCGAAGAGGAGAAAACGGACTCGGAAAGCAGTTGTCTCCTCTTCGAAAAA
>CAKQRE010000008.1 GCA_934271265.1 uncultured Clostridia bacterium | reverse complement strand
CGCCATCACTAACTATTTTTACGGCGAAAAATCGGTTTATGACTGTGTCAGCCGAGAGAAAAGCGAACGTCATTAAGTTTTAACGGCGCAAAATTCGTAAAATCTTTGTTAAACTCGCTTGTAATACGATCAAGTATAACTGTGCTCGTTTGCCTCGATTTTCCTGAATTTATCGCCGTTAAAATGCTACGCACCTTAAAGCCGTATTTTTCAGGCAGTTGTGGTAAAGGTTTGCGCAGACGTACTTTTCCGTACTTCAAGCAAAGATTTGCCGCAACGGGCAAAAAAGACGGCTTTAAGGCTTGATGAATTTCGCTTTTCTCTCGGCTCGCTCGGCAATATACGGGAGAGTATAATTTTGAGCGTTTGCCTTGTCAAAACGCGATTTTTCATCCGTAAAAACGCTTTGCGCCTTAAAGAGCTTATTTTCCGATGATTTTTCTCGATTTCGAAATCGATAGTACTTTATCGTACATCAATAGAGAAATCGGGGAAAAGGGCGGAAAAGAAGCCTTTAAGGTAATTAGTGACGACGAATGCTAAGCCTAACGTAGTATTAGTCAAAAATACGCCGTCAGACCAAGGTTCGTATTATTCTTGTCCGGCATACCGGGCAAGAGCAAGACGAACCTTGCCCGGCATCGGTCACATACTCCGATCCCGAGCAAAAAGCCTTACCATATATATAATAGAAAAACGCATAATAGAAAAACGCCTCTCGGCAGATCAATGTGCCGAGGGGCGTTCGTTCTTCTTATCTCATAAATTTACTCTTCTATTTTAGTCCATACCGCATATAACACCATACCGAAAGGCAAATTATCGTTTGATAGATCGTCTATACGACCTTTTTCATTACATATACATCATATAACCAATAACACTATCTGTAAAACAATATTTATTCCTTGCAAAATCAAAGTAGTCAAACTTAATCTTTTATATGCTTTTTCTTTTTTTAATAAGAAAAGAGATGTCGAAAAAAACTCGGGTCTAGCATGCATTGCCGCCGACTGTGCTTTTTTATAGTACCAATTGAATGATTTCTCAATATGAAAAACCATTAATATACCACTAAGCACGCAAATCCCTATTGAGAAAAATGCAAAACCTGTTAAATAGTTATCTTGAGGCACAAATTTTATTATACAAGAAATTGCTAATAATAAACTCATAATCTCAAGCACACCGACAACAAGCCAATACATTAATGTTTTTTTCTTATCAGTCATTAAAAGGATTACCTCCTCTTTTCCCACTCTTTTCTTTAATTATTTGCCAATATCATCACTTCATCATATTTGGGAGAATATAAAATATTTATATCTTTATCCGCAAATCTGAAAAAAATCAAACTATAACCATTAGTAGGTTTTGTCCCGCTAAGTTTTTTTATCTTTTTATTATTATAGATGAATGTAATCTCTAACTTAATTCGTCCAAAATCCTCTGGGACAATCCAATTTGGATGCTTAATTCCTTTTGCCTTTGCGTTTAACAACGTCGTATCTTGCAACCATTTCTTACATTTATTTTGTTATCCACTGAAATCGTCCGTTGACTTTTGGGAAAACAACCGATTTCACAACGCTTGGAACCGCCATATGGGATATGACATAATCTTCTTTATTTACGATTTTTATAATTTCCGGTAGCACGGAATATTTTCAGATACCAAACTTGGCGAGTAGTAAACCAACCCCACAAGATCAAATTCGCCAGACATAAATCAGATTCGGCGAATAATCATAAAAAGTAACACTTCCAAAATTTTTATCAAAAAAAAAGAACATCCGGATACATCCTGCAGTTCATATAAACAACCGCACAATTGTTATACGTTCCGTAACAGTCGTAAATTTTCAAAAACAAAAAAGTTTTCATCCCATATTGTTTTCCGTATGCAAATTTTATTTTTGTTTTATCGATTAAATTCAGATTTTCCGTTTCCTTAGTCGGAATATACGATTCCTCTTTCAGTCCTCCGCCTATAACATGCTTCCCGTAGTAATAAGCAATATCCTTAATATTTTCTTCTGTTAACCAACCGTTTTCAAATGCCTCGTCCAACGAGCAAAGTACCCCCGAATGAATATATGGTATCAATATTACGATTACTAAAAATATCAATGCAACGCCTACCGCAACCAACTGTAATCTCTTTTTCATTTTATCGCCTTATATAACAGTTAATAAGCATGAAAGATCCAATTTTTTTCGGTTTTTAAGACAAACGGAAGAGACTCAAAAGACCGGACAGCTTTTTTATAATGAAACCTGTCGTTTGATTTAAGTTTCACATATATAACTCCATGCCCGGTTTCTCCCTCATCAGGATTTCCGTCAACCCAGAATCTATACCCAATATATTCCACATAACTCACTCCGAAATCTTCCGGCGAGAATTCCTGATTTATGAATTTTTCCTTATAATCTGCCTTAATACTTACATAAAGCGAATCTGTCGCATACTTTGATCGGTTACGGTAGTTTGCTATTCCATCCAACGAAAACAAACCGACAAGCAAAACATATTCAAGAATAAATGCCGTAATCGCTACAAACTTAAATACTTTCCTCATATTTTACACTCCTTATTTTCATTTTAACATACGATTATCATTTTGTCAATATTGATTTAAATTTTTCTCGGTATTTTAAAAATTATCCGTTGTGCCTGCACGATCACAAATCGCATAAATCTTTAGGAAGAGGAAATTTACGGTAGTCCCAAAAAATACACCGTCAGACCATGATCCGTATTATTCTTGCCCGGCATAATCCCGTAAAAACGAAAAAGTCGGTTTTTCCCGCGGAAGTTTAAAATATCCCGCAAAACGGAGAAGAAAAGCGACTTTACGTAAACTTTACATTTTCTTTACCGAAATCAGGTGGCAACGTTTTTCCGTAGGCGTTATAATATGTGCGTAAAGAACGAAAGAAAAACAAAGAAACGTTCTGAAGGAGAACAGAAAACATGAAAGGTAAATTTACTAAGATTATAGCGACCGCACTTGCGGCGCTCGGACTGTTTGCTTTTGCAAGCTGCACTCCGTCCGGCGAGAAGAATATCACGATCGTCGCACGCGACGCATCCAGCGGTACGAGAGAAGCTTTCGACACCGTGGTAACGGCAGACGGAAAAACTTATCTGCAGGGCAAAGACCCTAGCGGCGACAAATACTTCAATACGTCGAAAAAAGCGATCCTGCTTGAAAAAACTTCCGGCGTGATCACGACCGTCGCGGGAGATAAAAACGCGATCGGCTATATTTCCCTCGGTTCCGTTAACGATACCGTGAAAGTAGCAAACGTGGAAGGCGTAACCCCGAGCAAAGAAACCGTGCTCGACGGTACTTATAAAATTCAGAGACCCTTCGTTCTCATGACGAAGAAAAACAAACCGGCGCACGCCCTTGCCGACGACTTCATGGCATTCCTGAAGAGCGAAAACGCAAAACAGGCTTGCGACGATTCCGGCGTGATCTACCTCGCGGACGAAGCGAAACGCGGCACTGCCGTCGTAACGTTTGCCAAACAGGAAACTCTTCCCGCGGGAGACAAGATCGTGATCCGCGGATCCACCTCGATGGAAGCCGTTATCCTTGCGGAATGCGCGGCATATGCAAAACTGTATAACGTGAAAGCGGAAACCATCTTCGACGTACAGCTCGAAGGATCTTCTAAGGGCAAAGCCGCCGCGAAAGCCGATTCCGTCGGCAACGTGATCGGGCTTTCCTCCGCCGCGGTAAATGACGAAGCGCTTGACAGCTGGAACATCTGCCTTGACGCGGTTGCCGTGATCCTGAACAAAGACAATACGATCGGAAACTTCACCCTCGCTCAGCTTTACAAAATCTACACCGGCGAGATCACGAAGTTCAGCGATATCAACAAATAAGGAAAACTTATATGACTGCACGAAACAAAATCGACAAAATCGGGAAAGCAGTCTTTGCGACGGCGGCGATCGTATGTACGGTCTGCGTCGTCGCAATTTTCGCATTCCTGATCATAAAAAGCGCGCCGGCATTTGCAAAGATAGGATTCTTTCAATTCCTCTTCGGCGACGAGTGGATCCCCGATTCTACCGGTACTTACGCCGATCCTCGCGGAACGTACGGGATCTTCACCATGGTGGTCGGTACCATCGCCGCAACGGCGGGCGCCCTGCTGATCGGCGGGATCCTCGGATATTTCACGGCAGTGTTCCTTGCGTTTTATTGTCCGAAGGGATTGAAAAAGCCTTTGGCTTCCGTCATCAATCTTCTGGCGGGTATTCCCTCCGTCGTGTACGGATTTTTCGGGATCGTGTTTCTTCTGCCGAAACTCGCCCTTATCGCGCCGAACAACGGCAGCGGGTTGCTCGCCACGTCGATCATCCTCGGGATCATGATCCTGCCGACGGTCGTATCCCTTTCCCGCACCTCTCTCGAAGCCGTGCCCGGCACCTATTACGAAGGTTCCGTCGCCATGGGCGCAACCAAAAGCGAAACGGTTTTCCGCATCATGTCTCCCGCGGCGAAATCGGGGATCGTTGCTTCCCTCGTTCTCGGCATCGGAAGAGCGCTCGGTGAAACGATGGCTGTCATCATGGTGGCGGGCAACTCCGCGGCTTATCCGGAAGGACTCTTCTCCTCTTTCCGTGTAATGACGGCAAACATCGCGCTCGAAATGGGCTATGCGGGCGAATTACAGGAAGGCGCACTCATCGCGACGGGCGTTATTCTGCTGATCTTCGTTCTTATCGTCAATCTTCTGTTCGGCGCGATCTCCGGCAAAGCGGTTAAGGCGATCACGACGAGAAAGAAAAAGGAAAACGCGATCGGACAATTTTTCGATAAGAAATTCTCCGCGGTAAAAGAATTTTTCCGCTCTCTCGGCTATCGCTTTCCTGCGCCGACGATCGGAAAGGTGTTATCGGTCGTGGCGGGAACGGTTTCAAGTCTTATGCTCTTCCTCGTGATCGGTTTTATCCTCGCGAAAGGCTTGCCTTATCTCATTAAAAATCCTTCCCTTATTTACGGGAAATACGAATTCGCAAGCAAAAAGATCACCATTCTGCCGGCGATCGTCTCCACACTGTGGGCGGTCGTGCTCGGGCTTCTTATCTCCGTACCCGTCGGCATTATGACGGCGATCTTTCTGAATGAATACACGGACAGTAAAAACGTTTTCGTGAAGATCATTCGCACTTCGATCGACGTATTAAGCGGTGTTCCCTCTATCGTGTTCGGGCTTTTCGGCATGATCACCTTCGTGAAATGGATCAAGGGTTCCAACAGCATTATTGCCGGCGTGCTCACCATTTCCATGATGCTTCTCCCGACGATCGTCCGTTCGGTGGAAGAAAGTCTGAAATCGGTAGCGGGCGGCTTGCGCGAAGGCAGTTTCGCCCTCGGCGCGAGCAAAACGAGAACGATCTTCAAGATCGTGCTTCCCTCGGCAATGCCCGGCATCCTTTCCGCGATCATCCTTTCGATGGGGCGCATCATCAGCGAATCGGCGCCCTTCCTTTACACGATGGGATCGATGATCGCTTCCGTACCGACAGACATCTTCGACCACGGAGCAACGCTCGCCGTTGCCCTGTATCAGCTCTCGGGCGAGGGTTGGTATATGAACGAAGCCTACGCGACGGCTGTTGTACTCATCGTCATCGTGCTTGCGCTCAACCTGATCGCGGAACTTTTCGCATCAAAACTCGATAAAAAACTAAGAGGCGTTAAAAATGGCAAAAGATAAACAGAACACGGAAACCTTCGGAATGAACATATCGGTAAAAAACGCAAATCTGTGGTACGGAGATTTTCACGCCCTGAAAGATATCAACGCGGAAATCCCCGCCCGTAAGGTGACGGCATTTATCGGACCTTCCGGATGCGGCAAGTCCACCTTTATCAAGTGTTTCGACCGCATGAACGACCTTGTGGAAGGCTGCAAGATCACCGGCGAATTCAGGATCGGCGACCGTGATATTTACGACAAAAATACAGACGTTAACATGCTGAGAAAGAACGTCGGCATGGTATTCCAGAAACCGAACCCCTTCCCGATGAGCATTTACGACAACATCGCCTACGCGCCGAGAACGTTCGGCGTCCGTAAAAAAAGAGAACTCGACGAGATCGTGGAAACTTCACTTCGCCGCGCGAGCATCTGGGACGAGGTAAAGGACAGACTCGGTCAGAGCGCGCTCGGCATGAGCGGCGGTCAACAGCAACGCCTTTGTATCGCCCGCTCTCTTGCGGCAAGCCCGAAGATCCTTCTCATGGACGAACCGACCTCCGCTCTCGATCCCATTTCCACGGGCAAGATAGAAGAGCTGATGGAAGAGCTGAAAAAGACCCTTACCATCGTAATCGTGACGCACAACATGCAACAGGCAACGAGAATTGCCGATAAAACGGCGTTTTTCCTGCTCGGCGAACTCGTCGAGTTCGACGATACCGAAAAAATATTCTCTTCCCCGCGGGATAAACGAACGGAAAATTATATCACGGGAAGATTCGGCTGATCCTTTCCCTTTCCGCGGAAAAAGAGATTTCCCGAGGGAAATCTCCCGAAAATACTTGAAAAAAGGAGATAAATCGGATATACTATGAGTATCAGAAACAAATATGAAAACGAACTCAGCCACGTGTTCAATAAACTTGTGGAAATGTGCCACGCGACCGAGCTTGCCATCGAAAAATCGATCAACGCTTTAAAACAGCGGGACGACAGCCTCGCCCGCGAAGTAATGAGCGAGGATAAAAACATCGACCACCTGGAAAGAGACATCGAGCAGGATTGCCTGAAGATCCTTCTGATGGAGCACCCGGTGGCAAGCGATTTCCGCGAAGTTTCCGCCGCGCTCAAGATGATCACCGATCTCGAGAGGATCGCCGATCAGGCTGCGGATATTTCCGAACTTTCCCTGCAATTCAAAGGGGAAAAGTTTATCAAAGAACCGATTCATATCGAAATGATGGCAAAACTTGCCATATCGATGGTGAAAGACGGGGTCACCAGCTACATCAACCGCGATCTCGAAACGGCGCGCGGACTCGATAAAAGAGACGATCGCGTGGACGAACTTTTCGAAACGGTCAAGAACGACCTGATAGCGCTGATCCGGCAGAACGCGGACAACGCGGATCAGGCGATCCTGTTCATGATGATCGCAAAATACATCGAACGAATCGGCGATCACGCCGTCAATATCGGCGAATGGGTGGAATACGCCGCGACAGGCTATCACAAACCGGGCTGATAACAAGGAGATACCATGGAAGAGAAAAAACTGATCTATTGCGTTGACGACGAAGAGTCCATCCGTGAAGTATACTCTTTCGCTCTCACGGGGGCGGGTTTCCGCACGGAATGTTTTCCGGACGGAAAATCTCTTTTCGCCGCAACGGAAAAAGAATTGCCCGATTTGTTTATTCTCGACATCATGCTCGACGGGCTTGACGGTTACGCAATCCTCGCCGAACTGAAGGAAGATCCCTCCACGGCAGAGATCCCCGTTATCATGGTTTCCGCCAAGGATACCGAGATCGATAAGGTGAAAGGATTGAACCTCGGCGCAGACGATTACATGGCGAAACCTTTCGGCGTGCTTGAACTCGTCGCGAGGATCAACGCAAAACTTCGCCGTAAGGAAACGCCGAAAAAAATCGTCTACAAAGACGTTACGATCGACGACGAGACCCACACCGTCTCCGTAGGCGGAGCCGCCGTTTCCGCCACACCCAAACAGTACGATCTTTTGAAACTGCTTGTTTTAAACGCGGGAAAGGTTCTCGCCCGCGATTCCCTGCTCGACGACGTTTGGGGAAAGAATTACGGAGAAACGAGAACTCTTGACATTCATATTGCTGATTTAAGGAGGATGCTGAACTCTTCGGAAGCGGAAATCGTTACCGTCCGCGGAGTCGGTTATTCGTTGAAATGAAAAATAAAATACTGATCTTTAGCGTCGTTCTTCTGACGATAGCCACGCTTGCCGTCTTTTTTACCGGTATCGGCGCAAGCAAAAAATCTCATTACGAAGAAGCGGAAAAAGAAATCGTTGCCGTAACGGAAATCTATGCGGCGAACTATAACGACAACATAACCGAAAACGTGCCCGACGATATCCGTATCACCGTCATCGACGAAAAAGGCATCGTTTTAAAGGACAGCGAAGATTCCTCGATCGTAGGAAAAAATCACCTCGACCGCGATGAGGTTATCGCCGCCGTAAAGGGAGAACCTAAGGTTTACACCCGTTACAGCTCTACCCTCGATCAGGATATGGTGTATTACGCGCTGAAAGTTCCCGTCGGAGAAAGCTTTGTGATCGTACGTGCCGCCGTTCCCGTCGCCAGCGTGAATAATTACGTAAAGAAGACGGTGCCTTCTATGGTTTACGTACTTCTGTGCGCCCTCTTCCTCTCTTTCGTCGCAAGTTTCTTCATGACGGCAGGAATCGTGAAACCCCTTCGGGAGATCAAAGACAACCTGATTGCCGTTAATAACGGCACTTATCACGAAACGGTGCGCCATTCGAAAGACGGCGAAGTCAACGCCATGCTGTCCGAGATCGACGACATCAGCGAAAAACTGAAGATCGCCCTTCGCGACGCAACGGACGATAAAGCCAAACTCGATTATATCCTGGACAACGTTTCCGACGGAATCGTCGCGCTGGATTCGGAAGACAACGTAAGCCTGATCAACCGCAATGCGACGCGCATTTTCCCCGTGGGAGCGGAAGGAAAACGCTACACCGTGCTTTCCGCCGACCCCGATTTCAACAAAGCCGTATCCGAAACGCTGAAAACGGGTAAAGACGGGCATTTCGAGTTTTCCGAGGACGGAAAGATCTATCTCGTCAACGTAAAACCGCTCGAAAAAGGCTATACCGTGATCGTATTAAGCGACGTTACGGCAATGAAAACGGGCGAACGGATGAGAAGCGAATTTTTCGCGAATGCTTCGCACGAACTGAAAACTCCCCTCACTGCGGTAAAGGCTTTCAACGATATGATCGCTCTCGAACCTTCGGGCGACAAAGTGAAAGAATTTTCGCAAAAGATCGATAAAGAAGTTTCCCGTATCATCAGTCTTATTAACGATATGCTCGATCTTTCCAAGCTGGAAAGCGGGCGTCCCCTCTCCCCCGTTTCCGTCGACCTCGCCGCCACCGCGCGTGAAGTTGCGGAAAGCCTTGCTCCCTTGGCAAACGAGAAAAAGGTGAGCGTTTCCGTTTCGGGCGAAGGCAAAGCCGTTCTCGAAAGAGAACATGCCGTAGAACTCCTTAAAAATCTGACGGAAAACGGCATCCGCTATAACAACGCGGGCGGTCACGTTTCCGTTATTATCGCCGAAGAAGACGATTCCGTCTCCATGACGGTGAAAGACGACGGCATCGGGATCGAAGAAGAACACCTCGGCAGGATCTGCGAACGGTTTTACCGCGTAAACAAATCCCGTTCCCGCGAGACAGGCGGCACGGGGCTCGGGCTTTCCATTGTGAAACACATCTGCGAAATCTACGGGGCAGATCTTTCGATCACGTCGAAAATCGGCGTGGGTACGGATATCACGATCGTCTTTCATAATTCTGCCCTTCCCGCCGTTTCCGAATGATCCGTAACTTTTTTTAGCGACGAATGCCTTGTCATCCTGATCCTGCCCCTTGCTCTGCCGGTGAAGGATCTCAAGGCATTTTCTTCGTTAAAGTCTTTTTTAGCGCGTGCCTTGTCATCCCGATCCTGCCCCTTGCTCTGCCGGTGAAGGATCTCAAGGCATTTTCTTCATTAAAGTCTTTTTTTAGCGACGAATGCCTTGTCATCCTGATCCTGCCCCTTGCCCTGCCGGTGAAGGATCTCAAGGCATTTTTTTATTATATACGCATTGTCATCCGGAGATTGCTTCTTCCTCTGCGATAAGCAATCCGGCAAATTAAAAATTTCATTCTCAGATCCCTCGCGGGGTCGGTCTACGGGGTCGGCTCAGGATGACGAGAATGAGACTTTCAATCATTACAAACCGCGATAATCTTTTATAATCCAATGATACCATAACCAAGGCGTCCGAGCCGTTTTCCGCAAGGAGATCGGCAGATGAAAAGACCCGGATTTTGCCATATGCAAGATCCGGGGCTTTTATTCGGAATTTCGGTTGTTAAACCACGTACTTTTCGCTTGTGTCCGGAATTTTTACTTCCGATTCGGTAAACGCAACGTATCTGTCGAGGGTATAATTTTCCCTTGCCCTGTCAATTCCGGCAAACTCTGCCGCCAGAACGAATTCTTCGCGTTTCCTCGCTCTGTCTTCTTCACTTCCGTTCGGAAAGTACGAATAATAATTGAGGTAAATCAGGTCGAGCGGAGTGACTTTTACGCCCGCAAGGCGTTTGAGATAAACGTCTCTCTCGTTGCCCGCAAAGCGTTCCTTTATCTTTAATTCTCCGTCCTCGATCGCTTTTATCGCTTTTTGAAGCATTTCGTAAGGGTTATTCCCGCCGTTTGTGAAGTTACCGAAAGTTGTGAATTTTACGTCTTCGCCGTCGGCAAGTTTTTTGGCGTAGTTATCGGAAAACAACCGCATAAACTCTCTTACGTTATCCGCGGCAACCGAGTAATACCCGTCGATATACTCGTCTATAAGGCGATCGGCTGACTTTTTGCTTCCATTCATCAATTGCCGGTAAGCGTAGGCGCGCATATTGCACTGCCAGTTTTTTCGGCTATCGTTGCTTCCCTGCATACAAAGATAAGTTATGCCGTAATTCTTGAAATCTTTAACGTTAGCGTCTATATTTTTGAATGAATCGTAATAACCGAAATAGTTATTGAAAGCAATATCGTAAGCCCAGAACCAAAACTCTTTTGCGATATACCCCCACTCGCATGTCGTCTTGACTATTTCTTCCTGTCGCGCGTCTAAATAGTGATATGCGGCGTTGGAAAACAGCGCGAATTGTATCACGAGATTTTCGTCGGCGACCACGCTTTCGTCGATCGGGACGATTTTTCCGTTCTCTCGCTTTACGGGCGCGTCTTTTGTATAATCATACGCGAATGTCATGAGCTTTACCGTTTTACCGAGATTTTTTTTCGCTCTTTCGTTTACCCCGCGTATAACGGCGTTACAAAACCGTACCAGCAATCCGCTACGTTTATACTTCGCGGATAAACGACGATTGTTTTCGTCGTCGAAATAGTCCGATCCGTCTTCCTGCGTAAGCATAAAGGTCTTTACGTCGGGATGTGTTACGACGTCTTTATACATTTCGTCGATCACCGCTTTCACAACGCTTTCGGGCATTTTTTCGTTGACCGTTCCGTCCTCGCATAGCCCGTTCGTTATGTCGATCGTAGTCATCTTTTCGTCGTTCACGACTATGTGACGATAGAATTCGGGATGAGTATCACCGTACTTTTCGTAAGGAACGTAGTAGTGGAAATTATGAGATACGTTCCTGCCGTAAACTTCGGTCTTGCCGCCGTGAGCGTCGTCTATTTCGGTATACACGTCCTTTATCCTGACTTTCGCCATAAAGTCCTGATCGGCTAAGTTTTGAAAAGTATCTCCGACAAGATAAGTCCTCATTTCGAAAAGCGGTTCATAGACGTATCTTTCGACCTGAACGATGTCTTTTTTCGGAATGATCTCGCAATCGGCGGTCAGGAACTTAACTCCCAGGCACTCCTCGGCAAACGCGAAAGCGGCGTAAACGACCGCCAGTTGCGTTTTGCCGGTTATCGTTATATCGTTACCTATCGTGTCGATTATGAATCCGTCCGTATGAGACGAATCGAGATCCTCGTCGACCTTAATGAGAATTTTATACTCACCCTCATCGGATAAACGAACGCCCGTGACTGCGAAAACGTATTTTTTGATTGTTTCCGTCGCTTTTTTTTCGACCGCTCCCGTCAGTTTTTCCGCGCGAACGGAATATCGATTCAAAGTTTGATTGTCAATTGTCAGCATCTTGTTATTTGAGAACTACAAGTACACCCTCGCCTGCCTCGAGCGTGAGCGGCAGATTTTTTGCCGCAACTTCCGCCGACACAGCGCGCTGAATCACTTCGTAGCCGTAGGTTTTATCAAAGTTGAGGGTCACGTTCGCCTTATCCTTTCTCGAATAATTGACAACGTAGAGCGCGGTGCCGCCGTTATAATCGAAACAGCCGACAAAACAATCGTCGCCGGAAACGGAAGTAAGCTGGCGGAATTTGCCGTCTCTTATCAGTTCCGCTCTGTCGTTCGCCTGCGTATCGGCGAGAAGATTGGCTTTTTCGCCGTGTACGATCATACCGATATTCGCGCTGTTCATCAGAACGTGGTCTATCGCCTTGATCTGCGTGTTGGCTTTCTGAACGTAATAATACCAGCGCGTTTTATTTCCTGCCGCCGAAATTATGCCGTTACGGTCGAAATCGTAATTTCCTCCGGGCGCGTAAGCGAAATGCACGGGCTCGACGAGCGGAAAGTACTGTATTGCCTTACAGCCGTAGCAAAGCGCGATATTCACGTCAAACAACAGTTCTCCCTCGTCGGGATACGGATCTACCGATTCGATCTCCTGTGCGGCGTCGTTCCACTGACCGCCTGCCTGCAACATTCGCCACATCGGCACTCCGTAATGATTCGCGAGCGAACGAATTTGCGAAAGTTGCGTGAACATGATCGAAAGCTCGCTGTCGGGCGTGTCCTTTTGCGTGTAGAAATAACCCGTAGCCGACAAAAACGGCACTTTGATCTCACCGTAGATCTTATTGAAATATTGTTCCTGCGAAATATTCTCTTCCCAGCCGCCGTAAGTCAGATCGCCGCCGCCGTATCCGAGAGAATTGACGTATAATTCGGTATTGCCGTAACCCACTTCGCGCAAAACGTCGTAAGTCGCCTGCAACGCGTCGAGTTGATACCAGAAGGGTTCGTCCGCACCCTTGATCCCGAGAAAGGAATCGTATGCGGCGAACGCGGATATATAATCCGTCATTTCGGTTACGCCGAACGGCATTTTACCGCCCGCGGTATAGCGTTTGGAAGCATCGTCTTGTCTTCCGCAGAAAGCTGTTATCGAATTGACGTTCGCAAACAGACCTATGCCGTGTTTTTCACCGAGTTCGAGCGTTCTTTTTACCGTAGCCGAGTCTTCGTCTCTGGAATACACCACCATATTCACGCCGGCGTCGGAGATAAGTCCGAAATACTTATCGCTTACCATCTGAGGAATTTCAAGTCCGTCGATCGTTCCGCCCGAATTATAAACCCCGTAAAAGCCTCCGATCGGCATAACGTCTTTCCCGCCCAAAAAGTCGAAGTAAAGGGAGTTGTATTTGACCGCTTCGCCTTTTTCGGAAAGGTAGTAATTGCCGTTGGTAAGCGTTTTAACGTCGTCGGACGGCGAAGTCTTGTTTGCGCAGCCCGCGGAACAAACCGCAAGCGCGCCCGCCATTATAACGGAAAGGGCTTTCTTATTCATGGTCTTTTCTCCTTTTCAATAAAGCGATAGCGACTAATATCGGTAAACCCGTAACGCCGCCCAAAGACGCTCCGCAACCCGATTTTTCCGAAGTCGTCTTGCCGATTTTATTCGTTATAAGGTCGGTGTCCGACCACTTGTCTTCGTAAACGAAGTCCGATTCGGTTCTGTTTTTAACTCCGTTATACTCTATTTTGACGTTTTGCGGGCGAATGTCTTTATTGACGATTTTGATATTATCAAAAGTATAGCCGCAATATCCGTAAGCCATAATCGCAACGCTTCCGTAAGGAGTATAACCTAAATCCTTTGAAAAAAGCGGTTCGGCAGGATAATCTTCGCTGTCCGAAAGTTTATACCACACCGAAAAGATCCCGTCGTTCATCACGACTTTATAGTTATAGATCTTGCCTTCGTTCGCTTCGCTTAAAATATCCATTTCGGAGGTCTTATACGCCGAAGGATATTCCGAAAGATCCGTTCTCGAAAGTTGGTTGAAAAAGCTGTTTTCTTTGCTTTCGATCTGCATCGTGTAAAGCGCGTTTGTACGGGCGTGGTTGTCGAAAGTACCTCTTCCGGTCATCGCTTCGAGCGAAATACCGAGCCAGCCGCTCGCCTTTTCTTTTACGACGTTTCCGTCTTCGTCTTTCACGGTCTTTCTCGTTACGTCGATAAGATCGAAAGTCATTTCAAAGTTGGAATAGGAGTATACCGAGCTGATAAAGCACGGACGCCCCGTGAAATTCAACGCGCCGTTTTCCACCTTTACTCCGCCCGACAGATTCGTTCCGTCGTTGGGATCGGAACGAGTATAGAAAGCGTTTCCGTTGTATTCGTCTTTATCGAAGGTTTCGGTAAGTTCGATAGGCGTTGCGGCATTGGTATAGTCGTAAGATTTGATCCTGATCGCCGTTATCGTCGCATCGCACACAGCCGTCTGACCGATACAGACGCGTCCCGTAAGGGAATGGTCCGTATTGCCTACCGTCGCGTCGTCGCACAGCACGTATGGCGAAGAGACCCCAGCGGGAGCGATCGTAACGGTCATATAACCGCTCGCGACCAAAGATACGTTAAGCGTGAAACTACTGCCGAAATCAAGCGAAGGATAATCGGCAGGAGCAACGATATCGGTCTTTGTGCCGCTTTCCTCGTCGAACTTACATACCCCGACTTTAAGCCGTTCGTTATCGTTGACGAAATACACCTCGCTCGTCCCCGTTTCTCCGAGATCGCCTGCGATTTTATCCAATCCGTACGAAACCGCAAAGCGTTTGTTTTCACCGCTCGGAATACCGGAAATCGTCAAAGTGAAGGAAGAAGTATAAATTTCGTCGATGCCGTCGGCGGAACAATCCTTAAACACGGATCTCGTGGTGATCCTCGCGTTTTCGCTGCAATCGCCGTCGAAAACAACGGAATCGTTCTCGGATTTTACGTTGCCCGCAATTCTCCATTTCCCTTTGTCGAGTTGACCGGTAACGGAAGCTTTATCCGCAACGTTAACGTCCGATTTACCTGCCTTCGCAACGGTTACGGACGGAAGAGCGCACAGTGCGAGCGCAATGCATGCAGGCGCGATTTTTCGTAGTAATTTATTCATTTTTTACCCCTTTATACCCGCGTTTTTAAGCCATGTCGCCCAACCGGTATTCGCGTTTACGTTATTTTTGAATGCCGTCCAGAGATCAGCCGCACTCTGCGGTTTATTCGTAGTAACGAGTTGACCTACGATATCTACCGTGCCGTAAAGGTGAAGAGTTGCCGTTTTTGAAAATACGGGACTCGTCGCGTTACCGTCGGTTACGTTTGTGTTGGTCTTACTTCTCGCATATTGTTCTTTTTCGTGAGTCGTCCAGCCGGAAGTGTTTACGAGCGTTTCGTCCGTAAGACTTGCGTTGGCCGAACAATGCGTGGCGTTTACGAACTTCGCCAGTCCCTCGTCGGAATAGTAGTATTGAATAAATTTCTTTACGCCTTCCATTGCGTTGGTATGCCGATTAACGATCATGGCGTGTTCGCTGCCGTTGTTATATACCATGGTTCTCGCGGCGTAAACTCTGTCCCAATCGGCTTGCGATACGTCGTAGCCGTTGCCGGTGAGCGAAACGGTCGCGTTGTTATCGAGCACGTTATCGACAGCCGCAACAAGCGCGGAAAGTTCTCCGTCGTCGGCTACGGTTTCGAGTTTTTGGGCAAGCGCGCTGATAACCGGAGTGCGCATCATCTTTATGTTCTTTTCTTTCAGCGCTTCCACCTCGCCGAACACCCAGTTGCCGTTTACCATCATGACCGCGTCGCCGAGATTGAAATATCTTGCGACTTTGTATTTGTCCGGGTCTTCGATAATCGTTTTGCTGTTAAGCAACGAGCCGAGAACGTCGAGAGCCTGTTTTCTGCCGTCCTCTTCGCTTAAATAAACGTCTTTCGAAGGAGTTTTGCCGGAATCGTCTTTGAGCTGAAGCCAATTGTTGTTATAGTATTCAAGCCCCGCGTACTGCGCCATCCATGCCTTTACGAGATATTGATAATATCCCATTCTGGCGTCTTTAAGTTGGACGAAGGCCTTTTTATTGCCGAGTGACGTAACGAGATCCGCAAGTTCGTCGGTCGTTCTCGGAACGTCGATCCCTTCGTTTTCGAGAACGTCGGCATAATAGAAGATACCCGTTGTCGAGCCTGCCCAACCGAGCGTTTTCAACTCTCCGTTTTCGTTTTTAAGCGATTCGTAGAGAGATTTATCGTATTTATCCTTAATCGATTTCGTTTCGCCCGGTATGGTTTCGCCGGCGATCTCGGAAAGGTCGGCGAACAAGTCGGTGTAGTTCGTAAAAATCGAAATCTGATTGAAGTAAATATCCGTAGTGTCGTTTTGGCGTTTCTGCAAGGTATTGGCAATCGTCTGCGCGTTCTTGCTCGTTCTTAATTCGACTTTATATTCGGGATATTTCTTCGAAAATCCGGAAACGATATCTTCCATAAAGCTCTTTCCGAAACTTCCTTCCCAGAAGGATATTTCGATATCCGTCGCGCTGTTGGGCGCTTCCTTTTTCTTACAACCGACAAATGCCGTACAGGCAAGTCCCGCGGCAAGGGCTGCCGCAACGATTTTAACTGATTTTTTCATAATTCTACCTCCTATTCTTTGATACCGCCCAAAGATACGTTACTCATAAGCACGTTATTGAAAAACGCGAAGATCACGAGCGGCGGTATGCACGTTATAAAGTAAGCCATATAGAGAATATCAAAGTCGCCGCCCGATTCCGTTTTGAAAAGGTATATTCCTACCGAAAGGGTAGGCAGTTCGTTAAGATATAATAATGCAGTCGAATAGTTGTTCCATTCCGCCATCCATATCATAAGGAATATCGCCCCGAACATCGGAAACGCCTGCGGCAACATTACGCGGAAAAATATCGTATAATCGCCTGCGCCGTCTATTCTTGCGGCTTCGGCGTAAGTATTGCTTACGTTCTGGAAAAAGGCGTAGAAATACATATAGTAAACGCCTATACCCGAAAATGACGTGATTATCATAAGCCGGCTGTTCAGAAGCCCCAGCCTATCGAGTAAAAGATACATACTTCCGCCCGTGCCGTATATCGGAAGTATCATCATGATCAGCGACGCGATAAAATAAGCGCCGGAACCGGGAAATTTGTACTTACAGGTAACGTAGGCGAGCATCGCGGTACACGAAGCCGAGAAAAACGCGCCGATCACCGAAAAGTATACGCTGTTAAACAGCATTCCCCAAAAGCCCGTGTCGTTGATCCTCAACATTTCCATCATCTTGGAAATATTGTCGAAACGCCATTTTGTCGGAAGCGCGAACGGCTTGGCAACAATGTCGTCGGGCGTTTTCATACCCGACATAAAGCACCACCACAGACAATACAGGTACGAAAACGCGACGAGCGCGAATATCACGAAGATAATGCAATAAAGTATTCTTTCCGATACGCTCCGATTCTGCCAGCCGGGAAAATGTTTTTTGACTTTCATCAATATTCCACCCCCTGAAAGACCTTACCCGAAATCTTCCGGATCGTAAGCGATACCGCGCAGGATATTACCGTTAAGAACAAGCCGAGCGCGGACATATAGTTGAACGCATTGGACGAATTGTTTATCGCCACCGAGTAAACCTGCAGATACATCCAGTTGGATATGGTCTGCGTGCCTTCCGTACCCATGGTAAGCAGGAAAACCTGCCCGCTTGCGCCGAATATGCCCGCGATCTGTAAAACGAACGTAAGCGCGAAGGTCGGCCATACGATGGGGATAATTATCCTGAACGCTTCCTGCACCCAGTTTACGCCGTCTATCTTGGCGGATTCGATAACGCCGTCGGGCACTCTCGAAAACGTTCCGCCCCAGATGATAAGGTTGCCGGGGAACGTAAGCCATACCATGTTGATAAGTACGGCTTTGTTGGCGAATCGCGAATCGGAAAAGATCCGGGGCGGCTCGGCAAGCCCGCACAGTTTCTGCACGAGATTTCTGCACGCGTCGGTTTCGAGAAGATTATAGTAGATCGCGCAAAGCACGACCGCCGACAAAATGCTCGGCAGATAAAAAATCACCCGGAACGCCTTATACAGGAAAATCTTCTTATACAGAAAGTACGACACGAATACGCCGACGACGAACGTTATCATATTCACGCCGAAAGTGATAAACGTATTTCTGAAAGCCTCTTTCATCTCGTCGTTCGGAGGAAAAAGATTGGCGAAAACGTCTTTGAAGTTATTCAGCGTCCATATCTTTTCTCCGTCGATGTTCTGTTGAAATGACATCACGAAAGCGTCTAAATTGACGTAGACGTAAAACACCAGAAACGTGATCGTCGGCAATATTACGAACGAGAGAATGAAACCCGCTCTTTTTAATTTATACGCAACACCGTATCTGATCATTTTACCTGCCGCCTTCGCGTTTGATCTTCAAGCAGAAAAATACCGCAGCAAGCGGAAAGATCGCAAAACCCGAATACGCAATATGTCCTCCGCACCCGCCTTTGCTTTCCACTTTGGGATCGACGTGTCCGCCCTCCTCGTTGAAAACTGCGTAGAAAGTCGTAGATTCGGTTATCGTTTTATCGGCTTTATACCCTTCTCCGCCGGAAGTTCTCCAGCCCGCGAACACATAGCCTTCTTTTTTCGGATCTTCGGGCGCGGTCGCAAAATAGTCGCCCGAGGATAACGTTTCGCTTTTGACAGTCTTTCCGTCTACGACGAAGGAAACCGAATAATTCAGCAATTTTTTATAGACGGTGTCGCCGAGAACGAGTTTGCCTATCGTATATAAGCCTTCCGTAGTGTTTTTGCCTTCGATAACGTCAACTATCCCGCCCGTATACGCGGCGATATCGATATCGGTTTTAACGCCGTTTATCGACTGATACGATTTCTCGCCGAAAACGAAATAATTGCCGCTCGTCGCGCTCAGATAAGTTCCGTAAATTTCGGAGTTTTCGACACGGCGTTTCATAACGAGACGTACGCTGTCGCTTGGCATAACGAAAGAATATTCGCCGTTGCCGAGCGAGTCGACCGGCACGGAAAGTCTTGCGCCGTCGGACCCGTAAACGAGCGGCGAACCGCCGTCCCCGTCGCCGATATATTTTACGGTTACCGTTTTGCCGGCGTAGCCGTAAACGTTTTCGTTGTAAGAATACTCCCCTTTTTCATAAGCCATTCGCCCCATGGCAACGCCGAGATCATAGCCATCGGCATCGGTAAGAGCAAAATCCGTGAGAGTTACGGCAATCGTATCTGCGGGGTCGTTACTACCGATATTGACGGAGTCCCAACAGATTTTCGTTGCGCCTTTGCCATCGACAACGTCGGCGTTTGCCGACGATACAAATTTAGACATTTCGCCGGTAACGTCACTTCCGTCGATGCTCACGCCGAATGCATGCGTCGTAACGTTATATAGAATATCGGTATATGCGTCTGCCTTATATATCGTTTTACCCGACGAACCGCTGATGTGATTGCCGAAAATATACCAATAAGTATTTGCCATGTCGCCGTAAGCGTATGCGAGATCTTCGGATTTTCCCCTGACAAGCCCGTACATTATGTTGTTTGCAAGGGTCGTCGAAACAGAATTCGTCTTGAATTTAAGGCGTATATTACCGTTCGTATCGCGTTTATTATACAAATAGGTCGCGCCATGAGCGTAACTTACGTCCATGGTAACGGAATCGTCCATTTTAAGGGTATAAACGCCCGTATCGAGCGCAAATTTTTGATTTTCCGCGGATCCTTCGGCTTTTGCGGAATAACCGTTCATTCCGCCGAAAGCGACGGTTGTCGCCGCAAACACGGCGACAACCGCTCCGCATATTCCGGATGTTAATTTTTTCATAGTTTTTTGTTTCTTTATTATCTTATTTTTTTTATGGACTTTGCGAAGGCGCATACCGACCGGATCAATCCCGGGATCGGAACACGAACGGTCGTACGCTTCTTCGCGAATTTCTCTTTTTCGGGAGATCGTTCACAGCGTTCCTGGTGACAGGCTCATTATGCCGTCTTTCCGGACTACGTGACAGATCTCCCGAAGAGTGACGTTTTTTCGGATAAGTTTAACCGCGTTTTTTCTTTAACGCAACGAACGCCATACCGACCGCGGCAAACAGGAAACCGAAACCGTCTACGGCGCCAGAGCAACCTTTCTTCTCAAGTTTTTCGATTTTAAGGTCGGCTTCCGTCGCGGGGGTGGTTCCGTTTTCGTCAAGGAACAATTTGCCGCATTCCGCGCATTTGTAATGTTCTTTAACGCCTTCCTTGCTTTCGGTCGCGGCAACCGTTTCTACCTTCTCGAGAGTATGTCCTTTTGCGGGAATTTCCTGCGTTTCGGTATGATTGCAGCCTTCGCGTTTGCAGGTAGCGGTTTTTACGCCCTTTTCCGTGCAGGTGGGGGCTGTTGTCTGGACGTATTCGCCCATATCGTGTCCGAGCGCGGCTATGGTTTGTTGCTCGGTCAGAACTTCGTTACATACCGAGCAATGCGAACCTTCGGTCTTGCCCGGTTCGGTGCAAGTGGGAGCAACCGCTGCGTCTGAAACCGCGGTATGTCCTTTTGCGGGAGTTTCCTCGACCACCTCTTTACCGCATTCGCAAACTTTTTTATGCGAGCCTTTTTCAAGACAAGTTGCGGCGGTCAATTCCTGCCATTCGCCGTAAGCGTGAGCAACGGTATTGAATTCAGCCGTATAGGTTACGTCGCCGGTAACGGCCGCGATTTCTTTATCCCAACCCTTAAACGAGAAGTGATTATCGTCGTCGTAGGGTTTAGCGGGAGCGGTCTCGGGAGCAACGGGAGTTGCACCGTAGTCCAGAGTTTCGGTTTTAAGCGTTTCGCCGTCGTAATTCTTGAACGTAACGCTATAATTGTTTACCGTTCTCGTTTCGGTATAAGTTTTGCCTTCTTCAAAAGGAAGTTCGGCGGGAAGGTCGTGAGAATACGTATATTGAGCGTTATCGGTTCCGAGTTTTGCTTTAACTTCTTCAAGTTTCGCCGCTCTGTTGCTTGCGGTATACGCGATGTTTTCCTGCGTACCGTCGCCGAGAGTCAACGTGGCGTTATAAACTTTTTCTTTCGTACCGGAAACAAATTTCGAGAATACGAAAGAGCCGCTGTCATCGTTGATCGCGTTCATTCTGAAACCGTGAACCAAACCGTTTTCGTCTGCAAGGAGTTCCGCGTTCACCTTTACGTCGATGTTCTTTTCGAACACCTCCGTCCAACCTTTGTTGACGTTTATGATTTCGGTATTCGTTCCGTCCGGTTTCGCGATCTGTACCTGCCCGACGCCTGCGTTATTCCACAAAACCGCCTTGAAATCTATCGTTTTAACTTTTTCGACGGAAACGGGGTATTTCAATACGATGTTGTAAAGCGAATTTACGAAGTCTCTTCCGCCATAAGTAAGCTCGTATTTATCCCATTCCGGAACGCCTGCCCAGTTAGAAGTCTGAAATCCCCATGTATTGTTTTCCGTGGTCGTGTACTTTTCGTCAAGTATTGCCGAAGGATTTTTTTCATGAACGGCGGTGATATCGCTGAAAATCAGATGCGAACCGTCCTGGATATCCGTGATCTCGAGATCGAAACCTTCTACCAGACCGTTTGCATTTCCGAGACCTTTCGCCGCAACGCGGATATCGAGATTGCCCTGATAACTTTCTGCATCGCTCCCCGCGTAATTGAAAACGTGAGCAGTCTGATTTACTTTATTTCCGCCTAACGGATACACCTTAAACGGAAGTCCGCTTCTGTTTCCACCCCAGATAAGGGCTTTAAAACTATAATAATCGACAAAGTCGACAGGCAACGGATTCGCAAATTTTATCGTTGCTTTCAACGTTCCGCTTACGTTCGAAATTCTGTTTCTCAATCCGTTATCGATCCAGATCTGAATACCGCTGAAATTATCCTGTTGGAGCGGCGTACTGTTTGCATAATCGATCTTCAAAGAAGTGACGGCGGAATTCGTAAACGTGAAATCGCTTATGAGGAAATACGCCATATACATATCCGCTGTAAACGTCGGCGCGGTCATAATAAAACCGTCAACTTTTCCTTCCGCATTTTTGAGATCGGCGGTACGCAACGTTACCCAAAGCGAATTCGGAGATACGCTCTTTGATTGAATACCGTACACGGCGGAGCTTACGGATTTATCGCCTGCAAGATTGCCGAAGGTCGTGTTGAGATAGTTTCCGCCGTTCGCCCAGTATAACGCCTTAAAGGTTACGTATTCATAACTATCGGCGTTCACCGCAGTAGCCAACGTAAATTTTACATTCGGCGCTTCGGTAAGTTTTTGAGATATTAAAGTCAATCCGCAGTTGTTTTGAACCGCAGTAAGCGTTCCGCTTGCAACACTCGTGACCAGATCGTAATGCGTGTCGGGGGCAGCCGTCGAATAAGCATACGCTTCGGAAGCCTTAACGGTCAACGTGTCCGAAGTTCCGGTTGCGGCTTCGTCGGCGGCTTTGGCAACGGGCGAGCCTAAGGTCGTCAATGCGTACGCGCCGACCGACAAGGTCATAGCGAGCGCAAGACAAAGAGTCAAAAGTTTTTTCATTTTATTTTCCTCCCATTTCGGATTTATTTCCGTATAGTTTTTCGTGTCAGGCGTGATTCGTTATGTCGAAACCGGACAAAACGCTGCCGGGAAATGCGGGATCCGCAAACCTTATCTGCGTTTTTTCTTTAACGCGACCACCGCCATGCCTAACGCCGCAAGCGTCGCGCTTGTTCCGCCCAAAGAGCCGCCGCAACCTCTTTTCTTCGTCGGACGAGTCGATTCCGTCGAATCCGTAGATTCCGTCGAATCCGCCGATTCCGTCGGTTTCGGATCGACCGGGTCTACGCCGATCTCTTCGTACACCGCGATAACCGTTCTGTCGCCGCCGTTTAAGTCGTACTCTTTCCACTTGCCCGTATACCCCGCTTTTTCGGGTACCTTCGGCTCTGTAATGTTCTTGCTTTCTACGGTATAAGTCTGCTTGTCAACCGTCTTTCCGTCGGATTTGAACGTGACCGTGTACGTGATAGCCGTATACTTCGCGTTTACTATCTGCGTCTGATTATTTTCGGGGTCGAAATCTTCCCAGGCGCCCTCGTAATATTTTTTCTTCGGAACGCCCGGCGTAAAATCCGCCTTGTCTTCGCCGTCGGTGTAAGTTACGATGATATCTTCCGCGACTCCGCTTCTGAAAGTTATTTTATAAAGGGTAACTTCCGTTTCTTTTGCGACCGTATAAGTTACGGTCTTTCGGGTTTCGTTATCGCAGTCGTCGGACGCGGTAATAACGCAGGTGTGCGTTCCTGCCGTAAGTCTGCCCTTGCCGTCAAGCGCGCCGTCAGACCATTTAACGCTTACGTTTACGCTACCCGAATTATCCGTAACCGTATAATCTTCTATCGGGTATGTTCCGTCGGTCGTCTTGATATCGTCCGCTTTTACGGTGATAGTCGGAGGAGTATTGTCGCTCGTCGGTTTTTTGGTAACCGTGACTTCGTCTATATACATCGTAGTCTCGGCTTCCGACCTTAAAGCCAACGCGAATTTGCCGAGCGTTCCGCCGTTAATGCCGCAAAGATCGCTTATTTCGGAATCGGTAAGCGTGATCGTTATCCATTGATCTTTTGTAGCGGTCACGTTACGCCGAAGTACCCAGTTGCCGTCCGGTTTCGGGATCCTCACTTCCGGGTGTTTATTATTATCCTTCTGTGTGGAACAAACGTAAACTCTGAAAGAAATTCCTTCTATTTTGCTTCTCGTCAGCTTTTGCGACGAAAAATCGAGAACGATATCCATCTGATATTTTGCGGCGGTCCGATCGGCGGCTGTCATTTTGATAACGCTGCCGGTATACCCTGCGGGAACGTTCCCTTCTGCCGCTTCTTCCGCGGTCATTGCCACGACGGCAGAACCGTCGTAAACGTTTACCCCCGTTATCTTTTCGCCGGTATAACCGAAATTTCCGTCTGCGAAAATCGGTAAAGACGGAGCTTCCGGCGTTGAAGGAACACTCGGAACGTATTCGGGAATTGCCGTTACGCCCGTTAAAATATCGCGAACCGAATTCAGTTCGGCTTTCGTAACGCCTATCGACAAAAGAAAGTTGCAGGCTTTGTCCTGGAACGTTTCGCCGTCTTTGCTTTCTATAAAATTACAGAGTTTGTTTATCGCGCTTAACTGTATGTACGGATTATTCGCCGCCGCCGTCGATAACCACGACAACTCGTATTCTTTCACGATATCGTATCTCGACACGCCGCATACGGCGTAAAGCATAGCCGCGAGAGTCCCCGTTCTGTCGCGCCCAAGCGAACAGTGGAAGCCTATCGGATAATTATCGGGGTCGGCGCAAGCCTTAAATTCTTTTACGAACTCTTTCACGTAACTTTCGTCGCCGTTAAGTCCGCTCTGTATTCCGTTGCCGTCCTCTTCGTCTACATAATAAGGCGCGTTATAGTTAAGCCTGCGGACGTTTTCGCCGAGCGGCGAAACGGTATTGCTTTCGCCGCGAAGGTCTATATCCGTTTTTACGCCGAGCTTTTTGATCTGTTCTTTACCGTTTTCGGTGATGGAATCGAAATGCGCCGAACGATAAATGATTCCGTATTGTATCGTCTTTCCGTCGGTCGTTACGAGTCCGCCGAGGTCGCGCATATTCTTTACCCCGTCTATATCCATAGTTCTGACGTACGCCGTCGGAGTAAAAGTATAAACGTTTGAAAACTTCTGACCGCCGCCGAGATCGGTCACCTTGACTTTCCAGTAATACTCGCGGTTAGGTATAATGTTATCGATCGTCAGACTCGTTTCCGTCGTAAGGTATTTTTCGGAGTTGACGAAGTGTTTTTCATCGGACAGATAAACCTGATAATACCAACCGTTATCGCACGTCCATTTAAGGGTTACGGGCGTGGTGAAATAATCGTCGCAGCCGTAAAATTTTTCGTCGCTGCCGAGATTCGGCTCGTAGCCTTCGTAAAAATCGGCAATCTTCCGATTGTCGATCGAAAAGGACTTCGCGTTTTCGGGGGAAACGACGGATATGATATCGTTTCTTTCTCCGTCGGCATTTGCCGAAACAAAATCCGTGGTCTTAAAGTTTACACCCGCAGTCGATATCGTGATTGCGGCAACCGCCGTAGCGGCTATCAATTTCGTAAGTTTCTTCATCATCTTTCCTGTTAAAGATATTTCACGGCACCGGCGTGAAAAGAGGACCCCCTCTTACACTATAATTATACCACGCTTTTCGCGAAAAGAAATATCCCAATTTGTTTGTTTTTTGCTCTGTATTTGTTTTTTTGGGTTGTTTTGTTTTTTGTTTCGGTTTCGCCGCCGCAAAAACTGCGGCAAACGAACCTTACGCAATTACCGTTTCGTATCCTTCCTGCCCGGCAGGCAAGGTTCGTATTCATCTTGTCCGGCATCGTTGCCGAGCATTATAACCTTTATATTATGAATTTGCGTTGCGGTTACGCCCGCCGATAGCAAGTAGTTTTCAACCTTTTCGGCAAGCGTTTCGCCGCCGTAAGCCTTTATCGCCGCAAGCAACTTATCGAACGGATACTCGCCGCCTTTGGAATTTCTTTCGCCGTACATCGAAAACGAAGTATATTCGTAGTCCTGTATCAGTTCTTTTTCGCTTACGCCCAGAAGCGCGTTGAATAAAAACGAAACCGTACCCGTTCTGTCCGCTCCGCCCGTACAATGCAGATACACGGGATATCTGTTTTTATCGGACAACGCCGCGAAGATCTTTCCGTAAGTTTCCTTTTGCGCTATGCCCGTATCGTAACCGTCGGCATTGTAATACTCTAAAACGGCATTCGGTATGGGGCTTTCGGTCAGCCCGTGATTCTGCGCTGCGTTTCTCAGATCGAAATCCGTTTTGATTTTCAGCCCTTCTCTCATGTATTTTTTGCCCGCTTCGGAAATCCGAACGTTCGGGTAATAGGCGTTATCGGGCGAAAGCGCGCCGCCGCGATAGATAAGCCCCTGCAAGGTTCTGCCTGCCGCCGTCTGATAGCCGCCGAGATCTCTCACGTTATGGATCCCGTCTATTTTCATGACCCTCGGTCCGAAATCCGCCGTAGAAAAGTGAATCGTGTTCGATTCTTTTTCGCCGTATTCGGTCGTAGCGACGACTTTAAGATAATACGCCGTCGCCTTTTTCAGATTATATATCACGCAGGACGTTGCGCCGCCTTCCGCGTTTACGCATATCGCGTCGGTAAAATCGGGGTTTTCGGAACAGACGACCCTGCACGCCGTTTCGTTTTCGGAGGTATTTCTCCAACGAACCTCGAAACCCCGTATTCCGTCGTTCGTTTCGCCGACGTGATCGGATATATCGGCGTTTTCGACGGAAAGGTATTCCATAGCGTTCGATGTAAATTGAGCGACATTCCGCATAGGAAACACTCTTACCGTTGGCGCGTCCTTTTCTTCGGACCCGTCGCAATCGCTTCCCGTACGTTTTCGTTCCGGGATCCGCGGATCTTCGCAGGTCGCGGGCGTTTTCCCGCCCCGTTCGCCGAGAGTATGACCGATCGGCAATAAATTCCCGGGTTTCTTTCTGCCGCATTTGCTATATTTTTCCACCGTCATTCCTCCGCTTTCGCAAGTCGCCGCCACGCTTGCCGTTTCTTCGATCGCATGATCATGCGAACGTTTATTTTCCCTTTACACGCCGTAACCGACAGGATCACCGCGGGAACCATCCACGTCGCTATCGTCTTACCCTTTTATTTTTCCTCTGTTTGCGGAATTTGTTTCATTATACCGCAGATCGTCCGATCGCGAAAGGTACTGCGTTCGCTAAAATTTGCTCTGTATTTGTTTTTTGAAGTTATTTTTCCTTGACCGGAATAAAAACGTGTGTTACAATATTTTATTATGGAAAACGATAATAAACTCGAAGAATTATTAAGACCGTTGCAGATACCTTTCACAACGCAACTGACCGAATCGGACGACGAATTCAGACATGCGCATGGTTTTTTCGAATGTTTTTACGTCACCGAAGGTTCGATTTATCACGAATGCAACGGCAAAAAAGAAACATTGACCGAAGGCGATGCGGGAATTATCTGCCCGGGCGTATATCACAGGTTCAAACGCGACAAGTCGTGTATTCACCGCGACCTGCTCATTTCGAGTGAACTTATGAAAAGCGTATGCGTTTTTTTGGAAGAACACCTTTACGCCGATATACTGCAAAAGAAATTCATCCGTTTCAAGTTGCAACCGAGCGAAATTTTATCTTACGAAAAGCAAATAGTAAAATTTATGTCTTACTATGACGTTAATTTAAGGCATATTCACGAAAAATTATTGACGGCTTCCGTTCTCAACCAGCTTTTATTCGGCGAAAATGACGAGGAACTTCCGTCTAACGATTTCAAATCGCGGTGCATATTCGTCATAAATACATCCTTTGCCCTTCCCGACGCGATGCAAAAGATCACAAACGAACTCAGTTTCAATCAGTCGTATCTTTGCAAGCGATTCAAAAGCGTTTTTAACGTTACGTTAACCGATTATATAAACGATTTAAGAATAAAACACGCGGCGTATCTTTTACAAACGACAGATTACACCCAACAGAAAATATGCGAATCGATCGGTTTTGAAAGCGTGTCTTATTTCAATAAATTATTCAAGCGCAAATACGGCGTGACCCCCGCCAGATTCAAGCGGCAGTCAAGCTCTCATGCCGGGCAAGAGTAATACGAACCTTGCCAAAACGCCGTTATAAAATAAAGTGTGTAAGAATATAGCTTACGCACTTTTTTTTACATTGTCCCCTTCTTTATCTGCAAAGCCGTCTTTTCGTATAAATCCGTATAATTTCAATATGTATAATATACAAAGAAATCACGCAGATGCGGAGTATTATTTGTTTATATGTGCATATATATAAAATTTATTCTATTTTTATGCGTTAAATGCTTGACAATACCATTGCGCATGTGTATAATTATGCACGTAATCAATTTTTGAAAGGAGCAATCACTCTTATGAAAAAACTTTTAGCCCTCACGCTTTCTTCCACCCTTCTTGCCGGTTGCGTTTTCGCCGGAACCTCATGCAGCCTCGTAGACGATACGGTGAAAACCGAACCTGCCGTCACGGAACACCTGAATTACGGCGCGGAAAGCTACAAGAAACTGCAATACATCGATAAAGTTCTGCACGACCGCGACTGTTTCAACGGCGAAAAATTTGAATTGACCCAGAAATGGATCCATTTCTCCCTGACGGAAGCGGGATATTCGACAGACGATATCGAATATGCGGAAGTACCCATCACCCGTTACGTTGCGAAAGACGCCGATCTTTCCGCGAAATTCTCCGCCGCGAAAAGCGTTACCACCGACGGAAAAACCTATAAAAAAGAAAAATGGAACTACATTGAGGATGAAAGCGGAACCTATGTGAAAGCGACCGTCGTTTCCGAAAACATCGTAGTTACGAAAAAAGGAAAATCGGACAAACAGATCGTGATCGGCATGCACTATGACGGCACCGGCACGGGAGATAACGGCTCCGGCGTTGCCCTCGGACTGACCACCGCCGAAAAATTCCACGATATCGAAACGGAATTCACGTTAAAATTCGTGTTCTTCACCGCCGAGGAATACGGCTTGTACGGTTCTTCCGCCTATGCCGAATCGATGAGCGAAAAAGAACTTGCGGACACTCTTTATATGATCAATATGGATTCTCTCGTCTGCGGCGACTACACTTACCTTTACGGCGGCGTACAGGACAACGAAAACAAAACGGTAAACAAAACCGAAGCCTACGACAACGCGATGTCCGTAGCAAAAGATCTCGGGCTTTCCTTCAAGAGCAACCCCTGGACGTGGGGCAACCTTGCACCCGAAAACTATAGCGGCGAAGATCCCGACTATGCTTCTCCCTCTACGGGCGACTGGAGCGACCACGCGCCGTTTGTCGAAAAGGGGATCACTTATCTTTACATGGAAGCAACCAACTGGGAGATCCCCGATTACACCGGTTACGGCGAAACCTATATGGTCGGTATGATCATGAACACCGAAAAAGATTACCTCGAATACATCGAACATTATTTCCCCGACCGTCCGCTGAAATACCTCACGAAATTCTCCACTCTTCTGAACGGACTTCTTATGCAGACGGAATGGAATTACTGAGACGTTATCGCCGAAGCAAATAAACGAAAAACCCGGGAAGAGTTTTCCCGGGTTTTTTATGTAAACAAGTATGTCCGTTTATTACCGATCAGTACAGCTGAACATAACTTTCGCGATCCGCGCCGACGGAAACGTATCTGATCTTACAATCGGTCGCTTTCTCGATATAGGTAACGTAGTCCTGCGCCTCTTTCGGAAGATCGCTCCACTTTCTGCAAGCGGAGATATCGCATTTCCAACCTTTTTTATACTCATAGATCGGTTTTGCGTTTTTCAATGCTTCTCCCTGCGGGAAACGTTCCGTTCTCTTGCCGTCTACTTCGTATGCGACGCACACGGGGATCTCGCCGAGATAGGAAAGAACGTCAAGTTTGGTAAGGGCGATATCATCCGCCCCCTGCATCAGAATACCGTAACGGGAAGCAACCACGTCAAACCCGCCTACTCTTCTCGGTCTGCCCGTTGCCGCGCCGTATTCGCCGCCGGCATCGCGCAGGTCGTCTCCTTCTTTTCCGAACAATTCGCAGGTGAACGGTCCTTCGCCCACGCAGCTCGAATACGCCTTCATAATGCCAACCACGTTATCGAGTTTTTTGGCGGGAACGCCGGCTCCGATCGGCGCATATCCGGCGATCGTGCTGGAGGAAGAAGTGTAAGGATAAATACCGAAATCGATGTCGCGCAGAGCGCCGAGCTGAGCCTCGAACATGACCGACTTTCCTTCCGCAGTCGCATTCGTGAGATATTCCGTCGTGTCGCAGATATAATCTTTGAAGGGAAGCGCGTACGTTTTCAGCCATTCCATCATGTCTTCGAGTTTTACGGGTTCCGCCTTATAGCCGCCCACGATGGTAAGATTTTTCCATTCGAGAATTCCTTTCAGCTTTTTCTCGATCTGATCGAAATGAAGAATATCCCCCATGCGAAGGGTCTTTTTCATGTATTTGTCGGCATAAACGGGAGCGATGCCGCGGCGGGTCGAGCCGAATTTCGCGTCGCCGAGTCTGTCTTCTTCCAGACAGTCGAGAAGAACGTGATAGGGCATGCAGATCGTTGCACGGTCGCTGATCTTAAGATTTTTCGGGGAGATCTCAACCCCTTTTTCTCTGAGAGAAGCAACCTCGTTGAACAGGTGTTTCGTGTCGATCACCATGCCGGTTCCCATCACGTTTACCGTTTCCGGACGAAGGATCCCGGAAGGAAGCAGGTTCAAAATCACCTTAAGATCGCCGTTGATAACGGTGTGCCCGGCATTGTTGCCGCCCTGATATCTGCAAACGATATCGTACTTCTGCGAAAGAAGGTCAACCATTCTGCCCTTTCCTTCGTCTCCCCAGTTAATACCTACGATTGAAGTCAACATAATATCAAATCTCCTTATAATGTTTTATACGTTTATTTTAACCGACATCCCCATTTCGCCGGCATTTGCCGCAAGGATCGGTTTTACACAATTTTCGAGATAATCCGTCGTCTGCTCGCTCGCGCAACCGGTGAAGGAATACTCGGAAAGGATCTTGTCGATCTCTTTTCTCGTTACCTTGAAAAGAGGATCCGCCGCGATCTTGTCCAGAACGTCGTTATCCGTTCCGTAAAGTTTCATGGCTTTCGCCGTTTCCACGGAATGAGTGCGGATGGCTTCGTGCAGGACCTGCCTGTCCCCGCCCTTTTCCACGCAATACATCAGAATATTTTCCGTTGCCATAAACGGAAGTTCCTCGTTCAGGTGTCTTTCCGCCATCTTCGGATAAATGCTGCCGCCCTTTACGATGTTGATATAGAGGGAAAGCACGCCGTCGATCGCGAGAAATGCCTCCGGCACGGAAATGCGCTTGTTTGCGGAATCGTCGAGCGTTCTTTCGAACCACTGCGCCGAAGCGGTGATGGCGGGATTCATCAGATCCGCGATCACATAACGGGAAAGAGAGGCGATGCGCTCGCTGCGCATGGGGTTTCTCTTGTACGCCATGGCAGAAGAGCCTACCTGCCCGCTCTCGAACGGCTCGTCGAATTCTTTCAGATGAGAAAGAAGGCGGATATCGGAAGAAAACTTCGTCGCGCTCTGCGCGATCCCGGCAAGAACGGAAAGCACGTTGAAATCGACTTTACGGGAATAAGTCTGCCCCGAAACGGCATAGCAGCCGTCAAAACCCATTTTTTCCGCGATCCTCTTTTCCAACTCCTTCACCTTGGCGTGATCGCCGTTAAAAAGAGTCAGGAAACTCGCCGCGGTACCCGTAGTTCCTTTACAACCGAGAAGTTTCAGATTTTTCAGCTGATAATCGAGGGCGTCGAGATCGGAAACGAGATCCTGAAGCCACAAGGTAGCGCGTTTGCCGACGGTCGTCGGCTGTGCGGACTGAAAATGGGTGTATGCAAGCGTGGGAATATCTTTATACTTTTCCGCAAAATCGGCAAGCGCGGCAATCGCGTTCAGAAGAAGTTTTCTTACGCGAAGAAGACCTTCTTTCATCACGATGATGTCGGTATTGTCGCCGACGTAACAACTCGTTGCGCCGAGGTGAACGATGGGTTGCGCCTTCGGGCAAAGATCGCAGAAAGCGTGCAGATGAGCCATTACGTCATGGCGAAGCTTGTTTTCGTACTCCGCCGCCTTCGCGTAATCGATATCGTAAATATGCTCTTTCATCTCGGCGATCTGCTCGTCCGTGATCGCAAGCCCGAGTTCTTTTTCGCTTTCGGCAAGAGCGATCCAGAGTTTTCTCCAGGTAGAAAACTTTTTATCGGAAGAAAAGATCCTTTTCATCTCGTCGCTTGCATAGCGGGTGCAAAGTGGATTTTCGTAAAATTCTGACATAAAATGATCCTTTTTCTTATTCTGTCCCGCAGGAAGATCGGGCGGAACGACAGGTTTAGCGGAAATAACCGCCGACCCGGGAATTTATTTTTTTTCGTTTTTGTCCGCAAGCGCGGCGGCTACAAGCCCTTTGAAAAGAGGATGCGGCTTGTTCGGGCGGCTTTTGAATTCCGGATGGAACTGTACGCCGACAAAGAATTTTTTGTCGTCGAGCTCCACCGTTTCCACGATATACCCATCCGGCGACGTTCCGCCGATCACGAGTCCTTTTTCGCTAAGAAGCTCGCGGTAATCGTTGTTGAATTCATAGCGATGTCTGTGACGCTCGAAAATAACGGGCTCGCCGTAGCATTCGGCAAGTTTTGTGTTTTCCATCACGTGGCAGGGATACGCGCCGAGACGCAGCGTGCCTCCCTTATCCACGGAGTCGCTCTGATCGGGCAGAAAATCGATGACTTTATGTTTGCAATCGGGGTCGAATTCACCCGAATTCGCATCGGTAAGCCCGCAGACGTTTCTCGCGAACTCGATCACCGCGACCTGCATACCGAGGCAGATCCCGAGATAGGGGATATCATGCTCCCGCGCATATTTCGCCGCGACGATTTTTCCTTCGATCCCGCGGTTTCCGAATCCGCCCGGGACGAGAATACCGTCCGCATTCTTCAGAATGTCGCCGACCGTTTCCTCGGTGACCGTTTCGCTGTCCGTCCAGAGTACGTTGACTTTCGCTCCGCACCAATACCCTGCGTGGCGGAGAGCCTCCGCAACGGAAAGATAAGCGTCGTGCAGGGCGACGTATTTCCCGACGATCGCGATATTGACCTCGCTGTGAAGATTCTTGATCCTGTCAACCATGCGCGTCCATTCGGTAAGGTCGGGCGCGGGAGCGGCAATACCGAGCTCACGGCACACAACGTCTGAAAAATGATGGCTTTCAAGCATCAGCGGCGCTTCGTACAATACGGGCAACGTGATGTTTTCGATCACGCAGTCTTTCTTCACGTTGCAGAAAAGAGATATCTTGTTGAAAATACTGTCTTCCAGCGGTTCGTCGCAACGAAGAATGATAATATTTGGATTAATGCCCATTCCCTGCAATTCCTTTACGGAATGTTGGGTGGGTTTGCTCTTGTGCTCGTCGCTTCCGGAAAGGAAAGGAACGAGGGTTACGTGGATGAAAAGGCTGTTTTCTCTGCCGACTTCGAGGGAGATCTGTCTCACCGCCTCGAGGAAGGGTTGCGATTCGATATCGCCGATCGTTCCGCCGATCTCCGTGATCACGACGTCCGCATCCGTTTCTCTGCCTACGCGATAAACGAAATCTTTGATCTCGTTCGTGATGTGAGGGATGGTCTGAACGGTAGAACCGAGGTATTCGCCCCGTCTCTCTTTGTTCAGAACGTTCCAGAACACCTTTCCCGTCGTAAGATTGGAATACTTGTTCAGATTTTCGTCGATAAACCGCTCGTAATGCCCGAGGTCGAGATCGGTCTCAGCGCCGTCTTCCGTCACGTAGACCTCGCCGTGCTGATAGGGGCTCATCGTGCCGGGATCCACGTTGATATAGGGATCAAGTTTCTGCGCCGCGACCTTCAGCCCGCGAGCTTTCAGAAGTCTACCGAGAGAAGCCGCCGTAATGCCCTTGCCGAGCCCGGACACGACCCCTCCCGTTACGAAAATAAATTTTTTCATAGCCTTTTCCTCTGTTTCTATATAGAATAAAATTGATTTCGTGAATGATGTAAGCCGAAAAAGAGAATTTCCCGCAAAGCGGTCGCTTCGCGGCAAATCAGTTGATATACGTTTTGATCAGTTCCGTCGCGATGACGGATCTGCGCACGCATTTATCCATCGCCTGCTTTTCGATATAGCGATGGGCTTCTTCCTCGGTAAGCCCGAGTTTCGTGATCAGAAGAAGCTTCGCCCTGCCGACGAGTTTCACTTCTTCCATTTTTTCTTTCAGCGTTTCCGTCCGCGCGGAATATCCGCGAAGCCTTATCCCCGTCGCGACCGCAAGGTGCACCCCCTGCAGAAAACTCTGCGGCGACAGCGGTCGTTTCAGACAGTAAATACCAAACCTCTCTTCCCGCAAGGAAACGGTTTCGTAGTCTTCTTCCCGACAGATCAGGATCACGCCCGCGTTCGTTGTTTTCACTATTTCTTCGGCAAAAGAACATTCCGCGGAAGGAACACCTTTCCCCTCTTTTCCGGAAGAAAGGATCACAACGTCGTAAGAAAATGCGCAAACCTTTTCTTTTGCTTCTTTTAAGGAAGACACGATCGTGGTTTCGTATTCCGAAAGACAGGCTTCGAAAAAGCCGGCGGCTTTCGCCCCCGCGCTCACCGCGAGGATACGCACGTCCGTTTTTCCGTCGGCAGCGTTCATCGGCTTCCCCCTTCCGTGCGGCTGACAAAAGAACCTGTTTTCAAACATGCCGCGAAAACGGCAGACCCAAAGACCATAAACACCTCTTTTCTCTCTTTCCGGGAAACCCTGCCGCTCCGCCCGACCGGCGCAGGCATACCGCAGATACCGAAAAATCAAAAAGGCGTTCACGGGGGACAAACAGCCTGACCCATTGAACGCCTTTGCTCTTCCCATTTTATTATAGTCATTTATCGGGAAAAGTCAATCTAATGAAAATATAAAATCGAAATTTTTCTATCCTTTTTCTTTCTTTCCTTCTTCCGCCCGGGCAAAACCGTCGTTTCACCCTGTTCGCTCATGCGGTAAACGCTTCTGTTTTCATGCGGAAACCTTTGTTCCGCCGATCCCGGAAGAAACGGTTTTCGCACGAATTCTGCACTCGTTCAGTTCGCAAAAAGAGTCGCCGACAAAAATGATACCGCGCAAACTGTAATCTCCGCTTGCGGAGCTGATACGAAAAACCCCGCTTTCTTCTCCCTGAAATCGGTCGTAGGAAACGAAGCTTATTTTCTCGTAAGGAAACAATATGCCTTTTCCGCAAAGCGACACTTTCACCCCTTCGCGGGACATAAAAACAGCCCCTCTTTTACTTCCGGAATAATACCCTACTGTTTTGAAAACGCTACTCGTTACGTTCATATTTTATGCACCTCGCATTCTTGATTTGTCAAAAATATTGTAGCGCATTTTTCTTCGTTTAAAAAGCGGTATCCGGTAAATTTTGGGTAAAATTTTCGTAAATCCGCCCTTTCGGAACGCTTAGATCCAATGCAGAGTTTTCCCGGCACCCCGCCGTTTTGGTTGTCATTCCGATCCCGCCCGCGCCTGCTTATCCGTATATACCGATTGTTCGTCTAAGCGAATTTACTGCCGTCAGGAACTGTTTGAGCCCGAACAACACTTGTTCCGTCTGCATAAGCATACTTTGAAGCTAAGATTTTTACGGCAAAATTTGGCTCTGCAATAAATATTAGCGCACAAAAAAACGTGTAAGTTTTTTTTACTCACACGCTTTACTCTCCCATGATTACGCTATCAGCTACCACAACTGCGCCACTTGTGTCAAGTAATGCAATTATATCATAAAATAGGCACCACTAAAAGCCTGTTTAACTTTTAGGGTGCATATTAAAATTATTAATTACTTTTAACTTGATTAATTAAAACGTATTTTTGCGAATAACTCCCGGATGTTTCTTCTTTTATTAAGGCAAAATATTCCCCGTCCGTGATAACCATTTGCAAATAATCATTAAAGAAAAATTTAATAGCTTCCTGCAAACTTATAATGTTATTGTCAAGAGTTCGGATAATAATTTTTGAATATCCTGTCACAAAATTTGCGGTTTTGCGACAAATGCTGTAGCAAATACTCAGAGCAGATAAGCGGAATAATAAGTTGCCGCGACATGCAACAAAATTCCTTAGTAAAAAATCTATCCTATTTTTTTAATATCAATAATAGTGTTTTAGCAAATCTCTCATATTCAATTTTTGATATTGTATCATTATTCTTGCTTATAGGGGGTAATATGGCAAAAACAAAATTAGTAAGTGTTTCTATATTTGAAACTTTATGTTTCTCAATAAATTCATAAATTTTTATAGCATAACCTGTATATTCATTTTGGGGAAACAAATAAATTTCATATGGATCCCACAAATCTAATAATGCATTAATAATCAATAACATAATTTACCTTCCAAATAAAACCTTTATAATTTCCATGATGCCTGCATCATAAAAATTTTTTCCATAAGTTGTTATCAGAACACCGGAAGAAGATACCACTGCAACAGCTTTTTGAGTAACAAATGCAAATTTCCCACCTGCTTGAGATAGTGCAATACCTTTACGTACTGTAGAATTTGCAACTCTTTTCCGGTTTCGTCGATAAGGGCAATAACGTTTCCTTGCGCATCCTTTCTATAGACATACGTTGCGCCGTTATATTTCATACCTGCAACGCCCGCTTGGTCGTAGAAAAACTCAAATCCGTCGCTTTGTTTAATTAGTTTTTAAGCTTTTTTGATTTATTTTACGCCAAACAACTCAGACAGCTCCGTTGTTTTTGGAAAAAATGCAATTTGTTTCATTGTTGTCTTTATAAAAATACATTTTTTCGAAGCTTTTATCGTTTTGATTTCTGATTTTTTTATTTTTCCGATAGATTTTCTTGAAAGGTTCTCAATTACGAACTCATCATCGGTTAAGGTAATCGTTAATTCTACATTTCCTTCAGCGTCTGTATCATTAAAGAAAGCTTTCAAGATTTTTTTGTAATAAAAATATCAACTTATAGTTTATTATACATGTCTTGCAATTTAATAATTTCTTTTCCCAAATCAGTATTCATCAAACTATTTATAGAATCTGTTATAATATACGTTGATTCCAACATCCTTTGTTTTTTCCCATATTTAAAAAATACTTTTCCGTCTGCAAAATAAGCATATAATTTCTCCATCTCTGGCTTTACTACATGAACCAGTTGTTCTTTGTCCCAAATAGAGTTTTCACTTGCTATCTCTTTTTCGATTTCTGTTAGAATTATTTTTAATTGTTCAACCATATAGAACTCCTAAGAAAAGGAAAAGTGTTTAATCCCTTTTTCTTACTTGCAAACTTTATTTTACATTCCCAAGAGACAAGCAAGATAAGGAGATTGCTATAACCGGCAATCTCGCTTTTCTTTCAAACGGGAAATCTACTTTACCACATATTATAGTACTTTTTTAAATAAGTCAATCAATTTTACCATAATCTTAAAATGTTCTTTAACATATTCATCAAATATCGAGATATCAGTCTGACTTAAATATTTTTACCCTTTACGATACAATTATTATAGCATAAGTTCCTGAATTTTTCAACCGAATTGATTTATTCTCAAACAACTCAATCGCCTTTGATCTTTCCTTATTTTAAAAAATTTCGGCACACACATTTGACTTTGTTGATTCGAATTTTAAATAGGCTTAACATTGGTTATCACGAACTATTTTTACGGATGAAAAATCGGCTTGTTAAACGCTCGGCAATATACGGGAGAGTATAATTTTGAGCGTTTGCCTTGTCAAAACACGATTTTTCATCCGTAAAAACGCTTTGCGCCTTAAAGAGCTTATTTTCCGATGATTTTTCCCGATTT